>JALHPC010000005.1:88080-95018 GCA_022842685.1 Candidatus Kapaibacterium sp.
CAGCGCTATCCATGAAACCTTGGCTCCTGCTTGCTACTTTCGTTACCCTGTCGTTAGTCGGCTCCTCGTTGAACGTGCATTCTCAAGGTTGGACGTCCATCATCGCCGGCCAAATGACGTCTTCGATTGCCGTGAACCCACGTAACCCCAACACAATCTATGTAGGGGGCATCGGCAGAGCATTTTACAAGACCATCAACGGCGGTGCCCTGTGGGAAGAGGGGGCCATCGGCTCACTGGGTGGCGACGCCTTCATGACGTCGATGCTCGTACACCCGATCGACACAAACATTGTCCTCGCAGCAGGCGAAGGCCACGAAGGCATTAGCCGCAGTACCGACGGTGGTGAAACCTGGCAGACGGTGGCCTCGGACGCTTCGCTACGTCGATTCCACGTAATCAGCGACGGTTTAATCGCCCACCCTGAGTCGCCGGATACGCTTTACGCCCTGCGCCATACGCCGATGATCGTGTATCGCTCAACCAATCGTGGGGCAACATGGGACTCGTTGTCGATGATCTCTACAACCAGAACCACCGACCGAGCCCGAGCCATTACCATCGCCCCCGATTCAACGAATATCATTCTGGCCAGCGGCCGCCTCGCAGAGGTTCACCGCTCTACCGACGGAGGTCGTACGTTCTCCGTAGCACAGCGTATTGCCGATCACCCCGATGGCGACGTGTCGCGTTTCGTATGGAGCCCCACTACGCCGGGCACGGTCTATGCCGTCTGCCTGAAATACGTCCCTGCTAACGTACCTAACAACGGCGGTGTAGTTAAGAGCACAGACTGGGGAGTTACCTGGGAGCGCATTGCACTTGACAACGTTAGTCTCAATGCCATCGAAGCGATTCCTGGCCCTAATGCCTTCGACGAACTCTACGTTGGTGGTGCGTCGTTCTTCCCCGCTCCGGCCGAAATCGTAGGAAGTACCTACGTTCGCCGCTCTGTAGACGGTGGTGCCAACTGGTCGGAAACTGGAACGATTCCATGGGTTCGCGACTTTGCCGACGAATTCCTCGGCAACGTTCGCGACATCCAGTCTGCCTGGATTCCTGGTTCACCAACGATCTTGATGGCAACTGAGAGTGGCCTGTTTGCCACTAGTCCAATCATGAGCGTCAACGAGGCAGCGCGCCCCCTACCTATTCGTGCCTTCATTAACGGCAACGCACTTCACCTTGCCTCGAGTGATTTGCTTCAGGGGGCATCATGCCACGTTGAAGTGCTTACGATTCACGGTGCAGCGGTCTTTGCGTCATCTGTTCCCACAACCGGTGGCAGTGCCATCGTAGCGCTTCCCCCGCTTGCACATGGCCTCTATGCCGTAACCATTCGCACCGAATGGGGTCATGCTACCACAACTATCATCCGGTGATTCGTCCCACATTTCCATGCTTCGCTACTGCCTCGTCGTTACCTTGGCCTTTGCTCTTGCGCATGCGGTAAGCGCACAGACGTTTACGCCACTCCTTCGCGAATTGTCGCATACCGTCGTACTTAACCCACTCGACCCAAACAAGGTGTGGATTGGTAATGCCGAGCATCAAACCTATCATACTACCGATGGGGGCCAATCGTGGGCACTCGTGGCTACCGGCGAGATCGGTAACTCTGGCAACGTTATCACTTCGGCCACCCAGCATGCTGTCGATACCAACATCTACATCGTTGGCGGATGGCGCTTCGACGGCATCCGTCGCTCCACGAACTCGGGCGCATCGTTCACTCGTGTGTTTGCCGACGGCTTTACGCGATCGTGGTTTATCTCTGACGCCATCGTTGCCTCGCATCAGAACCCCGATGTGTTTTACGCAGCACGTGGTTCGGACGTAAATGGCGTCTACCGCAGCACCGATAAGGGCGAGACGTGGTCCCTGCTTACCACCATCCCTCGCAATACTACCACTCGCATTTGCACCATTACGCTTAGCCCACACGATCCCAACCTGGTGTTACTTGGTTGTTTGGGTGGCGTTATCATGCGGTCGACCGACGGAGGAATGACGTTTACGCAGTCGAGGCTCGGTGGCAGTCTCACCATCAAGCGCGACACCGAGTTTCCCAAGATTGTCCACTCCCTTCGCAGCCCCGGCACCGTTTGGGCCGTTGCCGCCATTTCCAGCCCAGAAAACGTCGCGGGCAATGGCGGCCTGTGGAAATCGGTCGACGATGGGGCCACGTGGCAGCTCACCGCCTTTCCCGATACCTCGCTATGGGCAATCGAGCTCGTGCCTCGTCCCGAAGGCGAAGAGGTATGGGTTGGCGGCTTTCGAATCGAGACGCAACCCACCGTTATCAAGGGCGATGGACTGCTAGCTTCATCGCGCGATGGCGGTAGGTCGTGGACGCAGTACACCGACTTCCCGTGGGGACGCAGCAACACTGACGATACAGTCAAAAACGCCTGGATCTTTCGCTACCAACCTACCACCGGCAAGCTCTTCCTTGCCATGCAAACCGGACTGTTCGTTCATGAGACAGGTACAACCAGCGTAGTTGATCAAGGGGCACCGGCGCAGCGCACGCTGCGCGTGCGCGCCACACCAACGGGCATCCGTGTGTACAACGACGCCCCATCTCAGCTGCAAGAACGATGGGCCGTGTATAACGTTGAAGGTAGGGTGATTGCCGAAGGCGACGTCGTACCGATCGACGCGTTCGACCTTAACGTACGTGGGCTTGCTGGTGGTGGCTACCTGCTTAAGCTAGGTACGCAACAGCGATTTAGGACTACGGCGTTTACAGTTGCTCCATAACAACAGTGTTGTGAAGCGCACCAAGGGCATCGATGGTGCACACAACATCGTCGCCTGGCTTAAGCCACCACGCTGGGTCGTAGACCTTCGAGCCGTTGAGCTCTAAAAAGCACCCGGTGCCACACGTGCCCGAGCCGATAACGTCGCCAGGATACAGAGTAACACCGTACGACGCGCGCTCGATAATCTGTGCAAAGGTCCACGACATATCCTTAACGTTGCCGCGTGAAACCTCGGTACCATTGACTGTTGTCGTCATCGTTAAATCGAAGGATGCGCCATTGGGGGTGTCTATGCGATATGGTGCTAGCTCATCGACGGTAACGAGCCATGGCCCGAGCGACGTTGCAAAGTCCTTTCCTTTTGCAGGGCCAAGATTCAACTTCATTTCTTGCATTTGCAGAGCACGAGCACTCCAGTCGTTCATCACCATAAGTCCGGCAATGTAGGAATCAGCATCGGCTACACTGATGTTTCGACCTTCCTTGCCAATAACGATAGCCACTTCTAACTCGAAATCGAGTTGCTGGCAATGAAGCTCGCGCACAGGAATGTTGCCGGGGCCATAGACAGCTTGATGATTCGTGAAATAGAAGATTGGTATCTCATCAAACTCGGCTATCATCTCAAGGCCACGATTGCGGCGCGCAGCTTCGACGTGTTGGCGAAAAGCATAACCGTCGCGCATGGACGTAGGTCGCGGCACTGGCGCAAGAAGTTCTACGCCAGCAACATCGACAGCCCAAGATCCTGTTGCACCTCCTTGGTGCCACGCAGCGATGGCGCGTGCGTCGGCCATGGCTGCCTCGCCGCCACGAAGGAAGGCGATCATGTCGGTTGGAGCAACGTCCGACGATAGCGCACCATGGTGTGCAAACGCGTCGCGCGCCTGAACGAGGTCGATAACGACATTGCCGACAAGAATGCCGACGCGTGGAGCTTGTGAGGAGAGGTATGAAACCAGCTTCATGGATACAGTGCGGTAATGGTGATTGAAGACCGCAGGCCGCGGCGCAGGCGAAATTCAGGAATCAGACTCACATGACTACGATAGACCCATTTGCGGTGCGATACGCTGCACCGTGAACAGGCGCATCACCATGGCCGCTAGAACGGTAGCAAGTGCTAGGGCAACAGTAAGGGCGTGGGCGTCACCTACGGGGTCGAAGCCGAACATCTGTACAACGCGAATCAGTGGCATTCCCGGAGCAAGCTGCATCACCAAAAGGAGCACATAGATGGTACGTCGAAATGCCGCATCCTGTACGCGCCCAACGGCTACGGCAGCGCATGCTGGTGCCAAATACAGCAAGTGGTGTGTCCATGTAAAGGGCAGTGCTATCACCGACGCAAGCGCCGCAACGGCAAACGCTTGCAACGTGTCGAGTCGACCACGACGTGCATTCCATGCTAATGCCAGCATCGAGAGTGCCCAAGCGGTTACTCCGGGCACAACGAACCACGTGTTTGACCGGAGCCCCATTCGAATGAAGGCAGAGCCGAGACTTACGTTGTAGGGGTTGTAGGGGTCGAGGCCAAGTGCCGACGCGTTTACTAGCGACATGGCAGATGACCACGTAAGGAAGTCGGCCCAGAGCGGACCATAGCCCAGCACGACAGTTACACCGGCCAATGCAACTGCGGCAATAGCGCTGTAGAACACGGTGGCTCTAGGTGGAATGAGCAAGAAGAAGGGTAGGATTGGCAGGGCCGCGTGTTTTAGAACGAGCATAACGCCGAGTACGACACCTGCACCAACAGGTTGTCCGTCCATATGCAGTCGCAGTGCTGCAACCAGCAGTAACACCGTGAATACCTCCATCTGCCCACTGAGCAACGTGTAATGAATGGGCAGGATGCCAATTAGAGCAATTGCTTTGGCGCCGTGGCCGAGCGAAATCGACTGCGACCATGGCAATACCTTGTGTTCACCACTTGGTAGCGGACTAGTGATAAGAAGCACTAACGCAGCAGCTGCAACACTTGAGAACAACAACCAAACGGGCTGTAGTGTCGCCATCCCCCAATCTGCAGTTGGTTGTAATAGAACAGCAAGCACGGGCGTGTAGACGTAGGCAAACACGTTTGGAACGACGCTGTCGGCATACTGTGCTAACGCACCAAGATTGTATGGAGAATGTCCGTGCGCCACTGCTCGAGCTGCGGCATCGTAAGCAGCTAGGTCGTACAGCCAGCGGCTCCCCTTAACCTCGAACAAGAACGGCATGCGCGTACACATGATTGCAAGGCAAGCCACAACCACCATGGCGGCAAGGCTCCATGCAGGCATACTACGTAACCGCTGCATGCAACAGACTAGCGGCCCATAGCGTGGCGCAGCGAGAGCATGCCCACTGTTCCGAATCCCGTTAGGAACATCACTTGGAACGGGATGGCAGCAATTTCAAGATAGCTAACCGACATGGCAATGCCCAGCACGAAGTAGGTTGCCAATGCAAGTTCGACAATAACGGCCCAGTGAATCTTCTTTTGCACGTAGCGCTTCTTGCGCCAGTCATCGTTACTTTCAACGATGCGATACTTCGGAGTGCGCTTGAACTCAGTTTTCTTTCCAACGAGCGCTTCAAGAACTGCGCGAGTGTTATTCACGGCAAGACCCATCGACCCAGCCATGAACACGGGGAACAGTAACAACCTGCGGCGCCAGTCGGCATGGATGGCTCGCTGAGCATACAGATAGAACATGAATGTCGAAATCGAAGCGAGCACAAAGATTGACATCAGGGCAAACACTGGGTTGTACACTGTGGTCGTATTCTTTACCACTACAAGAGGCACATTAAGAAACGCCACCATCATGATAAAGGGAAACACGAGGTTGCTTGTAAGGTGAATGGTACACTCCAACTTCACCTTAAGTGGTAGTGCGCTACCCCAAACTGTTGGCAGAAGCTTCTTGGCTGTCTCGACAGCACCCTTCGTCCAACGGAATTGCTGCGTCTTCAGGCTGTTGATATCGGCAGGAAGCTCTGCAGGACTCGTTACGTCGTTCAGGAAAACAAACTTCCAGCCCCGTAGTTGAGCTCGATACGACAAGTCGAGGTCTTCGGCAAGTGTGTCTGAGTGCCAATTCCCGGCATCCAGGATGGTACGCTTGCGCCATACGCCCGCCGTACCATTGAAGTTAATAAAGAAGCCGGCCTTGTTACGAATCTGTTGTTCAATTACGAAGTGGCCATCAAGGGCAAGCGCTTGGGCGCGCGTAAGAAAGCTGTACTCTTCGTTAAGGTGTTCCCAGCGAGTTTGCACCATGCCAATACGGTCATGCGAGAAATGCGGCAGTGTACTCTTCAGGAAGTCAGTCTTTGGTACGAAGTCGGCATCGAAGATGGCTACGAACTCACCTTTGGCAACCTCGAGGGCTTCTTTCAGTGCGCCCGCCTTGTAGCCCTGGCGGTTGGTTCGGTGGATGTGCTTGATGTCGAAGCCCTGCGCAGCATACTGCTCTACGAGCTTGCGAGATACATCAACCGTTTCGTCGGTTGAGTCATCAAGCAACTGAATCTCCATTCGTTCCTTCGGATAATCGATATCACACACGGCTTTTACAAGTCGATCGACCACGTACATTTCGTTGAACACGGGAAGCTGTATCGTGACCATTGGGAACGACGTCAGCGGCGGTGTCGGTGCCGATTTCTTGTTGGCTTCAACCTTGTGGTAGTAGTAGATCATCACCAGGCCATGAAGACCATAGGCGAACAGGACGCATAGGGCGATGAAGTACGTCAGAAGAAGAAATGCTTCCATGGGTAATGCTGCGAGCGAAAAGTTGTGAGCGATGGACGGTGATACCGTTTGCCCACAGCGTGCATTACCAGTCAGACACCACGGCTAGGAGGATGTCGTCGACAATGCGTTGTAAGGCTTCGCGGGCAGCGCGAGGGCGGTCGGAGGCGGCGTTCTGAGCATCGTACACATCGAAGTTTTCGAAGGTACGTCGCCAGACTTGACGATTCTTGACAGCGTCGAAATATTCTACATCGACAGCCACCACGAGACGTCGTTGGCCCTCCAAGTCCCCCTGAACGTTCTGTACTCGATCCTGAACGCGAACGATAACGGGCGTCAAGCGCGCGTCACCGTCATCGTCGACAACCTGCAGCGCATTATCACTGCGAAATCGGCGCACAAGCGTTTCGGTTGCGAAGTCG
>JALHPC010000006.1 GCA_022842685.1 Candidatus Kapaibacterium sp.
GGCGGGCTGGAATTTGGCCAAACCCACAGACCCTGCGTCTCGCAGGGACTGCCTCCGGCGGTGGTGAGTGTGTTGGTAGCGCAATGTAAGGTTGGTTCACTATTCTATTAGTTAACACACGTCGCCCTATGCAACCTTGCCTCTGGCATTACCGCTGCTCCAGCAAGAGGACGACTCCGGTCCCGGCCTCTGGTCGGAACCGCCTCCGGCGGCCCAGGGGAAATATGAAGAAGCACAATTTGATTATGTACCGCCGGAGGCAGTCCCGGCGAGACGCCGGGTCTGTGGGGCGGTCCCGGCCTTACGATTATTCACCGCCGGAGGCGGTCCCGGCGAGACGCCGGGTCTGTGGGGTGGTGGTAACTGGCCGAAGGCCGTCGCTGTGCGAAGCACGTCGCTGGCCGAAGGCCGTAACTGTGCGAAGCACGTCGCTGTGCGAAGCACGTCGCTGGCCGAAGGCCGTAACTGTGCGAAGCACGTACCTATGCCGCAGGCATGTACCCGCGGCGTAGCCGCGTTATAGGCCACACGCAGGCCGCATAGACGGCCGTGGCAGCAACAGCAATGGCAATACGCCATAGGCCCTGGGCGGGAATGTGAATTGCGCCGAAGTACAATAGCCCCGCCACTACCGCTACCGCAGCTACCCGACCCCATGCATACCGTATGGCATACACCCGCGGCAGCCACACCGCCATTACCACCACGCTGGCTCCGTAGGCCACAACCTTGGCCCACGCTGCCCCCTCTAGTCCAAGAATGGGGATAAGGGTCAGCGTGGCAATGGCGCCCACACCAGCAGCCACGCCCGTGGCAAGAGGCAGAACCGACGTGCGTTTGGCAATGTGGAAGCCAGCAGCAAGATTTACCGTTATGCCGTTAAGAAAATATGCCGCAAGTATGATGGGTACAATTGGAAGGGCCGACCAAAACGACGGGTGAATAAGCGTCCCCCCGCCGATGGGCAACGCCACCACCGCCGGCATTGCAAGCGCCGTAAGGAGAAATACCGCCCCACAGGCAGCCGAAAACAGCACCATGACTCGCGCAAATAACTGCGGCGCGTCGGCATCGTCGCGATGGTTAAGATAGAACGGACGCCATGCATATTCGAACACCGTAACCAGCATCATCATGGGCAAGGCCAACCGGAAATTCGTTTGATACAAGCCCACAGCCGTGCGGCCTAACAACATGAGCACGATGGGCTTGTCGGCAACTTGAATAAGCATGCCCGATATGCTCGAAGGCACGGTGGGTAATCCAAATCGAACCATGTCGCGGAATAATGTTCGATCAAATCGCTCGCGTAACCCACGAAGTATCTGTGGCAGAAAGACGATGGCAATGCCTGCCGACGAAAGGAGCCCAGCCCACACAACGCCTGCCACGCCCATGTTGAACACAAGCAAGAACACGGCGTTCAGGGCAACGTTAATAACAACGGCTAGCAAGCGCAGGAGCGCAAATTGCTTGGGACGCTGCTGCATGCGCAGCCGCGCAAACGGCATTAACACAAGAGCATCGGCAAGAGGAATAAAGGCGGCAATCGCCACAATGGATGCTCCTCCGTCGCCAAGTTGCAACAGCGGCGACGTTGCCACCCACGGTGCGCCTAGAACGGTACATAGCGTGATTCCAAGACCCAGCACCGTAACGGTTCGCATGGCCACGCCAAACGCTCGGTTGCTTGCCACCACATCGGCCTTGTCGAAAAACCGCATGAAGGCCGGCTCCATTCCCAGCGAGTAGGCAATGTTCACTATTGCAATCACAGCATAGAGCGACGCAACGTCGCCCACCTGCGAGGGCGTCATGACGTTCGAATAGAGTGGCGTAAGCAAAAACGTGAGGAATCGCTGAAGGATGGTGCTTACACCATACACGAGCGTGTCGGACGCCAATCCTCGCAAACCAGACTTCATGGGCGCAATATCGCCGTTCCTTCCCGAATGCGGTTCATCGGTGGTTCGTGTATGGTGACGTGGTGACGCGGTGACGTGGTGACGTGGTGACGCGGTGACGTGGTGACGTGGTGACGCGGTGACGTGGTGACGTGGTGACGCAGGCGTATTTTCGCAGGATGAAGAGAATCGCCTCCCTCCTGCTTGCACTGCCCTTGGCAGTGATGGTTCTTGTTGCGCAAACTGCATCGACACCCGAAGCGCAACGAATGCTCGAAGATGTTCGCACGTTGGCGTCGCCCGAGTACGGCGGACGCGCTCCCGGCACGGACGGCATTGATCGGGCAGCCGCCTATATCGAGGCGGCCTTTACCAAGGCCGGCCTGCAACCCGTGAACGGCTCAATGCGGCAGTCGTTTACTACCACAACGTCGGTGTCGCTAGGCAAGAACAACAACGTCACCTTTAGCGTGCTTGTTGAACGTCCCGGCGTTCCGCTAGAAATGACAAAGCCCACGAAGACGGCATGGAAGCTTGGTGTGGACTATCAGCCATACGGCTTTAGTGATTCGAAAACGGTGACGGGCGACGTCGTCTTTGCCGGTTATGGCCTTAGCTCGTCGCATGCGACGTACGACGACTACAAGGACGTCGACGTGAAGGGCAAGGTTGTTATCATACTGCGTGGCCTGCCTAAGTGGGCCGAAAAGGACGAGGCACTGAAGGCCGTTTCGTCGCTCCGCACCAAGATGACGACGGCGCGCGACAAGGGCGCGGCGGCAGTGTGCTTCGTGAATCAGAAGGGCGACTCGAGCGACGTGCTAGCGCGATTTGGCATCGACCGCATCGGTAAGAACTCTGGCATCGTTGCACTGCAAGTGCGCCGCACGCCCTGTGCCCGCATCTTTCCACCCAAGGGTACTTCGATGTTTGTTGCCGAGGAGTCCATTGAAAAGACAAAGAAACCCAACTCGTTTGCCCTGGTAAATACATCGGCTACCGTGAGCACCGAACTGACGTTTGTTGAGTCAACAACAAGCAATATTCTGGCCATGGTGCCTGGCACCGACGCAACGCTCAAGGGTGAGTACATCGTTGTAGGCGCTCACTACGATCACCTAGGTATGGGCGACGAAAATTCGCTTCATGGCGGACACGAGCAGGCGCTGCATGCCGGGGCCGACGACAACGCCTCGGGCACCGCAGGGCTGATGGAACTCGCTCGCCGCATTGCGGCATCGCCACTGCGCAGGTCGGTGCTGTTTGCCGCCTTTACCGCCGAAGAAAAGGGCCTCGTTGGCTCGAAGTACTTTGTCGATAATCCACCAGTGCCCCTTACTTCCATTGCGGCTATGGTAAACATGGACATGATTGGCCGGCTGCGCGACGACAAACTCAACGTACTAGGCACGGGCACAAGCTCGATGTGGGAGGGTCTGCTTAAGACCATCGTCGAGGGTACGACCATAAAGATTAGTCAATCGGCGCAAGGCACAGGTTCCAGCGACCATCAGTCGTTCTTTTTGAAGGACATACCTGTGCTGTTTTTCTTTACGGGCTTGCATTCGGATTATCACAAGCCGTCCGACACATGGGAGAAGGTGAATTATGATGGCCAGGCCACGGTAGTTGCCATTGTAGAGCGGGCTGTTAGAGGCATTGGCGATGCCAACGAGCGGCCGCCCTTTGTAAAGCCCGCTGGCTCGGATCAGCAATCTGCAAGCGGTGGGTTTAAGGTAACGTTTGGCATTATTCCCGACTACGGCGACGATCCGCAGGGCCTGCGTATTAGTGGTGCCAAGCCAGGAAGTCCGGCCGCTGCGGCTGGCTTAGCCGATGGCGACATCATTACCAAGTTTGGGTCTACAACCGTAAAGAACATTTACGACCTAACAGCCGCTATGGGCCAGGCCAAACCCGGCGATGTTGTAGAGGTTACGTATTTGCGCAAGGGCAAACCCACCACGGCCAAGGTTACGCTCGTGGGGCGCTAGGTTCCTTCCCCCTAGCGCGCTATGATAAGGGGCATCGACGTTACGCCCTGCGGTGTACGCACAGCGGCAACGTAGGCGCCAGAAGGCAATGGTGGTAAACGATGCGGATGATGCCCATGGTGCATGGACTGGTAGTGAATTCGCCCCTGTATGTCGCAGACGATAACTTCGGCCTCGAAACCATCAGTGACATCCACAATAAGCTCGTGCGCGGATGTTTGGTACGTAAGCACAGCAACACCCGCCCCGTCTTGACGTTGCTCGATAGAGGCACTCGCAACGTCGTCTACGTGGATGCGGGCATACCCTGAGTCCGTGGCAAAGTAGAGATATCCATCGCCGGGCTGCCACACGTCGTTAATACTATACGTTGGTGGCAAACTCACTATCTCTGCCACGTTCCAGCGCTGTCCTTCGTCGAACGACCGATAGACGCCTGCCGTGGGCTGAATGCAGTACACAACGTCATCGGATACTACTAACTTTGGTTCGGCCTGCGGTATGGTCGGGCGGTACGGCAAGGTCATAGAAAGCCGCCACGTGCGGCCGTGATCTGTACTGCGATGAACGAACGTGCGCGCATACCACCACGCATGTGTTGGGTTACCCTCGGCATCGGTTTTGCCTTCGGGCTCATGAACAATTTCGGTGGACAGACAAAAGAGGACGCCACTGCGCGACTTGGCTAACGACAATACAGCGTATCGATGGTTAATCGTTGTGTCCTGCCACCAGGTGTTGCCTAAATCTGGCGACCGAAGTAATCCCCCATGGATACTGTCGACGTACAGCCGCTGGTGCACCTTCTGCATTCCACGCCGGCCTAACAACACGGCACCATCATTTGCCGCTATCGAAGCAGATATGGGTGCCGTAGCCCATCCGCCTACATCACGCCCAAGACGATGCGGGAAAGCACGACTCACATATACCCATTCGCGGCCAGCGTTGAACGAAAACCACGTCGAGTCGCCACCGAGAACCCACATACCGTTGTCGAGACGATTAAAATGCGTCGCCTCTCGTGGAAAGATGGTATCGAGAAACCGACCGGAATTCGACCAGCGCAGCGGCGCTCCCCCAGTTGTTACAAAGCTTGTATCGTCGATTACAACGAGCGGTTGATCGCCATAAATCGTTCGAACGGAAGGGCCAGTAGCATCAAAACGACTGTCGAGATGTTCACCAGGAATAACCCCTGTTCCACTTGCACGCCACCGTGATTTGTTCCACGAAAAGGCCGTTTCGATGGGCATGGTATAGCCCGTGTCGCTAGGAACGAGCACTCCATTGAAGGCCGTTCGCAGCATTGCGCGCCCATCAGCCCGCGGTACGATCTGCCGCACACCACCATAAACAATTGGCATAAAGTCGATACGATCCGGAATGTCTAACAGCCCCCATGTGGATGCCGCATCCTTGGTTACCTTCACCACGCCAGGGTCATATCGATTGAGCTCCACCCAGCGCGTGGGCGACAACGGCGCTATGTAACGAATGCTTCCACTCGTCCACGCCTGCGTCGGCCCGTCCGAACTGTAATGGCGCACCTCCATCGTCCGCAAATCCACAACAACATACCATGCCCGCTCCGAAGGATGGGCCCCCATAAGCGCATAGCCAACAACGAGTATCGTGTCGTTTACGCCATACGTTGGAGCGTTGAACAATGCCCTACCCTTTGTTGGACTTCGAAGGAGACGCACTCCCTCCCATCCTACACGATATGCAGCGATGCCCCCTAGATTGGTGAAGAACACCACGAGCGAATCACTAATACGCAGACTGTGTGATACAGAAAACACAACAGAGTCGGTTCCGCTAGGTTCGTTCAGTGCGGAAAGAGGGCGAACGCCAGACGAAGGTCGCGTACCAAAAACAACTCTACCGCCGTTGTTCCCAACAATCGCCGAATCCGCCATGATAAACCACCGCGTATTACCCAGTAAACCAGGAATATTCCACTGCCAAAACACTGTGTCGCGAGCAACGTTGGCCACAAACATCGTGTTGCCGTCGAAATACGACAGCAACGAGTCGGCCGGCGACTGAAGCGCAACCCGCTCTAAACTAGGTCTGTGGTATCGTATTCGCCGAAAGCTGCGCCCATTGTCGGCCGTTACCCAAGCCCCGCGCACATCAACAGGCGTAACACGTCGCGCACGATAACCTTGCCATGCATGAAACGACGGCTCAACCACAATGCCCGGTATTTCGTCGCGCGATCCAAACGGCCCTGCTAGAGTATCTACGATTGCCATTCTCCACGTTTTTCCGCCATCCTCCGACAAGATGTTCATGTAATTCGACGGATAATAAATGGTCGAATACCAAACGTATGTGCCATTTCGATGGATCTGCATGGCATTGCCTAAATCTAAATACCACATCAATGTGTCGAACATCGGCGTCCATGTTCGGCCCTCATCGGTGGTATAATGTACGTCGTAGGCATCAGCAGACACAAACGTCCGCTTTCTCAGAGGGTCGTACTGCGTAAATGGCGCAGCATAATATCCCACGATTTTGTCCAGCTTCCGCGCATAGTATGGCGGCCGATACATCCATTCATACAGCTGCTTGAACTCGAACTGGGCATGCACGCCTTGGCTTTCTGTCAAGAAACAAGCCGAAGTCAAACAAGCTAGCCAGAAAAGCCGGATACATCTAAAACTCACTTCCTTCCCCCTAGCGCGCTATGATAAGGGGCATCGACGTTACGCCCTGCGGTGTACGCACAGCGGCAACGTAGGCGCCAGAAGGCAATGGTGGTAAACGATGTGTGCGACCTGCAAGCGTCTCCGCGCGAAACACGATGGAGCCTCGCATGTCGACAACCACGATGTCGCCACCGACATATTCTTGTGTGTCCACGACGAGCTCATGCGAGTGTTCATAGTAGGAAATCGACGGGCCACCATCCTGCCCGAAGGTCTGCTCGACCGACGTATATGCGATGTCTTCCAACTTCATTCGCGCATAGCCAGAATCAGTCGCAAAATGCATATATCCGTCGCCGGGCTGCCAGATGTCGTTGATGCCATAGGTTGGCGCTAGCGACGTAAAATCAAGCTGCTTCCAGCGCAGGCCGTCGTCGGTCGATTGAAACACGCCCGAGTTTGGCTGCACGATATAAACATCGTCGTCGGCAACGTAGATCTTTGGCTCGACCTGGCGTATTTCGGGATCGAAGCGCAGGAGTGACACTAGGCGCCAGGTTCGCCCATGGTCGGTGCTGCGATGCAAATGCATTCTGCCGTAGAACCAGCCGTGCGTGACAGCGCCAAGAATTGCGGCCTTGCCTTCGGGCATGTGAACGACGTCGGCCGAAAGACATAGCAGCGTTCCCTGCCGGGTGCGCGCAAGCGACAACACCGCCGAGGCCCTGCTGATGGAGTCCACCTGGCTCCATGTATTGCCTAGGTCTGTCGTGCGTAGCAGGCCACCAACAAGACTGTCGATGATTTCGCCTCGGAATTCCTTGCGCATTCCACGTCGACCAACGAAGATCGCACCGTCATCGGCGGCAATCGACGCACTTACCGGCGCTGTGGGCCAACCGGTTCCCTCTCGGTTTAGTCTGTGCGGAAAAGCCCTACTTACGTAAACCCATTCCTTGCCCTGGTTAAACGTAAACCAGGTAGAGTCGCCCCCTAGCACCCACACACCGTTATCGAGGCGGTTAAAGTGTGTGTTCTGGATGGGAAACACGGTGTCGAGGAACCGGCCGCTCGTGCTCCACCGCAGCAGCGCACCACCCGTTGTAACGAAGCTCGTGTCGTTGTACTTCACAAGCGGTTGATCGCCATAAGCAATGCGAATACTCGGCGTGTTGAAGTCGAGATGTTCGCCCCGCGTGAGCGTTGGAACAATGTCGCCACCACTTAGGGTACCCCTACGGATACTGGCCGAGAAGGCCGTCTCGATGGCAATGCGATAGCCGTCGTCGGACGGTACCAACACGTTGTTGATAGCCGTGCGCAAGACCGGCGCCCCATTCCCAGTGGGAAGAAGTTGGCGAACACCGCCATAGGTGTGAGGGGCAAAGTCGATGCGTTCTTCGATGTCAAGAAGTTTCCACGTTGCACCAGCATCGGCCGTGGTCTTCATGTAGCCAGGATAGTAAACGTTTTGCACGATCCATCGGTCGGCAGAAAGAGGAGCAATAAGCCGAAGTGGAAATGCCGATCCAGTGAAGTGCTGTGTTGGACCGTCGGTTTCTACTGTGCGTACCTCGAGCGAATTGAGGTCTACCGCAACAACGCGACTTCGCTGTTGCGGGCGGGCACCTAAACGACCAAACGAATAGACAAACATGGTATCGTTAAAACCGTACCACGGCACAGGCGTGAGAGGTGCGACAGTGTCTGGCACATGAACCACAAGCGGAGACTCCCATCCCCGCTTGTACAGTGCGATTCCGCCTCTGGTGTCGAACATGACAATCACATCGCGAGAGGGTCGCACCAACTCGATAGGCGCGAATTGCGCCGAATCGACTCGGCCACTCACTGGCAGCCGCCGATACTCTCGTGTTGCTGTCTGATTCGGGGCTTGCGTAAAACAACCGTTGGGTGTGATGCCAACAACCCATCCATCAGACATTTTCGCCCATGTTCGGACGTCGACGCCGTCAAATATCTTTGGTCGAAAGGCAGTGTCGTGAACGACGTTGGCCTCGTACCAATTTCTGCCGTGAAACGCTGCAACGAGAGAGTCGCCAGGCGAAATCGTGTACAGAATGGTGAGCGGGTCGGGAGCATAGGGAAGCCGCTTAAACGAACGACCATTATCGCCCGTAACCCACAGGCCTTGCACATGCGGTGGTGTTATCGCTCGTGCACGAAAGCCATGCCATGCATGGAACGAGGGTTCAATCGTAAACCCTTGTCTCTCGTCGCGACTGCCAAAGGGCCCAACGAGCGTATCGACGATTGCCATCCGCCATGTTCTGCCGCCGTCTTCCGACAAAACATTCATGTAGTTGGATGAATTATAAATTGTACCATACCACAAGTACGTTCCGTCCCTACGAATCTGAAGTCCGCTCTTGAAGTCTAAATACCAAAAAAGCGTGTCGAACATGGGCGTCCACGTTCGGCCCTCATCAGTCGTAAAATGCACGTCGTATGCGTCGCCCGCCACAAACGTTCGCTTGCGCAGCTGGTCGTACTCAATAAACGGAGTTGCATAGTAGCCCACAAGGCGTCCCACCTTGCGGTCGTACCTCGGCGGCCGATATACCCACTCGTACTTCTGCTCGAACTCGAACTGGGCATACACGTCGGCCACAACAACAAGTATGCACGCCGCTACCAGCAACAACCTACGTTCTCGACGTTTCATGCCGTAGCGCGTAAAGCGTGTACAGATTGTGTAATAAATTTCCATCCCACAACGAACAACAAACGGGAGCTTCTGTTACATCGCTTAGCGTTGTGCTGCATACCAGGTAATTACTGCCAAAGCCGCCGCACAGTGGTTAAGCTCCTTAGCGTCCAGCTTATCGAAGGTGTCGCCATCGGTATGGTGATACCAAAAGTACCGGCTACCATCCACCTGTAGCGACATCACCGGAACGCCCTTTTCTTCCAGCGGACTGATATCTGCCCCTCCACCGCCTTCTTCGATAGTACCGGCGCCAATGGGCTCCAAAAACTTGGCATACGACGTTAGGTCTGCAAACAGCGGTCCTTTGGCATTCGTAGAAAATCCCCGAGGTGCAAACGTCCCTTCGTCGGATTCAACGGCTAACACGTGCGTTTCATTCCGTGTTTGCTCTTCGTACGCCCGACCACCTCGCAGTCCATTTTCCTCATTCGTCCAGAACACCACGCGTATCGTTCGCTTTGGCTTCATGCCCAGGGCCCGCATGGCGTGTAGCGCCCGCCACGCAGCAAAGCACCCGCCTGCGTCATCCATTGCCCCTTGTCCAACATCCCACGAGTCGATATGTCCACCCATCACCACTACCTCGTTGGGTTTTTCTGTGCCAGGAATTTCAATAACAATGTTGCGAGAGGGGGCATCGGGCAACCAGCGGGCCGACATCGCAAGCTCCAGCTCGACGGTCTCGCCACGGTCTTGAAATCTCTGCAACATCATCGCATCTTCCATGGTGATGGCCGCATGGGGTATTCGCGGCGTTGCAGAATCGTATCCCATACCGCCCGTGTGCGGCGTTTGAATGCCGTAGGGTCCAACGCTACGCACCAGCGATGCCACCGCACCGTGCTTTGCTGCTTGCACGGCACCGTCGTAACGATAGCGCACGGTAGATCCATAATCGGTAAACGGCACGTTAAACACCACGATACGGCCCTTTGCGTCGGCACTGCGTTTCGACAACTCGTCGAAGCTGCCCACCACCAACACACGTGCCCGTACGGGCCTGCCGCCAGTGCCAACGCTGCCACCCAGACCCAACATGGGCATCTTGCGCCGAAGTGGTGATACCATCGTCACCGATTCCTCGCCGCGCTCCCAATGCGGAACCATAACGTTTTGCTGGCGGACAATCCATCCGTCACGGCGCAGCGCGGCAACAATCCAGTCTAGCCCCAACTCGAGCATCGACGAGCCCGACAGGCGATGTGGATAGTGATCGACGAAGTCGGCAACGCGCGACGACAACAACGAGTCGGACGTAATCTGGCCAATCAGCGCACGCGCTGCCGTACCTCCGTCGTGTTGAGCTCGAAGCCCCATCGCTGCAAGAATGCTCATTGCAGCCGCAAGAATGACGATGTTCTGTTTCATGCCGCGAAGATACGTCAGCACGGAATGGTAACTTTGCACCCGACCGCATCAAACGCCGCCCGCCCCTATGCCAATTTCCATTCGCGCCCTCGATGCCGACAACACCCTGCCCTTTATCAAGGCGCAGTGGCTGTTCTACCGTAACGACCCTCACTGGGTGGCTCCACTGGTGATGGATCGCAAGAAACTGCTCAATCAGAAGGTAAACCCCTTCTACAAGCACTCGGCCTTGCAGATGTTCCTAGCCGAGCGCGATGGCGAGGTGGTTGGACGTATTGCTGCCATAACCAACGACAATCACAACGCGACGTTTGCCGACAACGTTGGCTTCTTCGGATTCTTTGAGTGCATTAACGATCAAGCCGTGGCAAATGCCCTCGTCGATGCTGCCGCTTCGTGGTTGCGCCAACGGGGCAAAACACACATCCGCGGCCCCGTAAACCCCTCGATGAACGACGAGTGCGGATTGCTCGTGGACGGCTTCGATGGCCCACCGGTCATCCTTATGACGTACAACCCGCCCTACTACAAGACGCTTCTTGAGGGGGCTGGCTTTGCCAAGGCCAAGGATCTTTACGCCTACATTCTCGACCAGCAGACGTTTCGCACCGACAAGCTGAACCGCATGCAAGACATGCTAATGCAGCGCTACGGCCTAACCATCCGCAACGTCGAGCTAAAAAAGAAAGAGCAGTTTAGGGCCGACGTGGCATTGCTGAAAGACATCTACAATTCGGCGTGGGAGGACAATTGGGGCTTCGTTAAGATGACCGACGAAGAGTTCGACTTCCTTGCGGCCGACCTCAAGCAGATTGCCAACCCCGACTACGTGTTCTTCGTCGAGAGCTACGGAAAACCCGCAGGCTTTTGCCTGGCCTTACCCGATGTAAACCAGTGCTTCATCCACAATCGGTCGGGCAACCTCATAACCGGGGCGTGGCACCTTCTCACCAAGAAGAAGCGCATCAACACCGTCCGTATCATCGTCCTTGGCGTCCTACCCGACTTCCACAACAAGGGTATCGACGCCGTCATGTATCACGTAGTTGCTAGCCGGGCTCTTGCCAATGGCGTGCGCTATGGCGAGGCCTCGTGGATTCTCGAAGACAACGAAATGATGAACCGCGCCTTGCACACCACCATGAAGGGCACGGCCTACCGAACGTATCGCATTTTTGAACAACCACTCTGATTTTCTGTTAGCATTGCATGGGTAGAGCTTTTGAATTCCGTCGGGCCCGCAAGGAGAAGCGCTGGGCAAACATGGCCAGGGTCTTTACGCGCCTAGGCCGCGAAATTTCCATTGCCGTGAAGTCTGGCGGTGCCGACC
The DNA here is from genome assembly GCA_022842685.1 of Candidatus Kapaibacterium sp. Lineage (GTDB taxonomy): Bacteria > Bacteroidota > Ignavibacteria > Kapaibacteriales > Kapaibacteriaceae > JALHPC01. The sequence continues at coordinate 11,988 of JALHPC010000006.1, forward strand.
CCGAAACCAACCCGCGCCTGCGTGCCGCCGTGCAAAATGCCAAGGCGGCCAATATGCCTAAGGACAACGTCGAGAACGCCATTAAGAAGGCCGCAGGCAAGGACGCTGCCGACCTTGCCGAAGTTAACTTCGAAGGCTATGCCCCTCACGGCGTTGCCGTGTGGATCGAAACGGCCACCGACAACAACACGCGCACCGTTGCCAACATCCGCTCATACTTTAACAAAGCTGGTGGCTCGCTTGGTACAACTGGCTCGCTCGAATTCATCTTTGAACGAAAAGGGGTCTTCGTTATCCCCTCCGAAGGGGTGAACATGGACGACCTCGAGATGCTGCTTATCGACAATGGAGCCGAAGACATTCAGGCCGGCGAAACCGACGTTACCGTCTACACGAGCTTCACTGATTTTGCACCCATGCAAAAGGCGCTGGAGCAGCAAGGCATTAAGGTTGAAACCGCCGAGTTACGTCGCATTCCAAACAACACTGTCACGCTCTCCGACGAGCAAGCCGAGGACGTTATCAAACTCATTGATCGAATCGAAGAAGACGACGACGTGCAGAATGTCTTCCATAACATGAACGAAGACTAACTATGTGTGGAATCGTTGGCGTCTTTAACCATCCGCAGGCATCGGTACTTACCTACTACGCCTTGCATGCCCTTCAACACCGCGGCCAAGAGGCCTCGGGCATCGTTACGATGTATTCCGACGATGCTAGTAGCAAGCCACGCTTTGGCGTCTACAAAGGCGAAGGCCTCGTGCTGGACGTGTTTAAGGATCACTCGCTATTTAACAGCACACTCCGTGGCACGGCGGCCCTAGGCCATAACCGCTACTCTACTACGGGCAGTGCCTCGCTAGCCAACATCCAGCCATTTCACTTCAACTATCGCCATGGCCTGTTCGCCTTGGCGCACAACGGCAACCTTACCAATACTCGGTCGCTGCGCGAACAGCTCAAGGATGACGGCGCGATTTTTCAGACGACAACCGACAGCGAGATCTTTCTGCACCTTATTGCACGCAGTAAGCACAGCACGCAGATAGAACGCGTACGCGAAGCCGTTCACACGGCTCGCGGAGCGTATTCGCTCGTAATGCTCGGCGAGAAGGCCCTGTATGCAGCCCGCGACCCAAATGGGTTTCGGCCGCTGTGTATAGGACGTATTCGCCATGCCGATGGCGACGCCTACGTTGTGGCGTCGGAGTCTTGCGCGCTCGACATTTTGAGTGCCGAGTACGTTCGCGACGTCGAACACAACGAAATCCTAGAAATCAACGAACGCACCGTACAGACCGGCGAATTCACCTCGCACTACATCCACGAGGCCATGGAGACGTCGTCGCACTGCATCTTCGAATACATCTACTTCAGCCGCCCCGATTCGCGCATCTTTGGTCATAACGTCGACAAAGTGCGCCGACGCCTTGGCAAGACGCTCGCCGAAGAAAGCCCCGTGCCGGGAACCGAAGACGACAAGACGGTGGTTATCGCCGTACCTGATTCGGGCAACACAGCCACGCTGGGCTATGCCCGCGTAAACGAGAACGTTGCAGGCCCCACGCGATACGAAATCGGCCTCATACGATCGCATTACGTTGGCCGCACGTTTATCGCACCCGGACAGGATTCACGCGAGTTTAAAGTCAAAACCAAGTTTAACGTGGTACGAGGTGTCTTAGAAGGCCGGCGTGTGGTTGTCATCGACGACAGCATCGTGCGAGGCACAACGTCGCGCTCGCTGGTGCAGCTCATTCGCGAGGCGCAGCCCCGCGAGGTTCACCTACGCATCACGTCGCCCCCTGTCAAACATCCGTGCATGTATGGAATGGACTTCCCCAGCAGGGAGGAATTGGTAGCAAACCACCACGCGAGCGACGAAGCAATTGGGCAGGCACTGGGCGTGGACTCGCTGCGCTACTTAAGCGTTAAGGGCATGATGGATGCTGTGCCGAGCGGGCCCGGCGTAGGATATTGCTCGGCCTGTTTTACGGGCGTCTATCCCGTCCCAATCGAAGATGGACAGTCGAAACAGGTTACCGAGGATTGATGCGTGAGCACGACCGAAGAACCCGTTGAACCCACCATACGCCAGGGCTCGTGGAAGCTGGTGTTTGCCGCTTTCGGCTTGCTTGCCATTACTGGGCTTACGCTGAGTGTTCTCTATCGCGAAACGCCTAAAAAAACTGGCGTTGTTGAGCGCGAACGACGCAAACAAGCCAAACGCGTAGCGTTTACGGTAATGCTATCGCCCGTGAGCCCCGAGCGTGCTAGGGCACTAGCCAAGTACATTGTTAACGATATCGGTGCAGACTCGATGACGACAGATCTCGTGGTTGCCAGCACCGTAGCCGACCCCTGGTGCTCGAACATTGGCGAGTATCAATCGACGATTATGAAGGCCGGTATCGACACCAAGAACCTGAGCATTCGCAAGCAAGGTGAACTTTTGTCGATGATTGCTGGATTGCTTACAAAATCGCCACTCCCAAGCACACTCTACGTGTGCGGCGCTGTTAATGCCGACGACCTAGAGTCGATCGGGCCGCGCACACAGCGCACTGCGCAGGCAATGCAACTACGCTCCACATTAGCGGGCGAAGTGCGAGTAGTTAACCTGATGGAAGAGCCCAACCGGGAAGTGCACCGGCAGTACATCGATATTTTTACGCAAGCCGGCGTAACGGTGGTTCAGCCCCAGCCTATTTCGCAGTAATTACAATTTCTGTCCGACGATTGAGGCTGCGTCCAAACTCAGTCGTGTTATTGCCAATCGGCCTTGTTGGGCCAAAGCCCACGGCCTCTGTTCGCGAGGCGGCAATGCCACGTTGAATGAGGTACTGACGAACGCTTTCGGCGCGCTGCAGCGATAGTGCCTTATTTATCGACAATGGCCCACGGTTGTCGGTATGTCCTTCGACACGAATACGAACAGCAGGGCGACTCTTCATAAAGTCAACCAGCACGTCCAGTTCCTGTACTGTTTCTGGCAGGACCGAGCTACTTGACTGAAACAACAAATTTTCGATAATGAACTTACGGCCAATTTCTACGATGGGAATAATCTGGCGTACAAGTTCGCGCCGTTGCTCATCGAGAATCGACACGTTAATGCTGTCTCGCACAACTTTAGAATCAGAACGATACGAAATCGCATACAGGTTGGTAAGCTGTGTACCATACTGATCCAAAATCTTTGCAAAGGGCTCCTTGATGTTGTACACAGCACCACGTGTTGCCTCGGCCATTGTGCGATACTCTGGCAACTCTGGTGGGGCGATACAAAACAGCCGCAGGTTTGCCTGTTTCATCGCAGCTATTGCCATCTCCGTCGTCAGGAACGTTCGTCCGTTGCCCCTTTCTCCAAACTGATGATAGGGGGCATCGGTAATAAGAACGGCAACACGGTTGGCAGCGGGGTTAAACTTTGTGCGTGTTGCCTCGGCAATGGCTTCTAGGGCATTCTCTTTTTCGTCGAAGCCACCAGCGGCAAACACCTTCGAAAGCCAGCTGTTGAATTCACGGACGTCGGATGTTGGTTGATGGACTTTTTCGATAATGTCGGAGAACATCACCAGGCCAATTCGGTACTCGATTCCACGATTACGGAGTGATTCAACGAAGTTCTCGATGTTGTTCTTGACGCCGTTGATGTAGGCCTGCATGGTGCCTGTAACGTCGACAAGAAAGACGAAGTCGACCGGAATCGTTTCGGTGATGGTAATCTTCTCGATCGACTCTACGGGTTTGGGCACGCCGTCTTCAACGACGGTAAGCATGCGAGGGTTGATGGTGTCGAGCAGGCGCGATTGGTCGTCGAGGACTTCGACGATGAGCTTTACCCGTGGGAAGCGCGTGATGTCGACGTTTTGAATTGTCAGCCGTAAGCCATCGAGTGCCGATCGAACCTTAGCGTCTTCGGCTTTCTTGCGGGCCGCTTCTAACGAATCGATGCTGGCGTGCAAGGAGCACGTTGCGGCAAGGAAGACGATGGCAAGAACAAGGCGCACGTGTTACGGCAATGGGTTTAGATCGGTGATAAACACGAGAAGCCCCCGGGAGGAAAATCTCCGAGGGCTTCCATGGTCATGAGCGTTATGCTTAGAAGTTGAGTCGAAGAACGGGCGAAATCATGAAGAAGTTTGTCAGCTCGAACGGACGTGCGTCGCGCAGTGGCGTAGCATAGCGACCTTCAACATAGAGCCAATCTCCGAGTACCGGCAGGTAGGCCCTGCCAAGAAGAATCTGGTTAGAGTACTGCAAGCTGACGCCAAATGGGAAAGCGTTTTGGTTGCGGTATTCTGCCTTGAAATACACCCAGTCGAGAGCTTCGACAGGACGCCAGGTATTAAGACCAAGCACTCCATCGAATGCCAAGAAGCGTGTTAGCGGGTCGTTTAGATCAGTCATCATGGCAGCTTGGCGTACTTCGGCGTACGAGATACCGGCATCAAAACGGAAGAAGTTTTCAGGCGCTTGCTCGTCGAGCCACCAGTTGTAGAACACTGTAACTTGGCCTGTGCTTCGAAGAAGGGCTGCGGTTGCTACGACGTCGCCATCTACTCCAACGGCGATCGGCGGGCGAATGCCAAGTGGCATAACCGCGTACGTTGTACTGTCGATGGTCGAAGATGCATCAATGCCAGACAACGGTAACTCGAGGTTTACAGACAAGCCTGCCTGTGGGTGGAATGGCATGTGGAAGTCGAGGCCACCAACGATCTTACCGCCGGCGCCTGCATTTAGCTGACGACCAGGAATAAAATCCAGGATCTTATTCTGACCGTCTAGACCACCAGTCATGCGATAGCCAAAGCCGAACCGGGCATTGATAAGGTAGGGAATGGCACGGCGGGTTGCGTTGTCTAGATTCTGATATAGTGGGCGTTGCAGCGTGATGCGACCTTCGCCCGACGACCAGTAGGTGTAGCCCACTTGATCGGTGCCTATGGATGAATTAATCCAGAATCCAGTTTTGCCAATCTTCAGCGTTTGTTCGAAGGCCGACAGCGTAAATGCGTGATTTACGTTTGTGGGGCGCATGTAGTCGATGATCTGCGCCACCTGCGGCGGAGTCGGCGGATCGGATGGCGGTATATCTTGGTAGCAGTATGGCCGCTTTGGATTGGATATGCGGTACGACAGCTTCTTCATGTTGGCCTGGATTTCGGCGGCAACCATCTGCTCGGTACCACATTCGATCAGAATTAGGTCGTACTCGGGTTCCTCTAAATCGGTGCGGAGCGGCGCACATGTGATAACAATGTTTTGCTGATCGAGCTTCGACTTGTCGTATCCCATCAGGGCAAACGTCTGGCGAATCTGAATCTGCAGATCAGGTTCGCACACACGCCAGCGTGGGAAGTACTGTAGAATCTCGGGATCAATCGTCTTAAGCGCTGTAATGGCTTCGTCGGCTTTCGACTGCGCAACGACAGTGGTCGAACCCACGGCCATCATGCAAAGAACCGCAACAAGCGAGAGGGAGATCGGGAAGCGAATGTTCATGGTGTTGGTTGTGCGGGTTGTCAGAAGTTGAACACGAATCGTACACTAGGAAGCACGATGGCTTCGCGCTCCCAAAGTCGTGCATCGCGGAAGACCGGAGTAAAGATGCGGGCGTCGAAGCGCACGGCCATCTCGGGCATTACAGGTACTTGCAGCCAAGCAACACCAAGCATGGTGTCGTCGAAGTACGACAAGCTAAAGCCAACAGGAGTAGCCCAGCCAGTGGTCATGAAGTCGATACGGCCGCTCACACCACCAATTGTTTGCGCTTGGTACTTGGCAAAGGAAAGCTTCGATGTGTCTCCCGACGGCAGGAGTTGGTCTCCCCATTGTTCCATGTTGTACACGGTACCACCAAGGCGGAACCGGAACATGAAGTCTTTGTCGATACGCACGGCAAACGAGTAATGCACTGCAGCGTGGAAGCGCACAAGGTTGTCGACAAATCGACGGTTGTCTGCGTCAAACACCTGGTGGTCGGTCTTCGTGGCATCGTCAAACACGTACGACGCCGACACGTTAAACACGCCAGACTGCGACACCACGCGGATTGGGAAGTCGAACGATCCGTTGATACCAATGCCTCCATTCGTCATAGTGCGAGTGTTGCCAAAATCGCTGGCAAGACTGCTCCAGCCCGACGTTGGCAACACAAGGCCTAAGCGAGAGGCACCCCACAAGGCGTTGAGCGACATGCGCTCGCTCCACAGCGAGGGATAGTTGATGTCTTCAAGTCCGTAACGCAATTCAACGCCGTACTTCGGCAAGTTGTTGTTTGTGGCAGGACCCGTGGTTCCGCTATCTGGAACAACCGCCGAGCCGTCTTCGGCCTTGGGGCGCTCATACCTGCGGTACGAGATGCCATCGGCCAAGCTTACAACAATTTCGTTTTCATTCTGGTAATCGGCAGGCAGACCCTCGGTTATCCGGATATAGGTTTGCGTTTCATCTTCCGAGATGCCCGTGGTGTTTCCGTAGGTCTTCCGTGTAAAGCGGATGTTGTCGTCGCCAATGCCCTGTGCTTCCGGCGTTACGTTTTCGAGGTTCCCCTGAATGATCTGGTTCTCGAGATACTGGTACAATGTTGCGGCCGACGTCTGAAGTACTTCGCGGGCCTTCTTTACAACACCGTTGACAAGCTTTTGTTCGTCGAGGTCTTTGCCTAGGTCTGCCTCGAGGAAGATGTCTGTCGGTGGATCCAAGTCCTCCTTTAGACCATAGTAGCTTTCGGAGTTCTTCTGCGTGAGCAAACCAATGATCTGGAACGATTCACCTGGAGCGCGACGCGATGTAACGACGTAGGCCTTCTTGAACTGGGCGCGTTCCCACGCCACTTTCGACGTGTAATAGCGCTCGTATGCCTTACAGCCTGGACCCGAAAGGATTTTCTTTACTTCCTTTTCATCCATCCCTTCGCCGCCGGTAAGAACGTACGACTCGACGTCGTCCTTGTTTTTACAAGACTTTGCTTCTTCAGGCTGCTCCGGCTCTGGCGGTCCAAGAACAACGTTAAGGTTCGACACCATGCCGTCTTCTTCACCTACCTTGTACACCGACACCATGCCATAGCGCCAGTTTTTGAATCGCTGGAGCAGATTCTTGATCTGAGCACTTTGTTGCGCCTGCACTGGAACGGCATTAAAGATCGACAGGGCCATTATCGACATGGCACCCGCCAACAGGAAGGCGGTTCGTGTGCTGCGGTTGTTCAATCGAAAGATGTTCATGCGCACTGCTGTATTATCCCTTGTTTCATGCGGCCTCGCCCTAGGCGAGGCCGCATTGCTTGTGTTCCGTCGTTTAGTTAGAAATCGACAAGTCACGCGTCATGGTACGAGGACGTGACTCAGACCCTTGTGATCGCGCAGTTGCCGACACCGAGATCGTGAACTTGCCCTTTACCTGTCCCTTCGTGAGCGGGAACTTGCCGCCCTGGAGCTTCAAGGTCACCTCGTAGTCGTTCCCTGTTCCCGACCTACGGGCCTTGCCAACAGGAACGACCTTGTAGGTTTGTCCGGACTTCATGTCGCGAACCGACGAGCTGGTGACGTTAACATTCACCTCGCCAATGTCAGCCCGTTCGTCGGCGCTAATCATCGGAGCACGAACAAGCACCTTGATGACCTTGAATTCGCCGCTCATTTGGTCCATGATTGGTTCGGCCGACGTCTCACTAAGCGAGATAAGCGGCTTCTTCAGTCCAACTTCGCCCTTGCCGCTCCATAGCTGCACAACGTCGCCCGAAATCGGATCCTTCCAAGCAACAGTCAGACCTACTTCGCTCGTACCCGGAGGCACGATTACGTTATCCGAAGCGGCCACAGATAGCTTGCGCATCGGTGCCGTCTGATTACTGCCACCAAAGTTGAACTGCATAAGGAACTCATCCGGCTTGATGGTATTACCAGAAGCTGGCGATACAACAAGCTCGAGCGGATCGCCCCATGCAGCTTCAAGTGCCGATGAAACATCGGTCTCGTTCGTAATCTTGGATGGATAGACGTATACCGAGCACTTAACAACTTCCGACGTCTTGGGACCATTCTTCTGAGCAAGTTCGAATACGTATGGCTCCTCGCGCGGTGCTAGGGCGCCCTTAACAGGAATCACGAGGTTCTTCTCTGCCCACTTGCCGCCACCACCCGAAGCCGAGGCTGTTGCCGAGCCACCCGAAACCGTAGCGCTTCCGGGATTCTGCAGAATGACCGTCTGTCCGTTCGACGGCGTAATCTTCATAGGCAGTGAAAGCGACTGCAAGCCATCAAACACGCGCACGACGTTGCGCAAGTCGGCAATCGCAGGGTCAGTAATCTGCGGCTGTGGCTTCAGAACGCGGATGTTATACTCGATGGCGCTCTTGTTTTGGTCGAAGCCTTCCGACAGTCCTGGCGTAACCAGGCGAACGATATAGCCATAGAGTTCGGTCTTCGAACGCACTTCAAGTTCCGATGCGCTCTCTTTCATCTTGTTAAGCTGCTCCATGAAGGCAGCCATGTCGGTCTTGGCCATTTCCGACGAGGGCAGCCCAGACACAGTCTTCTCAAGAGCGTCGCGTACCTTCAGAAGGTCTTTTACCTTGAGAGTCACTGTGCCGATATTCACCTTTTGATCCGGATCAATCTCCATGGAGTTGTCGCGATTGTACACGCCAAGGATCTTGTTGGCCTTCGACGTAAACCGCAGCTTATACCAGCCTTCTTCCTTTGGCTCGAAGTTTACCACGAACACGCGCTTTTTGGCGGCACGTTCTTTCACGGCAACCGTTTCATCGCGATGGTAGAAGAACTCGGCATCCGTTACCTTACCAGGCTTGAAGCCCGTAGATGGTGCCGGTTCGTACAGGGCATTCGTCATGAACGTCCGAAGGTTGTCTACCAAGGCAACCGGATCTCCCTTGTGCTGGTTGTACACGTTATCCAGCTGCTTCTCCATCTCGTCGATATTGAGTTTTAGGGTAGTCTCACCCTTCTTCACCCATGCGTTCGAGTCTAGCGGCACTTCTTCATTGGTGCCTGCCTTGGAATGCAGAACTTCATAACGAAGGTCAGACACATTCGCTAGGCGGATGTATCGGTGAAGCCGATCGAGATAGGCCTCTGGCTCCTCGCTTTCAAGCTGTTTCACCGAAGCGTTTACGTCGGTTACACCAACCTCAATCAGATAGCGGCGCTCGGGCTTTAAGTCGGCGCCAATGGCCTCCTTAACATTGATGCCCGGCGGAGGAATCGTGATTTGGTCTTGTGGACGCGTGTTAATGCCTTCAGAACCGGCACCCACTTGCAACTGCGAGAGAATGCTCTCAACAATCCGCATGGATTCCTTCTGCTTGGCCATAAGATGCTCTTCGGCCTCGTCGCGCTCCACGATAATGATAAGGAGCTCGAGAATAACGGCCAGATAGAGCACAAAGTAAACCTTACCGGCTCCGCCCTTCGACATGGTTGCCTCCGATCTACAGTTTCGGTGGTGAAGTGTATGTGGTGATAATGTGGTTCATAAGGGGCACTGGTGTACGGCTTCGCCGTTTGCCCCTAGGTGAATCACTTCGCGTCTGATTGTACGGCGGCGGTTGTCGCCTCTGTCTTTGTTGTCGTAGCATCAACGGTCGACGTCGAGCTCTTCATCGAGCAGCATCCGCCGGCCTTCTTTGCCTTAGCTGTCTTGACTGCGGATGTTCCGCAGTCGTCGCTCTTTGCAGCAGTTGCCTTGTCGGTCGCGCAGGCCTCGGCCTTTGTGGCGGTTGCCTTGTCGGTCGCACAAGCGTCTGCCTTCGCTGTCGACGTCTTGGTGGCCTTCGTGGCGCAGCATGACGCTTTCTTGGCGCTTGCCTTATCGTCGCATGGAGCGCTACCTGCCGTTGTAACAGCGAAAATCGCTGCAACACAAAGGGACGCGGCTGCTAGAATCGTGCGTGTATTCATGGTGAACTCCTCAATGAATGGTGTACGTCGTCATCGTTTTCATGCGGATTTCGGTCGTTTGTTGGCGAGCGCAAAGGTCGCCGCGAACCGAAGAGTCCGCTGAATCAAGTACAAGTTATTCCAATCGGCAAAATTCTCCAAAGGAAAACATTGTAGGGCATCGCGGAACGTGGTGATGAACCGCCTTGCCGTGCCACAGATATGAAACGAGAGCTTGTGACTGCGTATTGCAATCAACAAGCTCTCGAAATGTTACAGGGTAGTGTTTCAACGTCCGCTTACGAGCAGCCGGTGGTGGCTCCACAGTCCTCACACACAGTGCACGAACCGTTGCGCTTCGTGCGCGACGACTGGCACGATGGGCACTGCTCGCCAGTATATCCTAGCTCGCGCAGGTCGAGTGTCGCATGGCGCTTGGCCACAGTGGCACTTGCTACGTCGACCTTGGCTGACGCGGTGCCCCCTACTCCGATGGCAACAGGAGTGGCTGTCGACGTCGTGGAAGGTGCCCCAGAGCCAGGAACGGTAGATGTGATGGGCTTGACAACTTCGTCGACCGCGGTGACGTGTACGAAGTCCTTGCGGCCTAAGTAGTCGTATCCAAGCGTGCGGAAAACATAGTCGAGGATGGACGTGGCATTGCGGATGGCTTCGTGACCTTCGACAAAGCCAGCGGGCTCGAAACGTGTGAAGGTAAAGGTGTCAACAAGTTCGTCGAGCGGAATACCATACTGCAGTGCCTTCGATGTAAGCACAGCGAAACAGTTGAGCAAGCCCTTGAACGAGGCGCCTTCCTTGTACATGTCGATGAAGATTTCACCGAGTGTGCCGTCTTCGAACTCGCCCGTGCGCAAGTACACCTTGTGGCCACCTACCGAGGCCTCGCGGACGTAGCCATGGCGACGCTTTGGCAGACGACGACGCTCGGCGATTTGATAGACGCGTTCGACGATGCGGTCGTAAACTTCCTTGGGACCCTTTGATTCGTCAAGGTTGTCCTCGTCGCCCAACATCACGATTTCGTCGAAATTGTCATTGCTGGCATTGAGTGGCTGCGAAAGCTTCGATCCATCGCGGTACAAGGCGATGGCCTTTACCATGAGGTTCCATGATTCCATGTGGACGTGGCCGACGTCGACGACGGTGGCCTCGTTGGGCATGTTAATGGTCTTGCTGATGGCTCCGCTGATGAAGGGCTGTGCTGCCGCCATCATATGAACGTGGGCCATGTAGTTGATGTAGCGGCGTCCCTTACGGCCACACTTGTTAGCACAATCGAACACAGGCAGGTGCTCGTCCTTAAGGTGCGGCGCACCTTCGATGGTCATGGTGCCACAGATGAAGTCGTTGGCTACATCGATGTCGGCATCGGAATAGCCCAAGAGGTCAAAGACGTCCACGTTGTCGGTAGCGATGTCTTCGTCGCTTGCACCTAGCGAGCGCAGGGCGTCTTCGCCAAGGGTCCACTTATTGAACACAAAGCGAATGTCGAAGGCCGAGTCCAGCGCCTTGTCGATGGTATCAATGACGTCGTCTGCAAGGCCCTTGGCCTTCAGCGAAGCGCGGTTAATCGTTGGACATCCAACGAGCGTGCCGTGGCCCTTGCAGTACTTATCGATGTCGTCGATCTGCTGCTCGGTATATCCCAAGGTCCGAAGGGCCTTGTTCACGCTTTGGTTCACAATCTTGAAGTATCCGCCACCGGCGAGCTTCTTGAACTTCACAATGGCAAAGTCGGGCTCGATACCGGTAGTGTCGCAGTCCATCACTAGGCCGATCGTGCCCGTTGGAGCGATAACCGATACTTGGGCATTACGATAGCCAAACTCTTCGCCAAGCGCCAAGGCGCGGTCCCAGCAGTTGCGCGCCGACTCAAGAATGTCCGTCGGGCAGAGGGCCTCGTCGATGCCCATCGGCATGATGGTGAGACCCTCGTACTGCGACGCTTCCACGTTGTATGCTGCACGCCTATGATTGCGAATGACTCGAAGCATGGCTTCGCGGTTTGCGGCGAACCGTGGGAACGCGCCCACGTCGCGCGCCATTTCGGCCGACGCTGCATACGATTCGCCAGTAAGCACGGCGGTGATACCGCCGGCAATAGCAAGTGCCTCGGGCGAATCGTACGGAACGCCCATAACCATGAGCACGGTGCCCAGGTTGGCATATCCCAAGCCCAAGGTGCGGAAGTCGAAACTCTTACGAGCGACTTCCTTCGATGGGAACTGCGCCATGAGTACAGACACTTCAAGCACGATGGTCCATAGCCGTGCCGCATGCTTGAAGTCAGCGGCTTTGAACGTGCCCGTTGTTTCGTCAAAGAAGTGCGCAAGGTTTAGCGACGCCAGATTACACGCTGTGTCGTCCAAGAACATGTATTCCGAGCATGGGTTCGAGCCGTTGATGCGACCGTCGTTCGGACATGTGTGCCACTCGTTGATGGTGGTGTCGAACTGCAGCCCTGGGTCGGCACTCTTCCACGAGGCCATGTTGATCTTGTTCCACAGGTCGCGAGCGCGAACCGTCGTGCGCTTCGTGCTGTCGGTACGCCACACCAAGTCCCACGTGGTGTCGTTCACCACGGCCTGCATAAAGTCGTTGGTAACACGAACGGAGTTGTTGCTGTTTTGACCGGATACGGTGTTGTAGGCCTCCGACTCGTAGTGCGTGTCGAATCTGTCGAACGACATCGACGTGAATCCTTGTTCGACGAGCGACAGCGTGCGCTTGATGTAGCTGTACGGCACGCCGCGATGCAGCGCGCGCTGAATCAGCATGCGCAGTTTTTCGTTGAGCTTTTCGTCGGTACCGTTCAGCTTGGCCTCTTCCATGATGGCCTCAAGGAACGTTGCGGCCACCTTCGAGCCAGCCACAAGGGCGGCAACCTTTTCTTCTTCTTTGGCCTTCCATTCGATGAACTTCTCCACGTCGGGGTGGTCGATGTTCACGATAACCATCTTGGCTGCACGCCGCGTGGTGCCGCCCGACTTAATTGCGCCGGCCGCACGATCGAAAATCTTGAGGAACGACATGAGGCCCGACGAGCGACCACCACCAGAGAGACGTTCGCTTTCGCCACGAAGGTTGCTGAAGTTGGAGCCCGTACCCGAGCCATACTTGAAGATGCGAGCTTCGCGCGTTGCAAGGTCAAAAATGCCGCCTTCGTTTACAAGGTCGTCTTCGACGCTTTGAATGAAGCAGGCATGCGGCTGCGGATGCGTGTAGGCGTCAGTACTGCGTGTTAGACGCTTGGTGTCGGGATCGACGTAGTGGTGCCCTTGTGCACCGCCCGTAATACCATAGGCATAGTTCAGGCCAGTGTTAAACCACTGTGGCGAATTTGGTGCTGCCATCTGCTTAAGCAGCATGTAGGCAACCTCGTCCTCGAAGGCCTGGGCGTCTGCGGCCGTATCGAAGTATCCGTACTTTTCTCCCCAAAAGCGCCAGCAGCCAGCCAGGCGTCCAACCACCTGCTTAATGGACCGCTCTGCGCCCAGCACAGGGTTACCGCTGTCGTCCACCATTGGCGTTCCATCAGCATTCCGCTGTGGCACGCCGGCCTTGCGGAAGTACTTCTGCGCCAAGATGTCGGTAGCCACCTGAGACCACTGCACAGGCACCTCGATGTCGTCCATCTGGAATACTACCGTACCATCGGTATTCCGCAACACCGATGATCGCAGTGTGTAGTCAAACTGTGAATACGGAGTAGACCCCTCCGCGGTAAAGCGGCGCGTAACCTTCATGCAGACCTCGAGAGAAAAAACGTGATGAGTGCTAGTTCGCCACGACAACTCAACACGCTCTTTCGACGGCTACGCCACCCCCACGGTTACGCACCTATGTGTCGCAACCGTTTGGCTTGCCATTGCTCGTTCTGTGTTCAGCCCTCGTGACCGTCCCCATCGTCCGCCGCTACCACCCGACACCCCCTGTTTGTGCCGAACTTCCTCTTTATGCTGCTGCTTGATGTCGTTTTGACATGCCGCGGTCGATTGGGGTGCCAAATTAGGCCATTCTTATCAAGCCATCAAGTGAAGTTTATCACAACCCGGTTGGTGTGCATAACTTTGATGCAACTTCGGTGGTTATCACCAACTCCTACACCGCTTTTCCACGTTCCACGGCCCTGCGATGCCCCTTGATTTGTGGTTGTTCTATGCCGTCAATCACGGATGGACGAACCCAGTGTTTGATGTCGTTATGCCCTTTGTAACGAGTACCGAAGTGTGGCGCCCCATCTACGCCGCCGGCATCTTGGCCCTTGTGGTGGTTGGAGGGAGTAAGGGGCGCTGGTGTGCCGCGGCGATGCTAGTGGGCGTGCTGGTTGCCGACCCCGCCAGCAACTATTTGCTGAAAGAGACGATCGGCAGATTACGACCGTACGAAGTACTTCCCGACGTGCTTAAACGCAGCGGCTCCGGCGGTGGGTCGTTTCCGAGCAATCATGCCCTGAACAACGCCATGGCGGCCGTACTGCTTTCGTGGAACCTGCCACGCTGGTGGTGGCTGTGGTGGCTTCTAGCAGCTACGATTATGGTTTCGCGACTGTATGTGGGCGTGCATTGGCCGTCGGACGTTGTTGGTGGCGCAGCAATCGGCACGGCATGGGGCTGGGTGCTGTTGTATGCATTGCGACGCCTGAACGCCGTTGTTCCAGAGCGTATGCGCTACGCGCCAACAAGCGCTTCGTAAGCCAGCACGCCACTGCGCGCCGCCCCTTCGAGCGTAGCCGGCAACCCTGTTCCGGTCCAATCTCCGGCCAACACAACGTTCGCATACGGACGTGCTATGGCGGGCCGCATGGCCTCTATCTGCGGCGTTATGCAGGGCGTTGCCCTGCGCTCCTTGATAACGATGCCGTGCATGAGCGAGGTACGCTGCATCGACGGTAGCACACGCCGCAGGTCGGCATCGCATTGGGCTATCACGTCGGCAGCCGTCTGCTTGGCTAATGCATCGGCGGCACTTACGGTACAGGCAAGATGTCCGGGATAGTCTCGCACGACCTGATCGGCTGACTTCCCTATCCTCCTTCGGTTAAACACCCACTGTGTTTGTGTGCCCAAGAGCGCCGCAAATGTCCACGGCACAACGTCGGCGTCGTACCAAAGGTACACGCTTACGATGGGCGAATAGGTGATGGCCGAGCAGACTGCGGGAACATGGGTGCTAGGCAGCAGGCGCTGCAAGGCATAAGGCGGAATGGCACATATCACACCATCGCACGCTATGGTTGTACCATCGCTTAGGCGTACGCCTATGGCGAGCCCGTTTTCGATCGCCAACGACTGTACCGACGTGCTTAACAGCACGGTGCCCCCGCTGTTATGGACAACGTCAACTAGCGGCTCTACAAGGTCCGACAGGCCACACTCCGGCAACAGCATGGTACTGTCTTGTGGCGAGCTGCCCATAAAGGCCAAGCGCATAACGGCGTCCAGCAAGCTGGCCGCCGCCTCGTGTACCGACGCGTTAAGCGTTGCCAGAACAACGGGCTCCCAAAACCGCTCTATGGCGCGCTGGCTTTGACGCTCTTGGGTTAAGAACTCATGGCAGGTTTTGCCGGCAACGGCAACGGCGCCACGCTGTATGCGCCATGCTAGGCGGGCAATGCCAAGGCGGTCGGCTATCGACAGTCCGCCAAGGCGCAGAATTCCCAGTGCTACGCCGGCTGCGCCGGGCAGCATCGAAGCATCCAGCACGGCGTGGCCGCCTGCTGCATCGGCAAAGTGAACCTGCAGGGCTTTTTGCCTGCGCAGCAGCGGCGCGGTACCGGCTACGTCCAGCATGGCTAACACTTCGTGGTAGCAGCCCATCAGCAGGTGCTGGCCGTTGTCGATGATTTCGCCCGTCGTTGCCTCGGCAAACGACCGTGCCCGGCCACCCACGTACGGATGTTCGTCGACCAGCACAACACGCCTACCGCTGCGCGCTGCGCGCGCGGCAGCGGCAAGGCCGGCCCAGCCGGCACCTATGATCACAAGTGGCAACGTCATAACAACGCCACAAAGCTACGCTGCTCAATCACGTCGGCTAACGCCTTTCCGCATGGGCTCGGAATCCCAAGCGTGGTCGCCTTGCGTATGGTCGGCTTGAATATCCATGGTTAACAGCCGCTCCTGCTCGGCCACGTGACGCCGCACGGCTCCCACGTAGTCGTCGTCGGAACGATAGAGCGTGGCAAGCTCGGCCATGGAGGCCTCGTCGTAACGCAAAAACTGACTGCCAGCACGGGTAGCCGCATACGCCCTGCGCCCCGTTGCCCGCAAGGCGTCGACGCCCATGCGCACAGCCGTTTCTACGCCGTCGCGATACGGAAAGGCCACACCGTGTTCCATCAGCTCGTACGCATGAAATCGGTCGCGCGCCCGCACAAGCAACTGTAAATGCGGAAAATGTTTTCCCGCAAGCTCTACAATGGCATTTGTTGTTTCTTGGCTGCCAACAGCGCAGATAAGCATGGACGCTTGTTCGGCGCCAGCGGCAGCAAGGAGATCGGCACGTGTGGCGTCGCCGTAATACACCCTAAAACCCATGCGCCGCAATAGATCTACACGATCAGAATCGTTGTCGAGAATGGTGGCCTCGATACCGTTGGCACGCAAGAGGCGCCCGATCGTGCTGCCGAAGTGACTGAAGCCGACGATGATGACGTTGTGATGCTCGGAGATATCGTCGGCCTGACGCGTAGGCGCTTGCCGCGTTCCTATGCGCGGCAGCACCAGCAAGCGCAGAGCCAGCACTAGCAAGGGCGTTAGCGCCATGCTGATGGCCGTGGCGGCCATGAGCGACGACGACACGTGAGGTGGCACGACGCCCGACTGTACGGAAAACGACAAGAGCACAAATGCGAACTCGCCCACCTGGGCCATACCGATGGCAAACAGCAGTGTCTGGTCGAGCGACAGTTTAACGAAGCGCCCCACGGCCACAAGCACAGCGGCCTTGATGGCTACAAGCCCCAACACAATGGCTGCCGTTGCTAGCGGCTGCGCCGCTATAGAGGCCACGTCGATACTGGCACCAACGGCGATAAAAAACAGACCTAGGAAGAGTCCCTTTACCGGCTCCAGATCGCTTTCCAACTCGTGCCGGAACTCACTGTCGGAAAGCACCACGCCCGCAAGGAACGTGCCCAATGCCGGGCTTAAGCCCACCATCATCATAAGCCAGGCGATACCGCCCACGATAAGCAGCGAAGCCGCGATGAACAGCTCGCGCTGGCGTGCCGACGCTACGGCGCGCATCATGGGGACCACTGCGAAGCGGCCTGCCACGACGACGACGGCCACGGCTGCCAGCACAAGGACGGCGCGCAGCAGCGCGGGCACGTCGGCAAGCACCGAGGTGTGATCCGACGCCCCCTGACCAACACCTGTGGCAAGAAATGGCAGCAAGGCAAGAATGGGGATGACGGCCACATCTTGAAAGAGCAACACGGCGAACGACGTGCGGCCCGCCGACGTGTGCATAAGGCCCTGCTCCTTGAGGGATTGCAAGACGATAGCCGTGGACGACATCGACAGCGCTAGGGCAACGGCTAGCGACACCTGCCACGGCAGGCCAAGCAGCATGGCACCGGCGCCAATAGCAACGGTAGTAAGTGCCAACTGCAACGAGCCCGCCACGCCCACCGAGGTACGCATCTGCCACAGGCGGCGCGGCTCGAGCTCTAAGCCAATAAGGAAGAGCATTATCACCACGCCGAATTCGGCAAAGTGCATGATATCGGTCCCTTGCTCGCCAATAATGCCCAGCAGGGCCGGGCCTATGGCAATGCCGGCAACGAGGTAGCCCAGAACCGACCCAAGCCCAAGGCGCTTGGCTATTGGCACGCACACAAGGGCGGCTAACAGGTAGGCAATGGCATCGACGAGGAAGCTAGTGCTCATGTAGGCAGTCCTCCAAAAAGCGGCGATAGCGCAGGGCTTCTGCCTCGATATCGGTGGTGGTCAAACGATGTGTACCGTGCACAGCAAACGGCTCGTGATACGACATGCCACACAGGCGCGCCGTTTGCTCGTACGGCCGCAGAAACTCCTGGATGGTGTAACGGTTGCGGCCATCATGACTGTAGGCCTCGGCGCCGCCGCCGGTAGTTACGGCGTGGTGGACGCTCTTGCCGGCCACAGCCGTGCCGCCCGGACCATAGGCCCAGCCAAAGGTAAGCACCAGGTCTATCCACTGCTTGAACAACGGCGGTGCCGAATACCAGTAAAACGGATGATGCCACACCATGACGTCGTGTTTCGACAGCTCGCGCTGCTCGTGCTCTACGTCGATGTCGAACGCTGGATAGCGTTCATACAAATCGACAATGGTAACATTGTCGACACTTCTAGCGGCGTCGAGCAATCGCCTATTCACACGCGATGCTTCCAGCCGCGGATGCGCAAATACCAGCAACAGTTGCCTCATGGCAGCAAAAGTATGCACAGAAGGACCTTACCATGACCGACGGCACGGAAATCACCATGGACGACTTTTTACGCGTCGAGCTTCGTGTGGGCACGGTTGTACGTGCCGAGGCCTTTCCCGAAGCCCGCAAGCCCGCCTACAAGCTTTGGATAGACTTTGGCGACGGCGTGCTGCGACGGTCGAGCGCGCAGATTACGGCACATTATACGCCCGAGGCCCTGCTGGGTCGCCAGGTGATGTGCGTAACGAACTTCCCTCCGCGGCAGATTGGACCGTTTGTAAGCGAAGTACTTACGTGCGGCTTTCACCGCGAAGATGGGACGGTGATTCTTGCCGTTCCCGAGGCCGACGTGCCCAACGGCGCTCGCCTGCTGTAGCGCCGAATACCCCCGCCAGCGGAACCATTGACCGTATCTTTGCGGTTTCTCCAACCCTGTACCATCCGGGAGTTATCCATGCAATTGTACGTCGACAGCGCCAACCTTGCCGATATCCGCGCCGCAGCAGCCCTGGGCTGCATTAGCGGAGTAACTACGAACCCCAGTCTTCTTGCTAAGGAAGACCCCACGCTGGACATCAAGGAGCTCATCCTTGACATCCACCGCACCATTGGTGGACACGTCTCGGTTGAGGTCGTTAGCACCGATACCGACGGCATGTTACGCGAAGCCGACGCCATCCTAGAGTGGTTTCCCGATGCCACCATCAAGATTCCGTTTATCCCCGCCGGTTTGTCGGCCGTGCGCAACCTTGCCAACCGCGACATCCCCACCAACGTTACGCTGCTGTTTACCGCCAACCAGGCCGTGATTGCTGCCAACGCCGGCGCTACCTACGTTTCGGTGTTCCTTGGACGGTTGGACGACATCTCAACAGATGGTGTTCAGGCCGTGCGCGACACCTGCGAGATCTGGGACGTTCACGGCTACGAGTCGCAGATTATCGCCGCTTCGATTCGCAACCCCTTGCACCTGCTGGAATGTGCCAAGGCCGGCGCCCACATTGCTACCGTGCCCTACAAGGTATTGCTGCAGTCCATGAAACATCCGCTTACAGATTCTGGCTTGAAGTCGTTCTTGGACGACCACGCCAAGATGATGACTGCCAAGGGAGCGTAACAGTGACGATGCGACGTTTGCTTACGCGCTTGCTGTGGGTTGTACTTCTCGTTGCAGCCATGCCCGTGGCTGCCACTTCGCCTACGCCAGCCAAGTCGATAGGCAAGCGCGCCCATGCCTTTGTGCTCGAAGACCAGTTCGAACAGCGGTGGTCGTGGAATTCTCACTGGAAAGGCAAACCCGTAGTACTCGTTCTAAGCGACTGGAAGGGTAGCGACTACATCCCGGCATGGACCGAGCCGCTGACGCAGCGATTTGCCGACAAGGTGAAGTTCGTGGCCTGCGCCGACGTATCGCTGGCCCCGAGCTTTCTCAAGGGATACCTGCGTGGTCGGTTCCGCGAGGCCTACAGCAACTCGATTCTTCTTGACTGGGAAGGCACTACGTTCAAGCACTACCACACCCAAGCCGGCCTTCCTAACGTTGTATTCGTTGGTTCCGACGAAACCGTACGCCTTCATACATGGGGCACCGGCAAACAAGAGCATGTCGAGGCCTTTGCCCAGCAAGTTGAACGCTTGCTGAGTGAACGCTAACTTCGCGTCATGCCTGCCGACGTCGACTTCAAAGCTGCGAAACGTGCCGACCTTGTAACCCATGCTGCCGAGGTGTTTGCACGTCGTGGCTACCATGCGTCGACGATGCAAGACATTGCCACGCAGGCCAACGTGGGCAAGGGCACAATGTATGAGTACTTCCGCACCAAGGAAGAGCTCTTTCTTGCGGTCTATGACTCGTGGATGTCGGACTTCGAGCGAGCCGTGCAGGAGCGCGTCGACGCCGCAAGCGACGCCATGGCCAAGGTCGATGCCATCCGAGATTCGGCCGTGGAGTTCTACGAACGCCGTGCCCACCAAGCCCCGCTGTTGTTGGAACTGTGGGCCCATGCCTTGCGCACCGACAATCCTGCTTTTATCGAGCGCATTCGCCAAACGCGCACGTTTTTGGCTCAGCTTGGCGCCAACCTAACGCAGCAGCTCATCGACGCCGGTTGGTTTGTGGATATCGACGTGGACGCGTTTGCCCTTTTGGAAAGTGGCATCAGCGACGGCATCTTCTTGGCTTGGGTGCTCGGCGGTATGAGCTTCCCGCTAAACCGTGCCTATACGTTCCGGCAAAGCGTTATTGGCCTGGGGCTACTATCCCCTACCGGTCGGGCCGTCTTGGAGCAGCGCCTTGGCTCCAAACTCCAAAAGGGTGTTTCGCCTTACACCAGCAGTAAATAGCACATTAGTGCTACCAGTGCCCCTTTCACAACAACAATGGCTGTAGGGGTCAGCGGCAATCGCTGCAGGCGGCGATAGGCAACAACCAGTGCAATGGTGGTGGCTATAATGCCTACGGCGATTGCAGCACCTTCGGCCAGGCCAAACTGCTGCGCATACGTGCGCCCGATGCCATTTATCCAAGGCGTACCAAAGAGGAGAACAAGGTGCACGACGTAGATGTGAAGCGACAACGTGCTAAGCGAGGTGGCAACGTCGCGCCAGCGTGGCAAGAACCGCATGATGAGCGCTGTGGCGCTAAACACAACAAGCACAATACCTATGCGCCGCAGTGCTAGTACGGCACTGGTGCTCGATTCAAGGTCCGACCATGCCACGCCGTTCACGTACAGGACGTACTGCATGAGCATTGATATGGCTACAATTACAACGCCGACGGGCCAGGCATAGCGCTCTATATGGCGGTCGCGCACATCCGAGGGGATGCGTGCCAAGTAGGCTCCAACGCCAACCCCAACAAACAGGTAGGCGCTAAAGGGCAGGATAGGAAAAAGCGAGCCAGTATTGGGCGTAAGGTAGGCGGCCACCCACAGCGGCAGATGGTGTTCCCATGGTATAGCCGTGGCTAGTGGCGCTGCAGCAAGAAGGGCTCCGGCCGTAATTACCGAGCGTCGACCAAGCTGCGCTACCGAACGCGTTCCCGCCGCCACCAATACAAACATGATGAGTGTTGCACCGGTAAGCTGCAAGATATTGACAGAGGTAAAGATAGGCCAAGCATGGTCGGGCACAAACGGTATGTCCCACAACCGATTAGCCGGGAACACCAACAGATAGCCAATACCCATGATGGTAAAGGCCCAGCGGAGTCGCTTCGAAAGTACATCATCGCGCACCGCACCGTCGCTATGCCGCTTTGTGGCAAAGGCATGCACGGCTCCCGAAACCATAAGAAACACCGGCGCGGTAAGGCCGCGTATTGCATGCCATGCACTCCAGGGGAACTGCGTGATGTCGAGCGCTTCGGGCCGCACCAACGCGTCCAACACATGGCCTTGCATCATCATCACCATGGCAACAAACCGGGCCACGTCGAGACTAAACAGCCGCCCCTTCTGGTTGGCCACCTGCGGCTGTGCCGCAGGAGTGCGCACGGGTGCCAGTGGGCGCATGACGGCACCGCGAAAGAAATCGGCAGTGCGCCCTGCGGCCGAAGCCGACCGATGAGCAATGGCGTGAATGAGAGAGGTACGGTGCATGAAGAAAACAAACCTCGTGGTTTCTTGGACTGTGTACAACTAAATTCTTTTTCATGGTGCGTTCATTCACGACGTAGCGTCATTCCATGCCCCATGAAACCAACGCCCCTTTCCCGATGTTTGCAGGCAGTTCATTACAAGAAACTAGGAGTGAGTGTGAAGGTTCTCGTCATCGGCAGTGGCTTTGGTGGCTTGAGTGCAGCAATACGACTGCGTGCAAAGGGCTACGAGGTTACGATTGTAGAGAAGCGCGACAAGCCCGGCGGACGTGCCTACGTGTATGAGCAGGATGGCTTTGTATTCGACGGCGGGCCAACGATCATTACTGCGCCATGGCTTATCGACGAGCTCTTCGAGCTGGGCGGAAAGCGAACCGACGATTACGTGAAGCTGGTGCGCCTAGATCCGTACTACAACGTTCGCTTCGAAGACGGCACGGTGTTTCGCTACAACGGCAATGCGCAAGACGTGATGAACGAGATTCGGCGGTTTAACCCGGCCGATGAACGTGGGTATACAACGTTCTTTGGCAAAACGGCGAACATCTTCAAGGCCGGCTTCGACTTGATCGACCAGCCATTCACCAAGCTTACCGACATGGTAGGTGTGCTGCCTGACCTTATTCGTCTACGTTCGGATAGGTCGGTAGCGGGATTCGTGAACCGCCACATCCGCGATGAACGCCTGCGCCAAGTGTTCTCGTTTCACCCTCTGCTGGTGGGCGGCAATCCGTTTCGTACAACGAGCATCTACGCCCTTATCCACAAACTCGAGCAGGAATGGGGCGTCTGGTTTGCCATGGGCGGTACGGGCGCGCTCGTAAACGCCTTGGTGAAGCTGTTTACCGATATGGGCGGCACTATTCGCTACAATGCCGAGGTGCAACGCATTGACGTTGTGAACGACGGCGCAGTACCAAGAACAACCGGGGCTAGGCTGGCCGACGGCTCTACCGTTCCGGCCGACATTGTGGTGTGTAACGGCGACGTTGCCCAGGCCTATATGACGCTTGTGCCACCGCAGTTCCGCAAGCGCAACACCAACGCGCGCTACGAGAAGATGTCGTACTCGATGTCGCTCTTCGTGATTTACTTTGGCACCAACAAGCAATACCCCGACATGGCTCATCATGAGATCTTGATGGGCCCACGCTACCGCGACCTTGTTGAAGACATTTTTACGCGGAAGCATCTTGCAGAGGACTTTTCGCTGTACCTGCATCGGCCAACAGCCACCGACCCCTCGTTGGCGCCGCCGGGCTGCGACTCGTGGTACGTGCTGTCGCCGGTGCCACACCTTGGTGGCACCACCGATTGGAAGACCGAGGCCCCACGCTACCGCGACCGCATTATGCAGTACCTTGAAGAACGCTACATGCCCAACCTTCGGCAGCACATCGTAAGCGAAACGTATATCGATCCGCTGCACTTTCAGGGAACGCTCAACAGCTACCTTGGCAGTGCGTTTAGCGTGGAACCAACGCTTACGCAAAGCGCATGGTTTAGGCCGCACAACGTGAGCGAGGACATTCGCGGACTCTACTTTGTAGGTGCCGGCACGCACCCCGGTGCGGGCTTACCCGGCGTAATGAGCTCGGGCAAAATTGCCGCACGATGCATTGCGCAAGACTATGCTATATCCGACCCCGTGGCATAGCCAACAAGCTCGCTTGCTAGACCGACCCATCAGTACGTTACTAGGACATACTCTACACGAAGGTGTGGCGCTATACTCGTAATTCCGCGATAGCTGAGCGTATGCGTGCTTACTTCGGCACCAATGCCAAGCCGCTCTGTGAGCATCAGCGTGTACGCCAACCACGCGTGGACACCAAGTTCGAACTGCGTGCCTATGGACTTGTCGAGGCCGCCAACAGACGTTGAACTAACAAGCTGATACCCCCCTACTCCCGCGCCAATCTGAAAGCCACGCGTTTGCATGGCAAAGGCAAGGTGGACGGGTATTCCCGTTAGAGACAACGAGACTGTCTGTCGGCCTTCGCCTGCCACCTCATCACGAGCCAACGTCACGAGACCACTAACAAGTCCGACGCTTAACAAGTGATTAGGGTGCCACAGCCCACGAGCAAGGAAGCTAGAGCCATTGCTTTGCAGACCTTCGACTCCTGGAGCACGTTGTTCACGAAAGTACGACCGTTGATACCCCCCGCTCACACTTAAGCGTAGGCGGTAGATGCCAGTACTATCCTGTGCCGAGGTGCAACACCACGACGTGGCAAGCACGAGGACGCACATCATGAGTCTCATTGACGTCCTCTCCGCGTGTAGTACTTCGCCGCAAGCAACGTTGGGTAGTTTGTGAGAATACCATCGAACTCGCCGTCTGTCACAAACTCGTTCATAAACACCGGATCGTCGAGCGTCCACGTAAAGCACAGGCGTTGTTCACGCTGCATTGCTTGCACTTCGTCGAGCTGCAAGCCGGCCGTCCAGCGTGGTGCCCACACCTCTGCCTCCACATCGCGAGCCCAGCGCGTACTTAGCTCGCAGATAGCTTCGACCTGACTACGCAGAGGGTGCTCCATGTAGCTTCTAGCGATTTCGGCTGTTGGCAAACCCACAAGAAAACGCAGGTCGTTGCGCCCCTTAAGTCGCGCACGCTGTTGGGCGCCAACCATTGCGTGAAGGACGCTGTCGAGCACGGCACGCTGTTTGACGTCGACCCACACTAGGCCTAGCCGACGTTGTTCCATTGTCGCGTCGAGCACTTCGTGCAGCGTAGGAATACGCTCGCCATGCACGAGTCGAGCGGCAGCGCGGATCTGCTGTGCGGTATAGTTTTCAACCAGGCCAAGTATGTAGGCCCCTTGCACCGTGCGTGGCGTAAAGCGCTCGTCGTGGAACACAATTGGCACTCCATCACGCGTACGAACAACGTCAATCTCGACGGCGTTGCAGCCAAGTCGAGGTGCAAGCTGAATCATCTCGACGGTATTCTCGCTTACGCCAAGTCGGTCGGAATTGCGAGCCCCTCCACGATGGCCGATTACCCAAAAGCCCCTCAGACGAGCACGTAGGTTGGTTCGACGGCGCATAACGAAGGGTCGAACGGAACCACCCGAGGCATCCGACACGGTTCCTCGCAATACCAGATCTTTCCCGGGATTACTTCCACGGGCTAGAGCCGTTCCGCCTTCATCTGGCAACACCGTAAGCCGCATGATGCCAATATTTGTGCCCTGAGTAAATCTCCACGTGCCAACAATCTTTACTGTGTCTCCCAACAGTCCACCGCGGAGCGAACACCAGAGTGCATTCGCCTCGCCAAGCACGCTGCCCTCGTCGCCAGACCATAGCAGAGCCACAGAGTCGGCTGCTACTCCACCTCCATCTTCAACTCGATAGACGCCGCTAAGGTGTGCAAAGGCAGCCGTATCTAGTCGCTGTACTCCACGCAACTCGGATGCTAGGTCAAGCGCTACGTCATCGATGTCAACTAACTGCTGCACACATGAAGAGCACAACAGCACAGCCACCGCCACGATGATTACTGCCTTGATCAAAAGATAAATCCAGCAAAAAGCTCAGGATAGAACAACACATCGTCGAACGTGTTGAAGGCCAACCACGCTTGATAGGGATTACGCGAGTAGTGCAGCGTGGCCCCCAAGCTTATCGCCGTCGTCCTCCAAAACGGCTGCTCGACGACGAGCGTTAGCGACCCGCCATTGAGTGTTCGTGCAGTTGAACTCACCTTGATGTCGTCGATGCGTTGCTGCTGAAACAGCACGACCTCGGCTTCGAGTTTTCCAGACACCGTAAAGTCATCAAAGCGAATACCAGCAGTGGCAAAGGGATAGGCAAACGCGCCCATAACGGTGGTGTTAAAACCCTGCAAGAAGCTAATATGGCCATACATAAACCCACCTTGAATACCGCCGCCAAGTGTAACACGCGTTAGCTCGGCCGACCACATCGGCCCCAAGGTAGCTAGGTTCGCAGCATAATTGCCGGTAATTCGCCCAACTAAACTAAGCTGCAGCGGCAGCCCTATCCTATATCGAATGTCCAAAGCCGGCGCCGGCACTTCAGATTCTACAAGGGGCTGCGGCAACAACGTGAGTGAAAGTCCTACCGACCCATTGATGGTAAACATGTCGAGCGGGTCGGGAGCATGAACATAGTAATTCCGATAGGGCAACGTGTCCTGAGTGGAAGCACGCGACGCCTGCGCACCCGTCAGCAAAACCACAGCGATTACAAGCGGTAGTATCACTCGGCAAGCTCCACGTACTGCCGCACGGTTCCACCTGCGGGCATTACCACGACATCGGCAATGTCATGAACGGCGGATTGCAGTGGCACGGGCCGCATGGTAACACATAGAGCCGTGCCGATACGCTCAATCATCAAGTGGTGCAACGGTCGTATAGGTCCGCCACGGTACTCGTCGGCATAGGTTGCCGCTTGCGCTGCTGCCACGGCTTGCCGTGGGCCACCGCCGCCCCCTGCAACGATAAACTGCCGGCCATCGATGTGGAAGCGCTCATATGTGTGTGCATGGCCGCTTAGCCAAAGGGTGCCTTTGGCAGACTGCACAAACGACGGTACAAAGTAGCGCTGAAGCACGACGTCGGGCGGAACTGCAGTGCTGTTCGTAAACGGCGGGTGGTGACCGCAAACAACCACGGCAACGATGCGACTATCTGCATCGAGTTCCTGCAGGGTTTTTACAAACCACCGCCGATGTTGACGGCTACGAACGGGACCAATATCATCGAAGTTGGTATTAATAACAACGTATGCAACAGAGTCGATAACACGAACTACGCCGTCTTGATTGAACCATGGCCAGCGCTGCATCACGTTTGCCATGGCCGCTTGATCGTTGCCGTAGTAGTCGTGGTTACCAAGTACTGGCAACACGCCAATGTTGGCAACGCGCAGGGGGGTCATGAGGTTGTCGAAGTAATGCCAGTCGGCACGACTAGCACCCCACCACACCATATCACCCAGGACAACGAGTGCGTCCGGCGCATCGGCCATAATGCCAGCAATGATGTTTGGCCGATGCTTGTCGTTGTTTTCACGCCATGTTTCCACGGCGCCCGTTCGCTGAAGGTCGCCAACAATGGCCACGCGAGCACGACGGTGGTGCAGATAGTTTGGGTCTGCAAACGACCGTATCGAGTCAGGTTCCTGAACCGAAGTACACGACAGTAGCAGCGATGTAGCGGCCATGACAGCCACGACGCCCAGAGATGCTACTCGTCCCATATATAGTCGAAGAGTATCCACGAAAGCACAACAACGATGCCGGCATAGGCGGCGATAATGCCAAGGTTGGGGGCTACGTCGGCAAACGAAAAATCGGCCAACGCTTGCAGCACCGACGCAGTACCAGGCAGTACTATTGGCAAGATAACAGGAACGGCAAGCACGGGCAGTAGCAGGCCGCCGGCCTGCGTACGTGCCGCAATGGCACTCATAACAGTAAGCACGGCTGCTAGCGCTGCACTACCTACAACAACACTCGACATCAGCGCTAGCGGATTACCAGCAAAGACGTTGCCCACAACCAGTAGCAACAACACGTAGGCCAGCGCATTAGCAAGTGTTGCTTGTGCAACGTTTACCAGTAGCTTGCCAAACAGAACGGCCGATGCCGAAGTTGAAAGGCGCAGATATAACCACGTGCCACGCTCCTCCTCGCGGATAAAACCACGACCTAAGCCAACGTTCGCTGTAAATGTCATAACCACCCACAGCAACCCGGCAGCCATTGGCCGCGGCACTGCTTCGTCGGCAATACTAAACGCCACAAGCATTACCGTGGTAACAACGAATACCACCAGCGACGTAAGGCCATAGCGTGTGCGCGCTTCGCTGCGAACGTCCTTGTCGATTACTGCCCATAGGCGCGTAAGTGCCCCATTCATCGTGCAAAACTAGGGCATAACACAAAGCGTTAGATAACGCCGCGAGATTTCATCTCCACGTATCGCTGCACTGTTGCAAGGCCCATGTTCTCGGGCCGAGCATACACGGCCATTATGCCGTGCTGACGCATTTGTGCTATCACCTCGCGCTTTTGCCATGCAAACATCTCGGCCGTTGTGCGCAGGTATACGTTGTCGGTGGTTGTACTTGGCGTGGTACTAAGCTGCGTTACTTCGGTATTCTCGAACATCGTAACAACCACAACGTGTCTTGTAGCCAAGGCCCGCAACACTGGAAGGCGGCGCTGGAACGCGCCCATGGTTTCGATATTCGTATACACCATAAGCAGCGACCGCGTTGGCACTAGCCGCCGCAGAGATGCAAACATGACTTCGTCGTTGCTCTCAGAAAAATCGGTCGACACGGCATAAAGCGCCTCGTTAAGCATGGTCATCTGCCGCGAGCGCCTGTCGGCACGTACCGAGGTTGCCTGACGGCTGCCGTAGGCAAGCAGTCCGGCACGGTCGCCACGCACGAGCGCGGCCCGCGACAGCGCTAAGCCAGCATTCACGCTATAGTCCAGCAAGGTCATCCCCCCAAATGGTAGCTTCATCACGCGGCCAGTATCGATTACCGAATAGATGTGTTGCTCGCGTTCGTCCTGGTACAGGTTTACCATCATCTCGCCGGTGCGCGCCGTTGTCTTCCAATTCATGTTGCGCATATCGTCGCCCAACACATAGGGCTTCGCTGTTTCGTACTCCAGGGTTTGCCCAAGCTTGCGCAGACGCCGCTGACCTATGGGAACGTTGGCATTGACGGCCGACAATTCGATGGCGCGCATTTGCATGTACGACGGATAGGTTTTTACGACGACTGCGGCGGGAATCGTAAACCGTCGTTCTACGAGTCCCAACCATAGCGAGGCATAAATGTGAATGTCGCCAAAGGCATATTCACCGCGCTGGGTTGGTCGCACGGTATACGTTAGCACCGTGCGTTTGCCTGGCAAAACGGTGCCGTGCAGTATCAACCCTCGCTCTTGGAACTGTACTGGTAGCTCGTCGATAACGCTGCACATGAGCGCGGCATTGATGGTGGTTTCGACATCGATCGACACGATGTTTGCATCGCCATTGCTAAGCCGTTGTGCTACCGTTCGCGAAGCCACTATGCCGCCTTTGCGGGACCACAGGGTTCCCCATTCGTAGGCAATGGCGCATGCCACAACTACCACGGCAATCCACGCAACGTGGAACAGTGCGGGAAGCACGATGCCAAGCACTGCCAAGCAGGCAATGCCAAGCACGGCCAGCATGGCGCGCGGCGTTAAGAACGATGATCGCAGTACGCTCACCGCGGAACGTCCACTCCAGCTACAATATCGGCAAGTACGGTGTCGACCGTCATGCCTTCCAGTTCACGCTCTGGTAGCAACTGTACGCGATGGCGCATCACGGGAATCACAACGCTCTTTACGTCGTCGGGCACAACGAAGTCACGCCCTTGCATAACCGCCATGGCTCTGGCCATGGCTAGGGTGCTAAGCGACGCTCGTGGCGACGCACCTAGGTAGAGTGCGTGGTGGGCACGCGTGTGATGTACAATCGAGGCAATGTAGGAAAAGATGCCAGGTTCGACGGTTACGGTGCGTACAAGGCGGGCATAGCGCGTAATGTCGTCGTGCTTCAGCAGCGGCGTCACGCCGCTGCGTTCTGCCGGTGCCCCTTGTTCATGATGGCGGCGGATGATCTCGGTTTCTTCGGCAAGCGAAGGATAGTCGATAACGATTTTGACGATGAAGCGGTCGAGTTGGGCTTCGGGCAAACGGTAGGTTCCTTCTTGCTCGATGGGATTCATGGTGGCAAGAACCATGAAGGGCGACGGCATGGCGTGGCTGGTGCCATCGGATGTGGTTTGGCGCTCTTCCATGACTTCAAACAGCGCGCTCTGCGTTTTGGCCGGCGAGCGGTTTATCTCATCGGTAAGCAACAGGTTGGCGAAGACGGGCCCACGGCGGTACTCGAACTCGAGCGTCTTGGGATTGAAGATGTTGGTGCCCAAGATGTCGGCTGGCATCAAATCGGGCGTACACTGAATGCGACCAAACGAGCAGTCAACAAGCCGTGCCATGGTGCGCACAGCGAGCGTTTTTGCAACGCCGGGCGGTCCTTCAAGCAAGACGTGCCCTTCGGAGAGAAGGGCAGCTAACATAAGCTCGGTCATGCCATGCTGCCCCACAATCACCTGCCCTATTGCGGCACGCATGGCTGCAGCCACATCATGAAGGTGTTGTGCGTCGGTAGCTGATAGTCGTTGATTCATCGAGATGCCTTTTCGTAAAATGTGTCGATTATTGCCGACCGACGCAAGAGGTCGGTAGCCGACCACTCTGCATCAGTCCATTGTTGTTCAACTCCGTCGACATCGCCGTAGCGCCGTACGAGGTCCAATACGTCGTGTATTAACTGGGCTTCGCATCCCGTTGCAGCTATGAGGCGGCGCTCGGTTGTACTATCGATGTTCACCAGAGGCACATGCAGTACCGAGGCGCAGAACCGTCGAAGGTGAACTATGCGCTGCCTCATTACGTAGGCGGGGTCGTGCGACGACTGCATCAAGTCGGCAACGGTTCGCACAAACTCGGAGGTCGTGTTCCGCACAGGTTCAAGAATAGGGATAGCACGCTGGCGGCGTCGGGCATTGGTACCAACGTACATAAGTCCCGATACGACTACTAGTACTAATGCAAGCTGGGCTGCGTGAGATTGCGACAACAGATCGCCAACGGTTGGTAGTTGTAGCGAGCCGTTGTGGTAACGATCCCACATGATGGGACCATCGGTGCGAGCAATCACGGGCATAAGGTACCTGGCAACAGCCGATGCCGTGTCATGAACAAACGCAAGGTTACTCATTAGCTCCGGCGAACTGACCACCGTGATCGATCCGAGACCCAAAGCGCGCCGTGCCGCAAGAACGAAGCGCGGCTGATCGGCTGATTGATCAGTATTTTCAAGCGCCATCAACGTATCCCACTGCACTAGGTCCGAGCCCAGCGCGGTCGAATCAGTTCGCAGTTTGAACTGATAGCTGATGAAGTCCTCGACAATCAAGAACCGCTTTACTACGCTCCCGCTGTCATACACGCTTAGGGTGTCTTCGTCCCACATAAACGGCTGCCGCAAGTCGACGCCCAGACGTTTCTCGGTCGTGTCGTTTATCCACCGTGTGGCAATCACGACGTGTCCGCCACGGCGTGCGTAGGCAAAGAGACTATCAACTTCTTCATCCGCCGCCTGGAATCTAGGAGCAACAATCCACCACTGCCCACGTGCTGGTGCACTGCGAATGGCAACATCCGAAGCACTGTCTACCATTGTTACGCGACCGTCTGTGATGGAGTCAAGCACATGCAATGCTATCCACGTTCCGTAGGGTTGTGTGCTTGTCGACGAAAACGTGCGCTTCCAGCTCGTTGGTTCGGGCTTGGAAATCTGCAGCAAGCCCAATACAACTACCAGCAACCCAACCACTACCCACCACGTGCGCGTAAGCATCAGGCGCGCCTCCTTGCATTCACTCGCAGCTGCGCAAAGCGAGGCGCAATACTCGCATAGTCGGGCGCTTCAATAGCCTGCTCGCCATACCACACGCGCTCAAACACCATCAATACATCCGAAAAGTTTTGTGCAAGGGGCGTCGACAATAGTGCCCGGTAATACTCGCGGTTTGTTCGCTCGGCGCGCCACTCAATGTAGCCCGAATCCTGCAGCTCCCGTAGTAATTGCAGAAAATGATATCGTACGGCAGATCGGTAGTCGCCAGCGGCTTCCGATTCGCCAATACGTCTGTCAAGGTCGTCTTCGGTTAAATCTTCAACCTTGCTCCCTCCGGCTACTACGGCGCGGGCACCGCCAACACGCCAAGGGGCTCCGCCCGAACGGCGCGACATGACGACGATGGCAACCACAAGAACCAGCATGCCGATAACGAAGGCAATGACGCCTGTGTCGGTATCGACAACACTGCTAATCAGCGACTGAAAGAAATTGACGATGCGTTCAAGTATCTGCTCGAACAGTTCTCGTGACTGTACACGATGGGAATAGCTGAAGTTGGGGTCGTTCTCAAGCGTTGAAAGCCACGCGTGAGGAACTCGCGACGTGTCGGCCAGTGCCCCCTTCAGCCGAAATGGCAGGGCAGAAAACAGCAGTACGGCTACACCGAGAAAACGGCGCATGACGCTAGGAAGCGGACGAGTCCGACGGGGCCGACGAGTCCGACGAGTCCGACGAGTCCGACGGGGCCGACGGGGCCGACGGAGCCGACGGAGCCGTCTGTTCCGACGGGGCAAACGACGCAGCCATAGCAGCCAAGCTTAGACCCTGGCGATTCTCGACAATCGAGCAATATGCAACGCCAACGCTAACGTACGTTATCGTGGACAGTAACTGTGCGCCTGTTAAGGAAAGCATCGATGTAACCACGCGTACAATTCCGAAAATGCCAAGTGACTCATCGTTCGACTCGCGAACCATGGTATGAACCAGGCCAACAATGGAGTCTGGAATCGCAAATAAATACGAACATATGCCCACAAGAAGCGAGATAACGATGTAGTACCCCAACATCCACCACCAGTGTCCACGAATGGTGCTGAAGGCAATCTTGACCGATTCAAGAAACCCTGTCTCGACGAACACCGATACAGGAAGCGTAAGCAATAGCGCAACGCTTGCGTAAACTGTGAGAGGCACTAACACAATGAAGCCAAGAAAGACAATACCAATGGCACTGAACGTGTCCAGCGATGACGCAAGGGCAACGATAGGCACTGCAACCACAGCAGTGGCCAAAATGAAGGCACCTACGAGAGACAGAATGACTGCGAACACCCTGCTGGTATGCAGTGCCTTCGCTTCGGCTAACTGCTCAACACTGGGCACCGCACCAGCGTCACGATAGGCTCGGAGCCACGTCATCACAATGGCAGCATGCCAGCCGGCAACCACGAACAGCAGTAGGTAACCGAGAGCTATTATGACGCCCGACAACGCCATCTCGTCGACTGCCACCTCACGTAGGGCTTGTCCGATGGCCTCGATGTCGCCCGATAAAAACGCCCCGAAGCCAGTAATCGTGCCATAGGCAGTAAGGCCAGCTGCTACAAGGAGCCACGGCAATACATGTTTGATGACATAGAGAAATAGCGACGAATAGTGGTGGCGAACGATGTCGATGGTGGCCGACAACGTCTCGCTCCACGAGCGTGGTTTATTAAGCGATATGTAGTTAGGATCAGACATGACGACTCCGAGTTAGTTGTGCAGGAAGAGCAACGGCATACCACCACGTGACAGCAAGCGTCGCAACAATGATGACAAGATTAAGCACAAGTGGCATGACTGGTGCATACCGCGTAACAAATGATTCGATAATAGCGGCAACAAGCACGAAGGGAACGATGCCGAGAGCTGTCATCACCACGGTACGTCCGGCATTCACAAAGGCCTGCATACGAGTATAGGTACCAGGCATCATCATGGCCTTGGCTAGATGTATACCAGCTGCGCCGGCAATCACAAGTGTGCTTATCTCCATGGCTCCGTGTAGGTATACACCAAGAAGTGACGCACCTAACGCCCCATGAAGATAAAACAGTGTGTGAAACGACCCAAGCATGAAGCCATGATATAGGATGATGACGGCGGGAACGACTATCGTAAGCAACCCCAGCACGGTGAGGCGCAACATCACAAAGAGATTGTTGAAAAAGATATAGGCAAACATGCCAACCGGTTGCATGTCTTGATATACCCCCATTGGGTTGCCTTCTTTGATGTTGCGAATGGTCATGTCAACATAGCCGTGACCCAAAATTCCGCGTACAAAGTCCTCATCAAGTAGCGTTCCCACGACTCCAACAACTGTACTTACAGCTAGCAGCAGTGCGGCAACCAAGATGTCTGAGCGCAGTGCAGACATATGCATTGGCACCGTTTGTAGCCAAAATCGACGCAATGCAGCAATGCGATCCTTTCGCATGCGATACACCTCTTGATGCGCCTTAGCCGCAAGCTGATTCAAGTATCGCACAACGATGGTGTTCGGATATTGTGCTCGGGCAAACGCCAAGTCATCAACGATATCCATGTAGAGCATAGCTAAGCGTTCGGCGTCTCGCCCCTGCTTAAGCGCTATCTGCTCTTCGAAGGCCTGCCAGCGCTCGCTGCGGCGACGCACAAACTCCGACAGTCTCATCGGTATTCTCCGGGCAAGATGGCACGATTGCGCTTCGCCATGGTATTATCCTCGCAAGGCGGCATAGTCAGCAAGAACGGCCCGTAGAAACTCTTCGGCGCCCATTGACGTGTCTACGCCAAGTCGGCGTGCCACGCCGTCGCGCAGGGTCCACAACGCAGCCATACGCGCATCTACACGAATACTCGATCGGCCTGCCTCGTCGACGACATCTCGAATGGTCTGTATATCGGCATCACTCAGCCGGCTTACGCTTGGGAACACTAAGGCCCGCCTTTCCTCGGATGTCGTACATAGCGCAAGGACTTTCTCCAGCGATACAGGGGCTGGCTTGTTTACAACAAGAGTACCAGCCACCATGTCGCCAAGACGTTGACTGCGCTTAGAAAACAGCACTACAACGAGTGCCATCGATCCAGTGGTTGCTAACACCTCTATCAAGAAGAACAGCCAGCGAATGGCTACATCTAAGAGCCCCAGTTGACGCCCATCCAAACGCACAACCCGAATGCCTACGCCCATCTTACCAAGCGTTTGCCCGCCTAGTAACAGCTCACTAACCATGGGATACATGATAGGTGCTATCGAAAGAGCAATGTACACCGCAATTCGCGCCTCACCTGGCAACATGGATAGCACGTCATTCAGCATGGCCATCAACAAAAAAGAGCCGATATACAAAACGACTATCACCATTATATCGATGAGGAATGCACCTGCACGAGCAATAGCACTGGCAGGCTTTACATCAATATCAACATTGAGCGCCGTGGTTATGCCAGTGGTAATCATGCTACATCCCTACCAGCGCCAGCGTATACCAAGGTGACCGCCAAGCTGCTCCAAACTCCAGTCGGCATCACTAACCATGCTGCCAAGCCACCGCGTGTACACCGTCTCTAACACAACATTGGTGCGAAACGAAATCGGATACGTAAACCCTACCCCGGCAAACACACCAACGTTGAAGGTATTCAAGCTTGACAGCGATTGCGGATCGACTCGGCGCTGCTGGGTACCGTCGGCAAACGTCACACTCGATGGCTGTACTATCCGACGCTCCACAGTTACGGCACTGCCTAGCGAGGTCGATAGTTGCGCTCCGAAAATTCCGTACACACTCCTCGATGCATACAGCTCGGCAGCTGCCCCAATGGTTATCAAAGGGGCACCGACAGAAATATCGGTTCCCTCTTGGTAATCTACAAAGGTGCCGCTACCGGCGTCGAATACCGGTACAACCAAGCTGTCGGGTGCCGTGAGCGTTCCACCAAGGGTTTGAACCGTTACACGGGCACCAACGCTAAGCCACGACGATAGCCGCTTGCCAATTACGCCGCCCAACCAGCCGCTCGTACCTTGGCCCGACGTAAACGGCGCTCCTGCAGATTGCACGTTGCCTGTAGCCAAGAAGTTCGGTCCGTGAAAACTGTGGTTAATCACGGCATAGGCGCCGGCATACCACGCCTGGTCTTCGACGCATACAGCGTCGCGACCCTCGAACGTGAAATAGGCGTAGCGATCCGATTGTGCATCAAAGGCATGACAAATGGTGATGAACGAGCTATTACCAGCAACGTCGATGGCTTCAAGCACGATGCGCCCCGACACGCCAGGAATGCTGGGGCGTACTCGCACGGTCGTCTGCGGTACTCCCTGCTCGATCTTCGGAATGGTTGCCTCAAGGGCGTAGGCATAGGCTACTCGTACCGACGCCATGCCGCGGTCGGTTGCACGATCGTCGCGAAACACTACGGTGTATTCGTCGCGGCGCGTGCCGCCCTCAACCAAGGGCGGCAAACTGTCGCGCCCCTGCCGGATTTCTTCGAACGACTGCCCCGACATATTTCCGTAGGCGTCATACGCGTCACGGCCAAAGCCAAACCCATAGTTGTACAAACCAAAGGGGTCCGACCCCTTGATCGTATGCGTCCCAAACGGAACCGCAACCTGTGCAAGACTGTAGCGGCTTTCGCCAAGACGCGTAAAGATCGTCGAGTCCAAACGGCGACCGTTCAAGCGAATATCTTTGATGCTCGACGTCGGCGTCACCACGTTGATATAGTGATGCCAGTCTCCGTCGATGGGCGTCGCAAAGCGATACTCGCGCAGGAACTGCTGCGTTGGGCTCACAAGAATCATCATCGGATCGCCTACGCTGTCGCCATTCTTAAAGCCCTGCGCAAACTGCGCTACCAACACCGGCTTGTCGGCCGTTAACTGCACATGTCGCGTAAGATTAGCGCCCTCGTAAAACTCGCCCGGACGTAGCATGGCCACCAACCGCGAGTCTTCAAAAACCTTGGTGTCGACAGCAGATGCCAGCACTCGATAGTTATACTTTGTACGCTCCTTGATCATGCCCAGATAAAAGTGCTTACCCCACGACGACAACGGCGGCACCTGTTCGACCAAGTGATTACATGCCTCGATGCGCACTGGCACGTAGGCACATGTGTGGCCGCTGAACACGCTAATGGGCTTGTTCGAGGACACGAGCGAGCCCGTAACGTCCGATGCGCCAACAGACTCCCATTCGGCTTCGGCAGTATACACATCGCCTCGGCGCAGCTTTACGGTGTACGGCCTGTTGGGCAGTCGACCGCCCTTGATGAGGGCCGACGGCGTAATCGTAACTTCGGTGCCATCTTCGATGGCCACTATACTAAAGCCGCTTAGCAAGTCGGGAGCAAGCTTCGTATAACCCATCACACGATATTCAGTACCCAAGGCCTGAATAGGCAAGGCCATGTACGTGTCGGTGGTTTGATAGCGCGTGTTCAATCCGTACACGCTAATGTTCGAATCCGACGTAATGTGAATAGCCCGCCGCTCGGGCACACCTACTGCAGATAGCATGACCGACGTAGGCATCAGCACGCTTACCACGCTGTTAGAACGCACTACGATGTTGGTATCCATACGAATACCCTCCACCTGAATGCGCACACGTGCATCACTCGAACTTGTAATGAACAACTGCAACCGCCGCGTTTCGCCACCCTGACCTCGTGGCTGCGTCTTACTTTCGTCGCGAAAGTTCTTCATAAAACATATCCAGAACTCACGCCCTTCCGAGTTCTTGGGAAGTCGCTTACCGTCAGGGGGCACCGCCAACGCCGAAGCGGCGGCAAACACCCAAACGATGTACACCAGTGCCCCCTTCACTTCTGCACCACAAAGGTGTGATAGTGGGATGTGGTTGGCGATACAAGCTGGAAGATGTAGACACCGCTGGAAAGACTCCACGTGTCGGGTACAAACTCCTTGGTATACGTCCCGGCCTGAAGCTCCTCGCTTGGTAGCTCGGCGTACAACTTGCCTGCAACATCACGGATGAAGTAGCGAACGGTGCCCGCTTGCGCGATAGAATATCGAAACTCTGTGCGACTAACGACCGGATTTGGTGCGTTGCCGCTGACGCCCTCGGTAAGCGTAGGACGCGGACCGCCTTCGGATATCCGCACAAGACCACCCTGCAACTCGACATCAGAGCGCTCGACGCCGTTCACGAGGACACGAAGCGGTCGTAGCGTGCCCTCGACGTCCGTCGTGGGAAGACCAGTAATGGTTAACATGGCAACAACACCGTCAGCAACAGCTTGCGCCGTGTTGCACTCAATGCTAAACTCACCGTCGGTGCGGCCGTTCACGACCACATTGGTCGGATCGATGGCCGGACACAGCAGCGCGGCTGCTCCGCCACCAACGGCGCCAGACGGGCGAAACGTGCTGGGCGTAAATCCGAATATTATGCGGACGGCAGCGTTTGCCGGAACGTTGAGTGTACCCGTAATTGGCACCGAAGCGCGCTCAAGCGCCCCAACAGTGGTTACAGGAGGTATACGTATGGCGTCGGCCGCCATGGCTATGGCATGGGCGGCTACGAGGATGGCTGCGGCGGTACTGCGAATCACTGGGACACTGATAGGTAGGAACGCAATATACGGCGGGTAGAAGAGGCAGACGGCCAAAAACGCACGCTAAAACTCCTGCAGAGCTACAACATCGTAGCCCAACTCTCGATTTCCACAAATGATGTAGGTGACGCTGCTGCCCAGCGGTACGACGTCGATAGGTAGTCGAAAGAGCTCGGCAAACGTCGACGTGTCGTAAAAGTACATCGACCCGCGCCGAGCCGTAGTCGTCACGTCTAGCCCACTCATGCGGCCATACTCCAAATCGCGATACAGGTGGGCTGCATCGGGCGTTTGCGCCGGAACAGAGTCGAAGGCAACCGATACGAATTGGACGTCGGACGTAAGGTTGACGGCGCGCCGCGCCGTGCGCCCAAGCACGGTAGGAAGCGGCAGCGTTACAAACTCCTCGAGGCGTACTTGTCCGTCGCGTTCGGTTGCCACCACAAGCGTTCGGTCGTCGATTCGCGCTGTAGCGCTGCGGTTGGCCGTACCGGCTTGGATGTTAACGGATCCCGGATCGACCGACGTCGACACCGAATTGCGATAAAACACGGTACCACTCGAAACGGCTCGGCCAATCGTAACCGGCAGCGATGGCTGTCGATTGGTGGCGTTAACAAATCGCAGAAACACTCCCTGTGGGGTTGCCTGTAGCTGGCGATCGGCTTCGTCGATGCTCAGCAAGAAAGTCGTTAGCCCCGATGGGTCTCCGTCAACGATAAGGATGTAGTCGCCTCCGGCCTGAATCTCGGTTCGGCTTACATGCAACACAGTGGTTGGCGTTCGGGCTGTGCTTACGGTAAACGGCAGCTCGCCCGCATTCACCAGCAGAGCTGGCGCGGCAGCACCGGGTTCTAGTCCGGAGGCGATCGTAGCGCCGGCACTGATACCGTTGGACGCCGAGGCATCCGACCGGCCGCCGATAGATACGTTTACGGCGCCTATCGACGGGGCAGCGTGCACAACGCGAAGGCGCGCCTGGCCGCTGGCAGGATTTACAGGTGCTGACTGCGGAATGACAACCGACCGAACGTCGGACGCATCGCCGTACACAACCATGGTCATGCGTTGTCGCACGCCAAACGACGTCGAATCGGTTACCGATGGTCCACCGTCGAGCGTAACAGTATACTTGTCGGCCTCTACCTGCAAGCAGGCGCCCACGGTGGCTACAGTGCTAACGCGGCGGCTTGCAACCTGCGAGGCAACGACTTGTCCGCTGGCAAGGCGTACCGTAGCCGGAAAGGCCGTGGTGTTCACCACGCGCATCTCTCCGGTGCGCTCGGCCACGCGCGGCAGCGGAATCTCGGCGCCAGCCGACGTGTCGGTTTCATTCACCATCATCAGCCGTGGCTGGCCCGAGGCAATGTCGGTAAATACAACAATCATGCTTGCCGAGCCAGCAGCTACCGTGGCCTCGTACAGCCCAATCGTGCGTTCACCGCCAAACGCATCGCGTTCGATAACCGAGACAACCGAAGGCCCAGGGGGCAAATCGGCATAGAGCGAAGCCCCCTTATATGGTACGGGAGATGGGGTAAGATTGGGGCCGCTGGGACATCCCCTGCGCAGGATAAACTGAACAGAGCTATCGCGGTAGGCGTTCATGAGCCGCAGCGAGCCAACGGCAGAGCGGCCAAAAGGGACAACTACGGAGCGAACGATGGCTGTATCGGCAGCTAGCGAGCCATTGGCGGGTGCCATGGCAATAATGTTGGCAATGGTATTGCGCGAAAACGTCTGTCGGCGGAACGACCTGAACTCGGTTGTACCTGCCTGCGACACTTCGAGGAACGACGAGTCGGTAGGAGCCGGAATCGTGGCGGCTACTTGGGCATATACTTGCGGCTGCGACTGAAAGCCATCGTCGAGCAGGAGCGATCGGGGGCGTCCGTCTGGCACGAGGTTCAGAAAACGCAGGGCAATGCCCGTACGAGAGGGCGGTGGGTTTACCAAATCGGGGTCTTCGCTGGCACAGCTTATGGCTACCAGGGCAAGAGCGAGGAACAGTCGTGGGTGAAAAAACATGCAGTGGCAATGGTAATCGCGCCGGAACGAACGGCAAGTTGCGATATTTTTGTCGGTTCATCCATGACAGACAAATTACAGAGCATCATTGACCGCTACGTGGCGGTAGAACACGAGCTGAACGATCCGACGCTGGCGTCGGACGCAAAGCGCCTGCGCGACGTATCGCGCGAGTACGCCCGGCTGGGTCCCGTGGTAACGTCGGCCCGCGAGTGGCTGCGCCTTACGGCGCAGCTCGACGAGAACCGCGCCATGGCTGCGGACACGTCGATCGACGCCCCTTTCAGGGAGTTAGTATGGGAGGACATTCGCGAACTGGAGCAACGTCTGCAAGAGCTCGAGGAGGAGTTACGAATACTGTTACTGCCGAAGGATCCGCAGGACGAGAAGAACTGCATCGTCGAAATCCGCGCCGGAACGGGCGGCGACGAAGCTGCGATTTTTGCTGGCGACCTGTTTAGGATGTATCAGCGGTTTTGTGAACAACGTGGTTGGCCCCTAGCAGTAATCGACATGACCGAGGGTGTTATGGGCGGCTACAAGGAAATCACCTTCGAGGTAGAGGGCGACGAGGCCTTTGGTACGTTGAAGTACGAGAGTGGCGTGCACCGCGTGCAGCGTGTGCCCGAGACCGAGGCCCAGGGTCGCATACACACCTCGGCGGCTACTGTGGCCGTGCTGCCGGAAGCCGAAGAGGTAGACGTCGAGATAAACCCTGGCGACCTACGTATCGACATCTTTCGGTCGGGTGGCAAGGGCGGACAAAACGTCAACAAGGTAGAAACTGCCGTGCGCATTGTTCACCTGCCGACAAACATCGTTGTGCAATGTCAGGACGAGCGTTCGCAGTTGAAGAACCGCGAGAAGGCCATGAAGGTGTTACGCTCGCGCCTGTACGACCTGGAGCTGGAGAAGCACAACGCAGCCATTGCCGGCGCGCGCAAAAGCATGGTTAAGAGTGGCGACCGCAGCGAGAAGATTCGCACGTACAACTGGCCGCAGAACCGGGTAACCGACCACCGCCTGGAGGGCGATGCGAAGAACTATCCGCTGCAACAGGTTGTGGATGGCGATATCGCACCGATTATCGAGGCGCTACAAATTGCCGAGCGCATGCAGGAGCTGGGCGACGCTGCCTAGCGCGATTTGGTGGGCGCCCACATTGGCGTGTAACTCCATGCGTCAAACGCCATTACTGCGTTGGTTTTGCCGGTGCCCCATAGCGACACAGAACAGCCGGGAGGAACCTGTAGAATCTGGGCTGCATTGGAAAGCGACACCGCAACAGTCGACACCTGACCATCGATGGACTGTCGGTCGAGTGTAGCTCCGGCAGCTATCGACGTGCGAAACGCCTCGATGGCAGCGGTAGGCCCGGTTATGAGAGCTGCTGCATCCCACAGATCGATTGGCACGGGCGAATAGATGCGCCCCTCGGTGCCCACCATGCTTGCAGGCGTAACGATGGCATAGCTGGGGTCGCCAACTGAATCGCCGTTCCGAAAGCCCTGCGAGAAGGACGCAACAAGCACTGGATGTGTAGCGATGATGGCCAAAGGTTGCGAACTTGACAGCTCGTGGAATTTGCCGGCAGCCAGCGTAATTGGCTCTTGGTCGCTTATGGTCAGCCGAGTGTCGTCGTAATGCGCCAAAATCCGAAGGGTACCGCGGGAGCGGTTGTATGGCACCGAAGTAAAATGCTGATCGCCCCAGCGATTTACCGGTGGCATCTGTTCTAGGAGAACATTACATGCCTCGATACGGGCGGGAACATAGGCACACGTATGGCCCGAAACTACACTCACGGGCTTGGATGACCGCACAAGAGTGCCTGTAAGATCGCATGTGCCCTCGGTGTTCCATTTAGCACTCAAGCTTAGGGTCTGTCCCGCCATTAACCGAACGGTGGTAACATCGGATTCGAGCGGCGTGCTGGGTTCAATCGTAACGTCGGTGTTGTTTTCGATAGCGGTAACGGTGGCCGTCGACAGTAAATCGGGCGCAAGCTTGGTATAGCACATCAGGCGATATTCTGTGCCCAGTAACTGTACAGGCCATGGCCGAAAGCTCTCTGATGTTTGAAATCTAACCGAGGTAACCGTTGCGGCTATTGGCCGCGGGCTGGTAATAGTAAACGAGCGGTTGGACGCTTCCTGGGCGGTACGGCTAACCTCGGTGGCAACGGCGTCCACGCTAACGTAGGTAACCGCGCTCGTGCCAACCGATACCGATGTATCCAGCACTCCAGGAACAACAACTCGGGCAGTGGTTGCCTGCCTTGCCGAAAGTGCAATCACGATGTTGCTTGGATGAGGCGGCTTCGTTTGAACAATCCCAAGCCGGGCTGGATCGTTGCGAAAGTTCTGTGGCACAGCAAAAACAAATCGTGTGCCTTCTAACGACGAGGGCTGCTGGGCAAATGCCGTCGTTACGAGTAGCGGCAGGAAGAGAACAAGACGAAGGAGTTGCATACGACATTCCCAATTGTAGCATGTACAGAGGGCGGTGCAACCTTCGTTGCCCACGTATGTTACATCAGCACAGTTCTCGTTCCTGTTTTATGTACAAAAAAGGGTCGCCGGCAACGTTGCACGACGACCCCCTGTGGTGAAGTGAGATTGGGGAGCTTGTTTTATTTCTTCGACTCGGACGCGTGAGCAAGAATGAGAGCGCCACCGGCCAAGCCCAGATCCTTGAGCATGGAACTCATGGCATTCATGCCAGCTGCCATGTCGTCGCCCGCTCCAAGAAATCCCGGAAGGTGAATCGACAGAGCATAAATCAGCATCAGTACTGCGGTAAGCAATGCCGCTAGGCGCATTTGCTTTCCACTAAGGAAGGCGATCGCCGCCAGCACCTGCGCCAAACCGGTGACGTATACCCAAAGGGCACCACCTGGAATGGGAACCATTCCCGCCATGGCATCGGCATATCGAAAGTGGTTGACGCCAAACATCAGGAACGGAATCGAAAATAGAATCCGACCTACAAGAAAGAGCGACGCATTCATATAACAGACCTCCTATGGAAATGTGGTTATGGTACCGACACGCGACATTCACGCTCCGTACAAACGCTCGCATAATCGTGTTATCATCTTCGCGTCGCGCTCGCTAATCCGCTCGGCTACGTCCTGATGGATCTGCGCAACGGCAGTCTCCATGGAGTCGAGAAGCGCAAGACCCTTTGCCGTAATCACAGTAATCGACAGTCGGCCGTCATGTTCGCTTGCACCACGCTGCACAAGCTGCGCCTTCTCAAGCCGGCCAATCAAGCGAGTCACGTCAGGCGCCTGCTGAATCATCCGCTTGATGATGTCGCAACGAGCATGGCCGCTTGGATAAGCACCGCGAAGAATGCGAAGCACGTTGTACTGTGCAGCAGTAATTCCATACTGCTGGCACACGGCATCCATACGTCGGTTGAATTCATCAGCACATACAAGAAGACTCAGAAGAGCTTCTTGATGCACCGATTCAAACGATCGCTGCTGCAGTCTGTCGCGTATTGCTTCGCCCATGGTGCAATGTTACAAAATCTTTATGTGTTGCAACACAGAATTTTTACACCAGACGCTGCGCGGCAGGTAGGACTATCAGATTACCACAATGGTGAGTAGACGCCAATAGGGATCTCTTTGCCGTTCTTGAGGCGAACAACGGCGCCCACGGGGCCATACTTGTGATTCGTAACGAACGTAACCCGGTCCATAATTGGGTCGTTCTCGGTAATGCTCTCCGTCTTGAGAACCTTGATTCGCCAGAAGTAGACTTCGTAATCGTCGGTCGTCGACTTATACGACACTGTGCGTGTTGTGCGCACGCCATCGTTATCGG
Source organism: Candidatus Kapaibacterium sp. (assembly GCA_022842685.1). Lineage (GTDB taxonomy): Bacteria > Bacteroidota > Ignavibacteria > Kapaibacteriales > Kapaibacteriaceae > JALHPC01. The sequence continues at coordinate 55,895 of JALHPC010000006.1, forward strand.
TAAACGACCACGAGTCGCCCACATTCATGCCATACTTCACGATGGTAAACGGCTTCGATTCGTTACCACGCGACGACACAAACTCTTGAATCCCCTCGGATGTGACCTTGAATTTGGGCTCGGCATGAATGCGTACGACGCCCGGTTGCGACGTGTCGATCGTGGCGCCATATCGTTTAGCCAAGCCGTCAAGAATCGTTAGTCGCGCCTCAATTGGAAGCCCACTTGTGCCTGCAAGAGTATCCAAATCTAGAAGGAGCTGACGATCGAACTGCAGATTCACGTCCATCGTAACAACGCCACCCGAGCGTGACTTTACCACGACGCTATCCTTGAAGTTGTACTCCTTGCCTGGAAACATTTCGTGGAGTTTTGGACCAGCATCCCACAGTTGACCAACATTCGTCATCTCAAGGTCGGTGTCACCAGAGATAACATTAGGGTCGTCGGAATCTGACTCTACGAGTCCGCAACTTGACAGCACAGCAACGACTGTTGCTAGGGCAAACAGCCCAACGAAGTGTTTGACGAACATTGTTGTTGTCCAGATGTTAGTGAGTGTGGTTGATGTCGCAGCAAAGTTGGTCATCAACCGAATCAATAACTATGACAAATGTCACGTTTGCACGGGACGTTGGCACGGGACATTGGCACGGGACGTTGGCACGGGCAGGCACGAGGCCTGCCCCTACATTTTTCGGGTGTAGAGCGTGCTGAGCACGCGTGGCGCATGCGGATTGCTGTAATCAATCTGCTGGACGCCTTCGCGGGTCGACAGTATCGCAGTGCCCCCTAAAGGGATGATGTCGTAGGCGTTCCATTCGGCCATATGGGAGAGAAGGCGAAGGTTGGCGGGCTGCGAAGCGTCGTAGATTTTTAGCCCGGCGCGCCCATCGCAAACGAAGAGCGTCGAACCATCGACACCAACGCCCTGCGGCTCCTGCATGAAGTACGATTTGACAAGCCTAGGATTCATGAGGTCGGCGATGTTGATGACGTCGAGCTGATTTTGCCCACCGCCACACATGGTGCCACTACGGAGCGTTACAAAGGCCAGCGAATCCGTGGCTACCACGGGGTCGCAAGCACGTGCGTGGCTAAACGTGGACAGCATGCTGGGGCTGGAAGGGTCTGCATTGTCGAAAATAAACATGCCCGTCATCGAGCCAATAAAGAGCTTGTCCTTGTATGGGAATATGGTTTCGATGCCCCACCCAAGGTTAATCCGCGACCATACCAAGGGCCGCGATGGAGTGGCAATGTTGAAGAGCTGCATGTCGGTGTGAGTGACGGCATAGAGCCACGATTTAACCACCGTAAAGCGAGCCATCGAGCCACCGGTACCCGTCTGGCCGCCGCCGCTACCACCCGAGGAAGGCGCTCCGGGTCCCTCAGCGCGATCACTTGAAACAGGCCGATCGAGAGGAACATCACCCCATCGGTATTGACCGTCGCTTACGTCGACGTCAACTTCAACTTCGCGCCATCCGGTAACCACGCCCGAGTCGGGGTCGGAATAGTAGAACTCTGTAGCATTAAGCGCCTGAGGAAAGATGCCTTCGATGCGATGTACAACGCGGGCCTGCTCTGGATTGCTAATGTCGATAGCTACAAGGTCGACGTAGCTGTCAACATACATGATGTTGTCCTTCACAGCCATGTCACCCGATCCAGGTACCACTACAAAAGCCACGTACCGTGGATTGGTATTGGTTGAATTGTCGACGATATGAATGCCTTCGCCGATCTCGCTTATCAGTAAATAGTTGCCATAGACATAGATTTTTCCGGGCTTGACAACTTGGTGTGGCGGGTCGACGCGCACGGCAGAGCGCAATGCTTCGTACGACATATACACCGGTTGTTGCATCTTGATGCGAACGGTTTTCGAGGGACCGTTTGGGTCGGCGCAGGCAGCAAGAACAAGTGCAAGAATGGCAAACGTTAGGATGTGTTTCATGGCAGAGTGTGCAGTGATTGCCGATACAACGCTATCAACACCGTAGGGTGCTGTTCTGTTACAATGGGATGTTGCCGTGTTTCTTCCACGGATTCGTGTCGACCTTGCTTCGAAGTGTTCGCAGCGCCGTAATCAGCACGCGGCGCGTGTCTTGCGGCTCAATCACATCGTCGATGAAACCGCGCTCGGCGGCTTCGTACGGGCTTGCAAACTGGTCGTTGTACTGCTTTGTAAGCTCGTCGTAGCGCTGGGTTTTATCATCGGCCTTGTCGAGTTCTTTGCGATAGAGAATCTCAACAGCCCCCTTGGCCCCCATCACAGCAATCTCGGCCGTAGGCCATGCCACGTTATAGTCACCACGAATGTGTTTGCTGTTCATCACGTCGTAGGCACCACCGTAGGCCTTGCGCGTTATCACCGTTAGCTTGGGTACGGTGGCTTCGCAAAAGGCATACAGCAACTTCGCGCCGTGGCGAATAATGCCTCGCCACTCTTGATCGGTACCGGGCAAAAATCCGGGCACGTCCTCGAACACCACAAGCGGAATGTTAAAGGCATCGCAAAACCGCACAAAGCGCGCCCCCTTGATGCTAGAGTTGATGTCGAGCACACCCGCTAAACTCGCCGGCTGGTTAGCTACCACACCAACGGGATTACCATCCAGTGTAGCAAACCCAACGACGATGTTTGTGGCATACTGGGCATGTATCTCAAAAAAATCACCCTCGTCCACCACGTCACGTATTACGTCCTTGATGTCGTACGGCTGATTAGGATTCTCCGGCACGATGCGCTTCAGCGCCACATTTTCCCTATTGAAGGGGTCGTCGGTAGGCCGTACTGGCGTGCGCTCGCGGTTGCTCGAAGGCAGAAAGCCCACAAGCTTACGCACGGCAAGCAAACATGCTACTTCGTTGTCGAAGGCGCCATGACACACTCCCGAACGCTCGCTGTGTGTGTCGGCACCGCCAAGTTCCTCGAACGTCACCTCTTCGTGCGTAACGGTCTTCACTACTTCCGGTCCGGTAACGAACATGTACGACGTGCCTTTGGTCATGAACACAAAGTCTGTAAGCGCCGGCGAATACACAGCACCACCAGCACAGGGCCCTAAGATGACGCTGATTTGCGGCACCACACCACTGGCCATGGTGTTGCGAAGAAAGATGTCGGCATAACCTCCTAGCGATGCCACGCCCTCCTGAATGCGTGCTCCACCACTGTCGTTGAGCCCAATAAGCGGGGCTCCGATGCGGACGGCGTGGTCCATCACCTTGCAGATTTTTTCGGCGTGAACCTCGCTAAGCGAACCACCAAACACGGTGAAGTCTTGCGAGAATACGCAGACGGTTCTGCCGTCGATCGTACCGAATCCAGTTACCACACCATCTCCAAGCGGGCGCTGCTTGTCCAACCCAAAGCGCGTGCTACGGTGCCGCGCCAAAGCGTCCAACTCGTTAAACGACCCTGGGTCGAGCAATACCTCTAAGCGCTCGCGTGCCGTTAGCTTGCCCTTGGCATGCTGAGCATCAATGCGCGCCTGGCCACCGCCAAGCTGAGCTTCGGCTTTGAGGTTGCGTAACAGGTCAATCTTGGGATTCAACGTCGTCTCCTGACAGTAGTGTTCGACTGCAAAGTTACCACCCTTCATTGCGCCGATGCTCGTGGCCGCATGGCATAGCCGTACTTTTGCGCTTCATGCTACACCGTATCATCTTCTTCCTCGGCCTGTTTACCGCGTCGCTATCGCTTATGGTTGGCGCTATGATCATTGGCAACCTAGCTGCCAACGAGTGGCGCCTGTCCGATCCCGGCCTTGCCTATCTGTTCGTTGTTATGCTTGTAGGGGGCATCGTTGTAACGCTGCTGGCGCAGCGCGCACGCGCACGCGTTCACCAACGCATGAAGGCCGCAGCCGACATCATGATTGCCAACGCAGGATGGGTCGACGCCAGCGTAATGGCCATGGTGCTGCGCTGCTCGCTCGACGATGCCGTGGCCTTGCTCGACGACTGGGCAGAGCGCAATGATGTTCGACGCCAGCAACTGCGTGGCTACGACGTGCGCTATACACCACCACGCCATCAATGAACCTGCCGCGCGTTGTTGCCATTATGCCAGCCCTTAACGAGGAAGCTGCAATCGGCAACGTTCTTCGTAGTCTGCCCGCAACGCTCCTGCATGCCGTAGTCGTGGTCGATAATGGCAGCACAGATGCAACGGCTGCCATTGCCGCCCATCACGGGGCCACCGTGGTTCACGAGCCCGAACGCGGCTATGGCGCGGCCTGCCTACGCGGAATTGCCGAAGCCGAACGCCAGGGCGCCGACGTGATTGTGTTCCTTGATGCAGATGGTGCCGACGATCCAGCAGATATTGCCGCCGTGCTGCAGCCGGTACTCGACGGCACGGCCGACATGGTGATCGGGTCGCGCCTTGCTGGCTCGCGCCAGCGCGGATCGCTTACGCCACCGCAGGTGTTTGGCAATTGGCTGGCAACAGCGTTGATTCGCTTGCTGTGGAACGTACGCTTTACCGACCTAGGGCCGCTTCGCGCAATACGTGCGCAAACGCTTGCCGCGATGGATATGCAAGACCGTAACTTTGGTTGGACGGTCGAAATGCAGATCAAGGCGGCCAAGATGAGAACCCGCTGTTGCGAAGTTCCCGTTCACTACCGTCGCCGTATCGGTACGTCAAAAATCTCTGGAACAGTCCGCGGCACCGTCATGGCTGGTTCAATTATTCTATCAACGATTGCTCGCTATGCGCTCCGCCGCTAACGCTGTTGCTGTAGTGTCGCTGCTGGGAATACTGGCAAGCGTCGTGCTTGCACAGCCAACCAGTGCCCCCTATCTGTGGCCTGTTCATGCGGTGGCATGGGTGGCGCTGATGCTGGTAATCACACGACACGACCTGTCCCAACTAGCTAAGGTACTGATGGTTGTAACGGTGGCTGTGGTGGTTGGGTGGACGATGGGCACAAGTGCAGGGCTGTACACTGTGCCGATAAGCGACGACGTATACCGCTACATCTGGGACGGACACGTTACGACGTCGGGCATTAACCCCTATGCCTATCCACCGAACAGCCCGGCTGTGGCTGGACTGGCGTTTTCGCCGCGCGAGAATATGGTGTTGCCTACCGACGTCAAGTTTGCGCATATGACCACGATCTACCCTCCCGGGGGGCAGCTGCTGTTTGCAGCTATAACGGTGTTAGGTGGCACCACCCTTTCGGGCTGGATGTTGGCGTGGCAACTGGTGCTGATAGGTCTTGCAACGACCATGGTTCTTGTGATTCGCCGCGATAGACGGTGGATAGCGCTCGTTGTACTGTTGAATCCGATTCTCGTGATTCATGGGCTGCGAGAGCCGCATATCGATGCCGCCATGGCATTGATAAGCGTCATTGCGATTGCCCTGTGGGATCGACAACGGCCTGCCTGGTCGGGCATCGCCCTGGCTTGTGCTATCGCCATGAAGTACCTAGCGGGAATGGCGGTGCCGCTTATGATTGTTGCGCGCAGGCGAGCGTCGGTCATCGCCGTGGGCACGGCTTTGCTTGGCGTAGCCCTGTTGTATGCGCCGTTTATGGGCCACAACGTAGCAGGCAATCTTGGAACGTTTGCCGCGAAGTTTCGAGCGAACAGCTTTGTTGCCGAAGCATTGATTGGGGCAGGTATGAAGGGAACCACCACTCACAGCGTATTGCTTGCCTGTATGGCGCTTGCTGCGTGTGCTGTACTGTGGCGATATCGGCGGGCGCCTGCCTATGCCGTGGCAACTGCAACCATGGCCATGCTTTGTCTGTCTCCAGTAGCACATCCATGGTACTTCGCCCTGCCGGTTGCGCTGTGCGCTCTAACGGCATCGCGAGCTGCCGTAGCAGCTACGTTGTTCACGCCGCTCTACCTTGTAGGATGGCACTATTACACAAACGGCGGCGCCTGGAAAGAGGACGCCGCCGTGTTGCTGGCTGAGTGGCTACCAATAGCCGTATGTGTTGTAGCAGACGTGGTGCGTCCGCCACGCTGGCTTACCAGCGAGCCACCTTCCGAGTAACATTAAGGCCCTTGCCAGAGATCACAACGGTGTACACCCCTGGTGTAAGCTGGCCAAGACTTATGGTCATGGATTCGTTCTCGGCAACATGTGTGGCCACACGGTTGCCAAGCAAGTCGAACACCATGATTGAAGCGCCTATTGGGGTACCTTCGATGACAACGTCGCCAAAGGTTGGGTTGGGATACAGCCGTAGGCCATGTTGAGCTAGTTCGTCGACGCTTGACGTTCCAACGACGATTTCGGCCGATCGCGAGCAGCCGTCTTCGTCGATCACCCGCACGCGGTAGCGTCCAGTGCCTTGCACGTTAAGGTCGGGTGCGTTGGCGTCGTTAATACGGCGTCCTTCACGCCACCACTCGTAGCGCTTGCCGGTAATGTTAACGCGCAAAACATCGGCCACGTTGGTGATCTCGGGCTGGGCCATGCCTTCATAGATTTCAACGGCAACGTTGACCGACGACAACATGCAGTCGAGCTGGTCGGTAATACGCACACCAACGGTGTGATTACCTACCGGCAACGACCCAAGGGGAAAGCGGTGCCCCGTAATGGTAGATGGTGAGCCATCGACAGACCACACGTACAAGGGATAACCGGGATAGGCCACAAGCAGACTATCGCTGCCAGCGCATAGGCGTAGGGGTCCAGCCGACGGGAGCAGCTCGGTATTGGGGCCGCACTCCATCGTGGCGATAAACACGTCGGCAAGACGGTTGCCGGTAAAGGTCTCTTCGCCTATCCGCACTTCGGTTGTAAATGTGCCACATACGATGGGCTCGTTATTCGCATTTAGGAGGATGCCCGTAACGGCATCTTCGAAGCGGCCACCAAGTCTGCGCACCCAGTCGTAGTCGCCGTTTTCGCGCAAACGAAGAATAAAGCCGTCGAGGCCGCCTTCGGACAGCAACGATGTTTGACTGATGACGGAGAGTGAGTCGAAGCGGCCGCCGATGTAGACGTTGTTCTTTGAGTCGGTGGCGATGGCTAGGCCTGTTTCTTCAAAGATGCTGCCATACTTAACGAGGTTCTTGGTTTCGCCGTTCTTGCCAAGTCGGGCAAAGAACACGTCGCTGGCATTCTCGCCAGTTGCAGTAAGCGTAGTACCGGCAAAGTTCGTTGTGCCGTTAATGGCACCGGTGATAATCATGTCACCCTTGCGGTCGACTGCACACGTAATGTAACGATCGGTGCCAGTGTAGCCAGCGCGCTTTAGGAAGGCAACATCGCCATTGGACGAGTAGGCCATCATGAAGAAGTCGGGAAGGTTATTCACCGACTCAATTTGTTCCATGTTCCATTGACCACGACCGCGAAACGTACCCGTTGAATACACACGATCGCCGTTGGGGGTAACGGCAATGCCCGTTGCGATATCGCCGTCGATGCCACCACCGCTGCGCACCCACACAACGTCGCCCGTGGTTCCATTAACCTTGGCAACGGCAACATCAAGGTTGCCATTGGCGGTAACCTTGCGAGTACCAAACTGTGCTTCGTCGGCAAACGACAGTGCAACGTAGACGTTGCCAATCGAGTCGCAGGCGATGTATGGTGCTTCTTCGTCGCCGAGTGGCGAGCCAAAAATTTGCACCCACTGGCGAATTCCCATGCGGTTGTACTTCACCAGTGCTACGTCGGTCGAGGCTTCGCCGTCGATGCCGTCGAACACATCGCCTCCGATTTGAATCTGCTCGGAGAAACTAAAACCGACGTAGAAGTTACCGTCCTTGTCGACGGCGATGTTCTTCACATCGTCGTCGTACAGCCCGCCAACGGCGAGACTCGTTTGGATATTGCCGGTGCGACCATATCGAGCCAAGAAGGCGTCGTAGCTACGACCAACCGTAGGCAAGGACTGATTGCCGAAAACGATGGAATCGCGGAACACGCCCGACATCATAATGTCGCCATTGGGGAGTAAGGCAATCGAGCGTGCCTCGTCCATTGTTGGGCCGATACCAACACGTGACCACAAGAAGGTAGGCTGTGCTAGGGCTGGCGCAAAGCCAACTGCAAGAGCTGCAAGGAGGAGTAGAACGCGAGTTCTCATTTGGTTAACGGAAGTTGAGGTGAAGGGAGGAACAGTTCGTCGGGTCGTATCAACCCAGGTAATTATCACATGTTACGACTTGCGTGATGTCTTATGGATTTTGCCTTGTTGGTCGAGCGACTTATGAACGGCATCAAGGATGCCGTTCACGAAAGTACCGGATTTATCGGTGCTATACTTTTTGGCGAGGTCGATGGCCTCGTTTATGGTAACCTTGATGGGGATATCGGGGCTTGTAAGCATCTCGGCTATCGACATCGCAAGGAGTACTCGATCGATGTGGGCGATGCGTTTTAGGTCCCAGTGCTGGGCGTGGCCATCGATGATGCCTCGCAGGTGAGCATAGTCGGTCTGCGTGTGTTGTACAAGGTGCACGGCATAATCGATTTCGCGCTGTGCCCAAACAATGGGCACATCGGCTTCCAGTTCGTGCACTTCGTCGGGCCGTAAGATTCGCTGTGCCCCTTGTTCAGGATTACCTGGATCGAACGTAAACTGGCGGAAGAAGATGTGCGGGAAGATCACGTCGAGGTCGACCTCGCGGTTGACTTCGACGTCGAGATCGACCTCGACAGGAATCACGGCCGAAAGGATTTGGAGGGCCTTTTCGCGGGCCATAGAGCGGGTACCGTTGATGGTACGGCGCTGGCTTAGCGGAAAGCTGTCGTTGTCGGGTTGTGAAGGTTGTTGTGGCACAGAGTAGCGTTAGACGCCGCGAATGGTGGGAGAGCCGATGAAGTTGCCGTGAACGTGGCGCACCTTGCGCAGGCGATCTTCGGCGATGGCGTTGGAAGCTTCGATGGTAAGAACGTTCCGCTCGGCAGCCGTGCGCAGAATGTTCATGGTGATGTCGTAGATACCCTCGGCTTGGCGCATAACCTTGTCGCGGTCGTAGCCTTCTACTTCCGAAGCAACGTTCATAAGTCCGCCGGCGTTAACAACGTAGTCGGGAGCATACAGGACACCACGATCGCGGAGGGCGTTAGCGTGCTTCTGCTCTTGCGCAAGCTGGTTGTTGGCCCCGCCAACCACAGCGGCACACGTAAGTTGTGGAATGGTGTCGTCGTTAAGGATGGCTCCTAGGGCATTGGGCGAGAAGATGTCGCACGGCGTAGAAAAGACGGCATCCGGAGCAATAACCGTTGCGCCGCTGGCGGCAGCCAAAGCGCGGGCCTTTTCGTCGAAGATATCGCTCACAAACACGGTAGCGCCATCCTTTACTAGCGAGTGCACAAGATGCGAAGCCACATTGCCAGCGCCTTGAACCACGATGCGCTTGCCAGCAAGACTGTCGGAACCATAGACGGTCTTGGCTGCAGCCTTCATACCGCTAAACACACCAAGGGCCGTTACTGGCGAAGGGTCGCCACTGCCGCCTACACCGCCTACGCCCGTGACGTACTTGGTTTCCATGCGAATCCACTCCATGTCGCGGACGCTTGTGCCAACATCTTCGGCGGTGATGTACCGGCCACGCTGCGTTTCAACAAAGCGGCCATAGGCCCTGAACAGCGCTTCGCTTTTCTCGGAATGCGGGTTGCCAATGATGACGGCCTTGCCACCGCCCAGATTCACGCCCGACACGGCGGCCTTGTACGTCATGCCGCGGCTTAATCGCAGGGCATCAACAATGGCGTCGTTTGTCGACGCATACTGCCACATGCGCGTGCCACCTAACGCAGGCCCTAACGATGTATCGTGAATGGCAATGATAGCCCGTAGGCCTGTTACAGGGTCGGAACACAGCACTACTTGCTCGTGGCCCAGTTCCGTGATGGCATCAAAGAGTTGCATAGAAGTCCTTTGCGTTTGAGGAAGGCCGCAAAGATACGCAGGGGCGCAAAGGAAAAGGGGTCGTCCACACTGTGGACGACCCCTTGGTTGACAGACTCGTTCAGGAAGCGCGGGGCTCTTAGTAACGGTCCCTACGCTCGAAACGCGGACGTGCCTCACGTGGACGAGCTTCGTTCACAACAAGGTTGCGACCATTGAAGCTGCGGCCATTCATGGCTTCGATAGCACGATTTGCGCCATCGCCTTCCGCCATTTCAACAAATCCGAAACCGCGCGAACGACCAGTAAACTTGTCCTTCACTACGGAAGCGGTATCAACTGCACCGAACTCTTCGAACATTTGGCGAAGCTCGCCATCTTCCATCGAGTACGGTAGATTTCCAACATAGATGTTCATACATCTTTCCTTCTGCGGTCCTGTGTCGATGCCGTCTCGAACACTGAATTAAAACCTGACCCGGCATCATGATACGGCGGTCCGCCAACGCATCATGCTTCAAAGATACCACGATAAACTACGCAGCCGACGAAACGCCAACATTAATTTTCCCTCACCCGAATGTGAGCTCCGGACGTCTATCGGCGCAGTGACGCGATATTCGCCTCGACTTGCTTCCAGTTTACGACATTCCACCATGCCGTTACGTAGTCGGCCCTACGGTTCTGGTACTTCAAGTAATAGGCGTGCTCCCATACGTCGATGCCCAATACAGGAGTTGAACCCCAAGCCGTAAGCTTATGCTGGTTTTCGGCTTGCAAAATGATGAGCGCATCGTCGGCCGGCCTGTAGTGAAGCAAAGCCCAACCACTTCCTTCTACAGCACCAGCGGCCGCCGAAAACTGCTTCTTGAAGGCCTCAACACTGCCAAACGATGCCCGCAGTGCCGCCTCGACCATTCCCGATGGCTCACCACCGCCGCCCTTCCCAGCAGGAGCCATCACCTTCCAAAACATGCTGTGCAGCCAGTGACCACCGCCGTGAAAGGCCGCCTGCTTAGACCAGTATTGCACCAATCCGTGGTCGCCAGATTCCCTGGCCTTGGCCATCTCCACCTCGGCCTTGTTTAACCCAGCCACGTAGGCCGCATGGTGTTTACCGTGATGAAGCTGCATGGTCTGCGCATCAATCCACGGCTCCAATGCCGCAGGGTCGTACGGCAAGGCCGGAAGCGCATGCTTACCGTCAGCCGCTGGTACTGCTCCAATGATCGTCGAAAAAGGGGCACTGGCAACACTAGCGGCCACTAAGCCGCCAGCCGCCAAAAAGGATCGTCGATGGTTCACGATTGTTCTCCATTCACTAAGAATTGTTCTACCTCGCACACGTCGTCGAAGCTGCCCATGTAGCAGGGCACACGCTGGTGCAACGACGTAGGCACAATGTCCAACACACGCCCTTGCCCGTCGCTGGCCTTGCCCCCAGCTTGCTCGATGATGAAGGCCATGGGATTGACTTCGTACACAAGCCGCAGCTTGCCTTTGGGCATGGTGGCGTCTTGCGGATACATAAACACACCACCGTAATGCAACGTGCGGTGGATGTCGGCCACCATGGTTCCCACATACCGCAGTGAATACGGCCGCAATCCATCGGCACTTGGTTTTAACAAATGTGTGACGTAGTCGCGAATCCCCTGAGGCCACTTGTGGGCGTTGCCAGAATTGACACTATAGATCTTTCCTCGCTGCGGGATACGCAGCTTTTCAAACGTCAACAAAAACTCGCCAATCGTTGGATCAAACGTAAAAACATCAACGCCGTTGCCACTCGTATACACAAGCTGTGTGCTCGAACCATACATGGCATACCCCGCTACGACCTGACGGTAGCCAGGCTGCAAGACGTCGTCCAACGTGCCGGCATCAGTCCGTTCCGATTCAAGACGCTTGTACACACTGAAGATCGTACCGATGCTAACGTTTACGTCGATATTCGACGAGCCGTCAAGCGGGTCGAAAACCAGCACATACTTGCCCTTTGGATACTGTTGCGGTATGTGCATCAGGTCCTCGACCTCTTCACTAGCCATAACGCACAAATGTCCACCGCGCTCCATGGCACGAAAGATCACGTCGTTGGCGTGGATGTCAAGCCGCTTGACACGCTCTCCGTGACTGTTTACATCGTCGGTAAGCCCCAGCACATCGTTCAACCCAGCACGCCGCACGTCGTGCGCCACAATGCGTAATGCCAATGTTAAATCGCGGAGCAACCGCGTTAGCTCGCCCGTGGCCTCGGGATGCATTGCCCCCTCTTCGACAATGTGCCGATCGATAGTGACAAGACTAGAGGTTTTAAGAAACGGCATGGCCTACTTCTCGGCTGGCAGGCGTACAGAGAGCACCGGACACGGGGCCTTGCGCAGAACACGCTCCGTTGTCGACCCAAACAAGAAGTGCTCCAAACCGCTACGCCCATGCGTGCCAATGGCAATCATCGAGATTCCATGCTCAATGGCATAGGCACAAATTTCGTCGCTGGCCCGACCCCGCCGAACCGTAGTCTGCACCGTGCATCCTTCGGCCGTTAGTTTACTTGATAGAACACCAAGCTCCTTCACCGCGTTGTCGACCAATTCCTGCTCGATGTCGGCAAAGCCCACCTGCGCATAACTCCAGTCTGCAGGGTACACAACTGGTTCAACAATGTGAATAAGGTGCAGCGTAGCACCCGACACTCGCGCCAGCTCCGTAGCGTGATCTAATGCCCTTTGAGCATTTTCACTAAAATCTGTCGGAACGAGAATTGATGTTATGGCAAACATGGCGGATTCAGTAGATTGTGGCGTATACGTGCAACATACACAACACTTTGCAATTCCGTTTGTTCTTCTATGCTTCGACGTGCGCTGATACTTACCCTGGTCACCGTTGCCCTTCCATCTGTGATATGGGGCACCGACCTACCTCCGGGATGGCGCGAACTGCTCGACAATCGCTTCGACGAGGCAACCGCCATCATGCAGCGCCGCTTCGAGCAAGATAGCCGCGATACGCTGTCGTCACTTGGCCTTATGTGGATTGCCGATGCCCACTCACAGAGTGCCGACGCCGCGCGGTGGCTTCGGCACACCCTCGAAGCCAGCAACGATCCACACACATTGCTTAATGCTTCGCTGGGTTCGGCACGCCTATTTTCCGGTGTCGAAGGCAACAACAGCCCGCTTGCTGCCACGTTGCGGACGTTAGTCGACAAGCCCGATGCAACCGGCGTGGCAGCCGCAGCAGCCATTGGCAGGTTGGCCGACGTAAGCGTAGCAGCTGCACGCCTGCCCGAGGCTCGCGCCCTCATTGCACGCCTTGGGGCCATTCTATCGTGGCGTTTGATCGGTCCGTTTAACAACATCAGCGGGTCGGGTCACGAACGATCGTTCGAGCCCGAGCGAGCCGACGATCCCTCGGCCACCTACGAAGGTGATTCCGACGCCCTTGTAAAGTGGATCGAACCAACGGCATTTCGCCTGGATGGCTGGGTTGACTTCACAAGGTACTATCCCACGATCTCGGCAACGTTCTACGCCGTTACCTACGTAAATGTGGCAACCACACAACGCGTCCAACTGCGTCTCGGCACGTCGGGCGCATTCAAACTGTTCGTGAATGGCACCACAGTTCACGAGTCGTCTGACGAACACAACAACGATATCGACACCTATCGCGCCATGGTGACGCTCGGCGCTGGCTGGAACCGCGTTATGGTAAAGTGCAGCGCTAGCGAAATCGACCGCTGCAACTTCCTGCTACGCATTACCGATGAAGGTGGCCGCCCGATTGCCATGGAAGTGTCAACCGAGCCACGTCCTACATCAACCGTTCCACCTGCCGCCGAAGTGCTGTCGAATCCGTTTATCGAAGCCCTTCAGGCACGGATTGCGGCACAGCCGTCACACATCCACAACCGCCTGCTACTAGCCGAGACGCTCTTGCGGAACGACGAAGCCGACAGGGCCTACGAGGTACTCCTCGAGGCGCTACGTTTGGCTCCTCGCAGCGTAATCGTGCTGAATGCCCTGCAGGAGGCCTATCAGCGCGCAGGCCGCACCACCGAAGCCGAAAGCACGGCCGAACGCATCATGACGCTTGCGCCCAAGCTTCCGTCGGTACTCATCCGGGCTTTTTATCGTGCCATGGGCGAAGAGCGCCTTGACGATGCCGACGTCGTGCTAGAGCAACTTCGGGCCATTATGCCTGGTTCGATACTGCTGTACGACATCGAGATTGCCTACAGCCAGAAGCGCAAGCGCCTACAAGATGTACACCGCATTCAGGTTGAGGCCTTCGAGGCATTTCCCGACGTCTACCGCTTTGCGGCATCGAACGCCGCGCTTGCGCTACGAACACCCCGACGCTTCGAAGCCGCCCTCGAGATAGCACAGCGCCATCTTGCAGCACGCTACTCGGAATCGGCCCTCACGCTTATCGCTAGCCTGTACTATGAGAGCGGCGACGTTGCCAAGTGGCGCGCCACGTATGAACGTGTGTTCGACATCGACCCTGCCTCGCCCGGCTATCGCTCGCGCATGAGCGAGGTCTATGCTGGTCGCAAGGACTTCGACAACGCCCTGGCGCAAGTGCGACAGGCCATCGAGATAGCCCCAACGGTTTCGAGCTTGTGGTATCGTGCAGGCCTATATGCCCGAACGGTGGGCGACGCTGCCTCGGCCGAAGCATCGTTCCAGCGAGCTCTCGAACTAGACCGCGCCAACTTCGACGCCCGCGAAGCACTGCGCGAGATGAGCGGTGCGCCGTCACCGTGGACGGTCATGCGCCCACCGAACGTTGACAGCGCCATGGCCGTATCGCCGGGCCCGGCCGACTTCCCCAACGACGACGTAGTTGTAGTGCTCGACAACACACGGCGTATTGTATATGACGGCTCGCGTTCCGAAGAAATCTCCGACCTTGTAATGCGAGTGCTAACGGTGCGTGGCATCGATCAGATAAAGGAATCGTCGGTGCCATACAAGGGCGACGGCGGCTTTGCCGTCGAAAAGGCCGTCGTGGTAAAGGCCGATGGCCGCGAAATAGCGGCCGACCGCAACGGCTACGACCTCGTGTTCAAGAGCTTGGAGGTTGGCGACCACGTGTGGATTCGGTACCGTGCCCGCGAGTTTCGCCGCGGCAAACTGTCGAAGCACTTCTGGGTGTCTACGCAGTTCAACACGTGGTATCCCGTGATGTCGGCACGATATTCCCTCATCGTTCCTCAAGGCCACACGTTTCAGTGGCGCGCACAGAACCTCGATATCAAGCCTGCCAAGACGTCGACGCCCCTTGGCGAGATGTTTGTGTGGGAGGTGGGGCCGCGCCCGGGTATCGAGCCCGAAGAAGGCATGCCAAGCTTGATGGAGGTGGGCGAATGGGTGCACATTACGTCGGTACCAAGCTGGGAGACCATCGTGGATTGGTACTACGACGTGGCACGAACACGAACACGAACGTCGTACGAAACGCGCACATTGATGGACAGCTTGGCACCACGCGATGCGCGCCTAACGAATCAGCAGATTATCGAACTCGTATACCGTTACGTTACCTCGCAGATTCGCTACAGCTACGTACCGTTCCGCCAGTCGGGATACATTCCACAGAAGGCCCGCGACGTTATTGTTACGCGTATTGGCGACTGCAAAGATGTTGCCTCGTTATGCATTGCGATGTTGGCCGAACGCAACATCAGCGCTTGGCATGTACTAGTGCAAACCAACACGTCGCCGCTACAGCCCAACCTGCTGCCGTCGGTGTTTCCATTCGACCATGCTATTGCGATGGTAGAGACCGAGCGTGGCCGGATGTTTTTAGACCTGACAGCCGAAGACATGCCGTTAGGTTCGGTACCGTTTGCCGATGTCGACGCACTAGCACTCGTTATCAAACCCGGCGAATCGGTTCCCTTTCGTCTAAGTCGCGATTTCTTCCGCCCTAACGTACTGAGTGTGGCAACAAGCGTCACCCTCAATGCCGACCTTAGTGCAAGCATTCAGCAGACAATCACCAATTCGGGCGCCCGCTCGCAGTCTGCACGATCCTGGTTCAAGAACAAGCAGGAACGCGAAGTAAGCAAACAGCTTTTGGAAATGCTTGCGTCCGACTACCCCGACGTCGAACTCGAAGATTACAGCATCGACGGCGTGGACGAGCTCACGCAGTCCATCTCCTATTCGATGACCTTTACCATTCCCGACTTTGTGATCGAAGCGGCTACGTCTCGCATCTTTCGTATTCCATGGCACACGAACGTTGTGCCCGACGAGGCACTGTCGTACGACAGCCGACGTTATGCCTACGACTTCTTTAACCGTCGAGACAGCGTGTACGAGACCATCACCGTTACGTTACCGCCTAACTACGAAGCCGTTGGCCTTGTGCCTCAGTTCTTAGCACGTCACGACGTAGCCTCGTGCACGGTTACCACGTCCACCACCGGCAACGTACTCACCTTCACCCGCCGCATGGTGTATAACCGTTCCTACGTGGAACCCGCCGAATACGCCTCGTACAAAACCTTCTACAACAGCATTGTCCGCCACGACCGCCGGCATGTCTTACTCCAGCCATCAGCAGCAGGTAAGGGGCAACGAGGGCGCAAGCGGTAACGCCATGGCATCACTGTATCCACAGCGCGTGGTGTGCCTTACCGAGGAGACCACCGAAACACTCTATGCCATCCATGCCGACCACGTAATCGTGGGCATTTCGGGCTTTACGATGCGCCCAGCGCAGGCCCGCAAGGAAAAGCCCAAGGTGTCGACCTATCTCGATGCCCGGTTCGACGACATCATGGCACTACAGCCAGACGTGGTGTTTGCGTGGAGCGACCTGCAAGCAGATCTAAGTGCCGAGCTCATTCGGCGAGGTATCGACGTAGTGTGTTTTAACCACCGCAGCATCGACGGCATCCTACAGATGATTGTCCGCCTGGGCGCTTACGTTGGCTACGGCCCAGCCGCCGAAATGTATGCCGGCACGTTACGCCAGCGCGTCGATGCCGCCGTTGAGCGTGGCGCAGAGCGCACATCGAAGCCCCTTGTCTATTTTGAGGAATGGTACGACCCGCTCATTACCGGTATTACATGGGTAAGCGAGATAATCGAGATTTGTGGCGGCATTGACGTGTTTGTAGAAAACCGCCGATTTCCGAATGCTAAGGAGCGGATTTTGGCCGACCCGTTAGAGCCTGTACGGAGGAATCCGGACATCATGGTGGCCTCGTGGTGCGGCAAGATGTTCAAGCCAGACAGGGTGCGCGCACGAGAGGGCTGGGAGCACTTTCGGCCAGCTCTTACGCAACAGATGCACGAGATTCACTCGTCGATCATATTGCAGCCGGGCCCTGCGGCACTTACCGATGGCATAGATGCTATGATGTCGATCTTCGATGCGTGGGAGGCAGCGCGCGTATGACAACGCTTGAGCGCCAGGTGTCTTACGACGCCATAATCTGCTTGAACGGCGACCTACCCCCTGCCGAACGATTTGATGCGTGGGCGAGCGTGCCACTTGTGGCGGCCGACGGTGCGGCAAACGCGCTTATGCGCATGGGCATCGTTCCGGAGTATGTTGTGGGAGATCTAGACAGCATCGCGGACGAGACTTTGGAACTCCTTGCCGACGTATCGACGGTGATTCCTATACCCGAGCAAGACGTGAACGATTTTGAGAAGGCGCTTACTGTGGCACAGCACCAACTCTTCGAGCGCCTGCTTGTTGTTGGTATGCATGGCGGTGATTTAGAGCACACGCTAAACAACTGGAGCGTGCTCATGCGCTTTGGCCGCAGCTTAAGCGTACATGTGTTAGACCGCCAGCGCCTTGCAGTGCCGGTATATGGTTCAGTTCGATTTGCTACTACGCAAAGCGAAATCATCTCGCTAGTGCCACAGCCCAGCGTACGCCTTACCACGAGTGGTTTACAGTGGCCGCTTACCAACGAAGTGCTGGAAATGGGCCAGCGCGAGGGCGCCCGCAACCAGGCCACAACAACCGAGGTAACGCTCGACCTCCACGAAGGAGCCGTTCTCGTAGTTTTCGACGCCGAGTGCCCCCCTGCTGCTTAGTGCACAGCACGTCCCTGTGCCGAAGGCACGTCCCTGTGCGAAGCACGTCCCTGTGCGAAGCACGTCCCTGTGCGAAGCACGTCCCTGTGCGAAGCACGTAACTGTGCGAAGCACGTAACTGTGCGAAGCACGTAACTGTGCGAAGCACGTCCCTGTGCGAAGCACGTCACTGTGCGAAGCACGTAACTGTGCGTAGCACGTCACTGTGCGAAGCACGTAACTGTGCGAAGCACGTAACTGTGCCGAAGGCACGTCCCTGTGCCGAAGGCACGTAACTGTGCGCAGCACGTTCCTATGCGAAGCATGTCGTATGTTTGGCAGTCGTCGTACCATCTGATTTTTAGACCCTCGCTATGCGCAGAGAACTTTCTTCGTGGTGGAGTCCCCACCTTGACCGCTCGATGGAAATCGTGTCGTACGGACACTTTGGCCAGGCAATTCTGCTGTTTCCCAGCGCAGCTGCCGACTACCTTGAATACGAGCGCTTTCACCTGATTGAGGCGATTGCCCCCTACATCAATGCGGGCAGGGTAAAGGTGTATTCGATTAACAGTATCAACAGCGAGAGTTGGCTGAACGACAAGCTACATGGTCGGCAGAAGATTGTTCGCCACATGCAGTACAACAACTACATCGTGGATGAAGTCGTGCCGTTTATCCATCGAGACTGCGATGGCCTTACGTCGATCATCACTGCGGGCGTGTCGCTTGGAGCCTTCCATGCGGCGAACACACTGTTCCGCCGGCCTGACGTGTTTGACGGCGTGATTGCCATGAGTGGCATCTACGACCTGAAGTCGTACAGCAAGGGATACTTCGACGAAGACTGCTACTTTAATTCGCCCATGGACTACATGGCGAATATGAACGACCCATACTGGCTGCGCCATTTGCAATCCAAGCATCACATTATGTTTTTGTCGGGTCGAGGCAATTACGAAGACCCCGATGCCTCGGTAGCCATGGGCAACATCCTTACGGCCAAGGGTATTCCGCACGAGGTGGACCTATGGGGTTGGGAGTGGACGCACGACTGGCCCACGTGGCGCGCCATGTTGCCGAACGTGATTGCACGTAGGTTCTAACGTAAGAACACCCCTACGTGTCACATTCCGCTGCCCCAACGCCACGATGGTGTTCCGGAGGCAACCATGGACACACCCTTACATGAAGTGAGCTATGCCGTTATTCACGGTGTGGCGTATTTGGCCGAGCGCGGCGATTTCTCGGCCGACGTTTGGCGCGACGACTTGCGCCACCGAGCTCTTTCGCTAGCCGACCACCTAGAGCATACCGTTACTGCTGGTAGTGGCGACGTGTTTGCCCGCCAGCTCCTCGAGCTGATAGCGCGCCTGCGGGCGCTGCGCACGGTGTTGCGCTTGCTGGACGACCTCGACCACGTAGATCCCGAGCAAGCACTGCAGCTGCATGGCGTGGTTGATGAAAGTCTGCGTGTGGCCTATGCGGCGTATCGGACGGCAAAGGGCCGATAAACCGTAATTTTGCATGATGGATACCACGCTCGACCTCCCCGTGCTGCCGCTTGCGCAGCCGGAGCCCCCTACCACACCAACGAATGCCACGCACACGGTGTATGTGGAAACGTATGGATGTCAGATGAATGTGAACGACAGCGAGATTGTGCTGGGCGTGCTGAACACCAACGGCTATGCGCCTGTTGATAGTGCCGATGATGCCGACGTGATCCTGCTGAACACCTGTGCTATTCGCGACAATGCCGAGCGTAAGATTCACGAACGGTTGAAAGCCCTAGACCACTTGCGCAATGGCAAGCGGCAACGCGTAGTTGGCGTGCTGGGCTGTATGGCCGAACGGCTGCGATCGTCGATGCTGGACACAGGCCTCGTTGATATCGTCGTTGGCCCAGACGAATACCGCAAGGTGCCAGAACTCGTCGAAGCCGCCCTGCATGGCTCGCACGGGATTGCTGTAAAA
This sequence comes from Candidatus Kapaibacterium sp., assembly GCA_022842685.1. Taxonomy (GTDB): domain Bacteria; phylum Bacteroidota; class Ignavibacteria; order Kapaibacteriales; family Kapaibacteriaceae; genus JALHPC01. The sequence continues at coordinate 75,780 of JALHPC010000006.1, forward strand.
CTATCGCGCGTTGAAACCTACGACGACATCGTTCCCCTTCGTACCGAGGGCATCGCCGCCTGGGTATCGATTATGCGTGGCTGCGACAAATTCTGCACGTTTTGCGTGGTGCCCTTTACCCGTGGCCGCGAACGCTCTCGCCCACTCCAAAGTATCGTCGATGAATGTAAGGGGCTTTGGGACAGCGGTTTCCGCGAAGTGAGTCTGCTAGGTCAAAACGTGAACTCCTATGTGGACGAAGCGTCGAACTACGACTTTGCCGACCTGCTGGAGGCCTGCGCACGCGCTGTACCGCAGTTGCGCATCCGCTATACGACCTCGCATCCGCAAGACATGAGCGACAAATTGATTGACACCATGGCAGCGTACGACAACATCTGCAAGTACATCCACTTGCCGGTGCAATCGGGTTCGGACCGCATCCTGCAGCTCATGAACCGAACGTACAGCGTAGACCACTACATGAAGCGTATCGAGCGGATTCGCGAGGCCATGCCGCTGTGCGCGTTAAGTACCGACATCATTGCTGGCTTTTGCACCGAGACCGAAGAAGACCATCAAGCGACGCTCGACGTTATGCGTGCCGTGAAGTACGACGGCGCCTACATGTTTGCCTATTCGCCTCGCGAAAACACCAAGGCGTGGAAGATGGGCGACGACGTGCCCGACGAGGTTAAACAGCGCCGCCTGCAGGAGATCATTGCCCTGCAGAACGACGTCTCGCGCGAACTCAACGCCGCAGAAACCGGCCGACTACACTCCGTGCTGGTAGAAGGTCCAAGCAAGCGCAACAGTGCCGAGTGGAAGGGCCGCACGGACACAAACAAGACGGTTATCTGGCAGCATGTGGCCGACGACGGAGGCGTGGGCGACTACGTGGTAGGCGACGTAGTACAGGTGCGCATTACACGATCGACTAGCGCAACCCTCTTTGGTTCGCTAGAGGTATGATTCGAGGTCGGCAAGCGTCGACACAACCGTCGTTGCTCCTGCCTGTGCAAGGCGCTCATGTGCCTGTGGCGTACTAGCCACACCAATGAACGAATAGCCCAGCGTTGCCGCTGCGGCAACGTCCCACGAACCATCTCCGACGTAGACCACATCATCGACATCGACGCCGTCCCACCTGCGCACGCGGTCCACGGCGATGCGCATGATTGCCGCCCGCTCCGTGTGATCGTCGCCGGTGGCCATCGCAACGCCGTGCATGTCAACGCCAGCAACGCGCATCTTGAAGCGCGCACTTTCGTGCCACGCACCAGTAGCGATTGCAGCAGGAAAGCCCGCGGCGCGTAGTCGGCCGAACACGCCTTGCGCCCCATCGATGGGCACAAACAGCTCGGGCTGCTCTGTGTAGGATTTCTCCATGAGGTCGAAGAACCGATGACGCACACGCGCAACAACATCGGTATCAGCATGGCCAATCACCGAGGCAACAACTTCGGCAACAATGCCGCTATCGGTGGATTGCGAATAGGAGCTCCAGTCGCGACTTAGGTCGCTAACTCCAAGCACAGACTGTAGCGCACCAATCAGACACAGTTCATCGACCGAGTTCGTATTGGTAAGCGTGCCATCAACATCAAGGAGAACCAACTTCATGGCGTGCAAGTTGGCACGAACAGTGTTTCGAAGAGGGCTATTGCTGTGTTACGTCCTCGTAACGTACGGTTGACGCAGCTTTGGTGCCCCCGAAAAAACAAAAAAGCCCTTGAGCATTGCGCTCAAGGGCCTTTTGAGTTGCGTGGGATTTCACACGCCTTATGGGCATGCCTCGCAGGAGGTTGGACAGGAGTCCTGACTGACGTACATCGTAGCTGCCGTAGCGGCAGCCAGCGAGACGAGAATCGCTACTGCAAGGAATGCTTTGGATATCTTCATAGAACCTCCTGTGTTATGTGGATAAAGCGGCTGATGCGAATTTACGATACACTTTTGTGTTAGGCAACACTGTCGTGAACCGCCCCCGTCACAACCTGCCACGGCTGTATGGTATAGCGCTCTACCACTCCATTCTGCACGTACGGATCAAGCTCCACAAATCGCTCTATTTCGTGTAAGGGGCACCGAAAGACTAACACGGCAGAGTCTGGCGGGTCCCCTACGGCACCTCCCAACAATAAGAACCCACGCTTGGCAAATTCATCGGTCAACGCCAAATGTTCCGGACGATACGGCGTGCGCTTTGTAACGTAGTCATCAACAACGTGATAGCGCAAAATGTAGTACGTGCTCATGGTCCTAAACTACAAAGAACATACCTAGATTTGCCGTTCCACGTCACGATGTTTCACGTAACGATGCTTTACCATGGACTTCGGCTTCCTTACCACACTGCACAGCCACAATCGCAACCTTGTGTTCCTCACTGCTGTCGTGGCTATCGCCCTGACACTCGTGGCCACGCTTCGTAAGCAACCCCTTGGTAAGGCAGCACAGTGGTCGAACCGCACCTACTCTCTGGTGCTCACCCTGCAGTTCGTCATCGGACTGATCGTGCTTGTTGGCCGCTGGAGCGAGTTCTCCGAGGGCCTCCGCCACCGACTCGAACATGCCGTGATCATGCTGGTAGCCGTTGGTCTAACGCACATGACGGGGCGTTTTGCCAAGCTCCCCGCACCACTGGCATCACGGAATACGCTGCTCACGCTGCTGGCATCGCTCATCCTTGTCATTTTGGGAATCTGGATTCTTCCGCAAGGAGCGGCAATCCTTGGACTCGCCGGTTAATTACGTAGTACCTCGTACCATTGTAGGCGTTTGGCACGAAGTTTGCCTGTGCTGCCATCCCCAAGCAGCATACTGGGTAATCCAATGCAAAGACTTCTACTTCTTACATGCATCGCAGTCATAGCGTCCTTTGCCGGTTGTAGCAATGCATCCGAGCCGACTGCGCCAACTCCTGCTGTCAATCGCTTCACTGTTTCGGGCTCCCTCTATCCCGAAACTGTCATCGAAGTAAGCAAAGCCGCCGTTCCCCTTAACGTCAACACCTCGCTAGGTATCCAGCAAGTCACCCTCAACGGTATCATCAACGAGCTCGATACCATGAACCTTACCCTATCGTGGGATGGCGTCGAACCCGGATCCTATCCATGGTCTGGCACAAAGTCAAGCCCTCGGTATATCCGCATGGTTATCCGTACAAAGGACGGACGCCGCATCGATATGCAACCCGACCCCTCGGCCCCCATTGGCGAGACCATCGTCGAAGGCTCCGACGAGCAGTTCGTCTACGGCCGCTTCTACGGCAACCTTCGTGGTGCTGGCGGCAGCCTTAACATCACTCACGGCTACTTCCGCTCCGTGCGGCCCTAATGCGGGCATTATCGCTGGTGCCGGTTGCCTGGTTGCTCGCTGTATTCTTAGCAAGAGCACAGGTTAGCCCCACCATCGTTACCACCATTCCAGTTCTTCGTCTCGATGCCCGCCCTATCCTTCACTGGAAAGGGGGCACCGGTGTGCTGGCGATTACCTTCGCCGATTCGCTTCGCTTGGAATCTACCACGCTCCGCTCCCGCGGACTCCGCGACGTCGCCATCGTCTGCCTGAACGCCGATGGCTCGATTCGCTGGACGAATCACATCGGCGGTCCGGCCGATGACGCTGCTGCCGACGTTCACGTAGGCACCAACTTCATTACGTGCCTCCTTGCGGCTGGCGGCAGTACTGGCGCCCCCTCGACACTTCGCGTGAACAACGTTACGCTTGCCACCAATGGTGAATACGACGTTGGCCTCGTGGGCTATACCCTTGCCGGACGCTTGGAGTGGTTTCGTGTAGACGGCGGACCGTTTCCGGACGTACCAACCAGTATGGTGGTTGATGAAGAACAAGGCATTGCCGTTGCGGCCACCTATGTGCGCAGAACACGGTTTGAAACCAAGGTCTTGGCCGACACAATGGGCGAGACGTCATGCGCACTCATTCAGTACACCACGCGCGGTGGGCTTCAAGCCGCCTCATCCACCACGGCTCAGTCGTTCGGATCTGCAGCCGCATCGACGACGTCGATGTGGACGTCGGGAAAAGAGCTACATATGCTGATAACCACACTCGGAGACATACGCTGGCACTCGGCGTCGATGTCGTCTGAGTCGCCACTCCCAACGGTTGTTGGCCATCAGTGGAGCGAAGACGCCGTGCGCACCATTGCTTCTCCTTCCGATTGCGCTCCCACGAGTCTTGTGTGCGCACCCCTTGGCAATGCCGTTGTGGCCGCCTCGTTCGAGTCGTTACCGTGCGAGGCCGACGTTCTCCCGTCGCTAGCGCTTCGCAGACATGAGGGCAGCGACAGCGAGATCATTCAGGCCTATCACTCGTCTACCGGCAGCGCCACCATCTATCGCGCTGCCGCTTCTCCGTCAGACGTCGTCGTGGTTGGCTCGTTTCGCGGACGTCTTTCGGCAGCCGACGGGGCCGTTCTCGACGCGGGTGACGAGACGAACCTAGCGGGCTTCCTTGTATCGACGCGCGGTCTAACATCGGTGGTTCGTGGTGAAAGCGCCGCCGAATTCACATCGGCCGTGTTCGACGGCCAACACCTGTATGCCTGCGCCGAAGTCCATGGCCGTGGAACAGTAGACGGTCTACCCGTGGGTGTTGCTGGCAGCTCCAGCATTGTGATACTTCGGTACGATGTAGCGGCGACGTCTGTCCGTCAAGACAACGAAGTGCCATCCGAACGGAGCATCGACGACGGGCCATGGATACTATGGAACATGCAGGGGCAGGTGGTTGCTACCGGTAGCGGCAGTCGCTTGCCAGAAGGCCTAGCTGCTGGCGTTTACGCTATCGGCGCCCCCTTTAAACAGGCGCGGCTACTGCTGATGCCATAGGGACACGGGCCGTTGGTTAGTTTTGTGGTTTGCCCAACCACTATGCTACCACTTCACACAACATCGCTAGCCAACCTACCACTGATGCGCAGGGGCAAGGTGCGCGACGTCTACCATGCCGACGACGCCTTGTTGATGGTGGCCACGGATCGCATCTCGGCGTTTGATGTGGTGATGGACGAGGCGATTCCCGATAAAGGCGCACTGCTGACAGCCATATCGACGTTTTGGTTTGAGACGTTGGGCAACGTGGTACCGAACCATCTTACCGGGTTGACTGTCGACGACATCGCCGAGCTAACCGACCACGAGCGTGACGTATTGCGGCATCGCAGCATGGTGGTACAGCGTACTGCTCCGCTTGCCATTGAATGTGTAGTGCGCGGCTACCTATCTGGTTCTGGATGGAAAGAGTACCAGGCCAGCGGTACGGTTTGTGGCATTGCCTTGCCACCCGGATTGGTAGAATCTGACAAACTTCCCAAGCCAATATTCACGCCGGCAACGAAGGCCGAAGAAGGTCACGACGAGAATATCACGTTCGAGCAGGCGGCTGATATTGTTGGCGCCGACGTTGCCAACCGTGTTCGGCAATACAGCTTTGCCCTCTACGATGCTGCGGCAAACTACGTGGCACAACGTGGGCTTATTTTGGCAGACACCAAGTTTGAATTTGGTATTACGCCAAGCGGCGACATTATCCTCATCGACGAAGCACTCACGCCAGATTCTTCGCGGTACTGGCTAGCGTCCGACTACGGACCGGGGAAGGCACAGCACAACTTCGACAAGCAAGTGTTGCGCGACTGGCTCGAGACGTTAACTTGGAATAAGCAGCCACCACCTCCGCCGCTGCCGCAGCCAGTGATATTGGGAACACGAGCCAAGTACGTCGAGGCCTACGAACGCATTACCGGGCGCACGTGGCGTAGCGTCCATGTGGAATAGGTAGTCATGGCAACCATTCGTTTCGACGACGACGACGTAGCCCTACAGCGGCGCATGAACGACCTAGTTGACTGGGGGTTGATGTTAGCCGTCTTTGGTGTGCTTGCTGTGGGTCTCATCTCGATTTACAGCGCAACCTATCCAAGTTTTATCAGCGGCGTTAGCGGTCCCAGCTCGACGTTTGTCAAGCAGGTGCTTTATGCTTCGATAGGCCTTGTGGGTGCATTGGTGGCGTTCTTTTTACCAGAGCGCTGGATGCGCGACGCCGCATGGCCAATGTATGGCCTAAGCATGGCCCTCCTTGTTGCGGTACTTATTCCTGGCATCGGCAAGGTTGTGAATGGGCAGCAGTGTTGGATTGACATTGGTGGATTCTCGTTCCAGCCATCCGAGCTGGCCAAGCTAACCACGCTAATGGCCCTAGCCAGATTTGCCAGTGAAAAGGGCACCGACGTTCTTACTATTCGAGACGGAGGTGTGGCATTGGGCATCCTATTCTTGCCAATGGCACTCATCATGTTGCAGCCCGACACGGGTTCGGCAACTGTCTTTATGGCCATGGGAATGGGCATCTTTCTATGGCTTGGAGGGTCGCTCTTTGCTCTGTATGTTGTTATCGCTGGTGCCGTTGTTGGAGCAGCGGCGCTCTATGCGGCCTTGTTCGACGGCATGATATGGTTTGGCATCGCTGCCGCAGCCATGGCGATTGGTGCTTTTGCCTTTCGGCGAAACGTCATTGTCACGGCTCTCTCTGTCGTCCTTGTGGTTGGTGCAGGCCTAATGGTTCGCCCAGTTTTCGACAAGCTTCCAATTCACCAGCAGAATCGATTAGTAACGCTGTTCGAGCCCGAACGAAATCCCCGTGGCGAGGGCTATCACGTTATTCAGTCCATGCTTGCCGTCGGCTCTGGCGGCGTTACCGGCAAGGGGTTCCGCAAGGGAACGCAGACGCAGTTACGGTATATCCCTGAACAGTGGACAGACTTTATCTTCTGCGTACCAACCGAAGAGTTCGGCTTTGTTGGCGGCGTCATGGTCATCGCCCTCCTTGCATCCATCATGCTGCGTGCTGCCAACATAGCCGTTAGCGTACGAACACGTTTCGCCAGTGTAATTGCCTTTGGTTTCGGCTCGGTGATGCTATACCACACCCTTGTGAACATCGGCATGGCCATTGGACTCTTTCCCGTCATGGGCATCCCATTACCCTTTTTGAGTGCAGGGGGCACCGCCCTTATTGTGAACCTCACGATTGTGGGCATGCTGATGAACTTCTACAAGACGCGTCGGCGTCGCGCCGCCTCAACATCGTGAGCACCATACGCCTAGCCGTAAGCGTGGGCGACCTAAACGGCATTAGCTTAGAGTGTCTTGTGCGCGCACTGCCGCACGTGTCGCCCGATGTCGAGATTACGCTATGTTCTAACGAGGCGTCGTTACGTAGCGCTATTGCGGCCCACGGCCTTACGGCCGACGTTCGTTCCGGTGCTCTTGTTGCCGGCGGCCGTACCGTTCACATTCACCCGATCGAGGCCGTCGTAGACGTTGAACCGGGAGCATTGGACGCACACAGCGGCCTTCACGCCGTGCAATCGCTCGACGCCGCCGTCGACCTCGTTCAGCGCGGCCAAGCACACGGAGTTGTTACGTTGCCCCTTTCCAAGGACGTGTGTGGAAGGGCTGGTTTTGGCTTTCCAGGTCAGACTGAATACCTGGCCGATAAAGCGCAAGGACAGGCCGTTATGGTGCTGTGCAGTGGAACCGTGCGCGTGGCGCTGGCTACGATTCACGTACCGCTGCGGCGGGTTGCCGAGGTGCTTACGTCCGACCGCATCGAAGACACGGTACGCGTACTCGACCGCCACCTGCGGGCCGACCGTGGGGTGGGCACTCCGCGTGTGGCAGTGCTGGCACTAAACCCCCACGCCGGCGAACACGGCCGCATAGGCAGCGAGGAAGATGTGCTGATTCGTCCGTCGATTGAACGCCTATGCCTAGAGGGTTACAACGTCGATGGGCCGCATGCAGCCGACGGTTTCTTTGCATTTGGCGATTACCGCAACTACGACGGCATTGTGGCGATGTATCACGACCAAGGGCTGATACCACTTAAGTTGTTAGCCAACGGTGGCGGTGTGAACTGCACTGTTGGACTGTCGCTTGTACGAACCTCGCCCGACCATGGAACAGCATTCGGCATTGCGGGCAAAGGTCTTGCCGACGAGCGCAGCACGGTCGAGGCCATTGCCCTAGCCGCCGACATCATACGAACGAGAGTGAATTTCCGCTAGATTCGCGCTTCACCGACTTCGGAGGAGGGATCCGTGGAGTATCTGTTTCTGCTGGCAGTGCTCGTTGGCATTGCCGTGATTTCCATTGTCTTGCCACTGTTGGCAATGAGCAAGGTTAGCTCGATGGAAGCACGCGTAACACGTTTATCGGCCGATCTGCTGGCCCTACAGGAGGCACTGCGCCACCGCGTAAAACTCGAAACGGATGTGGAGCCGGCTGCAAGTGCACCAACGACAACTAGCCCTATACCAGTGCCCAAGGCGGTGGAACCGGTCACCACACCGGAACCCCACGAGGAACCTGCCGACCTGCCGCACGCTGTCCCTCCACCACCTTCGTTGCAGGCCACGAGCCAAACAACCACAACATCAACCACTGTATCGCTCGAGACGATCATCGGCGGCAAGGTGTTAAGCCGCATAGGCGCAGTGGCCATCGTGCTTGGTGCCTTGTTCTTTTTTATGTGGGCTGTCGACAACAACCTGATTACCGAAGCGATGCGGGTTGCCATTGGCCTAGGCGCTGGCACAGCAGCCCTGGTAGGCGGAGCCACCTTGCGCAATCGCGGTCAGCACATCGTTGCCCAGGGAGTAGTTGCCATTGGCTCGTCGGTGCTCTACTTGTCTGTATATGCGGCATTCGTTTGGTACGCTTTGGTTCCACACCCTGTGGCCTATTTCGCCATGCTGTTTATCACGCTCGTGTCGGCATGGCGCGCATACGTACATCATTCGCCCTTCCTTGCTGCTCTAGCGGCATGTACCGGCTTCGTAGTTCCGGCCATGCTACCCACCGATCATCCTAGCACTGCGGGGTTGTTCATGCATGTGGTGTTCATCGACGCATTGGTGATTGCCACCATTGCACTTCGTCGCGCATGGCAGCCGCTCTACGTACTGGCCTTTCTAGGCACATGCCTGTGGCAGTGGCTGTGGTACGTTTCGGTAGAGACCATCTCGGCCGAGCAACCTGTTGCGCCATTTATGGCAGCCGTTTTCGTTGCCATCACCCTTGCTCTTGTGCCCCTTCATCGCGCCCGGAACATCCACGATAACGCCGAGGTTGGAGCCACGTTATGGAGCATAGCCCTAATGCTGTTCTCGCTCTTCTTCCTATTTACCTTGCATGGGGCACCGACGTACATGGCCGATGCGGCCATGGTGCTCGTAGCGGCGACAATCTACGCTACCGGGTGGAGTACACGCAACGACGCAAGCCTTCAACACATTCGCGAGGCAACAAGTACGGCCGCGCTTGGGGCCTTGCTCACAACCATCTATGTTCACGATGCAGTGGCCGAACGCATTCTTGTTGCGGCGATAGCCACGATGGTTGCTACCTGGCTTTCGCTGCGCGATCGCACCGTGGGGCCTCGCATTGTGTCGGCCATAGTCCTTGTGCTTGCTTGCTGTTCGTTTATGCTTGCCCCGTCGGTGCTAGAAATGCAAGGGCGCCATATGGTTATGCCCTTTGTGAACATTCGATTTGCAGCAGCCGTCCTTACCGCAGCATCGCTGCTGCTGGTTATGTCGACACGTGCGCTAAAGGGCACGCTTGCGCAGGTGCTGGAGTTTGCTCAGTACCTACCTTTCACGTTTCTAGCGTTTGCGATTGCACTGGAAGTGCATCATTGGGTAGCTGGCATGGCCGACCGCTGGAGTGTTTCGGATTGGTATACAGCCAACCACTACTATTGGCTGGCAGATGTACTCCTGGCCGCCGTCTTCACGGTGATTGCAGCATTGCTGCCGGTACTGGCGCGAGCGAGGGAGCGCTTTCGCAACACCATAGGTGTTCACGCAGCAGCCATTCTCGGCATGCTTACGTTTCTGTTTCACGTCATCGACATCGACCCTTGGTCGGCCTACGTCTTCCTTACCAACGTACGTGTAGGCGCAGCAATCGCTATTGCTGTGGCCTTTGGGGTGGGCTGGATGGCAAGCCAAGGGCGAACGCAATATGGTGCCACCGCGAGGTGGATGGCCTGGGGATCGGTAGTTGCGATAACGTTCCTAACGGCGTCGTTCGAAGCGGCCGATCCATGGGGCATGCAGATGAGCGCGATGGCCAATAGTGGTTATTGGGATTTCGAACGACACGCTACGCTGGAAAGCAGTCAAGGCCTGTCGGTGTCGGTCACATGGGTGGTATATGCAGCCATCCTGCTGGCTCTGGGTTTCGCCCGCCGTATCCGCCCTGTTCGGCTGATAGGCATTGCTGTGTTGGGTGTAGCGATTCTTAAGGTCTTTGTATTCGACTTGCAAGAGTTGGAAACACCCTATCGAATTCTGTCCTTTGTAGCTCTCGGACTCGTGCTACTCTCCGTTTCATTCTTTTACGGCCGCCTGCGCAAGTTCCTGTAGCGTAGCGCTTGCGGCGAACGGTGCCCCTTTACCTGATGGTGGGGTTGTGGTTAAAGAAGCCCATGGGCATAAGTGAGAAGCCGGCATGTTCTACGGGCATGATGGGCCAGTCTTCGGGGCGAGTAACGTGGGTGACGCCAAAGGTGTACCATACCACAACGTCGCGATTGCGGATGGATTCGTTATCGGCTACGTAGCGTGGCAGGCCTTCGCCGGATGACGATTGGTTGGGATAAGGGCCTGCGGCGTAGAGTTCGTTGTCGTTATGGCGCGTAACCCATAGTGAATGGTCGATGAAGGCAGCTCGCTTTCGCGGGGCTGCCTCGGGCTTAAGGAATGGCTGGGCATTGATTCCTGGAACAAGGCAATAGGCCGTAGGCATGCCAAAGGAGTTTGTTGTGGAGGCATGTTGAATGTTCCACCTACGTGCAGCCGACGGCTTTACAGAGGAGCGTGCTTCGTGTTCGAAGCGAAACTCCCAATCGTCGATCATCATTGCATTCAGTGAGCGGTTTTCCTGACCGGCAGGGGGCGACCAGATGTCGAGCTCGTGCACTGAATTTTCGGGGCCGTCGACGTCGAGGTCGAGACGCACACTAAAGAAGTGCTGATGGAAGGGCGCCAAGAGGCGCGGCTGAATCATGTGCGACGTCTTGCGGCTGTCGAGGTTTTGCGACCAGACTGTGTCGCCTGTTCCCTTTGCGAGCATAACTCCGGTGAGGGCAACATCAAACTTGATGGTACCATCTTGGGCGAAGATCCACGAAATCATGTAGTCGTAGTTGCCTACGGTGGCGCAATGCTGGATGGTGAATTCGGTGCCGGACTTTGAGGAGACGACGTCGGTTTCGAGGTTCACATGGCGCCACAAAAGACCCGACGGTTTTTCGTACCACGCTACAGCGTCTGGGATGTTGATGGGGTTGCCAGCTCTGTCAACAATCACGATGGGGGCAGTCGAGGCATTTGCCGGAACATCGAGGCCCCGTGTTAGCGGACGAGACGAAAGTCCCACGCCGTATTCACCGGCGTCGAACGCAGTGCGCCACGTCCATGCCGCCGAGGTGTCACCATACGGCACAAACATCTCGGAGAGCGCCAACCGGTGTGCGACGGGCCTGCGGCGTCCGTTATCGTTCCAAGCAACGTCATACAGCACCAGGCCGTCTTTAGGTTGTAGCACCCATCGAAATGACCAGTTATTCCACGAAACAAGCTGCTGGTCGCCCTTGGTGCGAAGTTGTGGCTTTACCTTTGGACGTTTGGATGCTTTGGGAAGGACAGCCGGATCGGCAACAGGCACGATGAACTTGTCGTGAACCTCCATGGCCTGTCGCGTCGACGTGTTCACAAGCATGTGAAGGCCTTCGATAGGGCGGTCGTAGCGCATTTCGCCATTTGATCGAACAAAGAAGATGCACCGAACGAGGCGTCCGGGGAATGACGATCGCGGAACACCGGAGGCCCATGGTTCTACGACGACCGAGTCGATGGGAATGCCTCGACGTTCGAGTGCTCTGCGAAAGAGCACGTTACGGTGCACGATCGCCTGGATAGTATCAAACTCGAACGGGCTAATTAGGGGCTGCACGTCGTCGAGACGTTTGAACTCCGTGACCGTTCGACGTGCCGGGTCGACGCTGATTTCGTACGTAATGCGTTGTTGCGGGTCGTAGCATACGCATTGCACTTCTTGGCGGATGGAATCTGCGCTTCGGATGTAGACCGCCTTATCGGGCTCTCGAACGCCAACACTCTGGAACTGAAGGGTGGCTGGTGTACGCGAATCGGAACGGATGACGGATACAGCTGTCGCCACGTCGACTACCGTTGGCTGCGCCAACGGATGCCTAGGCGTTTGCGTGCGCGGCTGCGCAGTAGCTACAACGGTTGCAACGAGAAAGAAAAGCCAGATGGACGTCATCGTTGAATCACAATCGGTACACGACGAACGGTCGTACCGTTGTGAATCACGGCGCTGTACGCGCCGGTTGGGACATGGTGAACCGGGACGGACAGCGACGTGTTGCCGATGGGGACATCGGCTACGACGACGGCTTGACCAATCGCCGAAATTATCGATATTCTTGTTCCTGTGGAGGCAGGGCTGGGCAACGTAACCGTAACAACCGACGACGCCGGGACGGGATAGACTGTCGACATACCGCGGTGGACATCATCGTCAACCGACACCGGCGTTCCAATGCCAAGCAGAATCACTTCGCGATCACGCCGGTGATTTCCCACGGGATGAACAACGGCAATCTTCCCTTCGCCAAGCGAGTTGGGTTCAAACCAGATGCGGATTAGAGCAGTACCTGAGGGCGGAATCACAAGGGGGAATTGCGACTCTTCGATGTGGTACTCGTCGGCATTCAGACCGGTAATCGTAACGCCGGTAATCGTAACCTCGAATGCCGACGGGTTAACCAGTGGAATGTCGACGGCAACGCGCGACCCCACCGCCGCCTCGATTTCAACCAAGTCCTGTTCGAATCGAATGTCGGGATATGATGGGTTGATTACAACGGAATATATCCGTTCAACTGGCGGCGTAACTGCCTTGAAGCGCATCGACACGGTGTGGGGAGCGTCGACAGCAGGAATGATGCGCAGAGCATGGGGACATGGGATTTGTGGAGCAATCCACGTACTGCCGTTGAATCGCCAATTGACGATAGCATCGGGATAGTCACCATGAGTGTGGAATTCGGTGAGTTCGGCCATAGCATCGCCGCTGTTGTAGAGCCACATCGTGTGATACAGTGTATCGCCAACGGTGGCATAAATTGTGTCTGGCTGCGGCTGTTCATCAAACATCGCAATTGCATCGGCCGGTAGCGGAAGAATCTCGTAGATATGATCATCGGATGGCTTTGGATAGCCGAAGGATGCTCTTCCGTCGCGATTACTGGTACATAAAAGAATGCGACCGTTGCGCGTTACCATGATGTCACGAATTCGACCAAACGCATGAGCGAAGTAATTCCGTGACGACGTAGCCGTATCACTATCGCGGTCGAAATGTACAACGGTAAAGGTTGCGTCTTTGAGCGAACCAACCAGCAGGGAGCGATTCCACTGTGGGAACTGGTTTCCCGTGTAATAGGCAACAGGACCAACGCCGTAGGTTTTGCGGCCGGTAGTCCAGAAGGCATCTATGGCTCCAGTAGAGTCTTTAAACGCACGTTGTTCGGGGGTTGAAGCCCGTCCTTCTACGTTTGGCCAGCCGTAGTTTCCACCTTTAACGATTTTGTTTACTTCGTCATCGGTATCTGGACCATGTTCGGAGGTAAAAATCCGTCCATCCGGCAGGATGGTCATTCCTTGTGGGTTACGAAGCCCCTTAGCCCAAATTGGAGAGCCGGGATATGGATTATCGTTGGGGATAGAGCCGTCTTGATTGATACGCAGAACCTTTCCGAGCCAGGATGATGTATCCTGAGGTGTCGAGCCGCGAGTTGCATCACCTGTGCACATATAGATGGTGGTATCGTGACCAAAAAGGACCCGGGCACCAGCATGCGAGCTATACGACGATGGGATAGTAAGAAGTGCTATCTCATCGACTAAGGAATCACCATTGAACGTGTAGCGGTTAAGGTGTTGGCTCCAGGGCCAATCGCGTTCAACGTGGATAGCGTAGACGTAGGGTGAGTCTGGGAATGCAGGATGGATGGTTAGGCCAAGCATACCTGATTCAGGGCCATTGAGCACGCGCGGCTCGATATCGAGCATTACGGATCTATCGCCAGTTGATGGGTCCAGACGTAGGATTCTCCCAGGACGTTCGGTAATCCAGAGTTGACCGGAGGGGTCTTCGACCATACCCCAAGGGGTATCGAGCCCAGAGGCGATGATACGAGCCGTATAACGTTCTTGCGAGACGGCGTGATGTGGGTCAAACGAAATCAGCCACATCAGGAAAATACATCCAACAAATCCTGAGTGCAAGGTGCAGCGGGAAACAGTCATTGTCAAAATTACGTAACAATGTCTGAAACGTCTGCGCTCAACGTAGGTGTGGAAGGCGGGGTCTCAGTTCACGAGGCATCAACGCAAACGCCCCGGGTGCAAGGGAGCACGCGGGGCGTTTAAAAAAAGGACCTGGCGACGACCTACTCTCTCACACGGGTAACCGTGCAATACCATCGGCGCAGCGGGTCTTGACTTCTCTGTTCGGAATGGGAAGAGGTATTTCCCCCGCGCAATGG
>JALHPC010000007.1 GCA_022842685.1 Candidatus Kapaibacterium sp.
TCGTCCAAAAAGATTATCACGGCCTCCGTAGGCACACACTCAGGCGGCAAATCAGGGTTGGCATCTGCGAAGAACTCGAACAAGCCATCAAGCAACGACACAAATTGTCCCTGCGATAGCTCCAAAATGGCGTCGTTATCGACCTTCTCGACGATGCGCTCAAACTCAACAACCGACACAAGTTCAAACGGAGACGCCTCGGCGCCACGACTGCGTAGCCACGCCCTAACTCCATCGGCGATGTAGGGATGGTCGGCCAAATAGTCAAGCCGCAGCATTATCTCTCGAACCGTGCGTGTTGGTTCTCCGCGAAAGACGAACCATTTGAGAGTTGTGCGCGGGCGCGCAAGCATGTTGAGTCGCGTCTTTACCGCGGCATCAACGGTTGCCGTTAACTCCTCTTGGTCGAATCTCGCATGAAGAGCGTTCAACTCGTCCAAGCGTCTGGAAAGCTGCTGAACATCTCCTAACGAGGCGTCAAACCTTGGATTGCCTGCACGGATGGCCTGCTCTTCGTATACCCACCACTGCACCTCGGCGCGAAAAAACGCCCGATATGCATCGTGAATGGTGGACTCGGCCAGGATCGTTTGGAGCGGAACATAGGTCTGCTGCGCTGCTATAAGCTGACGCAGACGTTTCTTCGTTCGCTCGACCTCCTGTTCAAACATGCTCAAAGATACGAAGGCCGACGGCTCACCATTAGTAGCCAGTAACAACCTTGGGCCACCGACGATGTTTGCGCGGCATCATGGGCGGTTCGTCGGTCCATCGCATGTCTTGTTCAACGGCCACCGGCGGAAGGCGCTCGAGATCTACCGAAGATTGCGGTGCAGGTATTGCTACAACCTCAACTGGCGTCGGCCGAACTTGCTCAATGCCAACAAATAGGCCGACTACACCAACAAGGCCCACGCCTACTACCCACCACATCACGTGGCTAAACCTATGGCGTGGCCCAGGTAAACTGGCAATGCGGCGCTCAACATCAGCTTCGAATGTCTCCGGGGCATCCACGGTGGGTAACGTCGCCAACAGCGCACGTAACGCAACATCATTGTCGAATCCGTCCGGAGCCGGCACTGTAGGTAACTTTCTCATACTTCGTCTTCCTCGTGCCTAAATAGCTCGTTGTAAAGGTCGCGAAGCTGTTCCTTGAGCTGTGCGCGGCCTCGGTTGATCCGCGATTTCACCGTGCCTAACTCGCTCTGCGTTATTGCGGCAATTTCCTCGTACGATAACTGTTGAATATCCCGCAACACTACCATCTCGCGGTACGTTGGCGTTACGAACATCAGAGCTCGCTGTACCTCTTGGACAATCTTGTCCTGATCGATGCGCTCGTCTGGCATGTAGGTCGTGTCGGGCACGTCCCACGACGTGTCGTCCTCGTTTCGCCCCGGCGCACCGAAGGCGTCTTTCATCGCAACACCAAATCGACGCCGATAGCGCTTCAGCTCGCTCTTGCTTAGGTTCGACGTTATCGTAAACAACCACGTCGAAAACTTGACTTCACCACCAAAGGTGCCGCCAAATCTAAAGAGCCGAACAAATGTTTCCTGTGCGATGTCCACTGCATCCTCGTAATTGCCCAAAAACCGATACGCGAAGTTGGTGATTGGATCCTTGTACCTTCGCACCAATGCCCCGTAGGCCATATGATCACCCTCAAGGAACGATGCCAACAGCTGCTCGTCGGTCAACGCTCGATAGTCTGTGCGTTTTACGGGCGTTTGAGACGCGGTTCGACGTTCAACCTGCTCCTGTTGTTCCTGCATATGGGCTCCTATCCAAATACTTCGTTGAGAAAAGGGGCAATGCGATCCACAGGCGACAAGGCGCTGCGCGCCTCACCCGAAATGCCATCGACGGCTGCTGCAGGCAAGTACACACGCTTCATTCCCAGCCGTAACGCCTCGCTCACTCTCTGTTCGGCGTATGCCACATGACGTACCTCGCCTGTCAGGCCTAACTCACCAATAAATACATCGGCTATGCCAATGGCCATATCGGTCACCGAACTAACAACAGCCGCAGCCACGCCTAAGTCCACAGCAGGATCCTGAATGGCTATGCCTCCTGCAACGTTTACGAACACGTCGCTTTGGCGCACTTGCACACCACCCCGCTTCTCGAGTATGGCCAGCAGCATTTGCAACCGGCGGCCGTCATACCCTGTCGATACCCTTTGTGGCATGCTATAGCCCGTAGGTGATACAAGGGCCTGCACCTCGATGAGCAACGGACGTGTTCCCTCCATTACAGCTACTATGGCCGTGCCCGGCTGGCCCCCGTGGCGCTGTGAAAGCAAGACTTCGCTAGGATTGCTTACGTCCCGCATACCAGCCGACGTCATGTCGAAAACACCTAGCTCGTTCGTCGATCCAAATCGATTCTTAAGCGCACGCAGGACCCTGTACGAATACATGCCGTCACCCTCGAATTGCAACACCGTGTCTACCATGTGCTCTAGTACCTTTGGTCCCGCAATCGCCCCATCCTTCGTTACATGTCCTATTATCACAATGGGAATGCCCGTGCGCTTCGCAACCTGAGTTAGCCGGGCCGTACACTCACGCACCTGGGCAACGGTGCCAGCCGATGATTCCAGCATTTCTGTCACAACAGTCTGCACCGAATCAACAACAGCTACAGCCGGCTGCATTCGCTCGATGAGTGCAGCAATCGTCTCAATAGATGTCTCGGCCGCAACGCTTATCCCCTGAGTACTCACGGCAAGCCGATCGGCTCGCTGGCGCAGTTGGTGCAACGACTCTTCACCCGTCACATACAACGCTCCACCCCGCTGGGCCATCGACGAACACATTTGCAACATCAGCGTGCTCTTACCCATGCCAGGGTCGCCTCCTACCAACACAATACTCCCCGGCATCATGCCCCCACCTAGCACTCGATCTAACTCGGTGTGTCCCGTGCTGGTGCGTGGCTGTTCCGACGTGTCAACGTCCGTTAGCGCCTGCGCTACGGCTTCCACAGCTCTTGCCGCTCGCACCTTACCACCCTTGGTTTGCCCGCGCTCAGCAAGCTCCTCCACCAAGGTTCCCCATGCCTCGCAGGCCGGACACTTCCCCAGCCATCGTGGTGCGATATGCCCGCAGGCCGTACATCGATATTGCGTCTTGGTCTTCATTGCCGTAGTGTCTCCCCTGCGATGCAGGACTGCAAAACTAGATAAATTGAACGGCGGGGAATCGTTCGGCCCTTCATCGTGTTTGCACACCCGGACGCTCACCATCCACTGCACGCTCACCGTGATCGCAACCACTACCCCCGCCGATGTCGCTCATGCCTATGCCTTTTGCAAGGACATGACGCGTACTCACGCCAAGACGTTCTACTTCGCTTCTCATACCCTGCCCCTAGCAAAACGCAATGCCTGCTTTGCTGTGTATGCCTTCTGCCGCTACGTCGACGACCTCGTAGACGTTGCCCTCGAACGCGGCGATCTCTCTTCCGTCGATGCCGTGAGTCTCGTCCAATCCTGGAATCACGCTCTCGATGCACTCTATAAGGGGCATCGAATCACGCTTCGCGATGGCACAGATGCAAACAATATCTTGATTGCTTGGCAAGACACACTGTCCAAGTTTCGTATTCCTTCAAACCTACCCGGAGAACTGATCGAAGGAGTGTTGATGGACACATCCGTTTCGCGTTTTGCAACGTTCACCGAATTGTACGACTACAGCTACAAAGTGGCCTCTGTTGTCGGCCTTATGACGACAGAGATCTTTGGCTACTCCGACTCCTCGGCTCTGCGCGAAGCGATAGACCTTGGAATCGCCATGCAGTTGACGAACATCATTCGCGACGTAAAAGAAGACGCTCAACGCGGACGCATCTATCTGCCTCTTGACGAGCTCGCGCGCTTTGGCGTTAGCGAGCACGATGTGCTGGAGTATCGCAATGGCACCGCCATGCGCGAACTGCTGAAATACCAATGTGAACGCGCGCGTGATTACTATCGAAGGGCCGACGCTGGCATACCAAAGCTCGAAGCCGACAGCCGAACAACGGTCTATCTGATGAGCATGAACTACGAGAAGATTCTCGACGAAGTAGAACGCCGTTCGTACGACGTCTTCTCTAAACGCGTGTCGACGTCGCTCTTCACTAAGCTGTCGAGTCTTCCAAAGGCCTGGTGGTTCGCTCGACGAAACGCATAGGACCTATGCGTGCCAAACCCTATCGATTCCTTTACACGTAGTGGAATCGAATATTGTCCACCACAAACTCACCGTAGGTGAAATCGCCTTTCGGCAAGTTCCACACGAAGTCGACCTCGTGAGGAATCATAATGCCATCAACCTCGCGATAATCGCGACAGAGGAGTGTAAATTGTGTTTGTTCAAAGCCACTCTTTAAATCGCGGTACTTATCGGTTGTCGTGATACGAACTATCTCACCGATGTCGTTCACGTGAAACGTGGCCGTCACCGTTGTCGACCCATCCGTGATAATTGCCATGGCCTTATGCGCGTCAATGGGCTGCCAGCGAAGCGTTCGCGTTGGTAATAATCCTGTAGGCAGCCACACTTGTTCGCTCAACAGGCGAAACAACATCGACGCATCCGTTTCGGCGCCGTCGACCTCTTGAATCGTGAGTGCGCCAAACAGCTTAATACGACCGCTGCCTTTACCGTTAACGTAGGACAAAATTGCGGTCCGCCACCATACCTTGTTGTGTCGCAACACAGCATCCCAAACAAAGCCAGGTTCCATCCCCGACAGGTACTCTGTGGCATTCACCGTAAACCAAGGCCGCTCTTCGCCGTGCCTAAATCTGGCATACTGTCGTATAACGGCGTATCGAATGTTTGGCTGGCCTTGCTTGAGTGCGAAGTGCAGATAGCGCTGGATTGGTTCGGGAAGTCCCACGGCCAACTCCGACGTAAATGCCGGAAGTGGAAATCGACCAATGCTGTTCACGAGTCGGCGAATCGACATCGACACGAAGACTCGCGACACAATGGCGCTTGCCACGACGATGGTCAAGAAGGCAACGATAACGGCGCCAACGATGACGACAAATTTGGGTAGGGTCTCGATCATGCTCGCGAAGCTGTTTCCCACCGATCCAGGCGTTGCGCAAAGCGCTGAACAACTGGCATAGTGGCCATGAGAAGAAACATTAGCGGGACGAGCTTGAATATACCTCTTCGCAGGGTTTGCTCCACGATGGCAGCCGAGAAAATGGTCCCAGTAACGATGAGGCCCAGAAGAATAGCCACGGCCCAAACCACAACAACGTTATTGCCCAGAATGGAAAGCAGTGCCCCTTTCGAGCGAACGACGACAACAGCGCCAACAACCGCTAGTACTGCAACAAGATAGAACGTCCAGCCCCAAAGGGTAACGTCGAACAATAGGTTCGAGAAGATTGCCCCCATCACGACGGCAAATCTCGACAACGTTGGAATGACGAGCTCGGAAAGCGAGTCAGGTTGTTGAGGCAACACAACGCGGAAGTACAGTACGTGCCATAGGGCAAAGGCCACAAAACTCGATGCCGCGATGATGGAACTCCACCGCAATGCACTACCCGTTCCAAACGCGTTGCGCAGAATGGGAAAGCTTCCAGCAAGTCCAATTCCTACAATCAAGATACTCTCGGTTCGGCTCCAGCAGGCGGCAGCAAAGGCCAATGCAGCCAAGGCAAGCATTGCCACCTGTTTCTTGTCAACGGCCATCATTACAGCCACTACACCTAACGTCATCATCACGCTATTGGCAAAGTCGGTCTGCAAAAGATACATATAGCCGTGTACTTCCGGCGTCATCACCATCAGCAACACCAGTACATTCGCCACTAGGGGCTGCACCACGGCACGCAGCACCATCCACATCATCCACACATGAAGAATGGCCAACAGCCCTAGCCAAACTTGGCCAAAAGGAAAGCCCATCAGCCGTGACACAACCTGCATGAGCATTGTGAAGGGGGCATAGAAGGGCTGATTGCTTAACCTCCCTTGCAGGGCAGGGTCGGTAAACACACTGTTGTCGATGCGCCCCTCGGCCACTGCTGTTCGCGCAACAAGGTCGATGCCAGCCATGGCATCAAACGGCGTTACAGGCCAAAACCACGATGCCCACAGTGGGATGTACATGGCATAGGCAAGGATAACGAGCGTTACTGGGTCGTGCAAACGCAAACGCATGGTCGGCGCCGCAAACAGGGTCCCATAAAAGGCACGAACACGTGGCCATGCCACATGCATAGCACCAGCAACAAGCGCGGCAGCGGCAACCATTGCCCCTTGAGAAAGATCTATGGCTACGAGGTCAAACAGCAGGAACGCCACGGTGTGCAGGAACATGCCTACGATAAGGGCAACTGGGGGCACAAGCACGCGGGGCAGGGGAATCCGAGCGGTGGCAAGAAACCCTGTGCCTGCAAGAAGCTGGAGCACCATTGTGGCAACGACGACGGGGGCGTTCATGGTTGCACTCCAGACGATGAGCTAGCGGCAACGTACTCGGCTATTAACGAGTCGAAACGCGCCGGAACGTCGCGCCGGCGAAGAAGCTCGAACGCTGTTGGCTCGAGCGCAACAGCGATGTTAGCGCGCGAGCGCCGCGCTTGATCCTCCCAAGCCACGAGTGGCACCGAGCTTTCGGACAGATACCGAAAGATGCGTGCGTCGGTAAAGATGGCCTCCTGGCCTTGGCCAAAGCGATTGGCATACGGCCGAGGCGGCAGCAGCAATGTATCGCCTGGCTTTAGCCGTTCGGTGATGAGTCGACAAAGGTCGTAGTTAAACGTGTGCCGCATAAACATCCTTTTTTGAATCGAACGGATGCCAGCAAAGGTGTCCATGCGATCGTAGTAGAACTTTACGCGGTTTTCGTACCAGACTGGATACGGATTGACGGACGTCGCCTCGAAGCGAATTAGGAGCCACCAACCAACAGCGACGGCTGCGGCAAGCAGGAGCGAACGTACCGAGAACATTGATGTACTAGTTGTTAAGAGCCTCGGCTCCGCCTACAATCTCAAGCATTTCCTTCGTGATGGCTGCTTGACGCTCACGGTTGTACATAAGCTGGAGCGTCGTTATCAGGTCGCGGGCATTGTTGGTAGCATTTTCCATGGCCATCATTCGGGCTGCCTGCTCGGCTGCATTCGAGTCCAGCAGAGTACGCCACACTTGCGTGTTCAAATACATCGGCAACAAGGTGTCCAAAATGTCGGCACGTGTTGGTTCAAAGATGTAGTCGACGTTGTGCTTTGTGTCCTTAGATGGTACGTCGGCAGCAACAGGCAACAACTGCAGCGTGCGCACTTCTTGGCGAATAACGCTCACGAACTCGTTGTAGATGGCCTCGACATGGTCGTACTGCCCGGTAAGAAAACCAGTACCCACGATGTCGGATATGCCCATGGCAGTGGTATGTTCTAGCTTTAGGAACACGTCGGGATACTCGGCCGCGATGGCTTCGCTACGCTTGCGAAAGGCAGTTACAGAGCGTCGACCTACCGGTATCACCGTGATGGTTGCTTGCGGATGCAGGGCCCGGAGAACATCGATACGCTGCATTGCACTGCGTAGAACATTTGTGTTGAAGGCACCACACAAACCGCGATCGGACGAAACAACGATAACGACGATGCTTCGAAGGTCCTTGCGAGTTTCGAAGAACGGATGAACGAAGTCGGAGTCGGCCTGTGCAAGGTTTCCTAGGATCTGCTGCAGCTTTGCTGCGAATGGTCGCGCAGCCGTGATAGCGTCTTGAGCGCGACGCAGCTTGGCAGCTGCCACCATGCGCATGGCCTGTGTGATTTTGGACGTATTGCGTACCGAGACGATACGATTACGAGTTTCGCGAAGGGTTGCCATGGTCTATCTCAGGAGTTCGTTCGAAAGTATGGCCACGTAGTGGCAAGGTAGTTCTGGACGTAGTCGCGTACTGACTCTGAAACCGGATGCACAACCATCGACGGCAGGGCACTACGCAACAACGACATATCGGCACATGTGTGGTTTTGATATTGCCGATCCAAGTGGGACGGCATAGGAATGTAATCGATTGCAGGTTCGAGGTTCATGGCAGCAAACACTGCCCCAATGAGGTCGTTCCACGTCGTAGCAACGCCACTCCCAAGGTTGAACAAGCCATTCACGTCGGTACGCTGAAGCAGTTCGAGCATCACGTTGCAACAGTCTTTCACGTAGACGAAGTCGCGTACCTGCTCGCCATCGCCATAAGCGGGGTCGTTAGAGGCGAACAGCTGCACGCGGCCCGTAGCCGTTATCTGGTCGAAGGCCTTCGACACCATACTGCGCATATCACCCTTGTGATATTCGTTCGGTCCGAACACGTTAAAAAACCGCAAGCCGACGCATGAGTCTTGCAGACCCTGGGCATTCACCCAATCATCGAACAGGAGTTTCGAGTAACCGTACATGTTCAGAGGCCGCAAGCCCGAGGCAGACTCAGCATAGCCACGTGTTCCGTCACCGTAGGTAGCCGCCGAGCTAGCATAGATAAACCGAGCGCCACATTCCATGGCAAACTCGGCCACATCTATGCTGTAGCGATAGTTGTTATCAAGCAAATAGTCGGCGTTGGTCTCGGTAGTCGACGAACATGCTCCAAGGTGAATCACGGCGTCGACGTCGTCGAATGCCTCCATGGCCATCCGCTCGCGGAACTCTGCTTTGTCGACGATGTCGACAAACGATGTTCCAACGATGTTCTTCCACTTCGTGCCATCACCCAACGAATCCACCACAAGGATGTCGCTACGGCCTGCCTCATTGAGGGCGGCCAGCATACAGCTGCCAATAAAACCGGCGCCCCCTGTGAGGATAATCATAGTGAGAGCAGTTAGGCGGTTACAGAGGCCGCGAATCGTTCCGAGAACTGGCCAAGGACGGTTTTGAGTTTTGTCTTGACGTCGTCGGACATATCCTTGCCCTTACCAATCATCTCGATGAGGTCTGGGTGGCCGTTGCGAACGAAGTCGATGAGCTCTGCTTCAAAGCGCTTAACGTGCTCGACGGGAAGCTCGTCCATGTAGCCATTGGTAACTGCCCAAATAGCAACAATTTGTTCTTCGACGGGCACGGGTGAATACTGTGCCTGCTTCATGATTTCCATCAAGCGCGATCCACGTCGCAACTGTTGTTGGGTGGTTTTGTCTAGGTCCGACCCAAACTTCGCAAAGGCCTCAAGGGCGCGGAACTGAGCCATTTCGAGCTTCAATGGGCCGGCAACCTTTTTCATGGCCTTAATTTGAGCATTGCCACCTACCCGTGATACCGAGATACCAACGTTCAAGGCGGGGCGAACGCCTGCATTGAAGAGATTCGGCTCGAGGTAAATCTGGCCGTCCGTAATCGAAATCACGTTCGTGGGGATGTAGGCAGAAACGTCGCCAGCTTGTGTTTCAATAACGGGCAAGGCGGTAAGCGAGCCGCCGCCGAGGCGGTCGCTGAGCTTTGCTGCGCGTTCCAGCAAACGTGAG
Source organism: Candidatus Kapaibacterium sp. (assembly GCA_022842685.1). GTDB lineage: Bacteria > Bacteroidota > Ignavibacteria > Kapaibacteriales > Kapaibacteriaceae > JALHPC01. The sequence goes on from JALHPC010000007.1 coordinate 9,494, forward strand.
TGTAGGTAGAACACGTCGCCAGGGTATGCTTCACGTCCGGGTGGACGACGCAGTAGGAGCGACACCTGCCGGTAGGCAGCAGCCTGCTTGGAAAGATCGTCGTAAATAACCAGCGCATGGCGTCCCGAATCGCGGAAATACTCGCCCATCGATGCGCCTGAATATGGGGCAATAAACTGGAGCGGGGCTGGGTCGGAAGCAGAAGCCATCACAACCGTGGTATACTCCATGGCACCGTACTTTTCGAGGGTAGCCACAACGTTCGCTACGGTCGAGCCTTTTTGACCGATGGCAACGTAGACGCAAAAAACTGGCTTGATGCCAAGGTCTTGTGCTTCTTTGGTGTGCGTATAGCGTTGGTTTATGATGGTATCGACTGCTACAACGGTCTTACCCGTTTGGCGGTCGCCGATGATCAGCTCGCGTTGGCCGCGACCAATCGGAATCAGCGCATCAATAGCTTTGATACCTGTTTGCAGCGGCTCGGTAACGGGTTGACGGTCGATAACGCCGAGCGCCTTGCGCTCAATGGGAAAGAAGGCCGACTCTTTGACGTCGCCCTTACCGTCGATGGGAACACCCAGTGGGTTCACGACGCGACCGATCAGTCCCTCGCCAACTGGTACCGAAGCAATACGACCAGTACGGCGCACTTGGTCGCCTTCCTTCACTAGGCGGTCGTCGCCGAACAGTACGCAGCCAACATTGTCCTCCTCGAGGTTCAGCACCATGCCAACAACGCCGTTAGGGAACTCGACGAGCTCCGACGACATCACCTTTGTAAGGCCGTAAACGCGTGCCACACCGTCACCTACTTGTAGGACAGTTCCCACTTCGTAGATGTCCGATTCCTTTTCGAATCCGGCGAGTTGACGGCGCAATATCGCTGAGATTTCTTCCGGTCGTACGTCAGCCATTCTGTGTTTCCTTTGTCAAATGCAATGTGTTATTCGTTCAATTATTCGAAAGGGCTCTGCCCGATGCAAGACTATCACGCAGGCGGCGCAAATTGCCCCGAAGCGAAGCGTCGACCACCTTGTCGGTAACGCGAATTGTGATGCCCCCCAGGAGCGAGGCGTCGACGTCCCACGTGGGCACTACCGTGGCAGCAAGGTTTGCAGCCAGTGCCTGTGTGGTCGCCGCTCTCGTTGCCTCGTCGAGGTCGACGGCCGATGTAATCGTTACCCGAACGCGATTTCGACGAGCATCGACCATAGCGCTGTATTCGTTGGTAATTGAGTCAAGGTCGCCCTCGCGCCCTTTGTCAGTTAACAACTCCACAAAGGCAAGCACCTCAGGTTTTACGCTACTCCCAAACACCTCTTGAAGAACAACCTTCTTCTTCGATGCTTGGATAACGGGGCTTCGCATCATAGCGCGGAACTCGGGCGATGCCAGTTGGGCATCAACCATCGACTGCAAGTCATGCAGCAATTCCTCGGCATGATCTACCGACGTCGTGGTGGCCATCAGGGCTTTGGCGTATCGCCGTGCAATGCGTATTGAAGTCATGCGGCGTTAGTTCTTGGATAGATCGGCAACTGATGCTTCAACAATGCGCTTGTGGTCGTCGCCATCAAGCTTCTTGCCGATGAGTTTTTCCGTGGCCCCAACAACAAGTGTGGCAACTTCGGCACGTAGCACAAGCAAAGCATCGTCGCGTTGGCGTTCAATCTCGCGCTGTGCCTCTGCAAGTTTCTGCTGCTTGATGGCCTCGGCTTCCTCGGCTGCCTTGCGCACCACGTTTTCTGCCTGTGCACGCCCCTCACGCATCACATCCATTACGTCCTGATGCGCCTTAGAGATTTTCTCACGGCTTTCACGCAGTAGCTCCTGCGCCTCGCGATTGGCGGCTTCTGCCGCTGAAATCGAGTCGGCAATCGCCTGTTCTCGCGCCTGAATACCGTCACGCATGGGCTTCCATGCGAACTTCGCGATGATGAAGGCGAAAATCGAGAAGTTGATAAGGGTCCAGATTACCAGACCCGGACTAAACTGAAGAAATGCTGGCATGTCAGCCTGTCGGTTGTACGGTGGTTTGAAAATAAAGCAATCGCCCTTCAGCTGTCAACTGTGTGACATCTGAAGGCCGACCCCGGAAGCAACTGCCTCCGGGAATGACCGTCGATCAGCTCGGGTTCTTGACGGCGAGCAGAATACACACAACGCCGGCGAGCAGGGCGACGCCTTCGATAAGAGCGGCGCCGATGATCATCGTCGTGCGGATATCGCCGGCATTTTCTGGCTGACGGCTGCTGGCTTCAAGAGCGGCTGCAGCTAGACGGCCGATACCGGTGCCTACGCCGAAAACGGTAACGCCGAGGCCGAGACCTGCCGATAGCCATGCAAATGCTACTGGATCCATGAGGTTTCCTTTGGAAGAATGTGATGAGTACAGGTGATGTTGTTTTGCGAAGTAACCACGGCGTTAATGCCCGTGAGCGTGATGGTCGTCGTGCGCATGATCGCCTAGCGCCAAGCCCACAAACACTGCCGCCAGCATGGTAAAAATGTAGGCCTGAAGGAATGCCACCAAGAGCTCCAACAGGTAGATGAACACCGAAAAGAGTACGCTAACAGGGGCTACACCCCAGCCAACAGCAGTGCCCATTTCCTGAGCAAAGAAGAAGATCAGTCCAACGAGCGACATCAGAACGATGTGCCCTGCCGTCATGTTCGCAAACAAACGAATCATGAGTGCAAAGGGCTTGGTAATAAGACCAACAACTTCGATGGGAACCATGATGGGCGCAATGTAGGCCGGTGCCCCACCAAGAAGGTGCTTGAACCACGACCCAACTCCGGCATCCTTAAAGGCAATGAAGTTCACAACGACAAACGTCGTTAACGCCAATGCCATCGTCACCGGCAAAGCCCCAGTAGCAGCATGGCCGCCAGGAAGCAATCCAATGAGGTTTAGCGTCAGGATGAAGAAGAACAGCGTCATCATGTACGGCATTAGCCGGTCGGTGCGCTTTGCCGTCCCAACGTTTGGTCCCACAATCTGGTCGCGAACGTACAGCACAACCGATTCAAGCACGTTCTGTATCCCACGAGGGGCAGCAACCGGATTCTTGCGATACCGACTGCGTGCAACGCCAAAGAGCGCCAGAACTACCGCAATCGCAATAAACTGATAGGCAACGAGGTTGGTAATCGACAAATCGAGCGCCGGCGACGCCGGATGTCCGCTAGCGTCCTTCTTCGTTGTATGCACAATGTGGTGGGGCGCATCCGGGTGATGCATGGTAAACACCCCGGCCTCCTCCATGGCATGCGGATTGGCATAAACATGAAGACCGTCGTCAACAAGAATGACCGGCAGGATTTCCCACTTACCAAAGAAGATATTCAGCTCGTGGTGGTCGCCTAACTCGTTAAGGAGCAAGTCAAAACTAAACCTGCCGTCGCCGTGGTCGGCTCCGTGGTGCTCCGTCTGCCCAGCGTTGTGCTGTGCGTGCTGTTCGGTCGATGTGGTGTCGTGACTCATAGTGCAAACGCGGCCGCCATCACGGCATCATCTTTTTTTTTCAGGAGATGTGTCACCGGCAACCGACTTCTCCTGTACCTGTCGTGCCAGAAGTGAAAAAAAAGGGCTTCTCCCATCACCGAAAGGAAGCTGGCAATGGCAAACGTGACAGCAAAGGCCACTTGATGCATTCCAACAACCCCTAAGAACACCCACATAAGAACGACGGCTACAAGAAGTCTAGCCGCCATGCTGCCAAACACGACACCAAGGAATACCTTGAGGTCCTTGCCAAAGGCAGCCTTGGCAATGTAGTAACCACCAATGGCGTTGAGTACGCAAATACCCAAGGCCGTCATGACGGCTACTACCGGTCCGGTTGGGTCCAAAAAGCTCCTCACCACAATTCGTTCATTACACGGTGTTCTTGCGGTCGAGTCGGCGCACAGTTCGTACAAACTGCATCACTCCAACAACCATCCCTAACACGAGTCCGCTAACAAGCAACCAAGGTTCCGTTCCAGCGTGCGTATCAGCGTACCAACCTAGCGCACCACACATCACGATACTTATCGCGAGCTGCGTGCCTAGATGCATGTACGGGGCCAGTTGCCGCATGACCGATGTCGATCCCGATGTGTTGGCAGGTTTCGTCATAGGCCCTTCAAGCTCGGCGCGCGCAAAATTACGGCGGGGGGGGCGAACCGCAAAACTACCACTCCCCTACCGGCCTTGGGCGCCATGGCGCTAGAACCCTAGGTCGCGTAACGACTGAAATACAGACTCGGCATAGATGTTCGTGGCTTGCCCGTACCAAGCGTCGCCGGCAATCATGCGCAATGCCCCAAACGACGCTGGCCGCAAGGCCTGGAGCTCGCTGGTTGAAACGACGCTGGTTTCCTCGGCTCGAAACTCGTTGTCGACGTCCGACACAGCTATCGTACATCCAACATCTACCGGCACCGTGGCGTCGACAGGGGCCCGACTGAATCCCATCAGCAAAAACGGCACGCGTACCTTAACTACATAGCCATCGGAACGCAGCGCCGTCACCACACGCACATCTCGCACCGCTGCCTCTTGCTCGGGCGTTAGGTCGTCGGTGGTTCGCACACGTACGCTCGGACGCACGTCCTCGAAATCACCAATTCGTATCGACACCACATATAACCCCGAGTCGCTCTGACCCCGAAAGGTGATGTCGCCCTTGCTGTCCTTACCAATGCTCCTCGACGCCGTCGACTCATCAGGCGCCGAAGCGTCAAACCAAATGTCAACCCGGTCGGCCACACAGGTGTCGCACCAGCCAGTTACAACCTTATCATCAACCACGTCGATTCGCACGTAGAGGTGGTCGTCGTCGTATACAGCCCGCGATGTAAACGAACAGTCCTCGGGGCCCTTCCACCAGTATGCTCCCTCGTGCACATTCTTAACTCGATCAACAATCACATCTGTCGCATATCCCGCTACCACCTGCCGCCCGCGTCCGTAGACGGGTATCGTAAGATAGTCCGTCCTGAACTCTGTGTCGCCCTTAGGTCCAACAAACCGCTCCCACGTGTCGAGTGTGCGGTAGTTCCGATACGTTTCCCGGCCGTACGACCCTACACGATCGCTCAGGAACTCATCAAGCAGCACGTGTGCGCCGTCACGGTACTGATATCCCTTTATCGTCCATGACTCGGCCTTGCGCTTCTGGGTCACGTAACACGCGCCGTCACGTATAACAACTCCCACCTCGAGCGGTAGGTCCACATATGCCAGTGGTTGCTTTGATACGTTAACAAGGAATCCCTCTACGTCGACAAACATGTACACAACACATTCGCGCTTGCGTGTACCTAGAACGTTGATGCTAAACGCAACGTCGGTTACGCCATCGCCCGAAAAGTCTCCCACATCCCATCCCCACACGCGATACTGCGTACCCTGCGGCAGCGTCGTCCGAAGGTCTTCTATCAAATCCTCGGCAAAGTACGGGTCAAGCTTCCTCGTAAACTCCTTCCACTCCATTCCACTCTGTGCCACAGCATCCATAGACAAGGGGCACTGCATCACAAGGGCTGCAACAATGGCGAGCGTTACCCGCAAAGCTATCGTCGATGCCCCCTTCATGCTTCAGGTGCAGATACAAGAATCGTGTCGCGGACGTCGATGTGCGATACCTTAAGGCGCGGACCATACTGCGCAACAACTTGGGCAGATGCATACGAGGCAAGACGGCCGGCATATTCGGGGTGGTGCCTGTGCAGGACGCCGTACAAGAAGGCGCCAGCATACATGTCGCCAGCACCGATCGTATCAACAAGGTTGGTTTTATAGGCCGGAATCTGGGCTTCAACATCATACCACCGCACAAGACTGCCTTGGTCGCCCATCGTAACAACAACGTTGTTGTATTGGGCTGAAAGAGCTTTAAAGGCATCGTGCGGCGTGCCTTCTTGCGAGAGCAACGTAGCCTCGCGTTCGTTGCCAAACACGAGGTCGGCATGGCGAAGCACGTCTCGCAAACGATCGCCAAATACCTCAACGATAAAGCCATCGGAACAGCTTACAGCTAAGCGCGTGTCGTGCTTCTTGGCGTAAAACGCCACCATGTCGGCTGCCTCGGCACCATTGTCATCGGTTAGCTTGTAGCCCTCAATATACACCCACTCCGACCGGCGAATGAGCTCCTCGTTGATGTGTCGACGCGTGAACTCAAGATTAGCTGCTAGCGTGGTATTCAACGTACGCTCGGCGTCAGGAGTAACGAATACAACGCAGGTTCCCGTTTCCAAGCCACTACCCAAAGGGGCCTCTAGATGGATGCCCAACTCTCGAAACTCCGAAGCATAATGTTCACCGTCGGCATCGAGTCCAAGAATGGAGCAATACGCAGCGGCACCACCAAACTGCGAAAACGCTATAATACTGTTGGCCGCACTACCCCCACTGCTCTTATGTGCCTCTCGGTCTTGTAGCTGTGCTAAAATCTCGGCACGACGATCAGGGTCTGTAAGGGTCATCGCCCCTTTATCGACGCCAAACGCCCGAAGCTCGGCGTCGGTAACGCGATACTCAATGTCGACAAGAGCATTCCCGATGCCCGTTAGCTGTATATTCTTCAAGGTTCTTCTGTGATGTGGAATGATGTCAGGACCTGAACACGTCGTGGTCGACGCAGGTCCAAAGTTACGAGGCCGGGCTGGGCGAAGAGCCCTTGACCGACAGTTCGATCAGCGTTTCACACAACTCGTCGAACGCAATGCCGCACTGCGCAGCGGCCATAGGCACCAGCGACGTTTCGGTAAAGCCGGGGATGGTGTTTACTTCGAGACACCATGGCTCCATCTCGGGGGTTAGCCGAAAATCAACCCTGCTGTAGGCACGGCAGCCAACAACTTCGTGGGCCATAACCGCAAGCGACTGCACATGATGGGCAACGTAGTCGGGCAGATCGGCTGGACAGTGGTATTCCGTTCTCCCCTTCGTGTACTTGTTTTCGTAGTCGTAGTAGCCCTCTTTGGGGGCAATCTCGATGATAGGCAAGGCCTCGCCGCCAAGAACAGCCACGGTAAGCTCGCGGCCGGGCACGTAGGTTTCCACAAGGGCGAGCGATGAAAACGCCAAAGCGTCGTTCACGGCCTTCGACAGCGTAGCATCGGTAGCATCGTGCAGGATTGTCATACCAACGGTCGACCCTTGGTCGTTCGGCTTAATAACGATGGACGTGCCAAGGTGATGGAGACATTGTTCAAGCGCTGCTTCGTCGTTCGCTGTTGTTTCTGTAAACGTCACCCACGGTGGCGTTGGCACCTGTACAGCTTCGAACATCACCTTGGTTGCCGCTTTATCGATAGCTATGGCGCTTGCCAACATGCCGCTACCCGTGTAAGGAATGCCTCGCAAGTCGAGGAGCGACTGTACATATCCGTCCTCTCCGTAGCGACCATGTAGGGCGAGGAACACGACGTCGACGCAGGTCAGCGCATCGCTCATGATGCAGTCAACCAAGTTGCGCGGGGAAAACGACGCCAGCAGTTCGTTCGACACTGGCTCGGGTCGGGCGGCGTCGAGTTCGGCTGTGGTAAGCACGCAGTTCGCGCCCCGTGCAGGGTCGACCGCCGTAACGCGGTGCCCCTTTGCAGAGAGTGCGCGAACCACGGCACGGCCGCTTAGCAGACTGATGTTACGTTCGGGGCTCATACCTCCGAGTAGGACGGCGATGTTCATGAGGTGGCTGTGTTTACGAGGTTATCGTGGACTGTACGTAGGTGCTGGACGTCATCCCACGTGTGGCGCTTCCACTCTGGATTACGCAATAGGGCCGCGGGGTGATAGGTAACCATCAGAGGGATGTCGCAGTAGGTATGGATGGTGCCGCGCAGGTCCGACATTGACAGTTTGTTGTTGAGCAAGGTATTGGCGGCGGTGAGACCTAGGGCAAGGATAATCTTGGGGCGAACCAACTCGATTTGCTTGGCAAGGTAGGGTTCGCACTCGTCTGTTTCGTCAGCAAGTGGCTTACGGTTATTGGGCGGACGGCATTTCAGAATGTTACAGATGTAGACGTCGTCGCGCTGGAAGTTGATGGCTTCTAAGATCTTCGTTAACAGCTGACCTGCGCGTCCAACAAAGGGCAGTCCCTGCGCATCCTCGTCGGCACCGGGCGCTTCGCCAACAACCATAAGGGTAGCATTGGGATTGCCTGTTCCAAAAACAAAGTTGGTACGGGTAGCACCAAGCGGGCACTGCATGCAGGTATTGATTGCAGAATCTAGCGCAGGGAGCGACGAGGCCAAACGCCATTCGGGTTGGGGCATGCTAGCAGTGGGCCGAGTGGTAGTGTCGTGGAGAAGTTCGGTCATACCAACATCGGCAGCAGGCAACAGCTCCTCTCGTACCGTCGGCATTGCCGTCATGGGAATATCGAAGGGGGCAGCGGAGGAATCAACGTACAGTATGTTGCCATACATCTCACGTTGCTGTTCAAGGTAGCGAAGAAGCTCGGCGCGGGTTGACATGATATGGTCGCGAAGATACAGGTTTGGTGTGTGAACCGTGACAGACGATACGTATTGCTTCGGTTGGAAGGTATAGATTTGCACTCCTTTCAACGTCCCTCTAACCCAATAGATTTCTGCCATGCGATTGACATCTACGCTTTGTATTCTAGCCACGGCGCTCGCTATTGCTGCCTGTAGTAATAGCGGCGACCCCGTAACCCCGGGAGCCACAGCAACCAACACGGTGATGTACTCGGTAAACCGTGGTGCCGACCAAACAACGGCGTACCGGTGGGCCGAGGGTTCGTTCAACTCGGACTCCAGTATCAGCGTCCTTGGCTTTAGCGTACAGGCAACACGCCCCGACGACGACACCGAAGCCGACGGCATGATCATTGCGTTCAACGGCCAATCAACGGGTACAAGCACCGTGGGCGTTACGGCAACGGCGGTGATGTACCGCGACAGTTCGGTGTACATCGGCACAGGTGGAACACTCGTTGTTTCGAAGTACGGCAATATTGGCCAGACCATCGAAGGCACGTTAACCGCACGTATGATTAGCTTCAGCTTCTTTGGTGGCCCTTCAGATACGCTCGACGTCAAGGAGTTTCGATTCTCGGCAAAACGAATCGAAGACAACCAGTTTAACGACATTTACGAAGACGAGGAAGTTGACTAAACGGCGCGCTTCGTATTTACAACGCTTTCAACGCACAACGGCCCGCCTTCACTGGCGGGCCGTTGTTGTTTTGCTCTGATGGTGCCTCGATGAAGTGATCACCCTTCGGCTTCGAGTTCCTCGGCTTCCTCGTTGGGATGACCCTTTGGCTTGCCCGGAGAGAACACGATTTGTCCCGTCTTACGGTCGAGCTTGCCCTTAATGGTACTACCATCGGTATACACTCCGCGAAGCAGCTCCTCTGAGAGAGGATCCTCGACATATCGCTGAATGGTGCGCCGCAGCGGACGGGCGCCGTATTTCTCATCAAAGCCCTTGTCGACAAGGTACTCCTTAGCAGTCTTGGCCAGCTCTAATGTGATGTTGCGTTGGCCAAGGCGCTTTAGCAGGCGCTTTAGCTGCAGCTCGATGATGCGTACCATGTGTTCCTTCTTGAGAGAACGGAACACAACATACTCGTCGATACGATTGATGAACTCCGGATTGAACAGGCGCTTAAGCGTCTCTTCGACGGTAGCCTTCATGTTGTCGTACTCGTCGGTGGCTGCATCGCTCGTAAATCCGATTCTTCCGCCAGCTTTGACGTCGCGCATTCCAACATTCGACGTCATGATGATGATGGTGTTCTTGAAGTCTACGCGACGTCCAAGACCATCGGTAAGTACGCCGTCGTCGAACACTTGCAACAAGATGTTGAACACGTCTGGGTGTGCTTTTTCGATTTCATCGAGCAGGATAATCGAATACGGCTTGCGACGTACCTTCTCGGTCAGCTGTCCACCTTCTTCGTAACCAACGTAGCCCGGAGGGGCGCCCACAAGGCGAGACACGGCGAACTTTTCCATGTATTCGCTCATATCGACCCGTATCAAAGCGTCTTCGCTATCGAACATATATCGCGCCAGAGCCTTGGCAAGCTCTGTCTTGCCTACGCCTGTTGGGCCAAGGAACATGAACGAACCAATTGGACGGGCCGGGTCTTTCAAGCCGGCACGTGCTCGGCGGATGGCCTTTGCAAGGTGTTCAACGGCTTCGTCTTGGCCTATGACTTCGGCGCGAAGCTCGTCGGACATCTTGAGAAGCTTCACAGACTCGCTCTCAGCAATACGGTTTACCGGAATACCGGTCATCATGGCGATGACATCGGCTACGTCGTCTTCGCTAACGTCGTACACGACGTCGCCCGCACGCGTTTCCCAGTCTTCCTTCGCTTGCTCGAGTTCCGTCTGATACCGCTTTTCGAGGTCGCGCAGTCGCGCAGCTTCTTCGAAGTTTTGCGAGCGCACCACTTGGTTTTTCTCTTGGCGAACGCCTTCGATTTTCTCTTCGAGTTCTAAGACTTCCTTGGGCACGTGGATGTGTTCAAGGTGGACTCTCGAACCGGCTTCGTCAAGAACGTCAAGCGCTTTGTCGGGCAGGAAACGATCTGTGATGTATCGGTCGGCCATCGTAACGCAGGCACGAACGGCTTCATCGGAGTAACGCACTCCGTGATGGGCTTCGTAGCGATCCTTAACGTTCAGCAGGATCTGTGTGGCTTCTTCGGCTGTAGGTGGCTCGACGAGGATCTTTTGGAACCGCCTGTCGAGGGCACCGTCCTTCTCGATGAACTGTCGGTACTCATCAAGCGTGGTAGCGCCAATACATTGGATGTCGCCACGCGCAAGGGCGGGTTTAAACATGTTCGAGGCATCGAGCGAGCCCGAAGCGCCACCAGCCCCCACGATGGTGTGAAGCTCATCGATGAACAGAATAACGTCTTTGGCCTTCTCCAGCTCATTCATTACGGCCTTCATACGTTCCTCGAACTGGCCGCGATACTTCGTTCCGGCCACGAGTGCTGCAAGGTCGAGCGTAACGATGCGCTTGTCGAATAGCACACGCGATACCTTTCGGTCAACGATGCGGAGTGCCAGTCCCTCAACGACGGCGGTCTTTCCAACGCCAGGCTCACCGATCAAAACAGGGTTGTTCTTCTTACGTCGCGACAGAACTTGAGCAACGCGCTGAATCTCCTTCTCGCGACCAATCACGGGGTCCAGCTTGCCTTCAACAGCAAGCTTGGTAAGGTCGCGGCCGAAGTTGTCCAACACTGGTGTTTTTACTCGCTCGGCGTTTGCCTTGGTGCGACCGCGTTCTTTCTCGGGTATCTTGCCTCCCGCGCTTCCCGATGCACCCGACTTACCGCTTAGGTAGGCATCTAGCTCCTTGCGCACCGCATCGTAGTTCACGGTGTATTGCGATAAAATCTGCGCTGCGATGTTGTCCTCGTCGCGAAGCAACGACAACAGCAAGTGCTCCGTCCCGATAACATCAGACTTATACAGCTTGGCTTCAAGGTAGGTGATCTTCAGTACCTTCTCCGCCTGCTTTGTAAGTGGGATGTTACCGATCGTGAGAGGGCCACTCATTGAGCGCACGGTCTCCTCGATTGAGCGTTTGAGCTTTCCAAGGTCTACATTCAGACCACGGAGAATTTTTACACCTATGCCTTCACCCTCTCGGATGATTCCTAACAAAAGGTGTTCGGTGCCAATGTAGTCATGGCCTAAACGCAGAGCTTCCTCTCGACTTAGGCGGATGACGTCGTTGACGCGGTTGGAAAAGTTACCTTCCATGATGGCACTCGCTGTTATGGGTTATGAACGTAAGACGTGCATTGCCCGTATCTGTTACTTTTTGAAGCAAGATACGCCGTGGCGTACACGTACATCACCAGCAATGTGTCCACATCAACAACACGTACACAGTGTTGGTTCTCGCTTAATCAAACAGCTTCTTAACCTTGCCAATGGTAACAAGAAGCGTGCTGTGCGAAGTAGCTTGAACAACTGGTGCTGTCGGCGCTGCGGCCTTAGCAGCAGCACCCTTGCCACCCTTCTTGCCCTTCACAGTTGCCGTTGCTGCCTGTTGTACAGGTGCTGCTGCTGGCACACTCGCGCTGGCAGGTAAGGAACCCGCCGTGTAGGTTATCCGGAGGTCGCCGTTCTTCACGTCCTTGAACGCCTCCTTCATGGCGCGTACGCGCTCTTCCGCCAGCGCTCCGTTCGGATCTGCCACCTCGGCAGGAGCCACCGGTTCGGGCGGTGCAACCTGCCCCTTCTTCAACTTCTTCTTGGCGGCATTCCACGCAGCCATTTCCTTGGCGTACTGTGCCTGCGCGGCAGCCCGTGCCGCTTGCACCTGGTCTTCATCGGGAACAACGGTAATGTCCACGCGCATCTCGCCGTTTTCGCGCAAAAGGTTCGAAATCTCCGTTACGGCCGAACGGCCTTGAGCCGAGAGCACTGCCGAATTCCGCTCGAAACCACGAACGCTCACAAGCTGCGTGCCCTGATACAAAGCCCGTACACGATAGTCCTGCTTTACTTCCTTGAATCTCTCCGTCTTCGGCACCTCAAGGGTTGCCTCGCGACGAATCACAGAATGTCCGCGGAACGTTACCTTCATAGTTCCTGGCTCGTTGAGCACCATCAAATAAGTGCCGTCCTTGTCGTTCGATGACAGATTGAGGATTTTTTTGCCTTCAGCATTCGTCACATCGATTTTACAGCCGACCGGTTTGCCAGTAACCTCATCGGTTATTGTGCCTTCGATGCGCACGGTGCCTTGCGCGTAGGCAGCTACGGCAGTCATCACCGTTAGAAGGAGCAACGCCGCTCCACGAAGCCACTGGTATTGTCCTACGACAGGCGTTCTGTTGATCGAATTGTTCATTGGTTATTCCTGTTCCTTGCTTCAATTGGTTACGATTGATTGTCTGTTTTTGGCGCTAAAAACGCAGCAATGCCCTCCTTACAGTCAGGCGTCTGCCGTGCTAACGCATTCATTGCCGTGGCATAGTGAAGGCCCGCGTCGAGCGACATGCCGTGTAACGACGACAACATGCGCTTGGATAGTGCCATGGCGCTCGTGCTGTTGCTGGCCATGGAAGTTGCCACTGCATACGTTTCCTGCTCCAACAGGGCATCGTCGACGACAAACGTCACAAGCCCAATGCGTTGCGCCTCGACTGCATCTACATTCTGTGCCGTTAGTACTAACCTGCGGGATTGCGTGTCGCCTACCTTGCGCAACAAGTATACCATCACAATGGCTGGAATAAATCCAATCTTGACCTCGGAATATCCGAACACTGCGCGCTCGCGACCTGCAATAACCACGTCGCACACGGTAGCTAGACCGCACCCACCTGCAATGGCAGCACCCTGTACCATGGCTATCACGGGCTTGGGCAGGTCTACGATCGCCTGCAGCATGTCCTTCAGTCTGGTCGAGTCGGCAAGGTTGTCCATCGTCGAGTTATTGGCTATCTGCTGCAGCGCGGCCAAGTCGGCCCCTGCGCAAAATGCCTTTCCCTCGCCACGCAACACTACCACCCGAACATTGTCATCTGCCGCCATCTCAGCAAAGGCCCGATGTAACTCCTCCACCATGGCCGGTCCTAGCGCATTGCGCTTTTCCGGCCGCGCCATGGTAATGGTGCCAATACCTTCGTGAACCGATGTTTGAACTATTGCCATGGCGGCAAAGTTAACCATACACCTTATCGCACAACGGCCACTGGCCAGACGTGCCCAACAACACCGCCGTTCGTTACCACAACGTAGTACATTCCCGAAGGCACTTCGCCCAGCGCTAGCAACTCTTCGACGTAGCCCTGCACTACACCCACCTGTTTTCTCGAACACATCCTGCCGGCCACGTCCCACAGCGTAACTGTCACGTCGTTGCCTCGCACATCTATGGGTATCGTTACGCTGCCATCTGCAGGGTTGGGAAAGGGGCGTCGGTCGACGCCGGCACGCCGGCGCTCGGCTTCGACGGCTTGCCATGCGCGAATCACCGTGTCGGCATCGGAATGCATTCCAAAGGCAATTCGTACCGATCGCTGTTCGCCAGGCATCATCACGCCATCGAACCGCGCACCGGCCAGCACGGCTATGTCTGTTACCTCTCCATAGTGTTCCAATGCCCCTTGCAATAACTCTTGTTTACGTTGAGCATTAAAACCAGTATACGTTAGGGTGTTGTCGTAACCAACGGCGATTGCACGCGTGCGCGGACTAAGGGGTGTGACGGCAACAACAACATCAGGAAGGGTTGCCGGTTTGTCGAGCGCACGAGCAATCACAATCTGCGACCCCTCGGCACCTTCGGCCTCCTCGATGCGATCAACGCGATTAGCCGACGGATGGTCGCCTACGTCCCAGTCGAAGTAGTAAAGCAACACAGGGTCGACAAGAGCAGAATCCGAGGTGTTTACCACAGTGATATCGGAGCTAAACACTGGCACAGGCCCATGAGACATCGCAATGGACTGACGCACGGCAAGCCCAATGCGCAATGAGTCGGGCGCAGCACTGTCGGCCACAATACCTACGTCTGCGTCGCTGCCCACAAGGGGCTTCACAACAACAAAATGCTCATGGTAGCCACGATCGGCACGCACGTTGTCGACGGCTCGGCCAACCACTCCCACCATGAGTGTCCCCTCGTAAAGAATGCCGCATTCACTTCGGTATCGAACTCCGTAGCCTAAACCCCTACGGTGATCAACAACGCCAATGCGCGCATTGTCGCCTACCGAAACAGTAAGGTCGCCAGAGGTATACGTCGACCACGTTAACGATGGCACAATGGTCGAACGAAGCGTCTGCACGTGAAGGTCTCCGGCAGAAGTTTGTCCGCTAACACGAAGGCGCAGTACCACAGGATTGGATACGTCGCGGCGAATGCGAACTCGAACGCCGCTACGGCGTTCTGCCAACGACCCAATGGCAACCGACGTGGCGGCGCCTATGGTGCCAACGTCGATAGTTCTGTCCAAGATCTCCACTGCATCCGAGTCAGGCCCAACAGCATCCACAGCAATCGTCGCATCGCGAAGCTCGGCAAGGTGGTTCGTAAGTGTGAGCCAAAGTCCTACAGTGTCGGCAACACCCCAACGGCTGCGCGCTAGATGCATCACCGTGTCGGTATACAACTCCAACGCCGGAATGCTGTCGGGCGGCATGGTAACAGCACGGAGCGCGTCGATGCGCCCAGGAATAAGGTCGGCAACGTCGACGTTATTACTACCAATGTCTTCAACAGCAACCGTTGCCAGCGCGCAAGCCTGCGCTGGTGTGAGGTTGGGATGCCGTGCCATGATAAGGCCTACGATGCCCGAGACAATGGGGGCCGACCCCGACGTACAGCAGAACGGGCCATAGGCGCCGTCGTTGGTGGTGGTGGTAGACTCGTGACCGGGGGCCATAACATCGACAAATGCGCCGCGTGCCGACATCTGCACGACGCCATTCGCAGGATTCGTCACGCCAACGCTCAGAACTCCGCGATAAGCGGCCGGGTAAAAGGCGGCAGTTGTTCCGTGATTGCCGGCTGCGGCAATCACGGCCGTGCCTCGCGCAAGCGCATATTGCACGATGCGATCGTTTGTGCATGTATACGTAAAGCCACCCCACGAACAGTTTACGATGTTCAGACCGCTAACAGCGCTGTACATGATTGACTCGTAACCGTACACGATTCCACCAGAATTGTTCGGCATGGTCTTAAGAGGCACCAACCGTGCGTTACCTGCCACACCGGCAATGCCCTTACCATTGTTGGCAACAGCACCACAAATCCCAGCAACGCCAGTACCATGACCATTCGAAGGGTGGAATACATCGCCAGGTTTTGACTTGTCGTCTGGACTTGTAAAACTGTATCCCCGATAGTCGTCCACGTAGCCGTTGCCATCGTCATCTATGCCGTTGTCGGGAATCTCGGCGTGGTTCGTCCAAATGACGTCCGCAAGATCCTCATGGTCGGTTTTTACGCCCGAGTCGCTAATCCCAATGCGAATGGTGGTATCGCCTGGTTCTACCAGCCAAGCATCCATAATGCGAATGGTAGACAACATCTGCTGCTGCTGTGCCAGGGAATCGTTAGGTAGGTCGGCCATTGGCATTGGCACCGGAATGGGCTCGGCAAGTTCGATGTCGCCGCAGCCACTGGCAATCTTGCGGGCTACTACTTCGGGTTCGCCACGGCCTTCATCGTACTCGGCAACCCATGTACGCATCAGGACCTGCTCGAGGGCTACCACGTTGGCCGTTGGCACACGCGCAACGCGCATGGCATTGTTATTACCCGCCTGGAGCGACTGTTCGAAGCGTAGAATGGGGGCCCGCAAGCGCAGGCCATGCCGGGCAGCAATTACGTATGGCGGCTCGACGGCAACAGCATCGGCGGCAAAACACACGTAAAGCTGGCCAGCACGCACGGCGTCAGGCCGATGCGGTGCTGCCGCTGGAAGCACGTGGGTAGATGCAGATGCCAGCGTCGATAGAACGCATAGCGCAACAACAACGCAGGAGATCTTCATTCAAACACAACGATGTGGCCCGTGGTGGTACCGTGAAGGCCATGAGTAACGACAGCTTGATATACTCCCGCTGGCAACGTACGTAGGTCGATGATGGTTCGCTCGTCGCTCGCAATGCCCCTCTTCACAACCACACCACGAACGTCAATGATGGTGTATTCGGCGCCATGGTGCGTGCCAGTAAGTGTGGCATACTGTTGTGCCGGAATTGGTGTTACCTTTAGAGTCGGCAAATGCTCGTCGATATTACCAACCGACGTAGGCAGCAGATGGTTGAATACGCGTTGAGATGCTTCGGCAACCGTTGTTCCAAGCGCAATGATTATCGTAAATCGGCGCTGCCCGCCAGGCGGCGTCGTGCCTTGAAACAACACGCCATGCAGCCCTGCTAGGTCGCCAGCACCCGTAGGTTGCATGGTGGTGCCTCGCGTAAACAGGTCGTTGAGCAGCGATGCTGTAAGTGGCGGCCCGGCCACGTTAGGCAACGGCCCCGCACCATTCTGTGCCCGCGCCTCGGGGTCGGTAGTAGCCACGCCAGCAACAATGGCCGTAGTAAAACCCCTGCGCCAAAACGACTGCATAGCTGTGCCAGAATTATCGGCAACGTCGGGAATAGCCCCTGGCGCCGGCTCCGACACGTTCTGCTGTCCACCACTGCCAACGTCCCAATCCATGATTACTCCAGCACCCATGTCCACAACGTCAGCTTCCGTCGTGTTCGTTAGCACCACGTCGATGGTGGCAAGGGGCACCGTGCTACGTGGGAACGACCACGTCATGTCGATACGCACATTCGTGCGGTCTGCCGCCGCTGCAGCCGAGTCGTCCACAACCAAACGAAGACGCCCCGGTTCGTATGTAACGTCAACAGGTCGGAAGTCGCTGGCGTCGAAGTTGTAGGTAAGTGCCCGACTGCCTTGAGTGCTGTTGGCCACTGCCACAAGGCCACATTGCGACACAAGCACTTCGTCGGGCTTGCGAAAGACGCCGGGGCCAATCGCGTTAACAGGAGCCGAGTAGCTGCCGATGGCGGCACGGCTGCTTACGCCGATAGCCATGGCTTCGTTTTCTACAATGTAGAAGTCAGACACTGGGTCAAACACAAGCACACGTTCAACCGTATCGGCACCGTCGGCCGTGATGGTTGCCATTACCACAAGGGGCAGCGAGCTACGCTTGGCTGCCGTGAACCAGGTGGCATGCTGTAGATAGGTTGCGCCGCCGTTGAGCATGGCCACGGTCGACACCGAGTCGCCCCACGATACCTCCCAGCCGGCGTCGTCGAGTGTTGTTAGCTCTACACGCACGTTGTTTGCCGCTGCCAACAAGGCATTCTCGATGCGGAACTGCACATGATATCGCCCGTCGGCTGGCGCCGCAAGCAGCGCGCGCCCTGCTGCGTCCACAAGTGCAGCCCGATCGCACTCCAACGCAACAACCACCGTGGGATCGATTGTCACCGCCAACAACATGTCCATACGTCGTGGCAACCCTTGGGCGCGCGAGCGATTTTGGCTGCGAACGTCAACGGCGCATCGCTTTGCAAGGGCATAGATTTGTCGTGCCGTCAACTGCGGAAAGCGCGCGCGCAACACGGCACACATACCGGCTACCATGGGCGACGCAAACGAGGTTCCGTTTGCCGTCGCATAGGCCTCGACTCCAAAGCCCGTCGTTGTTAACGAACCATTCGAGGGGGCAATGATGCCAACACTGGCGCCCAAGCCAGACGAGCTAACAACGACGTCGCTGCTATTCGACTCGGCAACTCCCAACACGCCGTCGTAGGCGGAGGGGTAGTTACGCTCTTGGAGACTGTTGCCGCGGTTTCCACCCGAAGCAACGAGTACCACATTGTTGGCAATCGCATAGTCGACCAACGCCTGCTCGATGGGCGAATACGGCTTAGGGCTGCCCCACGAGCAGTTTAGCACTGGTATTCGTGTGCGAGCAGCATAGAGCAAACTGTGATATCCATACAGCACGCCCGAAGAGTTACGAGGTTGAACCTTGATTGGGAAGAACTTCGATGTAAATCCCGTGGCGGCAATGCCAATGCCGTTGTCGGTGCGCGCGGCAGCCATGCCAGACACTTCGGTGCCATGCGACTGTCGCGAACTGGCGTCGCCGGGCTTGGTGTCGTCCATGCTCCCTGTGAAGTTGTATCCAGAATAGTCATCCACATAGCCATTGCCGTCGTCATCCACGCCGTTATCGGGAACCTCCTCGCGGCGCACGGCGATGTTTGGGGCTAGGTCGGGGTGGTTGGGGTCTACGCCGGAATCGCTGATTCCGATTATCACCGACGAATCCCCCCGAAAGATCTGCCATGCCTGAGGTCCGCGAACCACGTCAAAGGCCGGCTGCTCGCCCAGTCGCGGGTCGTTGGGTCCTACATGTACCTCATCCACATACCAGGGTTCGGCATAATCCACTTCGGGAACCTTCGTGATGAGATACTGGGCCATTTCGAGTGGCGACCGGTCGTCGTTATATATCACGTCGAAGGTTCGCACCAGAATATCCTCGGCACGACGTCGATCCAACCATCGTGCGTCATCAACGCGAGCGAAGCGCGATTGTACGTCGTCGGTCACCTCGTGCGGTAGCAGGTAGCGCCCTACCACGGTAACTCCGGGCACGGCACGTTCAACGTCGGCGGCGCTCTGCCCACAGCCCGGCGCCAGCCGTACCCTCAGCGCCCCTTTCAGCATACGCACAACAACCCCGTTCCATGAGCGCTCTACAACCTGCATCGATGATAGGGTAGGGGGCATCGGCGGCGTCTGCGCGAAACCATCACTCATGCCCACAAGCAGCAGCGAAACAACGGCTGGTAGCAGGTAGCAACATGTAAAACGGGGGCGGATGCGTGACATTGGCATGTTCAAACCTAGTGATTTCATTGTGTACTGACTCCTGAACGGGCCATTCTGTAACTGCATACGGGAATCAACATGGCACTACAAGCAGGAATCTTTCCACCGTAGTGCGTTGGCTGACCATGGTTGAACAAACGTTTCGCAATTTGCCCTTCGTATGGCCGAATCGACAGAACAGCAGGAATTTCTTGTTACCGCTCGTAAGTGGCGACCGCAGCGGTTTTCCGATGTGGTTGGGCAAGAACATATTACGCGCACCCTGGCAAATGCCATCACAAAGAAGCGCCTCCACCACGCCTATTTGTTCACAGGGCCTCGAGGTGTAGGCAAGACTACCTGTGCTCGTATCCTTGCGCGAGCCGTTAACTGCCTAAGCCCGGCTGGTGCCGAGCCGTGTAATGTGTGTACGTCGTGTACCGACATGTTAAGCGGTCGCTCGGTAGACATCATCGAAATCGACGGTGCGTCGAACAATTCGGTCGACGACGTTCGCAAGCTGCGCGACAACGCCAAGTATGCGCCGTTAAATGGGGCCTACAAGATGTACATCATCGACGAGGTCCACATGTTGTCGACCTCGGCCTTTAACGCCCTGCTTAAGACGCTCGAAGAGCCACCTCCGCACCTAATTTTCGTGTTTGCCACAACGGAAATCCACAAGGTGCCGGCAACGATTCTTAGTCGGTGTCAGCGCTTCGACTTCCGTCGCATGGAGATCGACACCATCGTGCAGCAGCTTCGCGCTATTGCCACTGCCGAGGGCATTACCATCGACGATGAGTCGCTCGTAGCCGTTGCGCGCAAGGCCGACGGATCAATGCGCGACTCGCAGTCGATCTTCGACCAAGTAGTGTCGTTCTGCGGTACGTCAATCACGTTTGCCAATCTTGCAGGCGTATTACACCTCATCGATGTCGACTTCTTCTTCGCGCTGTCCGAAGCCATCAAGGCCAAGGACGTTGCGGCGATGTTCAACCATGCGCGCGACGTCGTGCGCCGTGGATATGACCTGCAAGAGTGTCTGGTTGGACTTTTGGAGCATTACCGCAACATCCTCACGGTGATTACCACTGGCGGCACGTCGCTGATTGAAGCGTCGGCGGCACATGCCGAGCGCTACGCTGCCGTGGCGCAGCTAAGCACGCAGGCCGATGTGTTGCGCATTATGACGCTCATCGCACAGGGCGAGGCCATCCTTCGCAGCAACCCACCGCAGCCACGCATCCGTTTTGAGTTTACGCTTGTTCAACTTGCTTCGATGGACAGCACCGTCGACCTTGGTCGCGTGATTGCTTCACTCGAAAAGGCACCGTCCGACGCAGTACGCTCTATCGCGCCAACGGCTCCGCGAATGGTGCCGCAAGCTGTTCGAAGCTCGACCGCTCCCAAGGTACCGGTCTTGCAGGCCAGCTCGCTGTCGGCCGGAAACCTTGCCGCTCGCTGGTCCGACGCCGTCGAAGGCATGCCGGAATCGTTGGCCACGTTTAAGGGCGCAGTGCGTCAGGCCGGACTTGTACGCGTAGACTTTACCGACGTTGGCATCACGGTAGTCCCCATGGCCGACGTGTTGTACCAGCGCATGAACGACCGTGTAGACGCACTGCGGTCGTATTTGCAGTCGTTTTACGGTACAACCGTAGCTGTGCGCCTCGTACCACCACCGCCTGCGCCGTCGCCCACGGGGTCGGCCCAGGATGGCACTACGGCATTACGTTCAACGCCCGACGACGAGCCACTAACGGCAACCGAGCAGCTTCTGATTGATCTTTTTAAGGCCCGTAGGATAAGCACACCCGGTACGGGTGCCTCCTAAGCCCCCTTCCGTACCTTTGTAGTTGATTCAAACGAACAAAGGTTGACGTATGGCATTGGCGGAAAAAAGCAAGGCACCGACATTTACGGCATCTACTGACGGCGACGGCGTGTTTTCGCTCAAGCAGGCAAAGGGGCATTGGTTGGTGCTGTACTTCTATCCCAAGGACGATACATCGGGCTGTACTGCTCAGGCCTGCGACTTCCGTGACTCTATGGCTCGCATCACCTCTGCAGGCGCAATGGTGGTTGGCGTAAGCCCCGACGGCGTAAAGAGCCATAACAAGTTCAAAACCAAGTACGACCTGCCTTTTGCGCTGGTGAGCGACGAAGACCACACAATCTGCGAGGCCTACGACACCTGGAAGGAAAAAAGCATGTACGGCCGGAAGTACATGGGTGTAGAGCGCACCACGTACATCATCGACCCCAAGGGCGTCATTCGCAAGACCTTCGAAAAGGTATCCGTGAAGGGCCACGTCGACGCTGTGATTGCCGAACTCGCACAACTGGGTGCAACGGTGTGATCGACACGCACGCCCATCTGGATCATCATCAGTTTGACGCCGACCGTTCGGACGTGTTGGAGCGCGCCTGGCAGGCGGGCATTACGTCTATCATCATTCCGGCCATTGAGCCCGATCGTTGGCCTGCCGTACGCCAGCTTGTTGCTTCTGACAGTAGACTGGCGAATGGTGCCGGCATTCATCCGCATCATGCCCACGTGGCTACCGAAGAGCATTTCGGCGAGATTGAGCGCTGGTGCCAAGAGACCAGTACCGTGGCCGTGGGTGAAATTGGCTTGGACTATTACTACGACTTCTGTCCCAAGGACATCCAGCAGAACGTGTTTCGCAGGCAGATTCAGATTGCCAAACGCGTCAACCTCCCTGTTATCATTCATAATCGTGACAGCGACGACGACGTGTTGCGCATCCTTAAGGAGGAGCAGGACGGAACACTACGCGGCGTGCTTCACTGCTTCTCTTCGGACGTCAACGTCCTCCACCGAGCCCTAGATTTAGGCATGCATGTCTCGTTCACGGGCAATATCACCTTTCGCAAATCGACGTTGCACGACGTCATCACAACAGTCCCCGAAGATCGTTTTATGATAGAAACCGACGCACCGTACATCGCCCCCGTACCACACCGTGGCAGCCGCAACGAGCCCTCGTTTGTTCAGCACACAGCCGCCTTTCTTGCCGCTGCTCGTGGCATCTCGCTTGATGCCTTGGTTGAACGAACCACAGCCACAGCACGAGCATTGTTTGCGTTGAGCATTATGTTGTGCATTGTTACGGTTGGTGCGCTTGCTCAGCCCTCGCTTCCGAATGATGAAGAATTCGAATCCGACGCCGCATACGACAAGGCTATGGAGGTTTACGTCTCCGATAGTCTTGCTTGGGCAAAGTACATCAAGCCCAAGACCTTCGGCTTTGGCTTTACCATAGGTAGTAACACCGTTGTAGAGGGCCAACAGTTTGTGCAGCGTTTTCAACGTGGCGCACCCGACAAGCATCTTTGGTCCGTGTTTGCTCCCGACTCGGGACCACGTCGTGCGTTTACCTTCGATGGTATCGTTGCAATCGGCGGCGCTCTTACGTACAACATCAATGAGCGCTTCATACTTGAAGCGGGATATGTTTACTCCGAAAACACCGGGCCGGCTCGAAATTTTGGTCTCGACCCCATCGTCACTCAAGTCCTCGAAACAGCCGTTATATACAACCTCAATCCCTATAGCCGTGTGAACTTTCTTGCTTCGGGTGGTATTACCTTCGCACAAGAGGATAACGGCACAACCACACGCACGAAGTTTGGCCCAAACGGTGCTTTTGGTTTGGGCGTAAACGTAACCACGCCCTTCGGTATATTTTATCCAATGTTCAATGTGCGCTTTAACTTTATGCTTCAGCGCGATCAGGACCGTGTAATCACACGATATGGGGCTATCGAAGGGGTAGACAATACCAACCCAAATATTAACACGCCGTTCGGTTTCGATCCAATCACCGGCCAGATTGTCGATCCTGCAACGGGGCGCCGTTCAGAAGACCGTGCCCAGGTTTCCACGCTCTACTCCATCTTGCGTTTCACGTTGCTCTGGTATCCCAATCTGTAATGGCTACCGTTCTGAAAGGGGCAATGGTTGGCACATATGTGGCTTCGCTTCGCGACGCTGCTACGCCCACACCTGTCTTTCGTGATTGTGTTCACAACCTTGGCGTGCTGCTAGCTGCCGAGGTACAACGTTTGCTGCCCACCACGGCAACGACTGTACGTACACCACTCGAAGACACAACCTGCGATGTGCTTGACGGTTCCGTTGTTATCGTGCCGATCTTGCGCGCAGGACTTGGCCTGCTACCTGCCTTTCTGAGCGTGTTTCCTAATGCAACGGTTGGCTTTGTTGGGTTGCGCCGCAATGAGTCTACACTGCAGGCCGATGAATACTACTACAACGTTCCTCCGATTACTGCCTCGACTACCGTTATCGTTATCGACCCTATGCTTGCAACCGGCGGAAGCCTTACGGCAGCACTTGCGCGCCTTACGGCACGGCACCAGCCCCGCAGCATTGTCGCCGCTTGCGTGATTGCTGCACCCGAAGGCATTGCGGCAGTCCAGGGTGCATACCCCGATGTTCCTGTTGTTGTTGCCAGTGTAGACCGAGGGCTAAACGACAATGGTTACATCGTGCCGGGCCTTGGCGACGCCGGAGACCGGCTGTTTGGCACGCTCTAAACCGCCTGCGCGTTGCCGTTCATCCCCGCCCGTTTTGCTAGATTCGCACTGTAGGTTATCATTCACCACACCTGAAACTAGGAA
Source organism: Candidatus Kapaibacterium sp. (assembly GCA_022842685.1). Lineage (GTDB taxonomy): Bacteria > Bacteroidota > Ignavibacteria > Kapaibacteriales > Kapaibacteriaceae > JALHPC01. The sequence continues at coordinate 33,537 of JALHPC010000007.1, forward strand.
ATTATCCCAATGTCTATCTTCAACTTCGGTCGCCATAGCATTCCTTTTGCCGACGTTCACGATATCAACGTTGAATATCGCTATCACGACTCCGAGATCTACGTCGACCTAGAGCTCAACGGCGGTGTGCAAGTAAGTCTAAACTTGCCAGACTCTTTGAAGTTCATGGAGCTGTTCATCGCGAAGATTCGCGAAGAAAAGAACATCACCGAGTAACCCTAGAGCAACTCGGTTCTAAGCGCAGAGCGCAACGCATCGATGTCCGATTGCGTCGTATGTGCATGCGCGCTTACGCGCACGATTGGTGCGCCCTTCCATCGATGGATCACCACTTCAACGGCGTAGTGATCATACAGGCGTTTCTTCAAGGCCACCACGTCTACGTCGGCATGTAACACGGCTGCGTCCATTTGCAGCGTTCGTTCGGCCGCTTGCGTTAATACGGGAACGCCCAAGCCGTCGTCGACCATGGCATCCACGGCCATTCGCACCAAGTGCTGGCCATGCAGCTGTACCATGGGCCAGTTATTACGTGCCATCCAGGCAATGGCATCCGGTACGGTAAGAAACGCCGAAGGGTCGCGCGTGCCAAGGTATTCGTGCTCGTCAACAAAGGCACTGGCGCGCAGGCCGGTTCCATCCATCCCCCAACTGGTTACCAGTGGAGGCACGCGCTCTTGCACTTGTGGGTTTACGAACAAAAACGCACTGCCCTTGGGCGTACACATCCACTTGTGGCAGTTTCCGGTGTAAATGTCGGCACCAAGGGTTGCAAGGTCCAACGCTATGTGTCCTGGTGCGTGCGAGCCGTCGATAATGCTGATAATGCCGCGCCGACGCGCCTCGGCAACAACCTCTTCGACGGGCATTTGAGCGCCTGTGGGCGACGTAATGTGGCTAAGAAACACGGCCCGCGTTTGCGGTGTAAAGGCGTCAATGATGCGCTGGGCAACATCGGCCCGACTGGGAATCGGGATGGGTAGGTCGACGGTAACGACGGATGCGCCCGTTGGCCCTACGTGATTACGAAGGGCTCGAATGCAAGCCCCATATTCGTGATCGGTTGTCACGATCTGGCTCGAAGCGTCCACCATACGCGCAAGCGCATGAAAGGCCACGTTGCAGCCGAACGTAGAGTTTTCGACGTAGATTACATCGTTAACGCCGCAGCCCAGATACTGCGCCAGGTGCGTCCGCGCCTCAGCCATGAGCGAGGGCAGTTCAAGGTGGAACTGCACTGGCTGTTGTTCCAATCGCAGGCGCCATTCGTGTTGGGTTCGAAGAAGCGCATACGGCGTGGCACCAAACGAGCCATGATTCAGGAAGTGGATGTTTGGCAGCAGGGGCCAATCGGAGCGTTGGAGAGAGAGCATCAGGGCAGTATGCGAAGAGTGGCAGCACGGTGTTGCGCTCGAAGCTGCGGCGTTGTGCCATCACCTTCGGCATTTCGCACGGGCACAACGTCCACGGCAGTAAGCGGCACGTCGAGTGCTTCGGCGGCCGCCTTGGCCCTCTGCTGGGCCAGCACGGCGTTGTATGCATCCGAACCAAAGCCGTCGGTGCCTACGCGCAGCTCGAGGCGCTTGCGAGCGGCCACGGCCTCTTGCGCAATGCGGCGCGCCTGGTCGTTCACGCTCGAAAGCGTGGTTTCGTCGAAATCAAAGTAACCAACCACGGTAGCATCGCCATCGCGCACCGATGCGTTTTGCACGGTAGTGTCGCGCCGCTGTACTGTGGGTTGCACCGCAAAGCTCAGACTCGATTCGTCGCGTTGTCCTGCAGTGTCGACGATAGAAGCGCGGGCCTCGACCTTCACCATCGTTCCTGCTGTTAACACTGCCTCTGTAAGGGTCACCGTTTGCGCTTCGGCAAGTGCACCCCGCGAGGCAGCCGGTGCCCCGTTAACGGCAATGATGGTAGTGGTAGAGCAGGTTACGGCCGGACAATCTGTGGTGGAAACAACGGTGACGTCGGTAGGCGTCGCTGTGGTGCGAATGGTAACGTCATCGAGTGCCACAGTGCGCCCAACCGCGCCAACATCAATGCGCACATAGCGGTGCTCGGCGTCGATGGCAGGGTACCGCGACGCGGGTGCTTGTCGGCGCACAAATGTCAGCCGCGATTGATCGACAGGGCCAATGCGATCGGTTGCCCACAGCATTCGCGTTTTGAGGATAGTGGGCGGTTCGGCAGCCGATGCCGATGCCGTAATGGTAACCTGGGCGTTGGGATTTTCACGCACGAGGGCTGCCACGGCATCAAGCATACGATTGGTTGTTGCCGTACCTGCGTCAGACCCGCCAGAAAATTCGGTGCCCCCTTCGTCGAAATACACAATAGGGGGAACGTGTGTGCGATTGATGGTTACCTGTTCCGACAAAACGGGTAGCGATACAACGTCGGACGCAACCGGGGCTGTGCCAACGACGGCAGCTACGCGCACCGATGGTGGCGAAGCACGACGCACTACCTGTGGCGGAGGAGGTGGTGGTGGTGGCGGAGGCGGAGGCGGAGGCGGAGGCGGTGGCGGAGGCGGTGGTGCCGGGGAAGGCAACGGAATATGGTACAGAAAGCTAACACCGAACCGAATGGTGGAAATACCCCACGAAAGATTGTCGACGACGTTGGTTAGGCCATGCGTGTAGGATACTTCGGGTGACACACGAAGCAGACGGTTAACCGGGATTTCGTACCGCAGACCTGCAAAGGCAGCAGCATAGAGCGAGGCAGCATTCGGCAACGGTCCTTCGGATTCGTTGTACGTGCGAGCCCCCGAGGCAAATGTATAGCCCCGATCTTCGGGAGTAAGCAGGACTTGCTGCTGATTGTAGGTAGGCGCCAGTTGTACGCCCAGGGCACCACCAACGCGCATGCGCAGATTGTCGATGCCAGGCACGGTAAGTACCACATATGGCTCGACGGCAAGCGGTGCAAGGTAGGCAACCAGACGATGCTCTACCTTGCCTTGGACTACTTCGTTGCCACGTATGATATTGCCTACAAACTCGGTGGATGTGAGGGTAGCCGATAGGACGTGATACGAGAGCGAAGCTCCGAGTCTGAGCGACGTTCCGGCGGGCTGATATTCTATGCCGGCATGGAGCAGGCCACCCATGCCAAAGCCACTCGTGTACTGCGCACCGGGGTTCGAAACAGAGGGAAGCTGCGAGAAGTCGGCCCGATGGATATTGGCGCTACCAAGAATACCGCCCGTAAGATATAGGCGCCCCACGGTGTCGGCCGATGCCAGCGCCAACGTACAACACACCACAAACATGGCAAGCGCTGTTACAACAACGCGTGGTATTGCTATCATAGAACAACAAACGGTACAGAGGTGGCTTGCCCATCGAAGAGGGCCACAACAACGTAGGCACCGGGCGGTAGTGCAGACACGTCGAGGGCGAGCTGGCTTCCGGCCCACCCCAAATCGACGGATTCTTCGGGCAGCACGCGAACGCCGCGGCTATCGAGGACTCGAACAACTACACGCTGAGACTGAACGTCGCCCTTGAGTGATAGGGCAACGTTTACAGTACCGCTGTTTGTTGGGTTAGGATAGACACCCTCGATGCGCACTCCGAGTGGCGGTACAATCCGCCGGTTGGGGTCTAGACCTTGAATTTGCAACGCTCCGCCAACCACCACGGTGGGCACGCCTGGACCAAAGGGTCGTACCGTCGTATCCTGTGTTAGGGCCGACCAATCCACTTCGGCCATGCCTGCCCATCCGCGTAAGCGTACGGCCTCGCCGGAACGGAAGTCGCCGTCGACCACAACGCGCACCTGACGCATGCCGTCAACGATGTCTTGCGAAACAATCCGCGCCGTGCCCATTGCCGATGTTGCCGCCGTGGCAAGGAACATCCGCGGATTTACCAGTATGGAAAGCTCCATGGGGCGCTCGCCGGCATACGGTACGTCCTCGGTTACGTCGACGGTTATCGGCAGCTCTACCTCCAACCTTGGGTCGGCCGTTACTCGCGGAAGCGTAACCACAGCCGAGCCGCGGTACGTCAACAAACGTACCTCGGAATCAACTCCACAAGGTGCATAGCCAAAGCGCACCCTTGCATCATTGGGCACGGCCCCACCTTCATACGTCACCGTCATCACTACAGAATCGCCTGCCTCGATCCGTACCGGCAATGCCGGCGCTGTTGAAAAAGGGGCACCGGCAGACACGTCGGCACGCACAACGGTGGCGGGCGACGGAGTGGTGTTGCGAAGTACCACGGTACGCGTGGCAATGCCATCGACAAACGGTAAGGCGGCATGGGAAGATTGGATAACGACGCCAACGCCTCGGCCATAAAGCCGGAAGGTGCGCTCGCTGCGCGAACCTGCATAGCCAACCAACACAGTGCCTGTGTCGAGGCCCAATTCAGTGGGGAAGAACTCGACGTCAACCTCGAGCGTGCCGCCAGGCGGTATTACCGTGTCGTTGATAAAACTCGCCATGCGGAAGTTCGCAGAAAGCCCACCCGCTACTACCATACGGTTAATCGTCACGGGCACGTTGTCGTTGTTCCTGATGGCGCGAATGCGCCTACGCGAACGATCGCCAACGCACACGTCGCCAAAATCTGTGTCGTCGCCGAGCATCGTCAAATTCCGGTCGATACCGACCATACGAATGGTGATACGAAACTCAATGTCGCACACGCGTACAGCCAAGATGTCTTCCAGCATGCCGGTATCGAGGGCCGTAGCACGCAGCGACAGTGGCAGGCATTCGCCCGGTAGGATGGTGTCGCCATCGATGGGAGCGCCAAGCGTACACCAGTCGCCCCTTATCAGCGAGGCGCTGGTGATGATGATGGGAACGGTGCCTGTATTGCAGATGCCTCGAGGAACGACGGTGTCGACGGTCGAGCCCACAAGTCGTGCGGCTAGGATGACGTCCGACGCGGGACTTTCGGGAGCACGGATGGTGAAGGGGGCGTCGGACATATCCCATTCGGGAGTGGCAACCGAACGCAGGATAGCGTTGCGCTCTGGGTCGCGGTCCGACGACACACTGATATACGTCGACCCGTTTGGAGCGATTGCTAGGCCATTCACCGATTGGAAGTGACCCGATCCGGGCAGGAGGTACATGCGTAGCGCTTCTAGGTCGTAAGCCCGCATGGCCGTGCCATCGCTCATGCCAAAGAGGATGGTGTTTTCGGATCCTGTGAAGCCGATACCCGTTACTGGCTGTGCGGTTGACTGTGCGAAGATGTCTATCAGGCGGCCACTAGCAAGGTCGTAGATGTAGGACTGCTGGAACTGTGGCGTGGTAAGCGGCGGATCGGGTTGGGCAGCCAACACGGCAAAGCGCCTACTGGGGGCAATGCTCATGCGACTGATAATGGGAGCATCGTGACCGGTGTGGTTGGTAGCGAAGCGCGCGATGCGCGTACCGCCGGGCAGCGAGAAGCGGGCAATGCTGCCATCGACGTAGGTGACGGCCAACTCGTCGCGATCTACCGTGGCGGCAGCCAAAGGTAAGTCGAGTGCGAGCGGCGACCGAAGGGCAAACGAGGACGCGTCGTACGTGCGAACGTTGCCGGCAAGCTGACTCCACACGTACATAAGGGCGCCAGACGTTTCGACGCCGAAGCCGGCAACTACGAAGCCAGATTCGAGGTCGAGCGCAGCGGCTGGAGCTGCCGTACCTAGGTCGAAGCGCTGCAAGGCATCGCGGTTGCCACCTTGGCGACGGATGAGTGCTAGGATACTTCGCGACGTGCCAACGTACGAGAGCTGTGTGGCAAAGCCACTGCCTTGAATCGTCGAAGTACGAATCGTAGCAAGTGATTCAGTATCAAATTCAAGAATGGTACCGTTTTGATAGGCCACTGCCAGGTACTTACCCGAAGCATCGAACGCAGCAGCCGAAGCGCCGATGCGTGGGCCTACGACGCTGCGCTGTGGCGTAGACTGAAAACGCTGCGTGACCCGGATGCGAGCGCCGCTGGTGAGACTAGCAGGAACCGCCCAACTGTAGGTGGTATCGAGTGTGGAGTCGATAAAATTCCACGATTTACCGTCGTCGATCGAATAGTCGAGGTAAGAGTTAAAGCCCGGAAGCGAGCCCGTCCAACGAACGTCGACATTCTGGCACGGGGCAAACACTTCGCCTCCATTCGGATGGAGAACAAAGAGTTTGGGCAGGCGGCTGTACGTTGTGCGGTTGGCTAACAGAATCACGCTTTGGCGAATGCCACCCGAGTGAAACACCGTTAGCGTGTCCACAACGGGCTGTGTATCGGTAGGCGTAAAAACGATATCAACACGGTAATCGATGCCTGGCGTTAGCGTGCTTGGCGGGGCAGGGCGGGGGTCGACGATAGAGCCCCGCCAAACCACCTTAAACTGCGGATTGCGAACACGGATGGAATCCACGCGTACGGGCAGCTCGCGGTCGTCGACGATGGGACCTTTGAACACAACAAGGCGGAACTTCGCTGTATCGGTAGCACCGGCGGCATGTGTGCCAAAGTCGTAGCGAACTGGTACGATTTCGCCTCGGTTGTTGGCGTCGGTCCAAAACACGCTAGCAGCCGACACGTTGGCCCCAACAACAGTAGCAACGCCCGTGGCACCGCGGTCGAACACCACGATGCGCGACTCTTGCGGAGACGCCGACACTCCGGTCCAGCGGACCGTAAGTGTGCCGTCGTTGTTGGCAGATACAAGCTTTGGTTGAACTGGGCGGATGCCTTCGATAATCCAAATCGACGACGCCGAAGGCTGAATCGGTGCCCCTTGGGAAGTTACGCGTATACGCGCGGTAATGTCGGGAAAGGTCGAAGTACGATCGGCCGTGGTTCCGTCGGGATTGGGGACGGGCGTAACGACAACCTGAGCAAGACTTGCGCTGGTGAAAAAGAGCAATCCCACCAAGAGCAAAACAAGTGGCATAATGGGGCGGGACGGATGGTGCAGGTTGTTCACGGGCGGCGTATGACGCAAGCGCGGCAGTTTTCGTTACAGGCGATGCGATTACTCGAAGCGGGCCAAAAACTCTTGCACGACGGGATCGGTAGAAGCACGAAGCTCGTCGACGCTGCCTTGGAACTGGACGAGGCCATTGTCGAGCATCACGACGTGGTCGGCAACGTTGTACACCGAGAACATATCGTGAGTGATAATGACCGACGTTACACTGAGAGTCTTGGCTAGGGTTGCCAGAAGGTCGTCGATTTGCTGACTGGTGATGGGGTCGAGGCCCGTTGTTGGCTCGTCGTACATGATGTAGGCCGGACGCCCAACCAGGGCGCGAGCTACGCCTACGCGCTTTCGCATGCCACCGGACAGGTCGCTAGGTTTTTTGTTTCGCAAGATGCGATACTCGCGTTCGAAGGCATCGGTGTCTGCCTCGGGTTGCGGCAACAGCCCAACCGACGCCAGCACGCGGCGTGCCTCGGCTTCGAGCACGTTGGTGTTGCGTTCGCCATGTTCGACCAGACTAATCACGACGTTTTCGAACACGGTAAGCGAGTCGAAGAGCGCTGCGCCTTGAAAGACGTAGCCAATCGTCTGACGAAGTGCGAATAGATCCTTGGTTGAAAGTTTGTCGACCTGTCTACCGTCGATGACAACAGTGCCGGCATCGCCGTCTAACAGTCCGACGATGTGTTTTAAGAGGACGCTTTTACCGCAGCCAGACTTACCAATGATACATGTGGCTTTGCCGGTAGGAATGGTAAACGTCACACCACGCAGGACGACCTTCTCGCCGAAGGACTTTTTGAGGTTGGTAATCTCGATCATCGTTGCTAGGCAGCCTGGCCGTCAACACCGTTGCGACCGTCGAAGCGCCGTTTGATAACGTCGATCGTTCCCAAGGGAATAGCATCGATAAGATTGCGAGTGTATTCCTGCTCGGGGTTAGCATAGATTGCATTAGCTGGACGCATCTCTACGATATTGCCTGCATTCATAACGGCAATTCTATCCGAGATAAACTTCACGACGCTCAGGTCGTGCGAGATGAAGATATAGGTCAGGTCGAACTCATCGCGAAGCTGCACCAACAGGTTAAGAACCTGAGCTTGCACCGACACGTCGAGGGCGCTTACAGACTCGTCGCAGATGAGCAGCTTGGGCTTCAGCGCTAACGCGCGGGCGATGCAAATACGTTGGCGCTGTCCGCCCGAAAACTCGTGAGGGTAGTTGTTGAAATGCCGGGGCAGCAGGTTAACCTTATCGAGCAGGTACTGGACGTGTTCCTTGCGTTCGGCATCGTTACTGCCGATGCCATGCACGGTAAGCACTTCCATGATAGCGCTGCCAACGCTCAGGCGTGGATTTAGCGATGAATATGGGTCTTGGAAGATGATCTGCATGTCGCGGCGGAGGCGCTTCAACTCTGCCGATCCTAGGGCAAGCACGTCGTGGCCGTCAAACGCAACCGAGCCGCTCGTGGGCTCTACAAGCCGCAGGATGGCGCGTCCCGTCGTGGTTTTGCCGCATCCCGACTCGCCCACAAGACCTAGCGTTTCACCTGGGCGGAGTGTAAACGACACACCATCGACAGCGCGAACGTAGCCCGAAGTTTTTCCGAAGAGTCCCGACTTTATGGGGAAGTGAACCTTCAGATCTCGCACGTCGAGCAGGGGTTGTTTAGCGTCGAACGACGTCAAGCGGTCGTCAAGCTCCTGTTGCGAGAAGCTTAGTTCGTGTACACGATGTTCAACGGTTTCATTGCGGATTTCGACGATCGTGCCATCGGCGGCTTCGTCCATAAAGTCGCGCACGGTAGGCAGGATGCGAAGTTTGGTATCCAGCCGTGGGCGGCACGCCAAGAGACCCTTCGTGTAGGGGTGTTGCGGGTCTTCGAAGATCTGGAGCACGGGTCCTTGTTCTACGATGCGCCCCTTATACATCACGATAACGTCGTCGGCGATTTCTGCTATAACGCCAAGGTCGTGCGTGATAAACATCATGCTCATCTGATGTTGTTGCTGCAGCGAGCGCATCAGGTCGAGGATGGTTGCCTGCACGGTCACGTCGAGGGCCGTGGTTGGCTCGTCGGCAATCAGCAGGGCAGGGTTGCACGACATTGCCATGGCAATCATGACGCGTTGCTTTTGGCCGCCAGACAATTGGTGTGGGTAGCTGCGCATCATCGCCTCGGGGCGCGGCAGCTGCACTTCCTTGAAGAGTTCGAGCGTTCGGGCTTCGGCTTCGGCTTTCGACACATTACGGTGCAGTCGAATTGCTTCCACAATTTGGTCGCCACACGTAAACACTGGGTTGAGCGACGTCATGGGCTCCTGGAAGATCATGGCAATGCGATTGCCGCGATAGCTACGCATAGCGTCTTCGGGAAGCGAAAGCAGGTCTACCGATGTGCCATCGGCTTCGGTAAACAGCGCCTTGCCTCCGGTAATGCGACCAGGCGGGTTGGGGATCAGGCGCATCACGCTAAGACTGGTAACGCTCTTGCCGGAACCCGATTCACCAACGATGCCGAGTGTGCGGCCACGCCCAACGGAAAAGCTCACATCGTTCACAGCTTTTACGTTGTAAATGTCGGAGCGGAACTCCGTCACCAAATTCTGAACATCTAGCAATGGACTCATAAGGCGCAAGTTACGACGTGCTCTGCACAGTTACAGGCCTGCGGCCTAGATACGTGCTGCGCACAGCTACGTGCTGCGCACAGGTACAGGCCTGCGGCCTAGATACATGCTGCGCATAGCGACGTGCTGCGCACAGTTACAGGCCTGCGGCCTAGATACATGCTGCGCATAGCGACGTGCTTCGCACAGCTACGTTGGCTTCGCCAACAGCGACGCGGCTTCGCCGCAGCGACGTGCTGCGCACAGGTACAGGCCTGCGGCCTAGATACGTGCTTCGCACAGGTACAGGCCTGCGGCCTAGATACATGCTGCGCATAGCGACGTGCTTCGCACAGGTACAGGCCTGCGGCCTAGATACGTGCTTCGCACAGCGACGTGCTTCGCACAGGTACAGGCCTGCGGCCTAGATACGTGCTTCGCACAGTTACAGGCCTGCGGCCTAGATACATGCTGCGCATAGCGACGTGCTGCGCACAGCGACGCGGCTTCGCCGCAGCGACTGCTTTGCATATCAAAATGGAACTGAAGACGCAATCTCAGAGGGGTCTATGCTGTGCAATCGTCTTTTTGTTCGGACACATAGGTGGCACGTCTTAACCTCGTACATGGCCATGTTTATCTCAGGTAACGATGCTTGAGACGCGCAACGTCGAAACCCCGACATCGACGAGTCACCGTCTTCTAATGCACCGAATGACCGTTGGGACGATTCCAAAATAGAGCAGACTCAGATAGAAAATCCTATCTTTCAACGTTTGTGTTCACGTTTGCTGGGAGTCACAAGATGAAATCAACACTCACAGGTTTCCTACTTCTGCTGTGCTTGACCATTGGAGCGCTCGTTGAAGCCGACGCTCTGCATCGCAACTCCGATCGATTTGAGCGTAAGTGGGCGAGAACCTTCGACAAGGATGTTCCTGTTGTCTTTGCCGGCAATGGTTCGAAGTTCCTTCGCCTGACTGGACCCAGGATTGGAGTATTGTATGATGGGACTTCAGGTTTACTTCTTGACACCGTACGTTTTCCGAAGGACGTCACTCGAAAGAGCGTTGCCTTTATAGGAGACTCACTCATTAGTGTCTATAGCGATTTCCGACTTTCTGATGGAATTGTTATATGGTATTACGACTACGATGCTCATGAGTTTATCGCAAAAGTCACAACCCTAGATTTTCGTACTCTAGAGAAGATTGGCTATGCCACTCCGAGGATTTTTAGTCTACCAGGTGGTGGCCTTGGGATTAGCACTTTCACAGGTGCTTCAGTTCAAGGCGTTATTGCTTCTTATTATGAAACATTATTCCTGAATGCAGATGGCCAAATTTTGAGCGTTTTGGGTACAAATGCGTTCTGGCTCACCTGGGTTCCCAGTAATTATCAGATTCTGATTGATGGAAACGACTGGCATTACAACAGGCGAGAAATTAGTTCCGAATCGAACAGCATGATTGTTCTAGGGGGACTAACAGACGTCCTGCGTCGTTGGAGGACAAGAAGTGTCCATTACCAGGCTCCCATAGCGACAGGATCACCTGTGCACTTCATCTCTCGCTTCGACAATGGCACATCCATCTTCAGTGACACATCACATTGGCCATTACGTCTCCCATCGCAGGATTCTATTCTCTCGTCATTGACATCGCAGTCCACGCTGCTGGCGTCGTCGAAAATCAGCGACACCACCGTGTTACTCAGAAGTGTTGCTTTCTTTGATACGGCTGGAGTAGTCCTTGATACGGTTGAGTCAACATCGCCGGGCTCGTTGCAGACCTGGTTACTTGGTGTTGACAAAGTTGGCTTTGTGTACAGTCCGTCGGCCAAGACGATGTATCGTTACGATATTCACCTAGATGCCGACATTAGTGATCACTATTTACAGCAGGATCCTGATACGATGGCGCTGTATTCTGCGCTTCGTTCAACAGCCGTCGTGTTGACCAATGATGGTGTAGATGCGTACCAGTTTACTATCGGAGGAATCACCTACCCTTTCGTGATGACCAATACGATAGTGACAAGCGCAGAGCGCATAGGAGTCTTTGTTGATACGCTTCGTGCGTTCTCAGCACGCAGACCTGACCTGCGGATTACGACCGTTTTTCCACGGCGTTTTGTTATTGATATCACGGAGGCTGTTTCCTCTCGACGAGTATCGTCTGATCCGGTTCTCTCAATTTCTGTTTCACCTACAGGCGATCGCTTGCTTCTATGCTCCGGCTCTCGACAGTCCGACTTTAGATGCAGCATCGTAGATGCCGTAGCTACGGCGTCCGGCAAAATTATTCTGGATGAGTTGGATCTGCCGTTCGCCATTTATCCCGCACCGGGGGCGTTGTTGTCCAATCACACGTATGCGACTATTCGCAGTCGCCCTGGTAGGGAATTGTCGGACCGTGGTAAGTTTGCTCTTGATACGTCTCATTTAGTTATCTCGAAGTTGCCTGATGATGACTCTGAATCAATCATCCAGTTTACTCACGATGGTTGTGTCATCCGTATTAAACGAGACTACAGCGAGGATTATGTTTATCGCGCAGTTCCCCGTGCGCGCTTTCGTTCATACTGGGGAAAATTCGCGCGCCGATTCATGCTATGGACATATGACCGTGAAGATGCCCCTTCTTATTGTCATAACGGGCAAGGTGCGAGTTTCTTCGAGGCCGTTTATCAGTTTGACCCACTCAAACCTCTCACTTCCAGCGACATATCCATTACATTGCGAAGCGACAAGGCACAAGCAGAGGTCATTGATGCTCAGCCCACTCATGACGACAATATTCTCATTACAACGACTCTGGGTGTTAGTGCTATGCACCCTGCCACCAAGGATACGCTATTTCACATTCCTGTGCGCAACATCAGGGCGGCTGTTCAGCTCACTGACAGCGTGATTGTTACTTCCGCTGGAGCGATTTTTCGAACTGACACGGGATGGGCAACGGGGTGGAGGATCGGCTACCAAGACTTCTTACGGTTGTACCCCGTTTCGAGAAGTGCCGTTTTAGTGATTCGATCAAGTGCCGATTCCATCGGTACCGTGTTCGATGTTCAGACAGGTGAGGTACTTCGCCACCTCGGCAAAGGGTATGGCGTGACCACTGCCGCTGACTTTGATCCTGTTCGTGGTCGGCTTTATCTTGGATCGGCCAACGGGATACTGGGAGTTTGGGATCTCTCAGAGTTTCTTGACTCAACCAGTACAAGCACTCAGTTAGACGACGCAACGCTGCTTCGCCCTAACGTGTCATTTGCGAACGGCACGATTTCGGTAGACAATCTCGAGACGAATGCCGTCATTGATGTTTACACGTATCATGGACAGCTTCTTTCTCGCAGCAGCGCAACGCCATTTGACGTTCACAACATTACGCTATCCCCCGACTTCACCACTGGCGTCGTGTATGTAGTGGTTCGCACAGCCGAGGGTACTTCGGCTCATCCGATAGTAGTCTACCGATAGCCGACGTTCTTGACGTTGGTGCCAACAATGACATTCTGCTTAGGAACGCGGCTGCGACGCGGGGAGATCATATGTGCAATATGCGCAAAGCCCTTTGCACACTTCGGCGATGAACGTTGCTGCTAGGCGCGCTGTGCGTCCGTCGGTATCGAAGGCGGGATTGACTTCCACGATGTCGACGGCTGCAAGGTGGCCCGTAGCGATTGCCGCAGCGATGATTTGCGTCAGATCCCACGGCGTAAGGCCGTCTGATGCCGGAGCGCTAACGCCTGGTGCCCACGCACTGCTGACGGCGTCCACGTCGATCGACAGGTAGAGCGGCACGTTACCCACGTGCTGTAGCGCCTGTTGGAAGGCCGTTCGTGTTCCCGCAGTGCGCACGTCGTCGAGCATGGTAATGTGTGCGCCTTGGTGGTTCAGCCAGTCGAGATGCGGCTTACTAACGCTGATGTGTTGCAGGCCAAATTCGGCGAAGCGGCGGCCGTGCAAGTGGCCTTCGTCGATGGCTTGCCGGAACGGCGAGCCGGAGTGTGCCAGTGCCCCTTGCAGCAAAGGGCGTACATCGGCGTGGGCGTCGATGTTGATGCAGGCCCACGTGCTGTGGACGTCGGACATGGCCCGCATGGTAGGGTAGGCAACGTCGTGGCCGCCACCAAGGGTTATGGGGAGCCAGCCGCGGCTTAGAACGTCGCCAACCACAGCGCGCTGGGCTGCGTGGATTTCTTCGAGGGTGCGGCCCTCGCAGGGAACGTTGCCAAGATCGACAATGGCCAGTGCACCTGCGTTGATAGCATCGATGGTAGCACTCGTGGCTAGACGTCCGAAGGCCGTGCGAATAGCGTCGGGTGCAAGCGCAGCCCCGGGTCGGCCGCCGTTACGCTCCACGCCGATGTGTTGGGGAACGCCGAGAATGGCTACCACGGTAGCGTCTGCAGATACGGTGCTGGCGTCCTGCCACACGTCCGCATATCGGATGTCGTCGGGTCGGGTCATAGCATAGGTGATGCAAGCTGGCGAGGTGGGTCGTTATCGCGCCACAACAATCGTTTGCGTTTGCACCAAGGCGCCCGCATCGACGCTCAGCAAATACGTTCCCGATGCAACGCTTTCATCGATAGGTAGGCGCAATACACCACCCTCGATAACACCATTATACAGCACTGCGACTACCCGCCCAACGGCATCAATCAACTGCACACGTATTGGCGACGAAGGGGCGTCGGTTGGCGTTATCACGACTTCTGCAGCACCACGCACAGGGTGCGGAATAACGTCGATGCCGATGTACGACGGCGTGGCCTGATGTATTACACTCGACACATCGCCGGCAGAGCCCAAAAGTCGCACAGCCTTGCTGGACGTGCGCATGTCGTTGCTTTCCACAATCAACGTTCCGGTGTTCTTGCCAGCGTCGGCACGCGTATATGCCACGTGCACTACCAGCGAGTCGTCCTGCGCCAAATCTAGCCCGCCCGTCGGTATCGCAGGTTCGGTGCGCACAAGCGTAAACACATTGCGTAGCGATGAAACACGTGCCGATGTTACGCGCAGGCCGGCTTCGTCTTCGGGTCGTATCACCACGCGGCCCCGTAGGGTGTCGCCAGGCTTTACATTGCCAAGGTCCAACGTGTCAACGTTCGTCACAATGGTTGGCAACGCCGCCACGCGGAACTGCATCCACGCCGTGGTGCCAAAGTCTGCGTTAAATCGCTTGAGCGACACGTCGCGGCTGCGAAACTCGAGCGATCCCGATCCGAGCTGCTGGCGTACAAACCACAAGTCCAAGCCATAACCAGAAGGATTCACAAGTTGAAACTCATAACAGCCGGGCTCTAACCGATAGGTTTGCTCGTACAAACGCTCGCTCTCAAGGTTGCGTCCAGAGGCAATTTCGGCGCCCCCTATCTTGCGGAGATACCAGGCAAACCCTTGTTGCTGGGCTTGTTTGTTTGTGCGGAGGTTAAGCGTGAAGTCTTTATAAAATGTTGGCGGCATTTCGAATACCGACGTCATAGCGTCGTTCTGCGCATACTCGTCTTCGACCCCATTTGGTGCCGATACGGTCACGCGGAAGGTCCTGCTACCCTCGGTAAATCCCCAATCCAGTTGCGGTAGTGATACCGTGTCGGACTCCATAAACGCCAGCGATCCCGTCCATGCAAACGTGCCACTTACTCCATCATCCACACCGTACGTAATAGTGCACCGTGTAAGCGTTTGACTTCCCGTATTGCGAATTATCACAACGGGGTCTCCACAAATGGGATTTAATCGCGAATAAAACTCCCACCTGCTTGGTGAAATAATATCAGCCACGGCAACATCGTTTCTAAAACTTGTTGGTCCATATCCCAGCATTTGCATGGTCACGTCCCATACACCCTGCGATGCATTCCATTGATCGCTCTCCACCCCATAGTCAAGGGTCACCGTTCGTGCGCCCTGCGGCAGTAACGATGTGAATTCCCAATCGAACACGTTTACTGGAGCACCCGGACACCAGCCAGCACGGTCGAGCTGCCATGTTCCGCCTTGCGGATAAACGGGGTTGTTGCCGCATTCATCCCACAGAAGCCACTCAAACGACTTCTGACCATTGACGCTCACGTGGTGAAGTCGCTGACAGAATTCTGCACAGTTGCTGGGTTCACCAAAGCGATGTCCAGTGGTACGCGTCCGTACACGCCACTGCTCGGTACCATTCGCCAATGTCACTTGTGTTGGCGTAAGTAGCGTGCCTGCTGCAATCTGTGCGTATGAGCCGTCGCGCTGACTGTAAATCTGCTTGATTTGGCGTACAGGACGTGGTGGGGTTCCCGTGATGAAGCGGAAGGTGACGTCGATGAGCTCCTGCTGGTTGCCGGCCGATAGCGTTACGTTATTGCGTAGCAGCGGCGCATAGTCGGTAACGTCATAGATCCACTTAAAGCCGTTGGGTCCAAGGTCGAGCCCGATGCCGTATGGAGTAATAAAGCGTCCGATCTCGAATTCGACAACCGGGTCGAACCACTCTCGCACCAGACGTCGTAGCGTTGTTGTTGGCTCAACTCGAATCGAATCGCGCTGGAGGTCGGTTTCGTCGAGAATAGGCATCCACCCAGCGGCAAACACCGTTAGCGTATCTGTAGCAACACCCGGATGGTCGGGGGCGTCGTGGCGGTAGATTCGTGGTTCGACGGGGCGGTTAAAGCGGATAAGAGAAACGCGCCGTGGCGTTTCGTCAACATCCACATGGCCTTGCGTAGCTGTGCCGCGGGAACTGCCTGGTTCGAGTGCGATAGCTGGACGCCCACCAGCGTTTTGCGTCAGATGTCCCAGCAAATTCATACGCAACTGCCTGCGCTGCGGCATGCCCATCAGCGTGCCATTGTTACCACGCGCGGCGGCATCGCGTGCTATCGCAGGATTGTTGTCGGTTTCGGCACTGTACAATGCCAGCAAATTGTTGAAGTTCGGATGTGCATCGCCTACGCGGCGGTGCATGGTAGAGCGAATGGTGGCTTGGTCGAGGGCGGCATTGTATACCTGAATTTCATCGAGGAGTCCTTCGTACGACCCGGCGCCACCGGCGCCGATAATAAACCGTGCAATGCCATCCATGGCGCGGCGCATACCGCTGCCCTCGTGAAACACTTCGCCATTCAGGTAAATGCGCATTTGCCCCGTTGTGGCATTCTTCACAAAGGCCCAGTGATTCCAACGGCCTCGCGTAGCGTCGGCAGGTGCAGCCAGTTCAATACGGTCGAAGTTGCCATTGTCGGCATCACGGCCCGCATCCCAGTACACGTTGTTGTTGTCCCATGGCAAGTGCACGTTCATCACACGGCGGCCACGGTTATCGTATGCTTCAAACACACTGTGAACTCGCGGCAGCTTTGCAGGATCGCCCCACGCCCAAAAGGCCACCGTAACCTCGTTGCGAATACTGTTGCCAACATCGGCTGGCAGCTCGATGAAGTCGCCCTGCGTAAACGCATAGGCCCACCGTGAGTCGTCGGCCATGACGCCGGCAACGGCCGCCGTACTAGCGCCGATCGTAATAGGCGCCGAAGCACCAGTGCAGGCAATGTCTACCACGACGTCGCTCGTACCGTCCCACGTAAACGTCTTCGAAAAGCTCAGCAGGTTGTCGTTCTCTGTTAGTGTTATGGGGCGTCGAATCACCTCGGTACCCTCGGCTGTGCGCAGCGGCGGGGTAATCGTAGCGTTGCTCATGTTTGACATTACCACAGAGAGCAGTTCGATGCTGCCGGCGCTGCGCGCGGTAAGGCGCATGGCGGCAATGGGTCCGGCCTCGAGGCCAGCATCAAGAAGTTCTTGCGCACGCCATACCCAGCGGCCACGGTTGCCGGTGGGGGTAAGTAGTCCAGATAGGTTGGTGGTGGCCGTGCCTATCGCCACGACGTTGGCCGGTGCCCCTTGTCGCTGAAACAGCTCGGTGCGGAAACGACGTTTGGAGGCGGGGGCAACGGTGGTGTAGGCAAAAGAGTCGGGAGTGGCATTGCGAACGCGGAAGTTGACCTGCTCGCGGCGCGTGGAGTCGAACTGACCGGTAGAGTCGGTGATGAAGTTGTAGGTAAGGTAGTCCCATTCGCCACAATCAAATCGATCCTGCGTGGTACGAGGGTCGCACTTGAGTGTGTATTCCATGATGACCTTTTCGTACGACTGCGGCGGCGGAAACAGCCATGTGCCGCTTCGCTTTGTGATGTCGTCGAACGTAAGCGTGCGCACAGTGATGGTGTCGGCCGCGTGGACAGCGGCGCTGCTAATCACTAGAAGAACGAGGAGCAAAGAACGCATGGGGAACCTCCGAGAGAGCTGTTAGTGGCGGGCTACGCCGCCGTCGACGTTGATGGTTTGTCCAGTGATAATGCCCGAAGCGGGCAGGGCTAAGAAGGCCACGACATTGGCGATGTCTTCGGGTTCGTCGGAGCGGTGCACGGCCTGCTGGGGCAGGATGTGTTCGAGGATAGACGACATAGCCGTGGTGTTCTGCGGCCGATGTGTGGCGGTAAGACCAACGGTAATGGTATTGATGGTAATGCCATAGCGGCCGATTTCGCTGGCAAGAGAGCGGGTAAGGCCTATGACGCCCATCTTGGCCGTAACGTAGTGGGCAAGATAGGGAGTGCCAAGCCAGACGGTGTCGCTCGAAAACGTGATGATACGGCCAAAGCCGGCGCGCTTCATCACGGGGATGGTGGCTTTCAAGACATGAAACAGCGTATCGAGTGTTAGGTGCATGGTACGCTGCCACTCGTCGAAATTCAACAGATCGAAGGGTTCTTCGCTGTAGTGTCCAACATTGTGCACGAGGATGTCGATACCTCCGAAGCGCTCCACGGCAGCATCGACCATGGCTTGTACGTCGGCGGGACTTGTGCAGTCAACCGTCAAGGCCAGCACGTCGGCACCCGCCGCTTGTACCATGGCAGTGGTGTCGGACAAGTCGGCGATATCGGCTATTACCAGTCGGGCGCCCTCTTCGGCAAGGCGTTCGCACAGAGCACGGCCATTGCCATAGGCGGCACCGGTAACAACGGCAACGCGATCCTTGAGGCCTCGCTCGTAGCGGTTTATTTGCATGACTTACGAGATAAGTCCAAGCTCGCGACCCACCTCGGCAAAAATGCTCAAGATTTTGTCGAGATGCTCGCGGCGGTGGGTGGCCATGTAGCTGGTGCGAAGCATCGATAGCGTTGGGGGCACGCCAGGGGGAACAAAGGCATTCACGAAGACGCCTTTATCGTAAAGCTGGCGCCACATGAAGAGGGTTTTTTCGACATCGCCAAGCACGACAGGCACAATACCTGTGCGGGAATCGATGACTTCGAATCCAAGCCCTGCCAAGCCCGACCGCATGTAGTCGGCATTGGCAATCAACTGGTCGATGAGTTCCGGCTGGCGTTCTACGATGTCTAACGCAGCCAGTGCGGCAGCCACCGAAGCAGGCGTAGGCGACGCGCTAAATATCAGGGCAGGACTATGGTGCTTCAGGTAGTTGATAACGCGCTCGGGTCCGGCAACAAAGCCACCCAGCGAGGCAAACGTCTTCGAGAACGTGCCCATCGTCATATCGGTGCGGTGCACCAGGCCGAAGTGGCTGGCGGTGCCACGTCCACCCACGCCTACCACGCCCGTGGCGTGGGCGTCGTCCACCAAGATGCGCGCGCCGTAGCGCTCGGCAACGTCGACCATGCGGGGCAGGTCGACGAGTTCGCCGCTAACGCTAAACACGCCATCGGTGACGATGAACTTGCCAGCTCCCTCGGGGATGCGCTGGATGACGCGTTCCAAGTCGTCCATGTCGTTATGCTTGTATCGCACAAACTCGGCAAAGCCCCCCTTGGCCAGCATACATCCGCTGATGATGCAGGCGTGGTTTTCTTTGTCGGAGATAACGTAATCGCCCTTTCCAACCAAGCCACTGATAACGCCTAGGGCAGTCTGATAGCCGGTGCTAAAGAGCAACACGCTTTCGTAGCCAAGATAGGCCGCAAGGCGCGTTTCTAGCTCGTTGTGCAGGTCGATGGTACCCGTAAGGTAGCGCGAGCCCGAGCAGCCAGTGCCGTAGCGGTTCACGGCGTCGATGGCGGCCTGCTTAACGTCGGGGTGCGACGTCAAACCAAGGTAGTTGTTCGAGCCAGCCATGATAACGCGACGGCCTTCGAGCATAACTTCAGGGCCCTCGTTTTCTTGAACGGGGCGGAAGTAGGGATAGAGGCCAAGGGCCTTGACTTCGTCGGCCCGAGTGAATTCATAACATTTTTGGAACAGGTCCACGCAACGTCTCCGATAGATGTGCTACTGTGCTGCTGGTGCAGACATGATGATGGTAATGGGGCGCCTTAGCGCATGTTTTCAATTTGGATGGGGAAGCCCAGGGGTTCGGCCTTCACGCGTGCAATGCAGGCCTGCAAGTCGTCCTTACTCTTGCCTGTAATGCGCACCTTTTCGTCCTGCACCTGTGCCGTTACCTTTAGCTTGGCGTCTTTTACGAGCGTAGTAATCTTCTTGGCCTCCTCGCGGGAGAGTCCGGCCTTGAGGTTGATCGTCATTCGCACGCTACGGCCGCCCATTTGCTCGGGCTTGGATTCGTCGAGGGCTTCGACGCTAATGCCACGTTTGATCATCTTTTGGACGATGATGTCACGGATGGCTGTCACGAAGTGCTCGCCATCAGCGCGGATGGTGATGAGCCGCTTGGTGCGATCGAACGTGACCTCTTGATTGCTACCGCGCAGGTCGTACCGGTGCTCGGCCTCCTTGATGGCCTGGTTGACGGCGTTGTCGGCTTCTTGCATGTCGACTTCGCTCACAAAGTCGAACGAATAGGTTGTACTTGCCATTGATGGTTTCCTCGGCTACGAATCTACGGTTTCGGCGTCGAGTATTCGAGGTCGGCCATACTTGGCACGCGAATTGGGTACGGTGACGTCCCTGATTGCACAGATGCACAGACTATGAATCGTCCCTTCACCCTGCCTCGCACGCTTTCACATGTGGGCAACGACGCGTCCGCCGGACTCGTTGTGTTCCTTGTTGCCCTACCGCTATGTTTAGGTATTGCGCTAGCGTCAGACGCTCCGGTTGTTTCCGGCATCATCGCCGGTGTGGTTGGGGGAGTCGTTGTTGGACTCGTCTCTGGATCGCACGTTAGCGTCAGCGGCCCAGCCGCTGGGTTAACTGCCGTTGTGGCCTCAGCTATCGCTACGCTTGGCTCGTTCGAGATGGTACTAACAGCCATTGCCCTTTCAGGTGTCATGCAGCTAGTCTTAGCGGCTACCCGTGCAGGCATTCTTCGATCTTGGATTCCCAACTCGGTTGTCAAAGGTATGCTGGCTGGTATCGGCTTGGTAATCGTCTTCAAGCAGATTCCTCACGCATTAGGGCGCGACGAGGAACATGTGGGCCACCTAGCTTTTATGTTCACATCGGAATCCAACACGTTTACCGAGATCGTGGCTTCACTCGAAGCACCCAATCCAGGCGCCGTGGTAATTGCCCTTACCGCTTTCGCCATCCTTCACTGGTGGCAGGGTCTTTCGTCTGTACTGCGTGCCCTTCGCACGCTACCCGCTCCTCTCGTAGCCGTTGTCTCTGGTGTGGTCGTCAACGGGCTGTTTGTGAGCTACCTTCCAGATTGGGCACTTCTTCGCGTTGATAAACACCTTGTAGATCTTCCGGTTTTAGCGTCTGCGGCCGACGTGTTAACACTTGTACGTACACCGGATTTCGGCGCGTTGTCGGACCTTCGCGTCTGGCTGATTGCGGCTACCATTGCCATTGTTGGAAGCGTCGAGAGTCTTCTGTCACTAGAAGCCGCCGATGGTATCGACCCTCATGAACGCGTCTCAGATCCCAACCGGGAACTACTTGCCCAGGGCCTGGGCAATACCCTTAGCGGTTTAATCGGCGGTCTGCCCGTCACCAGTGTCATCGTGCGTACGTCTGCCAACGTCTACGCCGGTGCCCATACTCGTATGTCGGCCGTTCTTCACGGTGTCTTGCTGGCAGTGGCTGTGGTGACGATTGCTCAGTACCTGAACTTGATTCCCTACGCTGCCCTCGCAGCGGTGTTAATTACCATTGGCTACAAACTGGCCTCCGTCTCTCTGTTTCGTAGCGTTGCCGCCTCTGGTCCTCGTCGCCTCCTGCCCTTTCTCGTCACCGTCGCCGGCGTCGTCTTCATAGACCTGCTGTGGGGCGTCGGTCTCGGTATTGCCACCCACGTTGCTTGGGCGTATCTTGCACATCGCAAACGTCGCAAGTCCATCTGCCAATCTGGGAATACCCGCAACCCATCATGATCACCAAACAGTATTTTGATTTTTTCAACGATCTTGCAGCTAACAATTCGCGAGACTGGTTTCTAGCACAAAAGCCCCGCTACGAAGCCCACGTTAAACAACCCTTTTACGAGTTTGTTGAAAGGGTCATCGACGAAATACGCATGTACGAGCCCGACATTACGCAGACGGCGAAAGATGCTGTGTTTCGACTTCATCGCGACACACGGTTTTCCAAGGATAAAACCCCATACAAAACACAGCTTGGCGCGGCTGTATCCAAGGAGGGGAAAAAGGCAATGGGCTATCCTGGCTTCTACTTCGAGCTAGGTGCTGGAGGCTGTTGGTTCGGCGGTGGGTCCTACATGCCCGACAAAGACAAGGTGGAGACGATTCGCGAAGTGATTGCCGATCACGCCGATGAGTTCATGACGCTGATACGGTCGAAGCCCTTTGCCTCACTCTATGGCGACATCAAGGGCGAAAAGAATAAGGTCTTACCCAAGGAGATTCGCGACGTCGTTGCCACAGTGCCCCTTATCGCCAACAGGCAGTGGTACTGGATGGTGCAAGTGCCCAATAGCAAGGTTGTTGGCGAAAAAGGGGTCGAAACAGCCATGGAATATTACCGAGCTGCTCGACCCCTTCAGGAATTTTTACTTCGTGCGTTCTAGGAGCGTTTAGAACGTGTATGATGCTGAAACCGATGCCTGGCGACGAAGAATCGTGCCACCAAATATTTGAATATGGGCATTGTCCAACGCGTTAAACACGTTGAGTCCCAGTCGTAGCGTCGACGTTACAAAATAGCCGGCCTGAAGATTCACAACGGTGTACGTAGGGACGGTGCCCTCGAAGCCACCGGCAAGCCATGTAAAGGCATTTACCCAGCGGACGTTTACGCCGGCGTCGTACTGTGCGGGTACGACGTAATTGACGTCGATATTCGCACGGTGGCGCGATGTGTTAGGAACAATCTTTTGAGCGGCGGCTTCGTTCGACGCAATGGCGAAATCGAAATACGAATACGCTCCCGTTACGCTTAGCTCGTTTGTAATCGCATACGTTGCAGTAAATTCCGCACCGTATTCATCTACAGCAGCTACGTTGTTTGGAGCAATCACAAGTGTGGGACGTCCCTCATACATCGAGAGTTGGTTGAAAGGGGCATTGCCAATCTGTGCCAGCAGTACCGAATCGGCTACGCGGTCGGCATCGGCGTTGCCCGAGTTCGAGCGAACTGGAGCATAGAGGTCTCGTGTAATGCCTGCAAGTGGGGCGCTAATAAGGTCGGTTCGGCGGTTGTAATAAATGTCGGCACTTACCCATAGTTCGCTAGTAACGGCACCCCGATAGCCAAGTTCTAGCGACAGTGCCTTTTCGGGTTCGAGGTTTGGATTGCCTAGGTTAAAGCGGCTAGCTGGTTGAGACAGGCCAAGATTGGATCGCACGCCTGCGCCAAAACGGTCTGCAAGAACCGAGTCAACAACGCCTTCGGCAGCGGCGAAGTTTGCCGGACCACCAAATGGCGAACGGCGGAAGAGTTCGGTGTACGACGGCCGCAAGAACGAGCGGTTAAGCGTAAGGCGCAAGGTATGGCCGTTCGATGGTTCGAAAACAACGGCCAACTTTGGCGAGAACTGTGTTGGGAACAACCGTGAGTGGTCGATGCGTGCCGAGCCGACGATCGTGATGTTGTCGGTGGCTTTTACTTCTAGATGACCATATACACCAGCAAAGATGGCCGTTACGCGGGTAGGGCTAATCAACGTCATATCGGCTAAAAACACGCCAGCAGAGTCTGTTGGCGAGCTCACGTCCTGATAGTCGTACTGTGCGCCGGCAATCACTCGTATGCCATCGGCAAGTTGTGTGTTGTATTGGGCGTCAACTCCCATTACGTCACTGCGTTCGAGCGAGCGAGCGTTGGCGTTGTATACAAGCTGTTGCAATTCATCGGGAGTGTTGCGGCGCTGCCACAAACCCTGAATGGTAAAGCTCGGACTTGTATAGGCCATGCGAACAAACGGTTTTTCGACGCGTTGCACCAGCAAACGTCCCGTTTGGTTCACGTACATTTCGTTTCCACTTGCCGTATAGCCACCTTCAAGCAGCACCGTTTGTTCATCTTGCAAGTCGTAGTCAAATCGCATCGTGCCGCCAATCTGATACGGCCTGCGTGCAGCGTCTGACAACGGGCGCTTGTCGAACGCATTCGCGCCAGCAAGAGCCGGCGTAAGCGCTGGATATTCCGCTTCGGTTAGTCGAGGCACCACGCCATAGTTGTACTGCGTTGATGCTCCGAACGTGAACTTGTAGGCAAGATCGCCAAACAGGCCCGCATGGCGCACCGATGAGCGATACGTCTCCCACTCACCTGCGGCCAACGTAACTTTTGTGCCCAACACGTCGCGTGGTGCAGACGTGCGAATGTTAACGACGCCGTTGTAGGCGTTTTGACCATACAAGGCCGAACCTGGTCCTCGTACTACATCAATTCCGGCAATGTCATCCATAATGGCACTCATCGAGTTCCATTCATTCAAGTTGATAAGGGGCGTCGAAGGATCGCGGCCGTCAATCAAGACAAGCGTCCTGCGGTTGATGGAGTTGTTGAAGCCGCGCGTGTTTACGTTAAAGTCGTTTGCGCCCGACATTACAACGTCTACCCCCGGCATGCGCTCCATGGTTCGCGCGATTTGTCCAGTTGGAGCCATGCGCTCGGCATCTAGCGGCGTTACAACGCTAACAGCGGCTGGCGCATCGGTAAGCTTCTGAGGCCGGCGCGAAGCGCCATAGACGATGACTTCGTTGGCATTACGCGCTGCGGAGCGCATCAGGAATCGCACGACGCCAATCACGTCGTCGGCAACGCTCACGTTTCGCTCTTCGGCAATCCAACCAGGTCCCGAAGCCACCACAACGTAGTTGCCAAACTTCAGATTTTCGATGGTAAACTCGCCCTTGTCGTTGGAGCGGGCAGAGGCGTTCGTACCACGCACGGCGATACGAATTCCAGCAAGTGGCTGACCGGTAACGCCGTCGTTAACGTTACCAGAAATGCTTCCAGCATGGAGCAAACTTGATAGGAACATCATTGAAACAACGACTAGACCTAGGGCGCGAATCATGAAGAAGATGAGGATAGTGTAGGAACGCGATCAGACCGACCAGTCGGTCGGAGGTGCAAGTTAACACCGCTCGTCCCAAAATCGTGCCGTTGAGTCCCAAGTACTACCGTTTGCCCCTTTCAGATTGCAAGAAGCTATGTAGAGCGACTACGTTTGCGCTGGTTGTGAACTGTGATACTCTGGGAGTTAGCGAAATGACATTGCGAATAGTAGTTGTTACGACGGCAGTTGTGATGTTGCTGGCTACTGGTGTGCTTCGTGGGCAGCCCTATGTGGACACTGCAACGTCGGCTAGGTTTGCACAGCTAACGCTGGGCGCAGGCATTACATCCTTCCACGGCAATGCCGGGGCCGAGTCTGTTGCCGGCAGTATCACCGTTGGTGGTCTTCACTTCTGGGGCCACAGCCATTTCTACATCACGGCGACGGCGCTGATGTGGCACCGAAACGAAGAACGGTGGAGTCCGACCGTGGAAACCGGAGCCGACATCTATCCATGGCGAATCGAACGTGGGCGTGTTGTCCCGTTTGTTGGTCTTGCCTGGGTTGCATCACAGCGTAGACGTGACGATGGCCCGGCATACGACGCTCACGAGGCCGTTGCGCGCCTGGGTTTGACCGCAGCCGTGACGACCTCGACGATGCTGCACGCCACAGTCGCGGCACCGATTGTGCGTAACGTACCATACCCTTCGGCGACGGGCGAAGTAAGCGCGTTTTTGGCGCCATTGGCTGCGCTCTCGCTAAGCGCTACTACTGCGTTCGACATGACGCAGTCTGTTGAGTCATTACAACGAGATGGCATCGAGGAGCGCCGCAATGCGGCAGCCGAGCGGCTTGGGTTATTCAATGGCCTGTTCGCAAGCATTGGCGTTTCTTCGGCC
The DNA here is from genome assembly GCA_022842685.1 of Candidatus Kapaibacterium sp. GTDB lineage: Bacteria > Bacteroidota > Ignavibacteria > Kapaibacteriales > Kapaibacteriaceae > JALHPC01. Next base: position 59,379 of record JALHPC010000007.1, read on the forward strand.
ACAGCACTGTCGCGTCCTACGTGGCTTGCCAGCCAACTTCCCATGTTAGACGTCCCACCGCCATCTACGACATATCCCTCGGTTGGCATTGGATACTCAGTGCTCGACGGGCGAGGTTTCTTGCACGCAGTATTTCGGCACATATCAAGTGTACGCCAGGGCTATGGCTCATCGGTCTCATTGGAAAGAACAAGTCTTGGCCTAGAGGCAGCACTACAGATTGCCAACTATCACGGCTTTGTACCCTTTGTGGGTGCCGGCGTTGGTGTCGACTGGCTTTCAACGGACGTGTCGCACCAAGGGCAGCAGCAGATTGAGCGAACGAATGGCCTAACACCGATCTTCGTCTTTGGGTGGGACGTCGTACCAACGCGTTTACAGAAGTTCACGCTGCGTACTACCTGTCGTTACTCTCCTGTTCAACGCATGGCTACATCGCGAGGCAACGTGCCATTCAATCACCTTGAAATTGACTTCATTCAGTTTATTTGGCATTTTCGACGGTAATGCGGAATGTGATTTTCCATCTTTTATACAACCCACCGCTAGCGAGGGGCGCAGCATGTAGCTGTGCGAAGCACGTCGCTATGCGAAGCATGTTAGCTAGATTTCAACCTCCACCCCAAACACGGGAACGATCCCCCACATTTCGTCATTCGTTACGGCGCCAACAGCTTGGTTCCACACCACGTCGCGCACGTTGCGGCGGTTATAGGCGTTCAGCACCATCAGGTACGTGGTAACGGTACTGCCTTGCAAAAACCAGCGTTTGTCGGCCCGCACGCTTAGCCCATGGTATGGCGGCAGGTAGATGCCATTGGTGTTCGATACGTCGCGCACGGTTTCGCCAGCAAGCTGCGATGCCGCAGCGTTTACCGGCGTCCGCGCCTGACCTCCAAGGTAGTTCCATCGTGTGGTTACCATCCATGTTTCCGCAGGCATCCAGCCTAGCATGGCCGTGGCAACAATGCGGTTGTTAAACGTTCTAGGACGCCACAGGCCAGCGGCATCACGATACTCGGTGGAAGTCACAGCCGTGCCAATTAGCGCATGCCAGCCATCTGTCAAACGCTTGTGCAGCACCAGTTCTACGCCGTAGGCATGCGCCATAGCGTCGATACCAAGTGACTCCACGTCGCGCCACCGGCCATTCGTGCCAAACACGTCGTCGAGCACAAATGCCTCCGGACGTTGTCGGCTTGACGGTCCATCGTGATATTGCTTCTGATACGCTTCCACTCGAACCGACGTAGTAGGTGCGGGCTTCCACTCGACGGCAGTTCCAACGTAGAGCATTCGAGGTGCAGCCAACGTGCTGGTGGCATCGGCATAGGCCAGTAGGGTCGGCGGAAGTTCTTGGCTATACTGTCCCGCCATGGCCATAACGCTTACCTCGTCGGCTACGGCCCACTGCGCCTGCAGGCGCATGTCCACGGTAACATCTTGCACGGGCTGCAACGCTGCAACGCGCACCCCACCTGTAAGCGAAAGCGTCCCCACGTTGCCCGTAACGCTTGCAAATGCCGCCAATACGTTGCTGGTTGCCCTGCGATTTGTGCCAAGGTGTGCTTCATGTACCTGTAGTCGCCGCTGGCGTAGCTCGAAGCCAACATCGGCATGGTTGCCGGTACCACCTAAGTACATCGACGTCACGCTGCGAATACTTAGCGTGTTGTCGACCGACGCAATCTGCTCGTCGAGCGTATCCGTGTCTGCTGCCATCCACTGTTCATTTGCGCGCAGCGTTGCAACGCCCACGGCTGTGTTGCTAACCACGTGTTCGCTCCACAGTGCCTGCCACGTAATGCCGTACGTACCTACAGCATAATCTTCGCTGCCGTAGCGCGGCAAGCTATCCATCAGTGCCTGCGAAACCGAACGCTCAAGCCCACTCAAGCCCATCACAGCAATAGCCGATAGGCGATGGTCGGGATGAAGGCGCCACACCACCTTTGCTTGCGCATCCCCATAGTTGGGGGCTTTGCCTACGTCTAACAGCGCTACGAGCGCGTCTACCCACGAATGTCGGGCACCGACAATTACCGAGACATTTTCGCCCAACGGTCCTTCCAGGTAGCCGCCCACGCCGGCCATGTTCACGTCGGCCTGACCATGGATCTCGGTTGTGCTTCCTTCGCGCAGTGCAACGCCTATAACGCCCGAAGCGCGCTCACCGTAGGTGGCATCGAAGCCCCCTGTCATAATAGAGAGTTTATCAACCAGGCGCATGTTGAGAATACTCACCAGTCCGCCGCCACCTGCCTGCTGGGGCATATGGTTGATATTTGGAGTAAAAATGCCGTCGATATAGAAACCAACCTCGGCTGGTGCACCACCACGAATAGAAACATCGTTTACCTGATCTTCGGAACCGGTAATTGCTGGAATGGCCGTAAGCACGCGCTGTACGTCGCCAACGCCACTGGGCGTACGACGAATTTCCTCGTTATTAAGATAGACCGTTCCGGTGTACGACTCGTGAGACTCGTGTGTGGCAACAACTTCCACCGACGCTGCTTGAATCGAGCGGGGCGTAAGCAGAATATCGACGGTGGTTGTGCGGTTGCTGCGAATAATAATATCTGTTTCGACCGATGCAGCGTATCCAACCATACGTGTAGTAATAGTAACCGTACCAACACGGACAGAGTCGATAATGTAGGTGCCATTCGATGCAGTGATGGCTGGTCGTGATCGTCCCTCAACAATCACCGTGACATCCGATAAGGGGCGCTGCGTTACGGCGTCGCGAACCACTCCGGCAATGCGGCCATGCGGTTGGGCGCTAGCGGTGGTGGTGAGGAGGAGGAGGGTGGAAGAGACGAAACAAACAAGGAGCATCTCATACAAAAGTACGGTGTCGCTCGAAGTGTCCCGTTGCACCTAGGAAATGTTGTAGGTTTGCCCATGCTACGGCTCGCCCTTCGGTATGCATTGGTGATGTCTATCCTGCTTCTGGTCGTCGCTGCTGCCGAAGCACAGTGGGCATTCCATAGCAATGCCACGTCGCACATTCTCTCCGCCGTCGTCCTAACTACCCTCGCTGGTGGCGTCTGGCTTGGACGTGGAATTCGCATGCCCAGCCGCGGCCATGCAACCCCTGAACATACGCCCACAACGGCCATCGACGTTGACCAACATGTACCTTCAGCAGAAGCTCCGCTGGTTGTATCAGGCCTTAGCAGCCGTGAAACCCAGGTTCTTGCGCTTCTTACACAGGGCCATACCAATGCACAGATAGCCGACGCGCTCTTCGTTTCAACGAATACCGTAAAAACGCACGTGGCCAACATCTACTCCAAGTTGGGTGTCTCCAATCGTGCGCAGGCAGCCCAATATGCTGCTCGACTAGCTGCATCCAACGTCCACAACAGCAGCAATCCGCCATCTTCACGAGGCGAATCACCCCACGAATGACCCAAAATCACCCATTTGGGTGATGCATGAAGCCCCCAAATGTGCGTTGTTTGCGGTGTTTCCATCACATCCCTCAAACCCACATGAATCGCTTCATCCTTCGTTACGGCTTCCTTGCAGGCGGCATCGTTATGGCCAGCGGCCTCACCCTTTGGCCGTTTACCGCCAACCCCGCCGAAGCTGGTGTTCTTGGCATGGTCATTGGCTTCGCCTTCATGAGCGTCGCTATGTCCTTCGTCTTCTTCGGCGTACGTGCCTATCGCACTTCGCTAGGGGGCACCGTCACATTTCTTGCGGCGTTACGCTGCGGCCTTGCCATTGCTGGCATCGCTTCGCTCATATATGTGCTGGCATGGGAGGTCGCCCACGCCAACCTCTTCCCAGATTTCGCCCAGAACTATGGCAAGGTCATGATTCGTGACTTCGAGGCCACCTTGCCATCAGCCGAAGCGCTGGCCGCTAAACAGGCAGAGGTCGCCGAGTTCGTTTCGTCCTACAAGCTATGGTACGTCCGCATGGGCTACACACTTATGGAAATTGCTCCGGTTGGTATTCTGGCAAGCGTGCTGGCCGCAGCGTTCCTGCGCAAGAACGCACGAACGGAATAACCAAGGCAATCAACTAATCGCAAACCGCCGGCCGGCTCGCGTCAACCCGATGGTGCCAATCACCGACGGTCCTATCCACAGTATCCACTGGAATTGGGGCAGACTGATGTTCACCACAAGAAACGCCGTCCATGCCGCTATAAGCGCTCCGCCCATCAGGCCCAGGTGACGCGAAATCACGAGTTTCTTAGGCAACGGTCCGCTGCGTAAACGCAACGCCACCCGAACGTCGGTTACGCCGATAAACACCATGCCCGCCGCAAAGAACAACGGCACAATGGTGCTTTCGTTCGACGTAGCCGCAATCACCGCCATGCCCATCGCCACAGCTATCAAGGCAATGGGTGCCATCAACTGTACAACAGCATGCTCGGGCTTTGCTCGCAGTATCCGCCATCCGCTCCATGCCATGTAGCCCGAAAACAACCCTATCAGCAACAGGAAGGGGTTGGGCTTCATTATCGACATCAGTATGCCCGATATCGATGCCGCCAACATGGACCACACAAACAGCCGGCCATACATTTTATGCCGCTGGTCGCCCTTCTTCAACACGGCAATCGCCGTCCCTACACATAACGCCGCCGATCCACCCACTACGTGAATCGCTAACAAGGCCTGATACATCATACAAATGCTCCTAGAATTTGGTGATTCGCCGTTCGCTGTGAATGCGAACGTACTTCTATCACCACCCCCATTACAAGCCGTTTGGGATGAATAGCACGCCCTGGTACCGTTTGGTTGTGTTTACTATGCCGTAGGGGCTGTTTGGCCTCGCAATCGCTGTCCAACCTCTCGGCTTCGCGATCGCGCTACCGGTATGGAATCGATGCCCCCTATATGTAACGAATATCCCTGTGCGTTGCCCGATACATGCTCTACACGACGCACGTTCACAATCACACTGCGGTGGCACCGCCAAAAGGTTGGTGGTAGCTGGCCCCGACTTTCAACAGATCGTAAACTGGTTCGAACAAGGTGGCGCGTTACCACGTCGCCACGCTTTACAACCACCTCAACATAGTTATCGGCCGACCATAAACAGCACACGTCGTCGGCCGCGGCCTCTACCCCTACGCGGCCGTCGTCGTCGGTTATCACCACTAACGCTCCTTCTGTAAGGGGCACCGGTTGCACGATCTCGGCGTCGAGCCGCTCCGCGGCGGCCACATACTGCCGCTGATAACGACCCACCTGCGCCAACACAATGGCCGTCGATGGAAACAGGCCGATAGCCGCTGTAATTGCTACAAATCCAAGTGCGAACGACGGCGTAATGGCAAAGCCAAAGTGCCATGCCGAATACAAGGCATTCCCCACGGCAATCAACAGAATCGTGAGCGCTGCCATCGTAATCTCACGCCCTACCGTCCACCGGCGCTCGTCGAACCAGACCGGAAACACCATCGGCAGAACAACGCCCACCAACGTCATGGCCAACGCCGTTACCAGTCCATACGCCGCAAACGGCGCATACGTGCCCGAGGGCAACAGGTGCAACCCAAACGGGCGAAACACCAGTAGAAACAACATCACAAACACCGATGTAAGCCCCACGCGGCGCCACACCACGCCTGCGGTTTCGGGTCGCGGGAACGGACGTGATAACACGCTGTGAGTCTTGCCAATCATGGTGCAAAAATGCCTCTCCGGGTGCAACCGATCGCCAATCTTACCCCAGATGGTCTTAGCCAAGTACTTCTGTAACCTATGCTATTCTTGCAGGTCACTCCGGTCATCACCAAAAAAAACTATGCAATACCTCGCGACAATCCTAGCTAGCGGCCTTCTAGCGTTGCTGGCTTTCACCCCTACCCACGCCTCAGACGCCTTGTTTACCGAGCTGCTTCGCGCCCATGTTTCCAACGGCGCTGTTCACTATGCTGCTCTTAAGGCCGACCCACGTCTGAACGCCGTTATCGCCTACTACTCATCCGTCGACCACGCCAAACTTACCGGCAACGCTCGTATGGCGTTCTTCATCAACGTCTATAACGCCGTTACCCTCAAGGTTGTCTGCGACAACCTCCCACTCAAAAGCATCCGCGATATCGGCGCCTCTCCTTCCAAAGGGGCATCGACCGACGTGTGGGATAAACCGCTGGCAAACCTAAAAGGCCAAAGCATGAGCCTGAACGATATCGAACACAAGATCCTGCGTCCCATGGCCGATCCACGTATTCACTTTGCATTGGTCTGCGCCGCAAAAAGCTGCCCCCCTCTTCGGGCCGAGGCCTACCTTCCCGATCGGCTTGATCGCCAGTTAAACGAACAGGGAAAACTGTTTCTCGCGAATCGTCAGTGGAACACCTTCGATGCTACCGAGAAGTCTGCAAAACTGTCCATGATTTTCTCATGGTTTGCTTCTGACTTTGGCCCAACGACGGCTGACGTGCTGCGAGCTCTTGCACCGTTCCTCCCAGCAGCACAAAGCGGAGACGTTTCGCGCAATGCGGCGTCGTATACCGTCTCCTACCGCGACTACGACTGGGCGCTGAATGCTGCGCCGTGACGGCTTGCCCTTTGCTAGAACTTTAGCGCTGTGCGAAATCGGCCAAACTCTAAAAGCTCGATCGTTACGCTGCCTAATTTGGCCGATACAATGCCCGTAAGCAACACCGCCGGATTATACGTGCATTGCATAACGCGCAACTGACCGTTGAGCTTTACCTCGGTCTCTATCTCCGTGGTACCCTTAAATACTCCGCCTACTACCTGCACCATGCCTGCTGCTCTGCTGGCACCACGCTGACCAAGAATAATCTCTAATCCCTCGGCCCGCGAAATCTCGCCTAGCTCTCGGTCCGCAAGTAAAAACGTGTCCACACGCCGCTGCGTCGGCGTCATCCACTCCCGCTGAATTTGCCAGCCGTCTATCGTCTCGGCTAACACGTCGTACGACGTTACAACCCGCGCCTCGCCTTGCTGTATGCTATACATTACGTACTGTCCGACTTCAATTGGCGCCGGACGCACAAAGTCGCCCTCGGGATAGGTTACGGCACTAAACCTGCGGCCCTGTTCCTGTATTTCCTCTGCATACGGCCTATGCGGAACCGAGGAGCATGCACTACACATGAACCCCAACACAAATAGCGTACTCGCCCACGGTGTGTTTGGCATTCCGCAATACTACGGAGTTGCAGACAAAGCAACAGGGCTCCGCTGTTCCGTTTTTGCAATTGTATTACAGCCCACGCACTCGATTATTGCACCGATATGACGGTTCGCAACCTCGTGTTTCCAGCGCATTCGGCACTTACAGCAATTACGCCACGCACTGCTGCCGGCACGTCGACCGCTACGCCCGTAAACTGCACTGTATGCACTAGCCGGCCCTGAACATCGAAGAAGCTCAGCACGCAGGCGTCAACCCCCTGAACCGTCACCGTATTCGTTGCACCAGAATACACGATCCGCGCCGCTTGCGTTGTACCATCTTGCACCGATACGCCGTCATCCAGCCATGCGCGCAGCGGTATCGTAGTTTCGGCCGAACACGAGTCTACCGTAAACGCAATGCTGCCAAGCACTTCGCCATTGGCCGTGGTTGGCAATGGCTTAAACGCAACGCTGGCCACCGTAGCCCGCCCGCCACGTAACCGTGCCCGCAACAGGTCGGTCACTTCGAACGGGCCGGTCACAGCAACGGTGGTAATCTCGACTTGTTCAAGCCCAGTCGACATCGCCGGTATCACACTCAACGACCGCTGTACTACCGGTGCCCCCTTCCGTATCACGCCAAAATCTAGAATGCTTGGTACAGAAAGTTCGTATGGGGCAACGGAAACACTCACGGGAATAGCTGCCGAGCCCTCGCAGCCAACCGAGGTGTACTCTGCGCGAATGGCCGGAATAGACATAAGGGCCTTACGAATACCAAACAGGCGCACTGGGATGGCAACTGTTCCACGACCCGCCACGGAAATTGGATAGGCGGCCGCTATGGAGTCGACGCCTTCGGCGCGCAACTGCGATATAGTAACGGCAATCGGCGAGCCGTTGCGAAGACGCAGAACAGCCGTCCTGTTGGCACCATCGGAACAGGCCGAAATAACACCAAGGTCGACACCGCCTACTGGATCGGCAACAAGCGTTCCGCGGCGACCTTCCACGGGAAGCTGATACACCCAGCCGCAACGAACATCACGAATGTTCAGCGTGTCTCGAACTTCCATGTCGATGGGTAAACGCACCTGAATGCGCATGGACCGCTGCTCGCCAGGCGCCACCACAAAGGGATTCTCGCTGCCTTCAATGACTGCCTGCGCATAGGTGGCGTCAATCGACGTGAGCATCGCTGTGTCGGAACCGCTGTTGCGTACGCTTACATTCATGCTGGCATAGTCGATACATGCCGCAATTTCTGGAACGGTCACCCTAGGGGGTACAAACTGCACCTGTGTAGCGCGAACACGAACAAACACTTCGGTGGTATCGGTGCACAAGTTTTTATCCGTTACCACACATCGAATCAAACTGTTTTCGGCTATAGGAAATCGCAAGGTCGTCTCAATCACGTCGGCGTCCTGGCCATTTACCCACCATTCCATGCTAAACGGCGGTGTTCCGCGGCGCGGATCGGCCTGAATGGTCACGCTGTCGCCAACACAGGCAACACTCGGCGCCTGCAGGGTATTGACAGGTTTGTTAAACGTGGTAACAGCCGACTGTACAAACGTCGAGCAGTCTTGGGCGTCACGCACGCGAACCACGATGTCCAACGAGTCGGACGTGACAAACGTATTCATTGCCGAGGCAATGCCAGTGGTTACACCATTGACAATCCAGGTGTACCGATACGAACCCGTACCTCCTGTTGCATTCACGACAAGGGTAACCGGCTCGCCCGGACATGTCCGCTGCGGCGGCGTAATGGCCGCAGTAAGTGGAAGGGGCGACGTAGTGATGCTAACCGAATCGATGGCCAGCGAGTTGGTGGCATCTCTCACCGTTACGCGATAGGTTCCTGTTGCGGTAACAACAGCGCGAGGGTTGGGACCGGTGGCGTCGATGACGTTCGGCCCCGACCACGTTACAACAATGGGTGCGGTACCGCCACCAATTGTTGCCGTAAGCCGAATGGTGTCGCCATGGCACACGGTGGTATCGGCACGGGCATCAACGGTTAGCGACGAGATAAGCTCGCGACAGGCGGCAGCGTTGATGCGCGTAGATAGGAGCGCCGAGACTCGAGGATGAAACTCCAAGCTGGTGCCCCGGTTGGTTAGGTGGCAGTAGCTCATGATGGTGCCAAGTACTGGCTTGGTGCCGGTATAGCAGTTGCCATTTTCGGCGGCAACACAGGAGTCGATAGGCGGCGCCCATGTACAAGAGTGTGTGTGGAGCGAGCCAACGTTGTGCCCTAGCTCGTGCGCCATTACGTCGGTATCCCACACGTATCCAGTAGCTGGATAATTCACGTTGTTATTGAGGCCTACCACGGCATAGCCGTTTTGCTTGCTGCATAGCACATTCACATAGGCAACGCCACCAATGTTGTTCACGCCACTAAGCAATACAGCCACGGCGCGGTCGATGTTGGCATGAAGAGTCCGCCAGCGGTCACGAAACTGCGTAAGCATGCCTCCTGAATTGGTCGATGTATATGGGTCTACCACCGTCCACAATTCAAACTGCTTTACCCGAAGCTTAGCGTCTACATCGCGGAAGAAAATGTCGCTCGACGCTGCCGTCACGGCTTCGGCATAGGCCGCCGCCTTGGCAGCATTTTGGCCGTGGTCTAGGAACATATCGTAGTCGCCTTCAATCGCCAAGGCCAGGGTACGTATCAGACGCTGTTGTTGGTCGGCGCCCCCTTTCTTCCCTTGCTGGATAGGGGGCATCGGTGCAATTGGTGGCTGATCTTTGATGTCCTCCTGGCCACACGTCCACGGCGTAGGATGCTGGGCGGTCTCGGCAGCGAATGCTATCGACGTACCAGCTACACGGTCAAACGGCTGCACATAAAGCTGGCGCCCGTTCATGGTAACAATGCCATACACTTGGTCGGGAAGTACAGCCAACACCACGCGGCTATTAGCAATACCGTCCACGCGACCGCTCAGCAAGAGCTGCTTCTGAGGAACAAAGCGTACAGGTCCGTTGGCCGTTATGAGATTCACGACAGTGGCATCGTCGAACACCTCGAAACGGTTCACCAGAACGCGAACCTCTGTGCCGGGTAACGGCAGCTCAATCCGCTGTTGCGCAGATTCAGGAGCCGAAAGGGCCTGAGAAAACGCAGAAGGGTTTACGGCCAAAACGGCCGACTTGAGCGAACCTTCGTTGTTGGCCGAGGGAACAGATACGAACAGCCGTTCTTGTGCTAACGCACCTGATACAACAAGGGCATAACTCACGACAAACGCACAGAGGCAACGAGACGCAAGACGCATGGGCGGATCCTTTCGGAAAACTACTGGCGGCAAATGCCGCGGCAACACGGAATCTAGCAAAAAGATTCACGTAATCACCCGCACGTTGTTTGCATGGGACATTGCATGTGACGCTACGCGCTAGAAGTTGAAGCCCACGTTAAGGCCGGGCTCGGGAAAAATGAACTTCGACCACTTGTCATCAAGTTGCTTGAAGCCGTTGGGCAGTTCCGTGTGGTAGGCGCGGTGCGTTACACATATCGATGGCTGGAAGAAGAACATGTCGTCGAAGAGCTTTATGTGATATCCAACACGATACGAGTTGAAAAGTTGAAAGCCCTCGTCAATGGTAACGCCATTGTCGTTTGCAAACACCTGATACGTGGGCATCACGTCCAACTGGGCGTAAAATCCATCCCACACAAAGCGCTGGTACGACAGCGTTACGCCATATTCGCGAACATATCCTGGGAATCGCTCTTCGGGTTTTTTGTAGGCATCGTTCAAGAACGGATGAATGCCATTGGGCCAGGCATATTTCCACGTCTTGGGCGAAACTCTTATGATGTCGCTGCCCGATAGACGATAGCCAATATCAACCTGCGCAAAATGCGGTGGGTTAACGTCTTCGAACAGATTACCGAAAATCACGAATAACGAGGTTCCCACAAACCATCGCTTGTAGGTACTGTCCAACTCGGTGTATTGCGCCGTTAGATTTGTGCTTGTGGCCAGGGTGATAACAACTCCGACCATGATGATTCTGATGTTCATGCAGTATCGTGATTGATGAATGATACTGCGAAACTAGAGAGCACGAAACCCGACATTCGTTCACTTAAGTGAAGAACGACCAACAGGTCAATCGTATCTGAATGTCATCCAGTTGGAACGTGCAAACTACCGTACCGCCGCACCACGTTTCTCAAGAATGCGAGAACGCAAGCGACTCAACGACTGTGGTGTAATGCCCAGATAACTAGCCAACTGGTGCTGTGGAACGCGCTGTAACAGGTCGGGCCTCTTCTCCAGCAGATTCAGGTATCGCTGTTCGGGCGATGATGTTTTAAACTCGTCGAAGTCGATCCGTTCCTTCGATAGTAGCTCTTCCGACAGCTTCCGGCACATAACGTCGAACTTTGGGAATTTGGCGTTCACGTTGGCCTCCATGTCTGAGTTGGACACTACCAGAATCGAATCCTCCACGCAGCCAACGTAGTGATCGGAGGGGGCTTTGCTCATTACACAGGCGGGCGTGAGGCCTTCCATTTCGGTATAGAAGGCCGTTGTTTTCTCCTCGCCATCAATCACGTAGTACTTGCGAATGCAGCCCTTCAGCACGAAGTAGGTCTCGTTCGACCGTTGTCCTGCCTCGAGTAGAACAGTGCCCCTTGTAAAGGTCTTAAACAGGTCGAGAGCAAGCAGGGCGTCCTTCTCGTCGTCGTTGATAGAGATGTACTGGGTGATAAAGTCGAACAAGACGTCTTGCATAGCGGCGATGTAGGAGTATTACTGAACACATTTCAAAACTACAACGGCGCGGTGACGAGGGGATGGGAGGCGCAGTCCGTGCTAACGTCCCGTGCTAACGTCCCGCGAAGCGTCCCATGCAAATGTCCCGCGAAGCGTCCCATGCAAATGTCCCGCGAAGCGTCCCATGCAAATGTCCCGTGCAATTCACTGCTGCGAGATCTTTCCACTCAACAACAAGGTTATCACGTGCCCCGGTAACTGGTCGGTGCCAAGAACGGCGTCGGTGTCGCAATCGAAGGTATGACGCACCGACTGCACCTGTAAACGGCCGTCGTCGGTGATGGTAGGTAGCCCCACACGCGTTTCGCTACACGACGTAGTAAGCCATGCACATCGCGCCGATGATAGAATCGTTGATTCTCGCTCGGTTATCAAATATATGGCTCGGTTGATGTCCCTGCCTTCAACATCGGCAATAACAATGTGTATGCGCACGCCACCCGTCATGTCGCACGTGCCCAGCAAACTCCATTCAGCATCAGCCACAGACGTCTGGCCATGCGGCTGGACAGAGGCAACAATCATTGCTTCGGGGATAGACTGTACTGCTGCACGCTTTGACCATGCTTCAGGGCCTTCAACTAATTGCTGTTCGGTTATGCGTAACGCCGACGTGCAAGCACTGTCCAATGCCGATATGTCGAGGTAGCTTTCGTCGCCCGCAATGGCGTTAGCCACACCAAACACTAGTGCGGCTAGAAGCACGATTACCCGTAGAAGATGTGTCACTGCTTAGGCTGCTCAACTTCAATAGAATATCGAAACACACCTGGATAGCCATTCTTCGATCCGGATATTCCATGAAGAATCTGTCGCTTGCCATCGCACTTAGCTACGTGCAACTCGTCGAATATCTTATACCGCACCTGTCGCGAGTACCACTGCCGTAAGTGCAACATCGCATCGTCGTGCCGCGCCCACGCCGACGGGTCGTTGTCGTAGTCTATTTCGGCTGCAAACTTGTAATAGCCCGTAGCGTTGATATGCAGGTAAATGCGCAGACGCGGCATTTTTACGTCGACAATGGTATCGCTCTCTACCACTCGGTAACCGCTAACATTTGCGCCGCGGTACAAACAGCTATCCAGTGTTTCTCGAAGATTGATTCCCCAAACGAATAAGGGGCACTGACAACCAACGATAAGCTTGGGCTCGGCAAGGGGCTGCGCTCGCGCCAGTCCTAAGCCCATCGTTAGGGCAATTCCACAGCATACCAAAAGTCGTAGTGTCATATCCTAATCAATCAATGTTCAACGTACATCAACGTAGCGTCCTGCAAAGTTCCAGAATCTTGGCGGTGTTGCAACCACCAACCACCCGTGGCGTACTTCGCGCCCGTTTTTCCACGGCGCCTGTATCACGAATCCCAACCCGTATGAGTGCACGAACGTTTCCTCCTGTTGTCGCACGAGTGTTCTATGGCTTGTTCCTTTGCCTTGCCGCCTACTACGCCCTTGGGCCCCACGATTTCCTGAGTGCAGCGTCGAATCTTGGTATCGGTTTGATCTTCGACCCGTTCGATGACTCCGTGTCATTCCCCATGAGGCCCCTTTGGCAGCGCGTATGGCTTATCTGCCACCTTACCCTGCTGTTGACACTCTTCGGCCTTTACTTTGTGCTGTAATGCCTCTTCCAGAAGGACACTAGCTCTGCAACGCCGATTGAAACGCCATGCCACATAGCGTTGCGCCTAGGTCTTCCGACTGTTCACAGTGAAGCTTCTTCCGGATTCGCAGGCGATGCCACTCGACCGTGCGGATCGAGCAAGACAGAATGGCCGCAATGTCCTTGGACGTCATGCGCAACACCAGCAGCGTGCACACACGCTGCTCGGCGCGAGATAGGTCGGGACTTCGGCGCAACAACTCGGCCGCAAAGTTCCGATACGTAGCGTCGAACTGGCGTTCGAACAACAGCCAGTCGGCCTCGGAAAATACGGCCTTTCTTCGGCGATTACTTTCGTCGCGCTGACGCTCGATATGCCGCAATGCCACCTCGGCTAACTCCTTTCGCGATTGTTCCAGCTGTTGCTCGGCATCAGTAGCACGCAGTTGCATACGCTGCAACTCGCGCTCGCGTTCGGCTACCTTGTACTTCATGTGCAACGCCGCCGCCAAACGGCTAAAGCTGTCGGTATATAACGCCAGCTGAGCCTCCCAGGCACGCTCTGCATAAGCAACGGCATCCTCGTATCGTTGGCACGATGCCTCAAGTCGCCACGCAAACACAAGGTTATAAACGTATTGCTTGGTGACGGCTCCTCCGCTGCGCTCAAGATCGCGCAGCGCAGCCTGTACATAAAGGCGCGCCTCATCGTAACGCTCACTTGCTGAATATGCCTGTGCAAGGGCAAAACGGATGTTGTTCAATTCAAGCCAAGCATCGTGCTCGGCCGCAATTGCCATGGCCTGTTCTAAGACGTCAATAGACTCCTGAAAACGGCCAATCTCGTTATACATCTGGCCCATTACGCTTAGCGATCGTAGCCGTGCCACTGGCGACGTTACCGCTGCTATCCTAGGAGCCAACGACTGAAGTAAGTGCAATCCGCGTTCATCGTGGTGAACATCGGTTAGTGCCAGGGCCAGATTGCAGGCCATGATCACGAAAGAGAGTTCCGACCCACGGTTGATCGCGTGATCGAAGGCCATCTGCGCGTACTGGAGCGCCTCTTCATGACGCTTGAGGCCATGCAGAAGGATGTATATCTGACTATACGCATCGGCAAGCGTTACGCCAGTGCTGGCTTCCTCTAACACTCGGGCCGCCTCGTATGCATCACGTAAGGCCTCTTCGTTGGCCCCAAGATATGCATACGATGCTGCCGTTTCCACCAGTGCCTTCCCGCGTAATACACGATCTCCTGCCGACTCTGCTATCACAGCCGCTAGAAGTGCCTGTTCGTGCGCGTCGCTAAGTCGTCCACTGTTTCGGTACAGCTTGGCCCGGCTAGTGTGCAGCATAAACCTCGTCTGATAAGCATCAACAGGCACTGTCTGTTCGGCCATGGCAAAGGCAGCATCGGCGGCCTCAAATTGTAAGAGTCGAAAGTGCGCAACGCCGCAGTTCACGTGCAGCTTTGCCAGAAGGTCGACATCGCTGTCCACCCCGTCTTGCTTCAATGCCCGTTCGTACCAGGTAAGTGCTTCATCATACCTGCCAAGAGTACGAAGACAGAGTCCACACTCACGCATAACCATGGCGCGCTCTCTACCATCGATTGTCGTGTTGTCGAGTACGACTAGAGCGGCCTGTAATGCCTGGTCAACGTCGCCCTGCTCGCGCATAGAACGAATGCGGTCAATCGTCACAACCATATACTTAACCCAGTCATGACGAGTGCATACCAACGTCGCGAGGATGCCCCGTCGCCTATGGCAAACGTTGGTTGAGGGTCGTAGAATCCTCGTACCTCCGAGCGCCATCGCAGATTCTCTCGAAGCGTAACATCAATATTCATCGACGCACTTGATACCGTTACGTTCTGCGCCGTGCCAAACTTGTATAGAATACGATCGGAATCGTCTGCATGCTCCAAACGAAGGCAGGCCTGCACGTCATTCCCAAGTGTGTGCACCGCCTGCAAACCGGCGTAGAACGATAGCGAGCTCCGCCCTGCTTGACGCTGTTGATTGGTTACGTCAAACAACCCATGAATCACCGTTGCTTCACCAAATCGATGCGTGATGGTGGTGTTTACATGGTATCGCATCGTGGACGTGCCGTCTGTCAATGGCTCTAATCCAGCAAAGGTGTTTACTGCTAGGTCTGTCTCTCTCGCTAGCCGCCACAACAACGTCGTGCCCACGGCAGGCTGCTTGTTTACATCCACTATCTGTTGCCAGCCATTCATAAGCACCAGGCCTATACGTAACGCCGAATCCACTTGCCACCTGCCATGAACACCAAGCATATAGTACGGCGTGTTGTCGGCTATCAACGACCTCGACATCGTTGGATTCGTCCACGACAACATACTTTCAAACCCGATCGTGGATGGCAGTACTCCAGCGTCAAGTGTCCAAGAACTACCAAACCGAATCTGTATCGACGCCTCGTGAAGCATCCTCCACGAAGAGTCCGCACCGCCATAGTTGGCTCGTGTAAAGGCTCCTTCCTGCAGCGCTATACGCGCTTTCACTGCGTCCTTCGCCCACTCTACACCCACAACAACATGGTTCAACACAAGCTGATTGCCTATAGCTGGCTGCGTCGTTACGTGTGTTGCATTGCCGTCGGTACTAGGTCGCGCAACAACTCCCCACACGTCGGCTCCGCCAAACACACGAAGATCTTGGCCCTGTGCACGTCCAAACGCTATCACCCACAAGAAACAAGAAACCCCCACGGCAACGAAGGCCATGAGGGTGCTGTGCTTACGCAGTGTGGTTCGGGAGGGAGTTGAACCCCCGACACATGGATTTTCAGTCCATTGCTCTACCAACTGAGCTACCGAACCAGAGGGCCGCAAAGATACGAGTTTGAGCCGGTTTTCCAACGCTACGCACATGTCTGGAATCATGGATGTATCGTAACCGTCCTAAAACGGCGTCCAACTAAACGATACCATGGGCACCACTGCCGGTGCACTAAATACGGCCAATCCAAAGTCCATGCTTACATGCTCGTTCGTTGTGCGCACACCCAAAAACACCATCGTGTTTGCCGGCCTCGTAAGGTCGTTATTCCACAACTCACCTATCACGTGCAAATCGTAGAAGTCCGGCAGACGAGCGTCCATACTCAACCCAATGCCCACCGATCCCGTAGGGTAGTTCACGTTAAAGGGGTTAAACAACGTCCCGCCATTGACGGTGTAGAAGTCCTCTCCAGATACCTTGGCAAAGAACATGGTGCTTACCTGCGACCTAGCCCCCGTAAACGTCGCTACGCCGTAGACGTGTCCCATAAAATTACTCGAGCCAAGCCACGACCCCGTAACACCCGCAGCATAGTACTGCCGGCCGGTTTCAACAATACCGTTCGGTGCGTCGTAGAGCGTGGCCTTTACGTTTACGTGCGACACTTGATCTGCGGCCGCAAGGCCCGGCACAAAGGTGCGCCCAGCGGTAATGCTCACAATGTCGCCTATGCCTGCACCAGCATACAAAAAGCCAAGCTCCCACAGTCCTACAAAATGGTCGTTCCGTATGGGCTCTGCCGTAGGCATAATGAACACTCGGTGCCTCTGCCGATAGGAACGCTCTAGTGCCTCTATCCATGCAATCTCTTTGACGTAGACCTTAGCCCGGCCTATCACGGCGCCAACACGTATGGCATAGCCCTGGTCGTCGCGCTCTACCGCTAACACGGGTCCCGTTAAAATGTCGCCATTAACCAGCCGCACATACCACAACCTGTCTGGGTCGATGCGTATCTCTTCCTTCATACGCTCGGCATCGGCCTCTGCCCATTCCAGTTGTGCGATAAGGGGCATCGCTGTTACGATGGCAAGTGCCATCGACAACAGCGCGCCGCGCAACATGCCTGGCTTCACGCTGCGTCGCCCTCCGACAGCGCAAGCTGGCCACAGGCGGCGTCGATATCGTGCCCACTGCTGCTACGCACGAGCACCAACACGCCTTCGTCGCGCAGCTCCTGCAGGAAGGCCTCGAAGCGCTCCGGCGACGCTGGCCGAAGCTGCGCGGCAAAGCCCTCAGGGCGCGTAAAACCAATGTCGTGAAAGGGTATGACGTTCACCTTGCTCGGCACTCGCTTGGCGATACGCGCTAAGCGCCGCACATCTTCGGCACTGTCGTTAAATCCGTCAAACACGATGTATTCGTAGGTGACCTTCTTACGAGTCTTCTTGTAGTAATACTCTAGTGCATCCATCAGACGCGGTAGCGGCCACCGCTTGGCAATGGGCATGAGCTGCTCGCGTGCGCCTTGGGTGGTTGCATGCAACGACACAGCAAGCTTAATCAACTGCCCCTCATCGGCCATACGTTCTATGCCCGGCACAACACCAGCAGTTGAAAGAGTGGTTCGTCGCGGCGCAGCCATGTTGGTGCGTTGGTCGTTAAAAATCTCAGTGGCACGCATCACGTTGTCGTAGTTGTTCATGGGCTCGCCCATGCCCATAAACACAACGTTGGTTATCTCGAGTCCAGAGTGTCTCGCCACAGCAAGATATTGATCCACGATCTCGCCGGCCGTTAGGTTGCGCTGCAAGTTGAGCGTTGCCGTTGCGCAAAAGGCACAGCCAAGATTGCAGCCCACCTGTGTGGATACACAAAGCGTGCGCCGCCGTGGTACTCCGTCGGCCACACGCATCTCGCTCGGTATCAAGACACTTTCAATCTGGCGCCCGTCGTATAACCGAAAGAGATACTTAAGCGTGCCGTCGTCGGACGTCTGCACGGTTTGCAATTCTACGCTGTGCAACCGAAGGTTTTGCGATATCGCTTGGCGCAACTCGGCAGGCAACACCTTTACATCATCGATGTCATCGATGTTGTGAATGTACATCGCGTCGTAGAGCTGCTGGCCGCGATAGCGCTTGCCACCTAGCGACTCCATCGCCTCGCCCAGCTCGGATACGGTCAGCCCCTTTAACTCCGGAGGTCCGTCAACTACATCGCGTCGTGCTTTTGCCATATGCAAAACTAGCACGTGCTAGCCGCATAGCTGGGCTGCCCGTGCAGCAATGGTGCTGCCAATGGCTACTCCCATACCGTTGCAGCCAAAGGCCGTAACGATGTTTCCACGCCGTTCTACACGTGGCTGCTTGTCCAACGTAAACCCCATAATGCCACCCCACCGCCGTGCAACACGCACGGTAGCCCACGGCGCAATGATGGTGCGTACGTGATGCTCAAGGTGTGTTTGCAGCGGTTCCGTTACGTCGAGTTCTGTGGTGGTTTCCCGCTCGCGATCTAGATGCCGCCCACCCCCAAACAGAATACGATTGCCAATATTTCGGAAGTACCAAAAACCATCGTCGAAGTGAAAACTGCCGCGAAACGGCAACCCCTCGATGGGTTCGGTTACAATGATCTGCCCGCGTCCCGGCACAACGTCGCTGTGGGGCATCAAGTCACGCATAAAGCCGTTCACCGCCACCATCACAACGCCTGCACGAACCACACGTGTGCCTACGGCACTTGCTACGTGCACATGTACAACGTCGCGGCCCTCGTCGATACTCGTGACCGCTGCGCCGAAGCGCACGTCAACATCGGCCCCACGCGCTAACGCCAGCAGCCGCTGCACCATCAAACCAGAGTTCAATGTGCCCTCGTATGGCGTTCGCACCATGGCCTGCACCGCCCCACCAAATCGAAAGGGGGCAATGTGTTCGTCGCAGCGCGCAAATACCGGTGCCCCTTGAAACAAGGGCGCAAGGAGGGTGTTGACTTCGTCGAGGCGATCAAGGGCCGGATGGGCGGCAAGAAAAAGCTCGTAGCCGCCATGCTGCTCGTAGGCGATGTGGGCGTCGACACAACGCGAACGCAAGCGCTGCAAGCCCTCTACACGGCTTGCGATAACGTCGAGGGCCGCTGCCGACCCCATAAGGTCGATGTCGTGAACGATCTCTCCCAGCGAGCCAAAGCAGGCAAAGCCCGCGTTGCGCGACGTAGCTCCAGCCGGAACGACGTCGCGCTCGAGCACCAGAACGCGCAACCCGCGGTTGCGCGCCCGAAGCTCGAGCGCGGCAGAAAGTCCTATGATACCAGCGCCAATAACAACGACGTCGGCCTCGAGGAGACCATCATCCCAAAAGGAAGCGGACGTCATTACGGACGATAGACTAGGCCGAATACGGCATCTTTAGAAGAATCGTATATCGAATAAGAAAGCAACACCAATCTGAATCGATGCTGGGACAAACTCTTCGGTCTTCTTTTCAGAGATAGGAGCATTATCGAGTGGTTCCCCACCGTCAAACTGTACTGGTTGGCCAAAACGATATGACTCTACGGGAGATGACAAAAAGTAACGGCCCATGACGTCGACATACAACGTTCCAATCGGCGCCCTCCAAACAGGAAGCGATGCACCTAGGCGGACGTCGAGACCACTACCACCCGACCAACCGCTTGTAGTGCCTTTGCCAGATTCAAACGACTCACCGAATTGTGCGTTGATCAGACTGTCCTGCTCATGCCAGTATCCCGTGTTGATGTTATAGCCAAGTCCGACCAAGAATCCACTCACATTAGCCATAAATCCAATGGTCGTAAAACTATGTGTCTCACGTAGGCTGTTCTCGAATCCCTCCTCGTTGAGGCGTGGATTGGCCACTTGATTTTTGTCAATTCGATAGTTCTTGTACGGACGAATAGCATTCGTCGTAGTCGTATGTCCAACGTCAAAACGAAGTCCAAAATCACTCCCAATCTGAAACGGAAGTAGCAAAGAAGCACCAAACGATGGGATCGCATTGAAGCCTACGTTGGTTTTTCGTCCAGACGAAACAAGCGTGCTAATGCCCGCCCCAGCCAAGCCAAGGTGAACACCTAGCTTATAACTGGGCTTTGGCGCTTCGGTCTTGACTTGTTCAGACGCACCTTGCGCAACCATTATCGTTGACGTTACGGCGAATAGTGTCAATAACGCTATAAATCTTTGCATACGGTCTACCGCTAAAATTGTAGTGAGAACCTGAGTTGGATAGGGGCAAATATATGGGTGAATTCGTTGCTACAACATCAAATCTGTGGAGAATGTTTGCGCGACGGTGTAACGACATGTCCCATAGAGGGTTCTTGAGCAAGACTTGACGTGAACGCTCTACTTACTATGAACGTATCCTACACATTGTTGTCCGACGAAGAGTTGTTTGCCCTCGTTCGCGAAGGCAACGACGAGCAGGCGTTCAGAGCGCTGTTTCGTCGATACGACAAGCGGCTATACGCCTACTGCCTACGAGCCTTGGGCAGCAGCGACGACGCCAAGGATGCGTTTCAAACGATAGCTATGACGGTTTTCGACAAACGAGCGGCGTTCACCGATGGCAACTTTGCCGCTTGGGTGTTTACGATTGCCCGCAATCTTTGCCTAAAAGCTATACGGCAACGTAAGCATAACGTTGAAATCACCGAGGATGTGCTTACGAGCCACGACGATGAGCCGCAGCATTCCGACGACTTCATGCTTCGGGCTGCTCTCCGCGAGTCAATTGGCAAACTGTCCGACGAGTTTCGCGAAGTGCTTGAACTTCGATACTTCGACGAGCTGAGTTACGACGAAATCGCAGACATTCTGGGCATTGGTGAGTCGCTTGCCAAAATCAGGGTGTTCCGCGCCAAAAAACAACTGCAATCCATGCTTTCCCCGCTGTTAGGCGAACTACGATGACGAACGAAGAACTACTTGCCGGCTTTCTCGACCGGTCACTTACCGAAGACGACTTGCTAGAACTGGAGGCCCGCGCCTCGGCGTCGCCCGAACTTGCGCGCGAGCTTCGCGAGCTAGTAGCCATGGAGTCTCGCATTAAGCAGGCCGCGCCTGCGGTGCTGTTTCCCACGGCCTTCCTTGCCACGGTCGAAAACTCTATCGCGGCTTCGCTTGCTGCTGCCGCCGTTACCGCTGGTGTTGCCGGTGCCGCCACTGGTATTTCAAGTTGGCTGCCCTTGGCAAGCGCCGCCGTCCTAGGTGTTGCTGGCGTTGGTACGGCCATCTACTTCATCGCAGCTACGCCGTCGAAGACGGTGGCGCCATCGCCATCAACTCCAGTTGTAGCTCCGGCACCTTCGGTTGCGCCGCAGCCACCGCAACCCACCACCAATCCTATCGAACAGCCACCAGCATCGCGCCGCGAGACTGCAGTACGCACGGCCGACGCACCAGCTCGGCCCACGTCGATTACCAACGACCAAGCAAACCTTCAGCGCCAAAACCCTCCAACAGCCCTTGAACGCGCCCGGATTCGCTTCGAACAGTCCGAAGGCCTTAGCCGCGTTCAAGCTGGATTGGCTCTGGCAAGCATCGACAAAGAACAGGCCGACGCAATCCTGCTGTCGGTGCAAATGGTGGCCGATGAGAACTCGCTGCGACAGTACCAAGCCGAAGTTCGTGCACGCAGGGCAGCCCTTGCCTCTCCCGCGAATGCAGCTACGCTATACCGAGATGCCATCCGCTATGGTACCAACGTTGTGCCGCCTTCGGTTATCGATGAGTGGCGACGCCGACTAGACGCTATCGGCAACTAATCCCGATCCCGAACTTTCTGCCCCCCCTTGTGAACGGAGACGGAAGCCATGATGCTAGCTATGGCTTCCGTTCTTCGTTTATGATGACAGGACAAAACGTAGCGCCTCCTAGAGCTTGATACAGCTCTACCTCCCGCTCTGTACATCCTGCGTAGACTTCCGCAACCATACAACGTCGGCCAGTCGCAACAGCAGCCAACGTCTTGCTGCCGTCCAACACTACCTCCTCGATGCGTAGCCGCATGGGTGCGGCGTCGACCCCATCCGTTACCGCCTGTACGGTTACCTTGGCATCGTCGCTCTTCCGCGTTGTTCCCGAAACTCCCGTAACCGAAATCGTGGCTTCGTATTCCGCCGATGCTCCGGCCTCCATGGTCATCTCTCCCATGGGCCATCGTATTTCTTCCGGTACGGGGCCCTGCTTAGAAACTTCATAGACCGTTTGCCCAGAGCGCCGCACGGCACAGCTCCACGAGGCAATCTCCTCGTCGCTCACCACGTCGGGACGCACGCGAAGCACCGGCAGGTCCGATACCAACATGTTTTCACGCGTCTGCCCGCGCAACTGCACATCGGGCGCAATGCGCAGTTCAACCGTTGCCTCATACGCGCGCTCAGGCGCTACCGTGTTGCGCACACCCATGGCAGCGCGGGCAACACCCCGACCGCGCAGGGCAGCCGCAACGGCTTCGGCCCGTAGCTGTGCCCTAGCAGCACCCGGCTGCGTGCCATCGTGATAGCCCACCACGTCGATGCGCCGCCTTGCGCTGGCACGCATGCTGTCGGCCGCAATCTGCAACACCTGATGCTGCACATGCTTGGCCCCCCTAAGGTACCGCTCGGCTATATCAGTGCCCCCTTCATCAAACACAATAACAGGGAAAAGGGGCATCGTTCGAACACGCGCTACGCGCGTGGGCTTAACGGTAGCCGAAGGACGCGCCACACCGTCGGAATACACAAAGTCGATAGACAACGATACCTCCATAAAGGCCGCAGGCCGGGGAATGGCTCGCTGATAGATCTCGGTGAATATGACGAGATCGGCCGTGTCCGACGTCGACGTCGACTCTAACCGACTAAACAACGTCACCGTAGTGTCTGGCCGGGCCTCCACAACGGTAATCGTGTCGCGAACGGTTGCCGTGTCGGCACGTTTGGGAACAGCCGAAGGTACGCTGTTGGGTGCCCACAATGGTATCCTTGCACCAACACCTACAAAGAGCTGCTGCGTGGTCCACGACGCTCCGTCGAGAGCCGACGACAGGTCGCGCCGAAGGCCAAGCCACGGTACGACGTCGATACGACTCCACACAGGAATGGGCCACGACGCCCGCACGTCAAGCAATAGCGGTGTGCTCGTGGTAAGCGTGGCTGAGCCGGTTTCTTGCTCGAGCGATCCATCGGCAAAACGAATGCCCTCAGGATCACGAAAGCGCTGCGTTTGCGTCACTCGCGGTGCAACGGCTAGCGGCAAGCCTAGGCCGACGTCGACTTCTAAGGCCGACCACGGCGTGATACGAGCAAAGCCCACGACGTCGAGCCGCGTTCCACTGGCGTTACGGCGATGCTCGACCGTTGCGAGGTAGACCGTATCGGCAACATTGATTGGAAGGCGCTCACTGGCATTCCACTGTACGCCCAGGCCCTGGGCCGAAAGACGCGTGCCAAGACTAAGCCACGGTAGTACAGGGAGACTAACGCCAACCATGCCACCAAGGGCAAGCCGCGATGAAGATCCATCAAACGATGCGACCGGAGGAGTGGCAACACCAGGAAGTACGAGCGGCACCGTAGCATCGCCAACAAGTGCGCCGAAGCCCCCTACTTCGAGGGAGGGACGAAGGGACGGCTGTTGACACCACGCATGCGCGACGCCAACAACAAGAAGCACGATTGTAAAAATGGTTGTGCGCGCCACGTACAGATGAGGATGGGATTCCAGTGCGCGCAAAGATAGGGCACCGTACGTGCCCTAGGCGACTATCAACAAGCGTACGATGCTTAGGAGCGACTCTCCGTCTGGCGACCGAACCAAAAACCGAACGTAGTACGTGCCCGGCTGCATGTTCAACGACCGAACGTCGAGCGTTACAGATCCCTGCCCAGCTATGAGGTCCGACGTAAGATTGGCAACACTGCGGCCAAGCGCATCGACGATGGTTAGCGAGGATGCCTCTTGCGGGAGCGTGCTGACGACGATCGTTGTGCGATCAACAACAGGGTTGGGCTCGATAGAAAGCGAAATACTGCCTTGCATGGTGTTTACAAGGCGCGGAGTGCCATTACTCCACCACACGTTGGAGAGTGCCACGGTTTGGGCGCGTTCAACGATGGAGGTGTCTGCGCTTACAACAACGTTGGGTTGGTTGGCCGCAACTGGTGTAAGGGTTATCGAAGACGCGTAAACATCGCACGACGATGCATGACCTGCTACCGCCACAAAGGCCGCCTGAGCAATGGTGTCGCCCGAAACAATGGGCCGCAGCGTGGACGTGAAGAACCGAGCATATGCCTGTGTGCCCTCGACGTAAAGCCCACCACGGGTTACCAGCTCGGTTGAAATCGGAACCAAGATTCCTGGGTCGTAGCGTACGTCGAGCTGCGACGTGCGCACCTCGTATGTTCGCACGCCCTCCAGCGCACGCACTGTTACGTAAAGGCGAACGGTATCGCCAATACGCACCCACGTTGTGTCCAACGCTCCCTCGCCAAACCCAAGGGTGAACACCGGCTTTGGCGGCTCGGGCTTTGGTACGCCCTCGCCACGAATCGTAATGAGCGTTGAATCGATATCGCCAATACCAAGGGCAGCCCTAACAAGGTACACACGATGATCGACTACGCTTGGAACCGATGGTGCAAAGCGCACCGAAAGTTGAATGACTGCCGACGTCGTGGCAACTCCAGGCGGCGGTTCGACGAGCGAGACCGTGACGTCGGAATGCTGCCACCGCGTAGGACGCAGGCGATAGACGAAGGCCGACGACGGCCGAGTGGGAAGGTCAACAATGTGCGCCTTGGTGTAAACCGAGTCGACGACTACTCCGCCTACGGCAACGTCTACTTCGGCAGGCTGGCGTACACCAATTCCCGAAAACACCACTACGGCTGTGTCGACAGCAACAGGCACTTTGCCAGGCCCCGCCTCAACAGTACGCTCATAGGCTGCAATGCACTCTCGCAGTCCAGATTCACGCGGAACAAATCGAGCGGTAACGACTATCGAGTCGTTACCTATCCCAACTGGTTGGCGCAATCCCAAGGCAAAGTCGTCGGCATCGCCACTAACTCTAAGCATCTTCCAACGAGATACTACGCCGGGGTGGCGTACAACAACGGCGCTCAACGATGTGGTGTCGAACGTGAGCACCGACCCGAACTCGACGTTTCTACGTCTGCTAAGCGAAACGCCCAGACCGCTGATATAAAAAATCACAATGTCGTCGGGAGCACGCACCAACTCGATGGTGTCGCGGTACTCACCAGCCACCAGCGGCCGGAACCGAATGCGCAGTCGCAAAACCCCGTTAACTGGCACCACACGGTCGCCGTCGAGCTGTGTTGCAAATGCGTCGATTTCGAAAGGGGCATCGCACGACTTGATCAACGTGAACGGCTGTGGCCGACGGTCGTTCAGGCGCACTTCGATGAATTGCGACTGCACTTGGCCAAGAATTGACGGCTCGGCAAACGGAAACGACCGTACATAGCGCTCCTGCACATCGGCAAATACAGCCGTTGTACTCAGAACGAAGAATAAAAGGAGGGGTCGCAACATGTTGATGTAGTGCCCAAGGATTCCATCAGGGAGATAAACGTTACAGCCCTTGCCGAGCAATGATGAGGCAGGTGTCGTTACGCCATTCTTGGCGGACGACCCTGCCAGACCCTTGAACACGTACTTCGTAGCCAGCACCGTGCAGCACGGCAATGGCTCGGCGAATGGTAAAGCCCAAAACACTGGGCTGCTCGGATCGTGCCGATGTTGCACCCATGGCGTCGATGGTAACAACGTTGCCGCGAGGGGCCGCCACTCCAGGCATTGGGTGCTGCCGCACAACAGTGCCCGAAGCCGATACCTGGCTCTTTAAACCGATACTTCGCAGTATTGAGTCGGCCTGAAGCGTATGCAGCCCTCGCACGTCAGGCACAAGCACCGTGTCGACCGCAGCCGACGCTACCACGCGGGCACGCACGCTTTCGTCGCTCGTGGTCATGGTTATCGATTTCTGCACGATACGCCGAAAAATTGGCGCCGCTGCCGAGCCACCATAGATGGTCGACGTGGGCCGGTCGAGCATAACAATCATGGCTACACTAGGCGACTCGGCCGGATAATATCCTACAAACGATGCTGTGTAGTTTGTTCGGCTATACGTGCCGTTATCGAGCTGCTGCGCTGTACCCGTCTTGCCCGCAATCCTAAGTCCGTTAATCGCGGCAAGCTTACCGGTGCCGCGCTCTACCACACCAACGAGCATGGTGGTAAGCGATGATGCCGTGGGTGCTGATACTACCTTTCGGATGCGCCGTGGCGCTATCGTGCGGTCCTGCACCCCATGTGGATCGCGAATAGCCTGTACAAGCCGTGGTTGCATAAGCACACCGCCATTGGCTATGGCCGCGTACGCGTTTACGATTTGTAAGGCGGTGGCACTCATGCCGTAGCCAAACGACATGAACATGGGTGTCGATGGCTCCCATTCGTTCGGCCGCCGTAGGCGCCCACGCATCTCGCCGGGAAGGTCGATGCCCGTAGGCAAACCAAAACCAAAGTCGCGCAAATACTTGTAGTACACCCGTGGATTCATCGTACGGATAGCCGATGCAAACACCACGTTACTGCTTTGTTCAAGCGCTTCGTGGAACGGTACCCGCCCCAGGGGATGATCGTCTTTGATGGTAGTGCCGTTTATCACGTATAGGCCCTGTCGGCCATCCACAATATCGGTCGACGCCAACTGGCGCTCTTCCACGAGTGCTGCAGCAGCGAAGGCCTTCATGGTGGAACCTGGTTCGTACACGTCGGTGATACCGCGGATGCGAATGGCGTCGTTCGTTGCACGGTCTAACCGCAGCGGATGAAACGTAGGCCACGAAGCCATTGCCAGCACGTCGCCGCTGGCCGGATGTACGGCAATCACGGTTCCGCCGCTCGCTCCCGTTTCGCGTATGCCTCGCTCGAGCTCTTCTTCGGCAATGCGTTGGAATTCTACGTCAATCGTTAGCTCTAACCCTAGGCCGTCGGCTGGCGCGCGCCGCTCGGGATTTATACCCGGTCGTAGCCGCCCTCGGCCGTCGCGTTGCATAACAACAAAGCCGGGCTGCCCACGCAGCATATCGTCGTAATACAGCTCCAAGCCCGTAAGGCCGTTATTGTCGATGTCGGTGGTGCCCAAAAGCTGTGCAGCCACACTGCCGTAGGCGTAGTGCCGCTTGGGCTCGCGAACACGTATGATACCGCGATCTCGCAAGGTGTCGAGCGCCGGATACATCACGGCGTTTACGCCACGGGCAAGCCACGTAAAGCGTCCCTTCTCTTCGACGATGCGCCGTCGATACCATTCGGCCTCCTTGCCATCGGCCACGGCCAGGAGCTGCACAAACTCATCAACACGTTTCAGAATGGTAGGGTCGGCAGCAAACGACGTCAACGTCGTCATGCTGGCTATGCTTCGACCATGGCGGTCAACAATGGTGCCTCGGTCGGCACGCAGTTCTACCTTGCTTTCGTACTGGCGTTTGGCCTGTTCGCGGTACCGAGCCCCCTCGATAACTTGTACCCAGAACAGGCGCAAGCCGATAACGCAAAAGAGGCCACCAAACACAAGCACAAGAATGCCGGCCTTCCACTTGTATCCCGTCGAGTCGTCGAGTGGCTGCTGGGCATTCATGGTCTGCGCGAATTGTTGTTCACGTCAACCACCGTAGGTGCACGCTCTGGTGCTATCATGCCCAACCGTGAAGTTGCCTCGCGCAAGACTCGTTCTGCCGCTTGCAGGCGGTAGGTTTCGGCCTCGAGGTTCTGATTTACAACCCGTAGAGAGTCGTTCTGTTTTCCCAGCACGGCTCCATCGCGCAGCAGTCTATTTACGGCAATCACGTTGCTCACGTACAACACCGTGCCAAAGGCACTCACCACTAGTAGAGCAATCAAACTCCAACGGTTCAACAGCCGCCGGCGCTGCTGTACAACCTGCGGCTCGTTGACGGGCGGGTCGCCAAAAACACGGTCTGTGTCTGCCTGCGTGGTGCCCATCGTGGCTACCTACTTTACAATTGCGCCAGCACCAACGGCTACGTCGATGGGCGACACCAGCGTTAGCATTCCATCGGCATTCGACGCCGCAAGAATCATCCCCTGCGATTCCATGCCCATGAGTTTTGCTGGCTTAAGATTAGCCACCACCACCACGGTCTTACCCAATAACTGCTCGGGCGTGTAGTGCAAGGCAATGCCCGCCAGCACCTGCCTGCGCTCGCCGCCAAGGTCTACTTGCAGACGTACAAGTTTTTTTGATTTAGGTACTGCCTCGGCTTCAACAATCACAGCCGTTCGCAATTGCACCATTCCAAACTGGTCGATATCGATAAGGGGCATCGCTGGCTCTGCGGCTTCTTGGTTGGCAGCCGCAGGCGCTGGCCCAAGCTTGGCAATTTGTTGTTCCACGGTTGTGTCTTCGATTTTGGTGAATAGGATGGTTGCCTCGCCAAGCGTTGTGCCCGGCTTCGGTGCGTCCGGTGCCCCTTGCAACCACACGTCGGTAGAAGTAGCTGAGCCCGGAGTGCCCGTACAGGTGGCCATGCCAAGCATACGCTGCATAGTGCCTGCAGTAACAGGAAGGATGGGGGCAACCAAGGTGGAAAGCACTGCCATGACGTTCAGGCACTCGGCAATACTGCGGGCGCAGTCGGCGCGGTTGGTCGACACAGACTTCCACGGCGCCTTGTCGTTGAAGTACTTGTTAGCGGCACGAGCAAGGTTCATGGTTTCGGTAGCCGCGTCGCGGAATCGATATCGGTCGTAACAGTCGGCAACAACAGTACGCGCATGGGCGATGGCCTGATGCAAGAACCGCTCGTCGTCGGTAATTGGTAGCGAGGCGTCGACAGACGGCACCACCCCATCAAACTGCTTGTGTGCGAACAACATCACGCGGTTGACGAAGTTGCCCAAGATGGCAGCTAGCTCGTTGTTCACTCGGGCCTGATAGTCGCGCCACGTGAAGTCGCTATCCTTGGTTTCGGGCATGTTCATCACAAGCGTGTATCGCAGCGCATCTACGTGATACGGCTCGGTCATATCGGCCAAAAACTGCTCCACATCGATGGCCCAATTGCGACTCTTGGAAAACTTCTGTCCTTCGAGATTAAGAAACTCATTGGCAGGCACGTTGGCCGGTAGAATGTAGCCCTCGGCGCTGCGCGTGTGCAACAAGATGGGGAAAATGATGGTGTGAAAGACGATGTTGTCCTTGCCAAGGAAGGCCGTATACTCGGTGGCAGCATCGCACCACCACGTACGCCACGCATTGGGTGTACCGTGGTTGAGAGCCCACTGCTTGGTGGCCGAGATGTATCCAAGCACGGCCTCGAACCAAACGTAGAGAACCTTGCCATCTGCACCGTCCAGTGGCACAGGAATGCCCCATTGCATATCGCGCGTGGCTGCACGCTCGGCAAGACCTTGCTTAAGCCAGCTGCGGCTTTGCTGCAATACGTTATCCTTCCACTGCCCAGCGTGCTCCTCGATGTAGCGCTCGGTCCACTCCTGAAAGGCATCTAAGCGGAAATACCAGTGCTTGGTCTTGCGTACCTCGGGCGTCTGCCCAGATACCAACGACTTGGGTTGCTTGAGGTCGAGCTGGTTGTAGTATGCTCCGCAGTTGTCGCACTGATCACCACGAGCCTTGTCGTATCCACAGTTAGGACACACGCCTTCGACGTAGCGGTCGGGTAAGAAGATGTTCGACGTGGGAT
>JALHPC010000008.1:0-1931 GCA_022842685.1 Candidatus Kapaibacterium sp.
CGCAGCGCACAAGGTCGCGATGGCAAGCCACACGGTAAGGGCCACCATGGCATGCCAATGCTTGGCGACGGCAAGCGCGCCGCCGTTCGGTTCGTGCTGTGGGATGGCACAATGCCCAGCCTAGACGAAGCCACGATGCAACGTCCAACGTCGGTCGAGAAATCAGGCTCGCGCTTGGCCGACGGCCAAGCCTCTATCGAGGTGTTCGACATGAACGGCGTGTTTCTGCGCACACAAAGCGGCACTATTCGCAATGGCGAACTTCAGGAGCGCGTAAATCTTGATGGCTTAGCCAACGGACAGTACATGGCCTCCATAAAGGCGTCGGATGGCTCGCGCCGTTCGATCATCGTTCAACGCTAGTGCGCAGGGCGCTGCGCCGCAGTTGCATTGCCATGCGAAGCATGTAACTGCGGCGCAGCCGCGTAACTTGCAGCATGACCCTGTTCTCTTGTTCTGGCCTTACAAAGTCGTACTTTGAAAAATCGCTCTTCGAAGACATTGCCTTTGGCATCGACGAAGGCCAACGCGTTGGCATCATCGGCAGAAATGGCGCTGGCAAAACGTCGCTATTGCGCATCGTTGCCGGCCTTGACGAGCCCGATGCTGGCACGCTTGCCCGCAACCGCGAAGCACGCTTCGAATACCTAACCCAAGCGCCAACGTTCGACGTCGACCAAAGCCCCTTATCAGCAGTTGTGGAGGCATACGACCAACGGCATGGGCATCTGGAAGACTGGGAGATCGAGGTACGTGCCAAGCAATACCTCGGGCGCTTGGGCATTCATCATGTAGGGGGCAACGTGCGCACCCTGTCGGGTGGTCAGCGCAAGCGCGTGGCGCTAGCGCGCGCCCTGATGGCCGAGCCAGACCTGCTGATACTCGACGAGCCCACAAACCACCTTGATGCCGACTCCGTTCAGTGGCTGCAAGATGAACTGTCGGCCTCGCCACGTGCACTTCTGTTGGTAACCCACGACCGCTATTTTTTGGATGCTGTGTGCGACCACATCTTAGAGCTCGACCAGCGCCGTGTGTTTTGGTATGAAGGGTCGTACGAGAAATACCTCGAGCGCAAGGAAGCGTTCATAGCCGTACAAGATGCCACGGCGGCGCACCAACGTAATAAGCTGCGCACCGAACTAGCTTGGCTTGCCAAAGGGGCGAAGGCACGCCGCACCAAACAGAAAAGCCGAATTGACTGGATTGCTCAGATGCAGGCTCAGCCAGAGCGAACAGAGCAACGCGATATCGAGATTGAAGTGGGATCGCGATTCCTAGGCGGCAAGATCATCGACGCAGACGGATTACGCGCAAGCATCGACGGAAGAACCCTGTTTGCCGATGTAACGTGGCGAGCCAAGCCCGGAGACAGGATAGGAATCATTGGTCCCAACGGTGCCGGAAAGTCAACACTATTGGCAACCCTGGCCGGGCGCAGGCCGCCGGACGCTGGCTATGTGTCGATTGGTGAAACGGTGACGATTGGTTACTTCGAGCAAGAGATCAAGGACCTCAACGAAAACGCCACGGTGATTGCCAACGTGCGCGACGTGGCGGAGTATATCGACACGGGCGTTGGACGTGAACGATACATTAGTGCGAAGGAGCTCTGCGACCGATTTGACTTTTCGAGCAAACAGCAGCATGCCTTTGTACACACGCTATCGGGTGGCGAGCGCCGGCGGTTGGCGCTGTTGCGTGTGCTGATGGCCAACCCCAATGTGTTGTTTTTAGATGAGCCGACAAACGACTTCGACCTAGCCACACTCTCGGCGCTGGAAGAATACTTGCAGTTCTTTCGAGGGGTGCTGCTGGTTGTATCTCACGACCGCGCGTTTCTCGACAAAACCGTCGACACCATTTGGTGCTTCGAGCAAGGCGGAAAGGTAAAGGAATATCCTGGTAACTACAGCGCCTACCTAGATACC
>JALHPC010000008.1:1941-20957 GCA_022842685.1 Candidatus Kapaibacterium sp.
AGATACCATCGAGCGCGCCAGGACGGCTGCGTCGACATCACGCGACGAGGCCTCAGAGACACGGCCACATCGAACCGACAAACCCAGTCAGCCAGCCAAGCTGTCGTACAAGGAACGCAAGGAGTACGAATCGCTTGAGCAGCGCATTGCCGACCTAGAGGTTCGACGTCAGCACCTGGAGCAAGCCCTGAACGGTCATCAAACAGACTACACCGTGATAGCGGAGCAGAGCAAGGAGCTCGACGACGTCATACGAGCCATCGATGAGTCGACAGAGCGGTGGCTGGAACTTGCGGAACGCGCCTAAGGCGTTGGCGATGCGGACAAGCTAGGCTCGACGATGCCCGAATACGTCGTTGCAATGGCTTTGCGCGCACGACTGGATGCCTCAAAGGCATATGTCCGTTGTCCGCTCCAAACTCGGAACGTCCAGGCCGGATCTGTCATGAGATTGAAAAGTCTTTGCTGGCTCAACATCGACGTATAACGCGCGTGCAGGTCATCGTCGTTGCGCTCGACGAACATCGTGCGCACGCGATCAGGCCGTTGGCATGCACTGTTGGCCTCGATGCAAATACTGTCAATAGTCTTCGGCGCTTGTTCTCCTATTATCGTAAAGTTCAACGTAGCAGAATCTGATTTTGCTGCCGCAATGCGAAACGTAATGTCGAGCTCCAATTCGACATCTAGGGCATCATCCTCGAAGGGCATTGGCTTTACGAAGTACTGCATTCCGCCGCCTTCGACGAGAAAATCAACCACGTATCCACGAGCCGATCCGCTCGTGGCCATTCCGCCGGGTGTACTGCAGGAAACAAGTGCAGCAAGAAATCCGATTAACAGTAGGCAACGTATCACTCGGCCTCGATCCTCCGAATGGCCTCTCTTGTCGTATGCCACTCACGGACGGACGTCGAATCAGCACTCGCATATGCCATGGCAATCCGAGGATCGCGAAGCACATTGGGAAACGCAACGCTAATCCAGCGGCCGTGACGCTGAAGTAGAATATATCGTCCAGCTGAATCGGCGGCCACGTCGAGAACTGAATCTCGATGAGCAGCAACAACAGTCTGGACGGGGTCTACATTGGGCTCGGCCATAACAACGGAAACATACACCGTACCCGACGGTGATTCTATCATTCGATACAGCGGCAGCTGCACACCTTCGTATTCGTTGAGTGCAGCCCCATACGAATCAATAGCAGTCTTCGGCGCAGGATGCACCACCCGTTCTTGGGCATTACACGCAAACACCTTGCCTTGCATTAGCGGAATACGCTCTCCGGAATTCGAAGGCGCTGAACATCCGGCAAGCGCCGCAACAAAGGCCGACACCACGATGAGGAAATTCATAGTTGCATAGAAAAAGCGAAGCATCGCAGCTGGCAGCCATTCGGCCTCAAGCTGCGATGCTTCATAACGACAGTCGAAAGTTTAGTCTCCGGTTACGATACACTCATACGTTTGAAGTAGGCCAAGGACGTCTGACTTCTTAAGGTCAACCGTGGCTACCTTGGTAATTCCACCATTCTTAGCGGCGGTGCGAATCGAGAAGTCGGCACCAAATGCCAAGAAATTCAGGAAGACTGAACCGGACGCGGTTCCAACCTTGCTACCGATGGGGTTCGACGTTGCCGCTACTGGGCCCGTCATCGAACAAGCAGAAAGACCAATAACGACAGCGGCACTCGCTGTGAGCATGACAAGTTTCCTCATGCAACTCTCCTTGAAAAGAATGAAAACATGTTCGCCTACTCTATTCTGACTTTTCGGCATCCGTCCCGTTTTTATAACGTGGTTCGGCTCCACAAAGCGCAACATACACTTGGTTGCTCACTCCTCCAAACAGCGTTACATTATGGCTACGAATAATCTCGTGATACCGAGGTTTCGATTGGTTAGCGCCCAGGTGCTAGATTGCGGACATTGAGAACAGGCTTCTACCAAGAGATTTTTGGACGTCCACTTGCTACAACGCAAGCGGATATCCGCAAGCGTATCGACGACGCCGTAGAGCATGGCGACGCTGTTGCGCACCTTCGTGCCCTGCTCGACCTTGCCTTTGCCGAGCTGCACATGGGCTCGATGAGCGCCGCGCGCACTGCCGCATCAAGTGCCGCCTCACTTGCCGTTACGTGTCGTAGAGACGCCGATGCAGCCGAGGCCGCATTGTGGTTCTCCATGTGCCAGCATTTTAGCAACGACATGACGATAGCGACGTCCTTCGGCGACGTACGAGCCGCGCTTGTTGCCCATGGCCTTGCCAACTACGTGCCAGTTGCTTCCGTTCTCGAGGCTCGCGAAGCGTTGCGCAAGGGCTTGAACCAGAATGCGGCCGAGCTCGTTCGCTCGGCGATTGCCGCTATGCGAACGGTCGACGATCCATACGTTCACGCATTCGTTGCCCGCACGGCTGCCCTGCTCCATCTTTCACTCGGACGCGCAGACGAAGCCGTCGTCATGGCCGAAGAGTCTGTCGACGTGGCCAGCCTTTCGGCAATGCCAATGCAAGAAGCACGATCGCTCACCACACTCGGCACGGCTTGCTTAACGCTACAACAAACCGGCAAAAGTCTTACCGCCTTCCTTAGAGCCCTCGACATCTATTCGGAACTTCGATCAGAAGACTGGTACGTTGCCTCCACCTATCGAGGCCTAGCCGAGCTGCATCTCGCTAGTCTCGACTACGAATCCGCAGTCCCTTACGCCGAACGCTCGCTTGAGCTTTTTCGCGCTTGTGGCGACATGGAGGAGGCGGCAGCGGCCCTACTCACGCTTGGGACAGCGGCCCAAGCCATGGGCAACGAGCAGCGAGCACTTGATTTGTATTCAGAGGCAGAGTCTCTATTCTCGACTCATACCTCGCGCCATCGCATGGCGTCAATTCCATTAAGTCGCACGGCTGAAATTCAGCTTCGACGAGGGCACGTCGATATGGCTCGCACGCTCCTCGAACAAGCACTCGAGCGTGCCGAACGCAATACTAGTGCAATCGGCATGGTGCATGCACTGTCTGCACTCGGAACGCTATATAGTTCCGATGGATTTTCCAACGCGAATCCCGAGACTGCGGATGCGTTATTCGCGAGGGCAGCCACGTATGATGTTCAGTTAGAGAGTCCCAGTATTGACCTGCGCGAAGCTCGTATTGCCTTCTTAAAACGGCAGCATCGCTATGCCGAAGCGCTGGCGCTCACCGAAGAGGTTCAACAGTTACACGCCATTCATCGCAACGAGACACTGCAGCGAAGGATTGCCCAGGTTGAGGCAATGAAGCACGTTGAGGAAGCCCGCCATGTGGCCGACATCGAACGCCAGCGTAATGCCGAGCTTCGAGCAGCACAAGCTAAACTTGTTGAGAGCGAAAAGATGGCCTCGTTAGGTCAACTTACTGCAGGTATCGCTCACGAAATCAACAATCCTGTAACATTCATCGCGAGCTCCATCGAACCACTCCGCAGAGATATCGAAGAGTACGAGGCCATTCGCGGTGAAGGTCCACTCGCCGAAGAGTTACGCACGGAGATTGCCGCCCTCTTGGCGGGAATCGAAAACGGAGCCCGACGAACCGCAGAGATTGTTCGCAGTCTTCGCATATTTTCACGCCTCGACGAAGGGGCAATGAAAAATGTCGACCTCATCGAAGGCATTCAAAGCACCCTCACCATTCTGCGCTCTCGGCTTTCATCTGGTGTCAACCTTCAACTCGACCTTCAGCCACTACCACTCGTTGAGTGTCGCCCTGGAGAGATAAACCAGGTGTTCATGAATGTCATCTCGAATGCTATCGACGCCGTCGAGCACGTGACGTCGCCCGCGATTTCGGTTTCGACGATGGCGCTGCCTCAGGGCTGCGTTACCATTCGGATTGCCGACAACGGCCCAGGCATTCCAGAGCATGTACGCGAACGATTGTTCGAGCCCTTTTTCACCACAAAGGATGTAGGCAAGGGTACGGGCCTCGGTCTTTCCATCAGCTACGGCATTATTGATCGCCACCACGGGCGCATCGAAGCGTCGAATAACAACGGTGCCGTTTTTACCATTCAACTCCCCATCGTTCATTCGGCGAGTACACGAACACACTAACACAACTACGCAACATGTCAACCGATCTCGCTCATATCCTGTACGTCGACGACGAAGAACACAACCTTACGGCCTTTCGTGCTTCGTTTCGTCGCGACTTCGTGGTGCATACTGCAATCAACGCTGCTGCAGGCGAGGCATTGCTCGGCGAGCACCCCATTGAAGTGGTCGTCACCGACCAGCGCATGCCCGACGTCACAGGCGTCGAATTTCTTGAGCGTATTCGTCAGCGACATCCCGACCCAATCCGCATTGTCCTTACAGGGTTCGCCGACATCGAGGCCATCATCGATGCCATCAACCGCGGCCAAGTGTATCGATACGTCACCAAACCATGGGAGCAGCAAGACCTGAAGATGGTTCTCGACGCTGCCGTCGAGATGTTCCGCCTGCGTAGGGATAATGTTCGCCTGATGGAGCATCTTGCCCGCTACAACGAAGAGCTCGAGGCCACGGTCAAGCTGCGTACGTCCGAGCTACAACGCAAGAGTTCGGAACTCGAAGACTCCAACCGATCGATAGTAGAGCAGAACAAGATTATCACGAAGCTCAACAAAGACAAAGCTCGCGTGCTGGCCCTTGCCGGCGAAGACCTTCAGCATCCCATTGCCGATATCCTCAAAACGGCGGCCCATGGCATCAAACGTGGCGACAAACTTGCAGCGAGCGAAGCCATTACCCACCTGCACAACATCGCAACAAGCGCATCACATGTGAAGGCCGTACTCGATAACCTACTTCACCTGAATGCCATCGAGAATACCGGCATCTCTGTCTTTCCTACCCACCTTGACCCCAGCATGGTCGTGCAAATTGTTGCCATGGACTATCAAGAACGTGCTCGGGCCAAGAACATCACCTTGACCTACGAGCGAACCGGTTCCATCGCTATGTGCCATACCGATCCACGTGGCGTACAAACCATAGCCGAACACCTTGTGTCGAATGCCGTGAAGTTCACCCCTCAAGGTGGAACCGTTACCGTTACCCTGCAGACCATCAACGGAGGTATCTGCCTTACTGTTGCAGACTCTGGTCCTGGCTTCACCGACGACGACAAACAACACCTGTACGCTTCGTTTACGCCGCACAGCGCAAAGCCAACCGGTGGCGAGCTCTCTACTGGCCTGGGCCTTAGCATCACCAAGAACTACGTGAACGCCCTTAAGGGCACCATCGAGCTGGAATCAATAGCTGGCAAGGGGGCTCGCTTTACGGTAACGTTGCCAGCGTTGTAGCTTTTTCACTCAGTTTTACGATATTTGTATCGATAGCAATATCGTAGGACGATATTCGTTCGATAGCTAGTTGTCATCCAATAGCACGGCCCACAACCGTTTTGTGCAACACCGACACGCGGATAGCAGACCATGAGTACAACGGTAACAGTATCGCCAAAGTATCAAATTGTGATCCCGCAAGAAGTACGGGAAGCGATGAAGATTAAGCCAGGGCAACGCGTGATGTTTATGGAGTGGAGAGGTGCATATGTGTTAGTACCTGTCCTCGACCCCGACGAGGCATTTGGCATCTTCAAGGGTCACGACCTGCGCATCGATCGCGAGAAGGAGGAATACGATTGATGGAAACGCCAATCGTTATGGATTCCTCGATGTGGGTAGAGTTCTATTTAGGGAACGCCAAGGTTCGAAAACTCGTCATCGACCATCTTCGCAAACGAGCCGTAATAGTACCAAGCATTTGTATTTATGAGGTTTCGCTGGCAATTGAGCGTCGTATTGGCGAAGACCTAGTAAAAGTTGCCGTCGCTAACATGCGCGAACAAGTGGTGGACGATCTGTCGGCCAGCCGCGCTGTTGCCGCGGCACAGATTCGCAATGAGCGCAAACTCGCTATGGCTGATGCGATTGTCTATGCAAGCACGCTTGCTCATGGAGCAACCCTTCTTACCCAGGATCGTGATTTCGAAGGCTTACCGAACGTTACGTATCTTAAGGGCACCTACTAAGCACACCGTCTCTAGATTAGATCCATTCAATGCCAACTCATTATTCTTTCGATTCTATGCCTACACAAGACATCTCGATGATTAACAAGGTTTATACCAACCTTGCCAACCGCATCGCCGCTGCGCGCAGCGTTCTGCAGCGCCCCTTAACCCTTGCCGAGAAGGTGCTGTATTCGCACATGACCGAGATGCCAGCTACAGCACATGAGCGCGGCAAGGCCTATGTAGATTTTAACCCCGATCGCGTGGCAATGCAGGATGCCACAGCACAGATGGCCCTGCTGCAGTTTATGAGTGCCGGCATCCCACAAGTAGCCGTACCCTCTACCGTCCATTGCGATCACCTTATCCGTGCTGAGCATGGGGCATCGCAAGACTTATCGACGTCGTTGACAGAAAACAAAGAAGTCTTCGACTTCTTGGCATCCGTTTCCAAGAAGTACGGCATTGGCTTCTGGAAACCAGGTGCAGGCATCATTCACCAAGTTGTGTTGGAAAACTACGCCTTCCCCGGCGGCATGATGATTGGCACCGACTCGCACACGCCCAACGCAGGCGGTCTTGGCATGGTAGCCATTGGTGTTGGCGGCGCCGATGCCGTGGACGTTATGGCTGGCATGCCGTGGGAATTGCAAATGCCAAAACTTATTGGCGTTAAGCTTACAGGTACCATGAATGGTTGGACGTCGCCCAAGGATGTAATCCTGAAGCTCGCCGGCATCCTTACGGTGAAGGGTGGCACAGGTGCTATCGTGGAGTACTTTGGCGAAGGCACTGCGTCGTTCTCGGCCACGGGCAAGGGTACGATTTGCAATATGGGAGCGGAAATTGGCGCAACTACGTCGATCTTCCCCTACGATGCGTCGATGGAGCGTTATTTGCGCTCGACCGATCGTAACGACGTTGCCGACCTAGCGAACGGCGTAGCCGAACATCTACGAGCCGATGCCGAAGTCGAGACAAACCCTGAGGCGTATTACGACCAAGTGATTCACATCGACTTGAACGCACTGGAGCCACATATCAACGGTCCGTTCACGCCCGACCGTGCAATGGAATTGGGTGAATTTGTTCAGGCCGTAAAGGACAACAACTGGCCTGAGGAGCTGCGCGTAGGACTTATTGGCTCGTGCACGAACTCGTCGTACGAAGACATGAGTCGTGTTGCCGCCATTGCCGAGCAAGCCGCAGCACGTGGACTAAAAGCCAAGAGCGAATTC
The DNA here is from genome assembly GCA_022842685.1 of Candidatus Kapaibacterium sp. Lineage (GTDB taxonomy): Bacteria > Bacteroidota > Ignavibacteria > Kapaibacteriales > Kapaibacteriaceae > JALHPC01. Next base: position 9,225 of record JALHPC010000008.1, read on the forward strand.
ACCATTACGCCGGGCTCCGAACAAGTGCGCGCAACCATCGAGCGCGATGGTATTCTTGCCAAACTCGAAGCCATTGGTGGTCAGGTATTGGCCAATGCATGCGGACCATGTATTGGACAGTGGAAGCGCCATGATGTTCAGGCAGGCGACAAGAACTCCATTATCACTTCGTTCAACCGGAACTTCACCGGTCGCAATGATGGCATTAAAGAAACACATGCCTTTGTTGCATCACCCGAAACCGTTGCCGGTTTTGTTTTGGCGGGCAAGCTGACGCACAACTTTGTGAAAGAGCCCATCGACGGCGTGCTCTTGCAGCCACCTGTTGGCAGCGAGTTGCCCGATGGCGGTTTTGTGCCCGATGCCGATGGGTTTATTGCTCCAGCCGAGGACGGTTCGGCAGTTGCTGTTGCCATCGACCCATCGAGCAACCGCCTGCAGGCACTCGAGCCGTTTGCAGCTCCAAAGGCCGATGAGTACATCAAGATGCCGTTGCTGCTAAAGGTGAAAGGCAAGTGTACGACGGACCACATCAGCATGGCTGGACCATGGCTGCGATTCCGTGGACATTTGGACAACATTTCGAACAACATGTTCATTGGCGCCATCAACTACGTGAACGACATGGCCAACACCATCAAGAACACGTTTACAGGTGATTATGCCGAAGTACCGGCTACGGCCCGCGACTACAAGGCGCGTGGCATTTCTTGGGTAGTGGTTGGCGACGAAAACTATGGCGAGGGCAGCTCGCGCGAGCATGCAGCCATGGAACCACGCTTCTTGGGCGGCAAGGCCATCATCGTTAAAAGCTTTGCGCGCATTCACGAAACCAACCTCAAGAAGCAAGGCATGCTGCCACTGACGTTTGCCAATCCGGCCGACTACGACAAGATTCGGGAAGACGACCGCATAAGCATCGACATCGAACAGCTAACTCCGGGGCAAACCATCGACGTAACGGTGGACCATGCCGACGGCACGCAGGACGTTATCACGCTCAAGCATTCGTTCAATGCGCAGCAACTTGGCTGGTTCCGTGCCGGCAGTGCGTTGAATCTGATTGCCGGCAGATAACACTCCGATGGACGTTCAATCACGTCTTATCCAAGCAACAACAGCCAAGGGCTGGCTGGACGATTGTCGGCCATTGCCAGCCCTTGTGCTTCGCGAACTCCACGAGCGGTTTAGTGTTCGCCTTACGCATCACTCAACAGCCATCGAGGGTAACACGCTATCGCAAAGTGAAACGCAGATAGTGATTGAAAAAGGCATGACCATTGCAGGTCATTCGCTGCGAGAGCATTTAGAGGTTGTTGGCCATCGCGATGCCTTGGAGTTTGTCATGAGTTTGGCCAACAACTCAGAAGCAATCAGTGAGCGCAGTATTCGCGAGCTGCACAGCCTTGTTATGAGGGGACAAGAGCCTGCCGATGGCGGGGCATACCGAACCCTGAATGTGATGGCTGCAGGTACCGAATATCGATATCCTGACTCCCTGCACGTACCATCGCTCATGCAAGACTACGTTGCGTGGTGGAATAGCGCAACAGATCTTCACCCGATATTGTGGGCTAGCGAAGCGCACCTTCGATTTGTTACCATTCATCCGTTTAGGGACGGTAACGGCCGTGTTGGCAGACTCCTTCTCAACCTAGCCCTCATCCGTTCCGGTTATCCGATGGCTGTAATACGCAACGAGCATCGATCCCACTACATTGATGCCCTTGCCGAGGCAGAAAAGGCGGACAATTGTGCAGCACTCGAGGCAATGATTCTCGACGCAGTTATAGCCTCGCTCCGCGAGGTTCTGGGCGTAGCCCACTCAGCCGGTTGCCCCTTACCACCCGAAGCGCTGGTGTGGGTGGGATGAGGGGGATGCGCCATATTTTCCTGAGTTAGACGCCATATTCTCCTGAGTTAGACGTCCCGACTTCCAATACTAGCCAAACGTGGGCCGCAGTCGAGATCTAATGTAATCCCTCTTCGATTAATGCAGCGGCCAAGACACTCCTGAAGTTTGCGAGCAACATCGACGCAGACCGTAGCGGTCAACCCCTAGTGTTAATTGTCGTCACAAGTACCGGTGCTGCATATACACGAGCCGATGGCATTCACGTTGTTCCCATTTCGATGCTTGGGGTTTAGGCGACACGCGTGTATCTTTACGCCCCACCCCGCGCACACCATGCAATGAACTTCCAGAATCTCGCACGATGCATGTGCTTTGTTGTTCTTTGGCTAGTGGACTCATACGCCACCGCTCAGGAGGATCCGTGCGCAGTTCCTGGCGTACCATACACCACGCATCCAGACCGGCCAGTACGTCGTAGCCCCCTACCCAAGCAGGAGTTTGATTGGCGCGAACCACAATGGCCAGTGTTTCTTGAGACGTTTGGACCAAGCCGCGGAATTGTCTACTCTATTCCAGCCCCACGCCCTGATTCAACAACACCTGCAGCCTCGGCGCTGTTTCACGACCTACAAATGTCTCCTGATAGCGGCTGGGAACTCCTGCGAGCAGACTACGGCTACGATGTGTATGGTACTCTCAGTCGAGTTTCTACCACCATTCCGCTCTATCTGTTCTACAACAAGTATTCGGGCACCCTACGCCCAATGATGTATTACACAGACGTTATTCCAGCAACTCATTATTTGTGGAATATTCAAACGAGACACTATACAACATCCGTCGTTGTGCTAGATCCACTTCGCCGTGATGCGGTTGATTCCAACCTATACACTCGCCTTTCGATTTCGGCTCATCGAGCGCTCCGTCGAACGAAACCAGAATATATGCACACGTGGATAGCCGATGATTTTGCGGTGTACTACAATCCATGTCCTTGCAAGCTCGACCAGGATCGCCTCGTCCTCTCACCACGGTTGTATCGCGTTACTGACATTGTAGTTGATGGTGTTCCTGGTACGAAGCAGACTGGAGAGTTCTCGTTAAGCGACATCATTTTATACATTCCAGGTACTGACTCGACAGGACGGCAGCATCGTCCCGATTTGTCTGATTGGGTACCCATGTACGATGCGCCCTTAGGTACATGGACCTTGCTAAAGACCCCTCAAGTACAGCTATCGTCCACTTCCTTGCTTCAGAGTGGAAGCAACTCGCCCAGTGTGTCCGTTTCGATTGCATTACAAGAACCTCTCCTGCAATCAGTAAATCCTTATGTCTTTCAGCGTCGTCCGCAGATAAGCAACAAGCTGGCATATCTTATTACGATAAGGGGCAACGTTACACCATTGCATGGGCTACGGAGAGTATCGGATTCCATGTACATTACCAACGAGATCGACGCTAGCTGCGCAAATAGTGAGGCATATTCGCTCAGCTTTTCCGCTTTGGGTCCGTACGAGATTAGCTCTGTGGGGATTGCTCTCGCACCGTTGCTTCATACACGAAGCACACTCGACAGCATAAGAACAACACAAGATTGGTTGTTGTTTGGCGCAACAACCGTGCTCACCAACCAACTTGTGTTGCAAACAGATTGCGCTGCTGTACAGCAGGCCAGCGAAGACCAGATTAATCGAGTCTGCACAACAACAGAACAGGCAAGTCTTTCACGCAGATCACGCGGGTCCTTTCTACCGGCGCTTACTACTACCATGACTGATGTTCAGCACAACCTCGTTGTTATGCCGCTACCGGCATCAACGGTGTGCGACGTGCACGTTGACCTAGACACCGACGAATCGATCACGGCTGTAGTCGTGACAGACGTCATTGGAAGGACTCTGAACGTCGCATCAAACGTTCCTAATCACGGCACTGCTATTCTTATTCGACTTGACGTATCAGCACTTTCGGCTGGTGCCTACCTCGTTCATGTTTCAACAACCAAGCGCCAACACGTTAGCAAGCTGCTTATAGAGCGCTGATGCCTGTGCCAGCCCATGTGCTTGGCGAACTCAGCCAGGCGCTAGGCGTAGCCGCCATAGATCGCCACTACCCAAGCGCTTCCATCACATCGCGCACCAAGTCTTCAACATTCTCTAGCCCTACGCTAAGCCGCACTAAACCCTGCGATATTCCCACTGCCTGCCTGTCGGCCTCGGTGAGCTTTGCATGCGTCGATGACGCCGGATGCGTTACGATACTTCTTGTGTCGCCAACGTTAGCCGTAATCGTAAACAACGTTAGTTTGTCCATGAACTGCGTCGCAGCATCGTATCCGCCCCGCACGCACATGGCAACGATACCACCGCCTGCCGACATCTGCTGCCTTGCAAGATCGTATTGATGATGAGACGGCAGAAACGGATATCTCACGAACTCGACTGCCGAATGGGCTTCGATTGCCGTAGCCAGTGTAAGCGCATGTACAGAGTGCCTCTCCATGCGCACATGAAGCGTTTCCAAACTCTTGCTAAGTACCCAGGCATTGAAGGGTGAAAGCGACGGGCCAGTGTTACGACAGTACTGATACACTTGCTTGATGAGATCTTCTTGTCCGACGACAACGCCACCCATTGTTCGACCTTGGCCGTCGAACCACTTGGTAGCACTGTGCCAAACTAAGTGGGCCCCCAGATCTAGGGGACGCTGGAGCATGGGCGTGGCAAAGGTGTTGTCGACATTCAAGATCAGCCCGCGACTGTTAGCCAGTGCCCCAAGTGCCGCAAGATCGGCCAGATCTAAACCAGGATTCGAAGGCGTCTCCACAAGCAGCATCTTTGTGTTTGGCTGGATAGCATTCGTCCATTGGTCAATGTCGGCAATGTCCACATACGTGCACGTAATCCCCCACCTTGGCAGATACTGATTAAGCAAGGCGACGGTACTACCAAACAAAGCCCGCGAGCTAACAATGTGGTCGCCACTGCGCAGCAAAGCCATAATGCTAGCAAAGCCGGCGGCCATGCCAGTTGTTGTTGCTACACCAGCCGCTGCCCCTTCCATAGCCGCGACTTTCTGGACAAACTCTGCTACAGTAGGATTGGTAAATCTGGAGTAGATGTTGCCCTCTTGTTCGTCGGCAAACATTGCCCGCATGTGTTCGGCATCGTCGAACACAAACGACGAAGTGGGAAAGATGGGTGTGCTGTGCTCTCGCTGACTGGTGCGAGGTGTCTGCGTACGTACGGTATCGGTGTGATTCATGATAGTGCAAAGATCGCAACGCTCATGTTCTGTGCCTGCTTCACACCAACGTTACGCATGTACCACGCTGACATTCTACCATTCTGTGTATCTTTGCGGCCATGAATTCTACCCGCCATAGCATGATGATGTGCATGATGTGTCACGGAGCGTTGCGCCGGTAGGATTGTCATACATACATGCCATCTACAGCGCCGCTTACTCCCCAGTAACCGGCGCTTTTCTTTTTTGCCCCCCCTGTAGCTGCCTATGTCCAAGCATCACACAGTATCCATCTATAACGTCAAACTCGAGTCTGGCACGGTCCTCAATTCTGTCGTCATCGACTATATGACATGGGGCACCGACAACGCACAGCGCGACGGTGTTGCCGTTGTTATTCCAGCCCTTACAGGCACTACCAATGCAGTCGAGTGGTGGTCTGGTATTGTTGGGCCCGGTTGCGTCATTGATACAACAACGAACGTTGTGCTTTGCCCGCGCATACGTTTCGAAGAACTGGCAACGAAGACCCTTGTAATAACAACGCAAGACGTAGCCAACATCTATGAAGAACTCCTCGACAAACTGAACATAGGCATGGTCACGACAGTTATCGGAGGAAGCATGGGTGGACAAATCGCACTTATGTGGAATGTGCTTCGCCCACAGCGATTCGCCAATCTCGTTTGCATAGCCGCCAATGCCAAGGCATCCGCATGGGGTATAGCAATACGAGCAGCACAGAGAATGGCCATTGAAGCCGATGTGACGTTTGGTACAGAAGAGCCAAATGCTGGCCATCGGGGCCTTGCAGCTGCTCGCGCTATGGGAATGATCTCCTATCGTACCTATCACGACTATGAAGGCAAACAACCTGTTGCAGATGATCACATTGCTGCGTTTTCGGCCGACTCGTATCAGCGTTATCAAGGAGAAAAGCTCACCGCCCGCTTCGATCCAATGACGTATTACATGCTAACGAAAACCATGGATAGTCACAACGTTGGCCGTTCAATGGGTGGCGTTGCACGAGCACTAGAACGGATTACAGCGCGGACCATCGTTGTGGGTATCGACCAAGACGTACTCATGCCCAACTTCGAGCAACGGCGCATAGCGAAACGCGTGTCCGACGCAGACTACTGCGAGATGCAAAGCACCGTTGGACACGATGCCTTCCTTGCAGATCAAGAACAGCTTGCCGCAGTTCTCAAACGTCAATTATTAACGCGGCCTCTAACATCAATCTCGTAATATTTCGACACCTCAACTATGAACCTCAACCTAGGACTATTTGGCTTTGGCTGCATTGGTCAGGGCCTTTGGGATGTACTGCACCGCACCAATGGACTTCGCTCGTCGATAGCACGCATCTGCGTTAAAGACCGCAAGAAATCACGACCACTTTCTCAGGATTACTTCACGTACGACAAAGACGACATTCTGAACGACCCAGAGATCAATGTCGTTGTCGAGCTGATTGACGATGCCGATGCGGCCTTTGACATCGTATCCAAGGCGATGCGGCAAGGCAAGGCCGTAGTAACGGCCAACAAGAAAATGGTGGCTACCCGATTTCGCGAGTTGCTTGATCTTCAAACCTCCACTGGAATGCCTCTGCTATACGAGGCCTCAACTGGTGGCTCGATTCCGATTATTCGCAATCTCGAAGAGTACTACGACAACGACCTTCTAAGCGGTGTCGAGGGAATCGTAAATGGAACCACAAACTACATCTTTACGCAGTTGATGGAGAATCCGGAGCGTGGATACGCCCACGCACTCGCAGAGGCACAGGCAAAGGGCTTTGCCGAGAGCAATCCTTCGCTTGACGTTGACGGTTGGGATGCTACGTACAAGACTCTCATCATTGCCGCCCACAGCATGGGCTCCGTTCTAGATCCCCGCCAGATTGTCCGGCGCGGCATTAGCCACATAACACCGTTCGACATTGCAGCAGCACGGTCGTTGGGATGCACCGTAAAGCTCCTTAGCCGTGTTCTCTTGCACGGCAACGGTTTTTCTGCTTCCGTCCTTCCTGCATTGATACCAAACTCGGATTCACTGGCGAACATCAACAACGAGATGAATGCAATTCGCCTTCATGGTGCGTTCTCCGACGACCAGCTTCTCGTAGGCAAGGGGGCAGGCGCTCATCCAACTGCCTCGGCGGTGCTGAGCGACATTTCGGCTCTTCGGTATTCGTATCGGTACGAGTACAAGAAGCTCCAGCAGGCAGACGCACCAGTATTCAATATCGGGAATCCTGTCCGAGTCTTTGTTCGCGGCCCTAAAGAACTCCTCAACGAACTTCCGTTCAGCGATGTTCACGTCGACCACAGAACAAGCTCGGGCTCCTACCGAATTGGTGATCTCTCGTTGCTCGATCTGTCACGATCGTTTGCGTTTAACAGCGAGACGTGCTTTATTGCTACGATGGTAGAATGACCGCGGTGGTGTTTTGGCACAAATATCCGATCGAATCCACCGACATAGGCTGCTTCCATTGAGGACGTCGCGAGTTGCGCCGGTTCCTAATAGAGAGGCTTTGTGGCATCGTGAATACTCTACCGACAAGGCACTGTGGTCCAACTCTAGGTTACATCAGAGCCACTCTATAACCAGCCAGTCCGCCTGGCAAGTCTAACTTCCATCGCTTAGTCTTCGTTCCAAGGAGTCGGGCGCAAATTGTGGTAGAGCTGAGCAGGATTGAGCGATGCCTCGAACTCAGGACTGCTGAAGTAGTCTACTTGGGAACTAGTGCCGTCGCCAATGCCGGCTTCGAATCTGTAGCGAACACGATAGGTTTTATGCCCCTTGTACGAAAGTGCGGCCAATCTAAGGTACGACTTTGATGGAATCACAACGCTCCAATGACCTAATCCACACGGATATGACTTCGGGTACTCCACCGTATGCCATCTCGGACTATATTCAGCCCGCGCCTGCATAAACATTGTCAGGTTCTCGCGATTGCCAAACAAAGCAACCGAAGTGTCGCTCATGTTTACTAAGTAAGCAACAATCGAGTCTTGACTTCTGCTGGGCATCACCCAGAAGAATTGTGGCAGCCCCCAGATAGCATGCCGACTATTGAGATGCGGTAGAACGTCACTTGGAAGGTAACGAACACTCTGTACTCCGGAGACAATCCCGGACATTTGTTCTCGTTCTGACAGAAGTGCATCTCGATGTGCAATATCAGTTCTATCGTTCATTAATGCCAAGTCCTGGCTATCCCAAAGCAACGGCCTATCTGAACTATGAACTTGCATTCTACCCCTCCATATAGCACTGATGTGGTCCTGCGATGTTCCAACGATCTCATCTGCGAGCACAGTGTCTCTCAATCGACATTGCTTCCCCATTCTTGCATAGAAGCGAAGAATATCAGGATACCACTCACGCACCTCAAGCGTAACCACAGATCTTGGAGTACAAACAATGACATCCTCCTTCCTAGACAAGCCATCAAGCCTAGACTGAACAACCGGCTGATAGTAACGACTAGTCGAAAGTACGCCTTGCCACTGGTCGTCTGCCGATCGATAATGAATGACATCCTGCAGATGATGCGTCCTAGTAGAACCAACACCATATTCAGCAAGCCCACGCAGTCCATATAGCTCAGAAGCCGCATCCAACAACGTACCGTCTCTATCATATATGCGTGCTTGCCGCACCCCAGTCTTGGACAAACCGAACAACGAAAACACCGGCGAACCCGGGCGAACTCCAAGGCCAGTTACATTGTGGAAGGTCGCCAATGTGTCTCCATTAGATGTCGCAAGCCTTACACTGCGACCATTCTCTTCGTTCATTAGCCCGCGCCAAATGAGTAGGCGCGACGAATCCAATACTTCAACATTCTCGGCATATGCCAATATTTCACCAGTTCTATTTACGACACACAGACTAGAAGCCATCTTACACAACGAGAAGCCCAACCGAAATCGACTCATGTAGTCAATTCGCTCGCCTCCTCCACCAATGACCACATGACCGCTTGTGTCTATAGCATAAGCGCGACCGTTCTGATACACAATGGCTCGCCCCTCAATGAACTCATCTGCGAGATCATAAATTGGGTCAATTGCAAGCGAACCGTCTGGTCGCACATAGCCGAAGTATGCCCCAATTCTCACCGGAGCTAATCCGCACCTGAATTGCCCGGCCGTTCTAAACCGATGATCAATGACAAGACGGCCTGCCGTATCGATGTAGCCCCACATACCACTTCGGCATACAGGAATTCTAACTGGCCAATCTTGTGTTGCAGATTCGGTATCGGCACTTCTCCAATCCGCTGTCTGAAGGACTCTCTGAACAGCTGAATTATAATAAGGGGCCAGTATCGCGCATACAACGATGGCAAGAAGCGCTGCTGTCGCAAGCACGCGGACCCAATCTATCTGGATTCTCATATCAAAAGCGAATTATGTGCTCATAGCGAAGTAGCGAATCACCCGTCTTGATCGAAGCAATGACCAACGCAGCAACGAAACGAAGCACTGCAAGAGACGAGCAAACAACTCAGCACGTTCTATCGAACTGATTGCGCTAACTCTGTCTAAATAGCGCTTCAGACGATGTCTTGGTCGGATCTCAAGTCAGCGGAGGGCGGCAACTACTGGTCACGTCGAAGTTATTCGATAGTAAATAGTGTAGACGCGTTACTCAACACCTGCGACCGCAGACCCGCGCAACCAATGACGCACGTCGTGCGACAGAAGCCTCGCAGCATCCGTCAAGATGAGCGACCATGATGGAACTGACGCTACTATGCCCCGTCACAATGTGAGAATTCGCTGAAACACGCCGTCTTTGAGCTGGTAGATACCATGCTCATGCGTGCCAACAAGTGGCACTCCCTGACGATTGATATAAACGCAGAAGGCGCTGACGTCCTGGCCATTCCACTGTATCGGGTATCGCTTCACCGACGTTCCGTCGTAGCGAAACACGCCATCACGATACGTAGCAAACCAGAGTGAACCGTCGGGCCCACGTGCCGACGACAAGTACTCCATCGTCTGAGGAAACGACGCTCCTCGCAGTGGGCCGATGCCCCTTTCCTTGGCGTAGGTATGCTTTGGCTGTGTGATCGTTCGCACGACATTCGAGTGTGCATTGGTTTGATCTGGACTTGATGGTATAGAATAGATGAACTCTGTAGTAAACCAGAACTTACCATTACGGTCTTCAACGATTGAACGAATTCCATTCGCGGGACCATCGTGCAGTTCTGTCAAATCAGGTTCATGAATCCACCAAACTCCTGTGCTGTCCAGCCGGCACACGCCTAGGCAAGCGGTTCCAAACCACCAGCAATTACGCGAGTCCTTGTAGATGGTGTACACTCCGTAAGGGTCTGCAGCAACCCAGTGCTTCTTCACGAGGTCCGCAGGTAGCCCCGCACGTGGCAACCGCAGCGAATACAGCGTCTTCCCGTCAAATCGAAGCAGGTGTCCTTCGCGGCCTCCGTGTTTGAACCACAGATCTTGCGACTGTAAGCGCCACACTCCAATACCAAATGTATCGAGTGTTAACAGTTCAAGCCTACCATTCACGACCCGATGGAGACCCTTCGATGTATTTACAAACACCGTACCGGCCGAGTCTTCCTTGATTTCTTCGATACGATTGCTCGTCAATCCGTGCTTCTCTGTGATGTGGCGTATGCTATCACCATCAAAGACGTAAAGCCCATTCGTCCAACTGCCCATCCAGAGGTTGTTGCGTCGATCCTGAAACACGACCATGACGTTATTGCCTACCTCACGTACGAAGTCACCTACTTCAACAACAGGGTTGTTACTGTGTAGGGCCGCCCTGTCCTCGGCAGAACCCGCACAAGCGCTTACGATTAGCACCAAATGCAGCGCTACAATCCATCTAGGCAGGCTCATGGTTTTCGTTTAAGGGGCTTTGGGCACATGATGAATATTCATGAAGACCTCGACGGGCAAAGGCGTAGCGCTGGTCCCCGGGTCAACTCCGATGGCAACAACATGCGAGAACAACGAGTTAGAAGAATTCCAACCACTTGGCGGGGCAAAACGCTCGCGACGGTATGTGAGAACTCCGACACGTTGCCCAAGCCCAATCCCCCCTTGGTCGAATCCAAGATTGCCAGTGACAGACGTAGTATCGCCCTGGCCAACGCGGTTCCCTTTGTACGACTTTAGTGCAATATTCACTAAGAACGTGGGGTAGAACACAGCGGGTGCCACATCGTTCACGACAATCTTGCTACGGTACGTATACTCGATGATTACCGGCATTGTCTTGCCATCCAAGGTAAGGCCAGGAACTGCCACAATACTATCTGCAAAGCGATAGATTATCGGACGCCGTTCTCCATCGGCAACATACTCTCGAAGTAGGGCATAGTAGCGTATGCCGGAATCGGTTTGCCACCGCCCCAGCGGAAGCGAAGAACCGCTCGATGCGCTTTCCGTCTCTCGAAGACCACGCTTCGAAAACACAGCCCATGGAGAACCCTTGGTTGACAAATAGTCGAAGTCCTCGATAAGACTACCCGTGAACTGGAAACACGTGTCAATTGCCAACCGAATGTCGTTAACAGCAACAGGAGCTGTAGAACTGCCTAGCTCAACTTTAAACGC
>JALHPC010000008.1:20967-81731 GCA_022842685.1 Candidatus Kapaibacterium sp.
CATCGCCAGGCATGACCAGGTTGAGTCTAATGGCATAGTTTCTGCCATTGACGGCCACATTCACAGTGCCATCGTAGCTATAGCGCACGCCGAACGGCGCACGAAGGATAGCCGAAGCAAAGTACTCACGGCGCCCACTGCTTCCAGCAGTAGCGTGCGTACTGTCGCTCTCGACAATTCGCACGGTTAAGCCATGCGACGCAATCTGCGCAACCTCGCGCGTAGCATGGAGCGTTGACTGACTTGGACCGTCGTCAAGACTTACAGAGTTGTCATTGCCACAGCCACCGATACATGCCAGCATGCTGACGCCAGCTACGATCTCGAGCCAAAATTTTCTAAACATCCACCCTCCCGATGTACTCAGCGGCCATCCACGGCTCGCCAGCGGTTTCATTGTGATATGTCTGATCAAGACGTGTCGCGTTCTCGAGTCGTTCGTGAACGACCGCGCTTTACTAAGCTGGCGCCAGCGTTCGTAATCCTTTCTAACGAAGCATCTACTTTGCGATTGCGATCGGTGGCAACGTCACGCCAATCATCTCCTTGATGCGCTCCTCCCGAACACTGCCTAGTGAACTAAGTACTCATCAAGGCTTTCTCCGGGCGGAACATATTCCTGAACGAAATAGTTGTCGGCCGGCTTATGCGTCCACTTCAGCTCGAACGACGTTGCGCTATATCTCAGAGGCCCTGGAACACCAAGTCTCTCAACAACGTCATTGCCCCTTACACTGAACGTGGCAAGGATAGCAAATACAAGGGCATGTAAGAAGAACATTGTTGTCGGAGCGGTTTGGTTGCGAAATATGCTAGGCAAGTAGCAAGATAGCTAGGGTTGACAGGAGAATCGCACTTCTTAGCGGACGTGCTATCTTGCTGTTTACCAGATGCCTGCAGGAGTAGGCAGACCTAGCCCCATTCGTTCATGACTTCAGAGCTTAAGGCAACCATACGATTACAGCTGCTGACCGGCATCCAGCGCGACGAAGATATGCGACGACGCCTTGAAGCGCAAGGCCTGTTGCATGGCGGTTACCACCCAGATATGGAGCTTGTACACCGCAAGAATGCAAGCATATTGCTTGACATTATCGACCAGCATGGATGGCCAACGGTCGACCTCGTTGGAGATGATGGTGCGTATGCAGCTTGGGTAATGGCACAGCATGCTATCGGAGATCCCAGCTTCATGCGTAGGTGCTGCGAGCTTATTCACAAGGCATCAACATCAGGGCTGATACCATCTTGGCAGTACGCCTATATGGTCGATCGAATCCTCGTGTTTGAAGGGAAGCCCCAGATCTTTGGGACGCAGATACGCATTACCCCAGATGGCCCTGAACTCTACGAAGTAGAGGCTCCCGACGAACTTGACGCGCGTCGGCACATGATGAACCTTAGCTCCAGCAGCGAACATTTGGCTACGTTCGCAAGTGCTCCAACGCCAACGCGTGACGAGTGGGAGTCGTTCAACGAACGCGAACTACAGTGGAGGCGACAGGTCGGCTGGATCGAGAGCATACGAACAGATTGTTGACTACATACCAATGCTACGATTACACACTTAAGATGCTACGCGACTACGTTGACAGTTCAGGATTTACCCCAACCATAGACGCTCCGTCTGGTTGTTGTTTATCGTTCCAACCAATGTTCATCAGTTATGCACACCTCGTGGTTTAGTTTTCGCATCAGGTATGCTGTTCAGCTAGCTGCACTGTTCCTCGCTACACAGTCCATCATCGCCGATGATACGTTCCGTCTCATGCGATTGGGAACCGTACCGATGATTGACCATGGCAGGATCTTCCATGACGAGCCCACGCTCCTTCCGTTTTCGCACGAGCAACCATCCAGTCTTCGCTCTCGTTTTGCCACGTGGAGCGCCGAGCATACAACGCATGCTGACGTTGCACAACAGATTCCAACGAACGGTCCACTGCGACTGTCAACTATGGCGTCAATCGACATAGCACCCAGTACGATCAATCCTTCTGACAATGCGATGGCGATGGGATCGGGTGGAGTAATCGTTTGTGCTATTAATAGCCAGATCTTCGTCGTTGACACGACTGGAACGGTGCTGTTTCGCAGAGGTCTCGATGGATTTCTTTCGAATGCTGTCAACGGCCAAATCCTCAGTCGCTTCTTTTGCGATCCCCGGGTTGTATTCGACCGCGAGTCACAGCGCTTCATCGTAACTGCAATGACGTGCGAGGGCAGGTCTTCGACATCGCAGATCATTATCGCAGTTTCGAATACCGAAGATCCTCTCGGTGTGTGGACACTGTACCAAGTGCAGCCCGCATTCTCTCCTCCTCTTTCTGCACGTACGTGGTTTGATTTTCCGGCAGTCGCCATTACGTCAAGCGACGTGTTTCTTTCTGCGAATCTGTTCGATGATTCGTTTAGCTATCGCCAGTCTGTAGTGCTTCAGCTAAACAAAGCCCCTTTGCTGAGGGGTGCCGTTCCTTCAGGGTCTGATTTCAGGTCGTATCTCAGTTTGAGTGGCGACCCGTATGCACTCTTTCCCATTCGCATAGATACCGACCGTGGCAGCGCCATGCTGATGATATCCAATGGCTTTGGCAACGACGAGGCAAACTCTATTCGACTATACGAGTTTAGCGGCTCGATACGTGATGGCAACACACAGGTGAACTCCGCAGTCACGCCGGTTCCATCATTCAGGCCACCGGGCTTTTCGCCACAGCCGCAGTCGACTGTTATCCTGAGTTGTTTTGACCAACGTGGAGCAGGTGGCGTATGGCTGGGCAACACGCTTCATTACGTGTTTGGCGTCCGCGGACCTGGGGGCAATGCCGGCGTTATGTACCTTACCCTGCAGCGTAATGGCAACACGTGGCGCACCACTGGTTCGCGCACGATCGCTCGCACGAATAGCAACATCGCCTACCCTTCTGTTGCCGCCGTAGAGATTGATGGTCGGAAGCAAACTGTCCTTACCTACCTGTTTTCTAGCACATCCGAGAGTCCTGGGATTGCCGCTTGCCTTGTCGACAGTCTGCTCAACCTCTCGCCCGAACACGTAGTTCGTCCGGGCGACGGACCCGTTGAGTTTCAGTCTGTTGACGACTTCAGCCGATGGGCAGACTACATCAGCACGGTTCAGTCAGAGAGCAATCCGGCAGAGGTATGGCTCTTTGCTCCGTACGGCAATCGCAGCAAGTCGTGGAGCAACATCTTGGCAAGACTGCTCACCAACACGCGATCAACCTCGGTCCTAGAGCCGTCACAGGCAGGAGGATCGTTACCTATGCATCCTTCTCTGCGTGCTTCCATGTCGGGCGACGAAGTTGCTATTGAACTTCACATCACGAACGAGGCCAACGTTACCATCGACTTGCACAGCGTCACGGGCGCACACATTCAGCGTTTGTTCGATGGCGGTATCTTGCCCGGAATTCACCAGTCACGCTACTCCCTCAGCAACATATCAGCTGGACCATACCTGCTTGTTGCACGGACGAATTCGGGGCACGCAAGCAGCACACTGTTGTTGCGATAGCCGTTCACACTGCCTAGCTATCAACGACCGAATCGTCCTATTGATGCTCCCGTCTCGGAACATCACACAACGATTCCCTGCGCCATGCTAGTTTTGACGCAACCTGATGACCGGTGCCCCTTTCAGCACAGCACCTAGACTGAAAGGGGCACTGAACACCTAAAGATGGAACTAGGGTTTTTCATCGAATCGAACGTCGCCAACGTTATTGTGAGTGCATGGAAGACCTATTGGCTAGATGGGATATGAGGACGTTCGACGAGATCCGATCAGACATTAATGCGGCAATCGATCGCAACAATGCCGAAGCCCTGTGGGGTTTGGCGGACGAAATGCAAGCGCTGGAAACGCCAAATGCGCACGTCGCAGCGCTAAACTCACGGGGTCAGGCCGCTGCGATGACTGGCAACTATCCGCTGGCTCTTGAGCATTACCGACTTGCCCTTGAGCGATACGAAGAGCAGGATTACCGACTAGGTATTGCCTACATCATTGGCAACATTGCTCTTGTCTATGCCAAGACGGGCGACTACCCTGCCGCGCTCGAACATCAGAATCGTGCACTTGCGTTGTATGAAGAACTTGGCGATCAGGCCGAGGTGGCACGCGTCACCGGTAACATGGGAACGATCTACTCCTACACGGGCAACTACCTGTTGGCATTGGAGCACTATCGCCGTTCGAAACGTGTCGCCATGGAACTAGGCGACCGCTCGGGCGAGGCTGCCACCACCGGGAATATGGGAAACGTATATCGTAAGATCGGAGACCATGGTGCCGCTCTTGATCATTACCGTCACGCGCTCGCGCTGCATGAACAGCTAGGCAATCGTTCAAGCGTGGCCCTTGTTACAGGCAACCTCATCTCGGCACTCCTTGACACAGACCAATACGACGAAGCCGCGGCGCATCTAGATCGCCAAGTCTCGATGCGAATGGACGATCCAGTAGTACACGCCGAACACAAAGCCAACCGCGCTACGCTTGCCAAGCACAGGGGGGATCTTGATGCCACACATGGCTACCTCGTCGAAGCCATGACAATTGCTACGGACGCTGGATTGCGCGATAAGTCAGCAGAGTATCACTTCATGCTCCGTGAGCTAGCTGAACAACGCAACGACTTTGCCGACTACATCAAGCACAACAACGAATATCAACGACTTACAGAAGAGATCAACGGCAAGCTTACGGCACAGAAGATGACGATGATCGACGCCGAGAAACGGATTGCCGCTGAGCGAGCCGAAAAAGACAAGCATCGTACCTTGCTGTACAACACGCTGCCACCGTCGATTGCAAATCGAGTGCTGCATGGCGAGACTGTAAATGATGCCTTTGAGAACGCTGCGGTGTTGTTTATGGACATGGTTGGATTTACCACCATGAGCTCAACCATGAATCCCAACGACATTGTGAGACTCCTGAGCGAGATATTCACAGCCATAGATGCGATCATGAATGAGCATGGCGTCATGAAGATTAAGACCATTGGCGACTCGTATATGGCCGTTGCTTTTGCGAATGGCGAACAGCAAGCAGCACAGTCTGCTCTTTCTATACTTCAAGTGATGACAGACCGATTCCCGCAGGTTCAGGTGCGCATAGGTTTACACTGCGGTCCCGTCACCGCCGGCGTTATCGGCACCGAACGATTGCAGTACGATGTATGGGGCGATACGGTAAACGTTGCCTCACGCATGGAAAGCACCGGCGAGCCAGGGCGCATCCATGTTAGCGAAGCTTTTACTCATGCTCTTACCCGACTCGAACTCGAGACGGGTGCCGCCGCAGGTGACGACGTGAGCATCGATGCCCCTTACCACGACTTCACATTAACAGAGCGTGGCACCATTAACGTGAAGGGCAAGGGGGCAATGACAACATTTTGGTTAGAGAGGGATCGAGAACGGTCGAGACGACCTAGGTTCACAATCAATCGGACTGGCGACGGCTAGCTGAAGACATGTGTACGGCTAGAGCTTCTGTAACCGTACGAACGTCAACCGCTACTCGAAATCGACTGTACCAATCGTGTGAATCGGTAGTGGCTGTTCACTGTAAAAGCCACAGTTGTGTGACGGGAACGGAGGAGTACCTTGGCCCGCTGCAACCAGAAAGATGCTGTAAGCTGGAAGAGTTCCATTCGATCCAGGACTACTCACTCCCGTGGCACCGGCATAGGCCACAATCTTGGTGCCGGCGGGTAGTGGTGTGGGCACAGCAACGCCAGTAGGACCGCTAGATGTAATAGCGACGCGCTTTACAATCGCACTTTCTGTTGTTTGGTATCTCGTTGGCACTGCCGCATTCCTTGTAGTGGTGTTATATTGCCCTAGAACAATGCAATGATACGAATGTCTGCCGAATCGCCCGAAAAACGCTCGTCGGAGAAAGGTTCGAACGATGTCGTTCCAGACGTTCGCTCGCTGACGGAAGCCGTTTTAGCACGTGGTGGCCAATCAGCGGCGGAACGCCTTGCAGGGGTCGACCTGCGGGGTGGTGCCGTACACCCAGATCTGGCTGAGCTTGCGCACCTGATTATCGAACTTGAAGCACGCAATTACCTTGATGACTCATGCCTATCCGACGGCAGAGTAAGCAGGATTGATCGTGGTGAGTCGACGACGATTACTGTTCTGTGTGCACTGGTCAAATGGAGGATACTAACGACAGTTGGTAAATCGGACCAGGCAATCTCCGTGCTGCATCAGTGTACGGGCTTGCTGCAGCACGTTGACCGCCACATGAGTATGGCCGTTAACTGGAGTCTCGGCATGTGCTATCAGAACATTGGGATGATGGTAGAGGCACTGGCTTCGTACAAAGTTGCCTACGAGATAGCAGTTGAACTTGAGCTGCCGATTGACAGGGCGAACCTGCAATCGGAAATGGCAGGACTCTACCTAGAGCACGGTGACCCGATTAAAGCTCTGGCCGGCTATGTGGGTGCGTACGAGATTCTTGTTCGAACTGGCGACACCCGCGGAGCCGATGTGCTGCTGGTTAACGTAGCAACGGCAACGCAACGACTTGGCCGGCAGCAAGAAGCCATCGACATCTACCAGGAGATTATAGGTCGCGGCCTTCTTGCTGACGACGAAGGCAGAAGTATTTCGATTCTGTTAAACAAGGCGTTAGCCCACAGGACTCTGGAACAGTTCGACGCAGCCGAAGACGTTTACAATGATTTGCTTCGTAAGATTTCCAATAAGCTTCCTAGCCGACGACTCTGCAGGGTTCTAACCGGCTCTGCAGCTGTAAAGGTTCATCGAGGACATCACGATGAAGCGCTAGATCTACTGAACTCAGCTCGGACTCACTACATCAGCATCGGCGCCATCGCCGAAGCGCATGACGTAGATGGAATGATATCAGAAGTTCTTTGGGACTGCGGAGAACGGATGAAGTCGGTTGACATTCTTCAACATGCCTTCGAGCAGATGAAAGACTCGTCCTTTACACGAGTTACACTGAGCATCGGACGCTCGCTTCACGAGCGGTTGAATCAGTTAGCTAAGTACCAAGAGGCCTATCGCGTGCTACTTGATTGTAACGAGCTAAAAGATGCAGTCTACAACAATGAGAAAGAGCGGGCGCAAGAGTTGAGCAGAGTGCGTTCTGCACTTACATCTGAACGTGAAGCACTTAAGATGCGTGAAGAGGAGCGGCGACGGATTCTTCACAGTGTTCTTCCGCCATTCATAGCCGACAGACTTTTGGCAGGTGAGACGCGAATTGCTGAACGACTTCCCGCTGTAGGCATCCTATTCGCAGACATCGTGGGATTTACAGAGTTTGCCGCGAGTCTGCAGCCCGACGCGGTGCTTCATGAGCTAGAAGCCTTGTTCCAATCCATCGATCAAATCGTCGAACGCCACGAGTGCCAGCGCGTCAAGACGATTGGCGACTCCTACATGGCCTCTAGCGGAATATTGTCGTCCGACACAGTCGATCACGCTGTTCGGCTTGCCCGCTGCGCACTAGAAATCGTGGACCTCAAGAATGCTTCGGCAGGGCAGTTCTCGCTCAGAGTGGGATTACACGTCGGTCCAGTTGTAGCTGGCGTCATGCAGGGGATGTTGATAGCATACGATCTCTGGGGCGATGCCGTTAACGTGGCGGCGCGTCTAGAAACAACGAGTAGTCCTGGTCGGATTCATATCAGCGAGTCAATGGCCGAAGCGTTGCTTCAGTCATCAGCCTCAACCGAATTTTCCGTAACTCTGCGAGGCGACACTGTTCTGAAGGGCAAAGGTGTTGTTCAGACCTACTGGTTAGAATCGGCCGGCTCCGGGGGACAGTACTCTTCGCGTCAGCCACTCGTGCCCGAGGGTTAATGCATTTGTTTCGTGTATGCAGTATGGCGCTCCGATCACAATCGTATAAGCGCCGCACTCGGCATGTAACAAGACACTTGCAACAGCCCCTGGTTCTGGCATACCACCTCGAGGCAACATTGAGATCAAGGGCAATGGACATAGTAAGATCTATCGGCTAGAGTGCATAACATGAGAACGTTCGAGGACATCAACGCCGACATCAAAGCATCCATAGAAATCAGTGATGCTGACGCTTTGCTACGACTAGCAGAGGAACTCGATGGTTTGGAGACGCTACAGAGCAAAGGTGCTGCCGGCCGAGCTGTCGGCTGGGCGCTCTACTGCCGTGGCAACTTCTCGCAGGCCCTGGACCACATGCGTCGCGCTCTGAGTATCTACGAGTCAATCGATGATTGTAGCAACATTGCAAATGCCAGCGGGGCAATCGGTAGCGTGCTCTACAGTTTGAGCGACTACCCCGGAGCGCTCTCGTACCACAATCGAGCACTTGCGCTTTACGAAGAGCTTGGCGACCGACGTGGCGTGGCTCGAACGTTAGGAAACATCGGCAACGTGCATGCCATTACAGGCGACTACCAAGCCTGCCTCGACCATCTCCAACGCTCGTTGAAACTACACGAAGAACTCGGAAACCCCAGCGGCGTTGCCAACCTTACAGGTAATGTTGGCAACTTCTATAATCTCACTGGTAACAACGACCTTGCCCTCGAGCATTTCCGCCGTGCGTTGGCTATCTATGAGCAACTGGGCGACCGTAGTGGCGTCGCCTTTGTCACAACCAACATGGGGAATGCCTATTGGAGTATAGGTGACTTTCCAGCGGCCCTCGAACACTTTCGTCGTGCCCGTTCGATAAGTGAAGATATCGGCGATCGTGATGCCGCGGCACGTGTTATCGGCAATATTGGCGTCGTATACGAGGGCTCCGGCGACTACCCCCTAGCCCTAGAGCACTTCCGACGTTCGTTAGAGCTTCTACAAGACATCGGCAATCGCAGCGGCGCAGCTCTCGCCGTGGGCAATATTGGCGACGTTTATTTCCGAACCGGAAACTATCCTGAAGCACTAGAACATCACTATCGCGCCATGGCTATGCATGAAGAGCTCGGCGAGCCCAGACGTGTAGCAGTCATTACGTGCAAGATTGGAAATCTGTACAATAGCACTGGCGACTATCCCGCCGCTCTTGATCATTACCGTCGAGCGCTAACGATGTATGAAGATCTCGACGACCATGCAGGCTCGGCCGAAGTCATCTGCAACATTGGCGTTGTCTATGAAAACACAGGCGACTACGAGGTAGCGCTAGATCACTACCGCCGAGCGCTGGAGTTGCGAGGAGAGGGCGGCAACCGAGGATTTACATCGGTTCTTCACAGCAATATTGCGACTACTCTCTTGAAACTCAACAGGCACGTCGAAGCATCGCTCCTGTTGGAAAAGCAAGATGTTGCCGGCATTGATGATCCCACCATCCGTGCAGAGTATCATCGCAATCGTGCCACACTATCCGAGTATGAAGGAGACCTCGAAGCGGCCGGCGAGCACCTCCATCGAGCATTAGCTCTCGTAAAGAACATCGGTGCCCGAGCAGAAACCGCTGACTATCACAAAGCACTGCGAGACCTTGCACTCAAACAAAACAGCCTAGCCGACTACGTCGAACACAACAACGAGTATCAACGCATTACAGAAGAAGTGAACGGCAGAGACACGGCCACCAGACTGGCCATGCAAGCCAAACAGCGCGAGATTGATGCTCGTGAACGTGAACATGCCCAGCATATGGCCGTACTGCACTCAACGCTCCCCAAGAATATCGCCGACAGAGTGGCGCGCGGCGAGACGGTGAACGATCACTATGAGTATGCTTCTGTACTCTTCCTGGACATCGTTGGATTTACTGCGATCTCCGACATAATCCCACCCGGCCACGTTGTCCATTTATTGAGTCAAATATTCTCCACGCTCGACGAGATCTGTAAGGGGCACCGCGTTACCAAGATTAAAACCATCGGCGACTCCTACATGGCCGTTGCCGGTGTGCCGGATGTTCTGGAAGATCACGCCCAGCGCGCAGCGCTGTGTGCAGCAGACATGCTATCGGCACTCAACGCGCTCGTAATTTCGATGCCCCCTGAACTGGGAGACACATCGTGGATACAAGACGTAGGAGAAATCAAGGTGCGTATTGGTCTGCACTGCGGTCCCGTCACCGCCGGCGTTATCGGCACCGAGCGTTTGCAGTATGATGTGTGGGGCGATACCGTGAACGTTGCCTCACGCATGGAAAGCACTGGCGAACCCGGCCGCATCCATGTGAGCGAGGCATTTGCCGACGCGTTACGCAGTGCCCCTTACCACAACTTCACACTAACAGAGCGTGGCACCATTGACGTTAAGGGTAAGGGGGCAATGATGACCTATTGGTTGGAGGGAGCGTGAGGCGCGTTGACGAGATACACTCGGATATGGTTGACGCCATAAATCACGGAGATGTAGACGCCGTTCTGCGTTTCGTCGTCGAGGCAGCGTCATTAAAAACGCCCGAAAGCGCCGCCATGATCCACTGCGGTCATGGCTGGCTGTCGATTCAGAATAGCAACTACCCAGCGGCGCATGAACACTACAATGCGGAAGTTCTGCTGCGAAAGCAACTGGCCGACGTTAACGGCGAGGCGTCTGCGATTGGCAACATTGGAAACGTGTACATTCTGCAAGGACAATTCGCAGAGGCTCTGGAGAGTTATCAGCGCGCTTACGATTCGCATTCATCTGTTGGCAATCGCGATGGCATGGCGCGCATGTTGGGTGGAATGGCTACCGTATACAACCGTACCGGCAACTATGCAAAGGCACTAGAACTCAACAATGTCGCCCTCCAGATACACGTAGACAATAGCTCATTGTATGGACAAGCACAGGTACTCGGCAACATTGGCAATCTCTTCAGCATGTGGGGAAATTATCCGGAGGCTTTGGACTATATGATGCGCTCGCTGGACTTACACCATGCAATCGGAGACCGAATGCGCGCAGCAACAGTGCTTGGTAATATTGGTACAGTGTATGGTGGTTCGGGAGACATAGAGCGTGCTATAGACTATCTGCAGCAGGCACTTGATATCCAAACAGAAATCGGCAACGGCAACGAGATTGCTCGCTTGTCTTCCAATCTTGGCTACGCCCACCTACAACGCTCGGAGTTCGAAGTTGCACTGAGGCACCTTAACAAAGCGTATGAATATCACGTATTGGTTGGTAACCGTCAGGGCATGGCCCATTCCATCACGTACATGATTGACGCCTTTTTCGATGGCAACAACATTGATGAAGCGCGTAGGTGGCTACATGTTCTCGACAGTATGTCCATCGACGAACCCGACGTTGCCATTCATCGGGCCGACAACCACGCCCGACTTTCGCTGCATGATGGCGACATCACAGCGGCGCAACAACACCTTCAGTCGGCATTGGATATCGCCACAAAACACGAGTTGCGATACGCTCAAGCCGAGATGCACAAGTCGCTTCGAGACTTGTGTCAAGAAACGAATGATTTGCCCAGCTATATCAAACACAATAACGAGTACACGCGCATAACTACGGAAATTCATGGAAAGGAAGCCACGCAGAAGGTTGCCCGGCAGGAAGCAGAGCGTCGCATGGCCGAAGAGCGCAAGGAGCACGAGAAACACATGGCCGTCCTCCACTCCACGCTCCCCAAACACATCGCCGATAGAGTGGCAAGAGGCGAAGTGGTTAACGACTCCTTCGATAACGCCTCCGTCTTGTTCTTAGATGTAGTCGGCTTCACAACAAACTCCAGTGCCCTTGACGCCAGCGTGGTTGTTGCACTTCTGCAAGACATCTTCACAACGTTCGATGCGATATGCGAACAACATGATGTGATGAAGATCAAGACCATCGGCGATTCGTACATGGCCGTTGCGTTTGACGCCGACGCCACAGGACAGCCGCCACGCCTTGCCCTCTACCAACGCATTGCCAACGTTGCGCATGCGATGATGTCAAGCCCCTTTACATGGCCACACACAAACGAGCCCGTGATCTTCCGCATCGGACTTCATTGCGGTCCTGCCATTGCCGGCGTGCTCGGCACCGAGCGTCTGCAGTACGACGTGTGGGGCGATACCGTGAACGTTGCCTCACGCATGGAAAGCACTGGCGAAGCCGGCCGCATCCATGTGAGCGAGGCATTTGCCGACGCGTTACGCAGTGCCCCTTACCACAACTTCATACTCACAGAGCGTGGCACCATTGACGTAAAGGGTAAGGGGGCAATGATGACATTTTGGTTGGAGGGAGCGTGAGAACTGAACAGGAGATTAGGGAAGACATCAGAGAGGCGCTTCGACAAAAGGACCGAGATCTGCTGCTCAAGCTGGCTGATGAGATTGGTGCATTCGGAACGGATAATGCACTGGGGATCGCGCATAATGCACGAGGGCTTGCAGCCGGCCAGGCGTCGCAGTACGACCAAGCGATCACTGAGTACCGCAAAGCGCAGGAGTTTGCCGCTCGGGCCCAAAATCAGATACTCCTAACCAGTATTCATAACAATCTGGGCTCGATCTTCAACAACCTTGGACAACTCGACGAAGCACAGGTGGAGTATTCGCTGTCACTTGATCTGGCGATAAAGACAGGACACGAGATCAACATGTCGTTGGCATACGCCAACCTGGGACTTCTGTGGGCCAATCGTGGCGACTATCAGCGAGCGATCCACGATATGCTGCGTGGATTGGAGATCGAGGAGCGCTTACATGATGAAGAGGCAGTGGCTGCTAGTCTTGGCAACGTCGGAGTTGTCTACTATCGCATGGGCGATCTTCCTATGTCGTTGCAATACGTCCTTCGGGCGCTTGACATCAACGAACGGATCGACAACAAGTGGGGCATAGCGATCAACGTTGGCAATGCAGCATCGGCCTATGTTGGAATCGGCGACTACGCAAATGCCATACGATATTTTCAGCGCGCGATTGCATTGCACGAAGCCGTGGGCAACGTCAGTAGCGTGGCACGTACACATGCGAACCTGGCCGTTGCCTTAAAGGCAACGAAAGAACTGGAACAGGCTCGCGAGCACTTGCTGATAGCTCTCAAGATGCACCGCGAACTCGGAAATCTCAACGAGCTCTTTTTTACAGCATCCAACTTGGTGCAAACATCGCTGCAACTCGGTGATGTTGAACAGGCTCGTGAAGTCGTGCAATCAGTGGGAACGCAACAAGCCACAGACCCACGGTCGAGAACACTGTTCCAGTCTGCAAAGGGCCTTCTTGCTCAAGCCGAAGGCGATCTCGATCGTGCACATGAGCTGATGACAGGAGCGCTGCAGATAGCGGAAATGATCGGCGCATCCGACCTCATGTTTGACATGCACAAGGATCTTCGCGATCTGGCAAAGATTCGTGGCGACCTTGACGAATACATCAAACACAATGAGCTTTTCCTTGAGCTGAAAGAGCAACACAGTGGAAATGACATTTCTACCCGCCTCGCCACGATGAAATCTGAGCGTACCATTGCAGCCGAACGCGCAGAACGTGAGAAGGAACGTGCCGTGCTGAATAGCACACTTCCCAAACACATCGTGGAACGAGTGCTTCGAGGTGATGACGTGAGTGGCGACCTGATTGAAGACGCTTCCATCCTCTTCCTCGACATCGTGGGCTTTACCTCGAAGTCCACAATCATGCCTCCGAAAGAACTCACCGCCCTGCTACGTCAGATCTTCACATCGTTCGACAATATTATCCAAGAGCATGGCGTGCTCAAGGTAAAAACCATCGGCGATTCGTATATGGCCGCTGCATTGGGAACAGCGAACGTCATGCCGAGCGAAGCCCATAGTGCCGAAGGGAGGATCGAGGCACAGCGTATGGCGAATGTTGCCCACGCGATGAAGGACAGCCTCTTCACGTGGCCTTATACCAATGAGCGTGTGATGTTCCGAATCGGACTCCATTGCGGTCCAGTCGTTGCCGGCGTACTGGGCTTGGACCGACTGCAGTATGACGTGTGGGGCGATACCGTGAACGTTGCTTCGCGTATGGAAAGCACCGGCGAGCCGGGCCGCATCCATGTGAGCGAAGCGTTTGCCGACGCGTTACGCAGTGCCCCTTACCACAACTTCACACTAACAGAGCGTGGCACCATTGACGTAAAGGGTAAGGGGGCAATGAAAACATATTGGCTGGACGCAACAGCATGAGCAACGCCACATATGAGTCACTATGTGAGGAAGTTCGAACTGCATCTGCAACAAACGACGCCCATGCTTTGGTGGGCCTAGCCGACGAGCTTCGGGCTCTCGACACGCCGCAATCGTTGGCCAAGGCCGAAGGTGCGTTAGCGTTGGGATCTCAACTTCGCGGTGACTATGCCAACGCCTACGAGCAATATCAGCGCGCCATAACGATGTACCGCGCAATCAACGATATAGCAGGTGAAGCAGACGCAACGCTACAAATGGCGAACGTTAACTATCGCGTTGGGAACGCCAGTGAAGCTAGGGCAAACTACGCCAAGTCGTTAGCCCTGTTCGAGCAGCTAGGCGACCGTACAGGAATTGCAAGAGCAACCGGGAACATTGCCAACCTTTTGTGCGATAGTGGCGATTACTCTTCTGCGGCCACGTACTATCAGCACGCGCTTTCCGAATACGAGATTTCCAACGATGCCAGTGGTATTGCTCGAATCACGTACAACGTTGGCAGTATGCACTATAGAGTTGGCAACTATTCTTCTGCGCTCGAACATTACTACAATGCACTCGAGCACTACGGATTAGTTCACGATACTGCTGGCACTCCCAACGTCCTTGGAAGCATTGGAAACGTCTTTTGGCGCATAGGCAACGACGCAGAAGCCTTGAAATTCTACCACCAAGCGTTGTGCCTGCATGAAGACCGAACCGACCGCAGCGCTATGGCAAGCGTCACCGGCAACATTGGCAATGTATATGCCAAAGCGAACGACTACGGGCTTGCCTTGGAGTACTATGAACGTGCACTTGCACTGCACATGGAAATGGGTGAAGTGGCTAGCACTGCGCGAGTTACAGGAAACATTGTTGCCACCCTCATTGCCTTTGGACGACTCGCCGAAGCTCGGACGCTTCTTCGGACTATGGACGAAATGACCATTGATGATCCAAGCACTATAATAGCCAGAGAGCAGAGTCGTGCATTACTGCAGGAGGCCGACAAGGACCTCGATGGAGCAATCACGACGTTGCTGGCCGCTCTAGATCTTGCACGGAAGAACAGATTGTCATTACACCAAGCCGAACTTCACAGGTGCTTGCGCGACATTGCACTCACCAGCAATGACTTTGCTAGCTACGTTGTTCACAACAACGAATTCAGTCGTCTAACCGAAGAGTCTAGCGGCAAGGATACTGCATTAAAAATTTCCATGCTGGAACGAAAGCGCGAGCTTGACGCTCGCGACAAGGAGCATGCAAAATATTTGGCCGTGCTGTATGCAACGCTCCCGAAGTCGGTTGCCATTAGGGTAGCACAGGGCGAGACGATACACGATTCTTATGATGACGCAGCCATTCTGTTTTTAGACATTGTTGACTTTACCACGAACTCGAGTGCACTCGAGGCATCAGCTATCGTGCAACTCCTACAATCCGTATTCAGCACGTTCGACGAACGTTGTTCTCAGTCTGGTATAACCAAAATCAAAACGAATGGCGATGGCTATATGGCTGCTGCTTTTCCTTCCGACTCGCATATTACGCGTCTGGCATCTGCCGCAACAGCCATGATGTCTTCGGCTTTCACGTGGCCACATTCTGGTCAAGCAGTTACCTTCCGCATCGGTTTACATATCGGCCCCGTCACTGCAGGCGTCATTGGCACCGAGCGCTTGCAGTACGACGTCTGGGGAGATACCGTGAATGTTGCTTCGCGCATGGAAAGCACCGGCGAGCCGGGCCGCATCCATGTGAGCGACACGTTTGCTGACGCGTTACGCAGTGCCCCTTATCACAACTTCACACTCACAGAGCGTGGCACCATTGACGTAAAGGGTAAGGGGGCAATGAAAACATACTGGCTGGAGGGAGGGCAGGTAATCGATAACGCACCTGCAAGCGCATCAGAGCAGGCTCCAGTGGAGGGGGTACGTAACTCATAGCGTCTTACGGTTGAGACGAAGCCTCGAATGTAGATCGCCGTTTGTAACCAGATAGCAAGTCGTGGTTTCATCATTGCTATTTCGTACCCACGCACTATAGGACCTACATGCCTGCATTAACGAAGTACACCGGACAATGGACTGCTGTGCAGGCGCGCCACGTGTTGCGAAGAACCGTGTTCGGCCCGACGTTTGAAATGGTGAAGACGTCGCTCACCCAAGGCATGGAGGACACAGTCAGTACGTTACTGGCAGATCTTCCTGAACCGCAGCAACCGCTGAAGTCCATTCCTGATGGAACCGGTTCAAACAGGTTAGATGATCCCGGCGCACGCCAAGGAGAAACATGGGTGAACGCTCCCGTGTTTCCAAACATCAACCCACCGATGTTGCGCAACCGCGTACTACGAGCACGTAGCAAGAGCCTTTATTCGTGGACAATGCTTCAAATTCTCGATAGCGGCATGAACATCCGCGAGAAGATGACATTGTTCTGGCACAATCACTTCGTTGTTGGCCAGGCCGTGATTCCACACCGTGAGTTCCACTACTACTCGCTGCTCCGGCGCCATGCTACGGGCAATGTGAAAACCCTTACAAAGGCAATCACCATAGATACAAGCATGCTAACGTATTTGAGCGGCGCTTTGAATACGAATCGTGCGCCGAACGAGAACTACTCTCGTGAGCTTCTCGAGCTCTTTACGATTGGCAAGGGGCCCCTCGTTGCCCCAGGTGACTACACGCATTATACCGAGGATGATGTGCAGGCAATGGCTCAGGTGTTGACCGGCTGGCGGGTTGCGCCGGTGAGTGATCCAAAGACGTTGACGGCGTCGTTCGATTCCCGACGCCACACGGAAGGATCGAAGACCCTTTCACACCGGTTTGGAAAGAAGGTGATTGAGGAGAATGGCGCCGATGAGTACGCTGATCTTATCGACGTGATCTTTGAGCAGGAAGAGTGTTCGCGATTTCTATGTCGCAAAATCTATCGTTGGTTTGTTAACTCATACATCGCTGCTGATGTTGAACAAACAATCATTGCGGAAATGGCAGCACTCTTGCGTGAGAACGGATACAGTGTCAAGCCAGTTCTTCGCGCCCTCCTAACCTCGGAGCACTTCTATGTACAAACGGCTTGTTTGATCAAGAGTCCTGTCGACTTGATCTTCTCCTCCTCGCGAGGGTTGAACACGATGCCCCCTGAGGATGGTGTCGAGGCCAGATACAACCACGCCTACAATTATTATGTGATGGCAGCAGATCTAGAGCAGGAGTTGTTTCAACACCCAGACGTGGCTGGCTGGAAAGCGTATTATCAGGAACCTCAGCGAGATATGCTATGGATTAACAACCTACTACTTCCTAAGCGTCACGAGTTCTGTGGTCTTCTCATCAGCGGTGGTCGATTCTCGTTCAATGATGAACCGTACAGCGTGAACGAGTCAGTTCCAGTCCTCGACATACTAGGGCAGCTCGCCAATCCAAGCGACGTTCACATGCTTATTGATGGACTTGCTGAACATCTGTTTTGCTACGCTATTTCGGAGGAACAACGTACGGTGCTCAAGGAGCTATTGATACCAGGATTGCCCGACTACGAGTGGTCGCTTGAATATTCCGCGTACGAGCAGTCTCCGAACGATCAGGGCATTCGTGAGTCAATCGAGGGGAAACTCCGAACGCTGATTTCGGTTATGGTTCGCATGTCAGAATTCCAGGTAATGTAGTATGAAACCTCCCGTTAGTCGACGATCGTTCCTTAAGACCGCCGGTACAGCCGGCGTTCTGATACCATTTGCGATGCATGGTATGCCGCTGTATGGGTTTTCTCCACGCAGGCCGCTGCTAGCAGACCCGTCAAACGACAACATTCTCGTGCTTATCCAGCTTCAAGGAGGCAACGACGGACTGTCGACCGTATTCCATGCCCCTCAGTACGAAAACCTAAATGCAGTTCGCCAGAACATCCTAGTTCGCGAGTCTGACATCATCCCTGTTACCGGCGACTATGGCTTCCACCCAGTCATGGAGGGAATGAAAGAGATGTGGGACAACGAGTCGCTGTGCATTATTCAGAACGTTGGATATCCCAATCAGAACCGTTCGCATTTTCGATCAACAGACATCTGGAATTCGGCGTCGCACGCCGATGAGTTCGTTGCAACGGGCTGGCTTGGTCGGATATTCGAAATGACGCATGCCGACTATCCCACGGGTTTTCCCAATCCAACCATGCCGCATCCGTTCGCGCTTACAATGGGCAAAATCGTTTCTGAAACGTGCCAGGGCATAGGTGCAAATTTTAGCCTTTCCTTACTCGACCCTTACAATCCCGGCACCGCGTATGCCGCACCACGTGCCACGCTTCCTGGAGATTGCTACGGCGATAAACTTCGTTTTGTCGAGACTACAATCCAGCAAACGAACGGCTATGCCGAGGTAATCAAGCGCGCTGCCGAGGCCGGCTCGAATCGTTCATCTAAATGGGAGACGCTTGATAGCGAACTGGCAAATAAACTGAAGAATGTTGCCCGGCTCATATCTGGTGGACTACAAACCAAGGTCTATATCGTTCAGTTAGGGGGCTTTGACACACACGACAACCAAGTTGTAAGTGGCGAAGCCGCAACGGGACGTCAAGCCGACCTTCTACGAGAGCTGTCTGATGCGATGTGTGCCTTTCATGACGACATTGGGCTCCTCGGCCTTGGCAATCGCGTTGCTGGCATGACGTATTCTGAGTTTGGCCGACGCATTCGCTCTAACGACTCTTTGGGTACAGATCACGGTACTGCGGCACCAATGTTTGTGTTCGGGTCGTGTGTGCGAGGACACATTCATGGTGACCACCCAACCATCGATCCGCAAGTTGGAACCGAAGAAGGGGTTCCAATGCAATTCGACTTCCGCAATATGTACGGCACCATCCTAGCACATTGGTTAGGTGTTACCGAGCAGGAGGTTCGTAATGTGGTATATGCTGATTTTCAGCCGCTACCGATATTCAAGACTACGTGCGTTGACACTACGTACGTCCTGAATACTCCATCAACGCGAGACTGGATTCGCCTTCATCCTAATCCGGTTCACGACAAGATTCACGTGACCATTAACCCGGAGTCGTTCCAGGGTACAGCGAATGCTACTCTCACAATGTTTGACGGTCTCGGATCCATCGTTGATACTATGGCGCGGAGATCCATCTCATCTACAAACGCCTCGATTACGATCGACGTTTCTTCACTACCTCCTGGCGCTTATGTGCTGCGACTTGAGTCGCGAATGGGCTCATCTATTCAACGATTCGTGAAGCAGTAGTTCGCTTGATGCCCGTACGACCACGACCACATGAGTGACGCGTTTACCGCAATGGATCACGCTGCCCCTTACCACAACATCACACTAACAAAGCGTGGCACCATTGACGTAAAGGGTAAGGGGGCAATGAAAGCATACTGGTTGGAGGGAGGAGGCACTACTCCTTAAGCGCATACCGGACGGCAAGTCTAACGCTCAGCGTAATCTCGGGTACGTTGAGCGACAAAGGCGCAGCTGCATGGTCGTCCAATGCGACAGCCGTGGCCTCCTTGTTGAGTCGATACCCCCCCATAACGACGTTGCTCATAGCCCCACTGTAGCTATCTCCCGTTGTCTCGCTTACATGCAGTACACGACCGAGCGTCCCGTGCAGTTCGCCCATAATGTCTTCGGCCTTTTCTCGAGCGATTCGCGCTGCCTCTTTTCGCACCTCGCGCATCAGAGCTCCCCTGTTCTCAAGCGTGAAGTCGATGTTGCTCAGATGATGAACATTGGCATCGCTTACCACACCAATAACAAGAGCAAGCTTGTCGACACTGTCAACAACAACCCGCGTTTCGATGCTTGCAACGTAGTCCTTTGCCGAAGACAGAAACGCCTTCTTCCCTGCATTCTCGTTGCTCTTGAAATGCTGCGTCGTTACCTTGTGCTTCGGTATCCCTAAGGCAAGTAATCGCTGAACCACTGCGTCGGTGGCCTTGGTGGCCTCGTGGACGGCCTCGCTCAGCGTAGATCCAAACTCACGAACGGTGAACCGGAACTCTGCACGGTCAGCCATAACAACGCGCTCTGCCTTCGCAGTCACTTCTAGTTCAGCACGTGTTGTATCGGCGGTGGCATTCGTTGGAAACAGCAGTGGCAGCATAACAGCTACCAGCATCAAAGCAATCGTCTTCATCGTATCCTCCGTAGATGATGTTGCACTTGAGATGCAACCACACATACATTGGTTACGAATCGACGTCTGCCGCGAACTGCCTTCTAGTTCTGTGTCCTAAGAAACATCCGCTCTTTCGTTAGGAGTAGCGGGTTTTCTTTATACCACGAAACGAACAAACGCCATTGCAGGGCATTCGCAGAGGCCCATTCAGAGAAGGCATCTTCGTCACCTACCGACAAAAGCCAGCGGTTATAGGCCTCGAAATGACCAGCTTCTTGAATCTTGCGCTGATAGTCGAAGAGAACATTGGGGTGACTCTCGTTGAACTTCTTGTCGAAATATGCGTCAAGGAATCGGGTACGAATGCCGTTAAGTGTAGCCAGCTCGATGGTATCGGCCGAAACAACAGCAGCAGCAAGAAGTGGCTCATAGACAAGACAAAACGGAAGCACGGGCTTCTCGGCATCCTTAAGACTCAACAAGGGTAGAACCGAATTCTGACAGAAACTCACTGAGCGCTTGTTGGCCGAGACTTTTATCTCACTCTGATAGGTCTTAAAGAGCAGTTCGCTGATCTCCGCCGTTCGCTTGCTGCCCATTTCGAGATTGATAAATATCTCGCCATACAACATTCCCCAAACTTCGTCGGGCGTCATCAAGAATATTTTTGACAGGCGGTAATAGTTCGATGGATACATCGGATCGACAGCAATGCCACGTTCGTAATTCTTGACGGCACTTTCGTAGTCCTTCTTGGAAAGATATACGTTACCCGTTTCTAGATAGAGGCGCCCAGCATCTGGGAACACCTTCAACCCAGCAGCGTACGCATCAAGCGCCTTGGCCTCCTCGCCGGCTGTACTGTAGCTATTGCCAAGCATTTGATAGAGTTGTGCATCAGCGTCTTTATGACTCGTTAAGGACTCGAAAATGCGTATTGCCTCCTTGTAGTCCTTCTTCATGTACATTGCCAGCGCTTTTTCGTAAGGAATCTGGTAGCTGGTTGGATCTAGCAGATAGGCCTCTTCTAGAAGCATGATGCTTTCATCTAACTGCCCCTTGTCCATTAACTCGATAGCCTTCAGCACCTTGTCTTTGACGGCCTGTTCAGCGTCTTGACCGCAGAGCGGATGCACCGTTCCCAACCACAGCAGGGGCAACAACACCCACGCCAATGTCGCAACAACATTATTCACAACAAAACTCCCGCAATTATCGACAATTCCGTACGCTACTACATCTGCAAGTTAAAGCGTCTCACGCAATATCCCGCGCAGCGTCCCATGCAAATGTCCCATGCAAATGTCCCGCGCAGCGTCCCATGCAAATGTCCCGCGTAGCGTCCCGTGTAAATGTCCCGCGCAAATGTCCCGCGCAGCGCTACGGCGTCCACGCCTTACCGCGCACGAAGTGCGCAATGTCGTTCGGGCGTTCTTCGCGTGCAAGGCCTTGCTGCCAAAACCACGTGGCAACGTCGACGGCAATGCTTAGCTCGGTATCGCGTATGGTACGCAGCGGTGGATACACAAGGCCTTGTGTAAAGTGCTCGGGTTGTACCATGGCAGCTAACGACCGTGCCGCCACGGCAAAGGCCTCGTCGGGAATCGTTGTTGGTCGCGCAGCGAACACAGCCAATCCTACCGCAGGGAACACGAGCACGTTATTCCCTTGTCCCGGTATGAATCGATGCCCCTTATAGTCAACAGGGTCAAAGGGCGAGCCAGCGGCAAAGATGGCACGGCCGTCGGACCATTCGTAGGCCTGTTGGGCCGAGCACTCGGCCTTCGACGTTGGGTTGCTGAAGGGGAAGATGATTGGTCGGTCGTTGCATTCGGCCATAGCGCGAACCACGTCTTCGGAGAAGCTACCAGGAATGGTGCTCGTGCCAATGATGGCAGTGGGTCGAAGCTGGCGGACGGCGTCGACAAGCGTTTCGGCTGGTGCAACATCGTGGGCATAGGTGCTCTTCGATTCGGTGAGGTCCGACCTCGATGCACACACCAAGCCCTTACTGTCGAACAAGAAACATCGCTTCCGTGCCTCTTCGATTGGCAGTCCGTCTTGCGCAAGCACAAGGGCATACAGGTCGGCAATGCCAATACCGGCAGACCCTGCGCCAAAGAACAGAATACGCTGGTCGGCTGGTTGCGTACCGAGCATTCGTACGGCTGCAAGCACACCAGCAACACCTACGCTGGCTGTGCCCTGAATGTCGTCGTTAAAACTGCAAATGCGATGGCGGTATCGTTCTAACAGTGGCGCTGCATTCTGGTTTGCGAAGTCTTCCCATTGAATCGAAGCATTGGGGAATACTTCTTCGACGGCCGACACGAATTCTTCGATAAACGCATCGTATGCATCGCCGCTTAGGCGCCGCTCACGCACACCAATGTAAAACTCATCATTCAACAGCGCTTCGTTGTTGGTGCCAACATCAAGGGTAATCGGCAGCGCTAAATGTGGCGGCACACCGGCGCAGGCCGTATACAAGGCCAACTTGCCAATGGGAATGCCCATTCCCTGAGCTCCCAAGTCGCCCAAGCCAAGAATACGTTCGCCATCGGTCACCACGATAAATCGCACATCGGCAACGGGCCAGTTGCGTAGCACGCTAGCAATGCGCCCACGATGATTGCGCGAAATCCAAAGACCTTTCGGACGCCGATACCAGCGCCCATACTCTTGGCAGGCCGTACCTACTGTTGGCGTGTACACAATCGGCAGGTGCTTCACGGGATCGTGCATCAACACACGGTAGAACAGCGACTCGTTGCGTTCTTGCAGATCGCTAAAGTACTGGTAGCGCTCGAGGTTGGACGACAAGTTCATCAAGTGCAACTCGGCGCGCTGAAGCTGTGTGGTAGGTGTCGACACCACATCTGGCAACAATCCCTCTAAGCCAAGTTCTTGGCGCTCTTCGATTGTAAACGACGTGCCCTTATTCAGCCGAGGGTCGCGCAACAGGTCGATGCCCTTCGTCGACGTATCAATGCTCTTCATTCCAGCCTAACGTGTGGTACAGAACTGCAAAGGTACGGCTTGTAGGCCGTATTTTTGAGGTTTCTACCTCACTACGCTGTTCATATGCGCCACCTTCTATCACTGCTTGTCCTAGCCCTCCCCGTTGTTGTCTACGCCCAAGAGCCACACCTAGCCAACATCCGTCAGCTTACGTTTGGTGGCGACAATGCCGAGGCCTACTTCTCGCCCGATGGCACCAAGCTTGCGTTTCAATCCAACAACAAGAAGTGGGGCTTGTCGTGCGACCAGATCTTTGTGATGTCCATCCAGGCCGCTACGAACAACAATATCTACCTACCGTCGATGGTTAGCACCGGTGGCGGTCGCACTACCTGTGCCTACTACATGCCCGACAACCAAACCGTCTTGTATGCTTCCACTCATGAAGGGGGCTCTGAATGCCCTCCGGAGCCAGCTCCGCGAGCCGACAAGAAATACCTTTGGTCGATCTATCCCAGCTACGACATTTACACGACCGACGAAGGCGGCTCGAAGGAACCCAAGCCCCTTGTCCAACGTCCGGGCTACGACGCCGAAGCCACGGTTTCGCCCAAGGGCGACAAAATCGTCTTCACCAGCGACCGCTCTGGCGACCTAGAGTTGTACACCATGAACATCGACGGCAGCGACGTGCGCCAAATCACGTTTGAACTTGGCTACGACGGCGGCGCCTTCTTCTCGCCCGACGGCACCAAGCTGGTGTTCCGCTCCTCGCGTCCCAAAACCGAGTCCGAGATCGCCGAATACAAAGCCCTTCTCAAGGAGGGCCTTGTAGCCCCTACGAACATGGAAATCTACGTCTGCAACGTCGACGGCTCCGACCTGCGTCGCGTAACCACCTTGGGCAAAGCCAACTGGGCGCCATTCTTTCATCCCGACGGCAAGCGCATTGTGTTTTCGAGCAACCATCACAGCGAGCGTGGCTACGACTTTCAGCTCTACATCATCAACATCGACGGAACGGGGCTAAAGCGCCTTACCACCGAAAGCATGTTCAACGCCTTCCCCATGTTCTCGCCTAATGGCAAACAGATTGTTTGGTCGTCGAACCGCAATCAGGCCAAGGGCACGCGCGACACCAACGTGTTCATTGCCGACTGGGTTGAATAGCGACGGGCCTGCGGCCCAGGTACATGCTGCGCATAGATACATGCTGCACATAGCGACGGGCCTGCGGCCCAGGTACATGCTTCGCATAGCGACGGGCCTGCGGCCTAGGTACATGCTGCGCATAGCGACGGGCCTGCGGCCCAGGTACATGCTGCGCATAGGTACATGCTTCGCATAGATACATGCTTCGCATAGCGACGGGCCTGCGGCCCAGGTACATGCTTCGCATAGCGACGGGCCTGCGGCCCAGGTACATGCTTCGCATAGGTACATGCTTCGCATAGGTACATGCTGCGCATAGCGACGCGGCTTCGCCGCAGTAACGTCGGAATTGACGAACCAACGATTTCGTTTCTACAGAAAATCCGTTGTAGGTATTTGCGAATATTCCGACGCTTGCGGTACCTCGTCGTCATTGCGCTTGACGTCCACCTCGCGTAGCTGCTGCATTGCCTCGGCAATGGCGCGCACGGCCCCATCCACGTCACCTTCCACCACGTCCACCACCACGGCCTCGCGGTGGTTGTGGTGCAGCCACGACGTGATAATCCGCAGCTGATCCACCTCTACTTGCGTGAAGGGGGCACTGATTGCCCGCTGCGTTACGACGGGCTCGAGCAGACTGCGCAGGCGCTCGGCTCGGGTAGCGGCGCCCACAACGTGTTGCAGGCGCAGGCGACCGTTGCGCATGGCAAACATCTCGATTGTGCGGTGTTGGTCGCCGGTGGCAACCAGCAGTACCACGTTCATGTCGCTTACGGCCAAGGGGCGGTCGTGGCGGTGTAGCGTAGCGCGTTGAATCTCGCGGATAGCGTCGCGCAGCATAGCTGCGCGCTCAAAGTCGAGCCGCTCTGCGAACTCCTCCATTTGTGCCGCTAGGGTTGTCAGTGCCCCTTGCTCAGCATGTGTAAGGTACTGTCGTGCCTGGAGAACGCCGGCCTGGTATTCGTCCTTGCTTTGCAGAAGAGCGCAGGGGGCGGCGCACCGTTTTATGTGGTATTGAAAGCAGGGTCGAAAGTCGGCTCGCGGCTTCAGAGGTCCTTCGCACGTGCGAATGTTGTTGGCCTGTCGCATCATGTCTACCAGGCGCAGGGCTAGGTATTCGGTGCGAAATGGGCCGTAGTGATCGGCACCGCTACCGTCGATATCGTGGACGACGTCGATGCGAGGAAACTCTTCGTTAGTAATGCGGATGAAGGGCAGCGAGCGATACCGGCGTCCGGCACTATTAAAGCGTGGCAGCAGGCGCTTGATTTCGTGCGACTCCAGCAGCAGGGCGCCCAGTTCGGTTTCGGTGGTTTCCCATTGCACGTCGCGGACGTTGCGCACCAGGCGCCCCACCTTGCGGCCCATCGTTGCCGAGTGTGTGAAGTACGACCGTACGCGGCGTTGCAGGTTGCGGGCCTTGCCCACATAGATGATTTTGCGTTGGTGGTTAAGGAAGTAGTACACGCCGGGCACGTCGGGAACGTCGCGCAGTTTTGGTTCCATAAGGGCGCGGGCTTGCAGTTCTTTGGCATTGGGCGACCGCGGCACATACTGCAGCGTTTGCAGGTCGACGAGTGTTTCGGCCTGATGTTCTTCGCGGGCCCGCTGAATCATGTCAACAAGCACGTGGGCCGTAGCTTCGGCATCGCCGAGGGCGCGATGGCGGGCGGCATTTTCTACGCGGTAATATTCGCACACACTGGCCAGGTCGTGGCGAGCTAGGCCGTTGCTGATGCGACGTGACAGCTTACAGGTGCATAGCAGGGGCGGGTCCCACACGTCGCCGTCAAGACTCTGCAGGGCTTGGTGGACGGCCTTCCAGTCGAACCCTACGTTATGGGCTACGAAGACGGTGTTTGGCTGGAGGAGTTCGTTGCGCAGGGGCGCAATGGCATCGTGAATCAGCGGAGCATCGGCTACCATGTCGTTCGAGATACCCGTCATAGTGGTTATAAACTCCGGGATGTTCTCGAGCGGATTGACAAGTGACGAATGCCGTTGTGTGATGACGCCATCTTCGACCACGACGAAGGCCAACTCGATGATGTTATGTCGCCCTCCCTGCGTTCCCCCCGTTGTTTCAACGTCAACAACCACAAACCGTGTGGCGTCGAGCGGCTGCAAATGCTCCATATCGCAAGTTACGGAAGGAGGGACGAGTATCGAAGTTTGAAGGAGTTTAGGGAGTTTACAGATTCCTTGTAAATCGTGTAAACTCAATCAAACTACCTTAGCAATGAGTCCGATAGACAACCCATATGCCCTTGGTGCAGGTACTCGACCACCTGAACTGGCTGGGCGAGACGAACTACAGGAGAAGGCAAGGATTGCATTGGCTCGCACGAAGGCATGCCATCATCGGAAAGGGAATGATATGGAGCCCCAATCATGGTGACACTGCCTTCACCGTTCCTCTCTTTGACCAATACCTAAAGCGGATAATGACTGGCTATGACTGGAACGTCTAGCACGATACTAACGAATGTCGGCCACGTCGGACGTGTCCGACGTGGCCGACTGGGACTATGCCTACGGCACAAGCACGGGCCACGTTACCGCCACGTCTGTCTCGTCGGAACGCGTGATGCCGTTTTTATCCGACGTGTTGTCGAAATGGTCTAGCTCGATCTTGAGCGTTCCACTGCCCGACCGAACAGAGCTTACCAAAACTTCGAGACCAACAGGCAGATTCCGCGAGTCAATGTCGGATGCCGCAACGGCCATTACGTTGCCCTCGACGGTAAAAAACACTTGATGTTCGTCGCGCTCGGAACGAATGGCCGACGTCAGATCCTTGTTCTCCTTGGTGTTGAAGAACTCTAGCCGACCGTTATAGCTCGTACCAGCAGCAAGCCGAATGGTGTCGATACGGTTAGGCGCATTACCGCCCGGACCGTCGGCATCCTCCCATACAAACGCTTGTTCGGCACCGCCACTTACCGGCGTTACGAATAGCGTAACGCGGTTGATGAGGTCGTGGTCGTGATCGTGATCGTGGTCATGCGGTCCATGTCCGTGATCGGAACATCCAACAGCGAGGCCGGCAACGAGGCCAACAGCAATCAATCGTGTAAGCATGTGAACTCCTAAACGTGTGTTGATGAAAAATGTGTTGATGAAAGAGTGTTATAGAACGTCGTTGTTAGAAGGGCACCGTAATGCGCACAGTAATGTTGCGGCCCACGTCGTAGGCCATGTATCGAAAGCGTGAAAGGTAGTCGCGGTAGCGTGTGTCGAACAGGTTGCTGACGCTTGCGCTAACGCGCACGTCGTGGTTGCCAATGCTTGCGATGCCCCCTACAGATACATCGACAAGAGCATAGCCAGGCGGAGGATCGGCATAGTCGAAGTTGGCTTCAAACCTGTGCTGCCTGTCTACAGCAACCACGCTAACGTCGAGGAAGGGGTCGTGCAGGCCTACTGCATCGTGAAAGTGAAGGTGCGTTCCAAGGCGCACACGGTCGGCCGGCATCATGAACAACGGCTGGTTGCGGCCTACGTCGGTTCCACGCACGATCGATGTTACACCGTAGAGGTTGAGAGCGTTGCTAAGCGCCCACGACGCGCGCACGTCGGCCCCGGCTATGGTTGCCGGCGTTTGCGTAAACCTGAACGTAGGGAAGGCACCCCGCACTGTAACGGTGGGGTTGTTGCGATCGGGTACCGACAAAATGTAGCCGTCGAACGAGTTGACGTAACCGGTAACGTAGATCTCGACGTCGGACTGACGGTACCGCACAGAGGCGTCGAGGCCAACGGAGCGCTCTGACTGCAGCAACGAGTCGCCGTATTCGAATACGGCCGTGCCGTGGTGGACATCGTTGCTAAACAGCTCGTTTACATGGGGTGGGCGCCAGCCAGTACCCACATTGGCGCGCACCAGCCAGTGTTCCGACGGCTCCCACGCAGCACCAATACTAGCTGTACCGGAAGCAAATGTGCGATCGTGACGGACAGACTCGGTAGCAAAGCGCGCGCGCACGTCGGCCTGCAAGGTGCGCACGTCGTAGCGCACGCCAGCCGCCAGTGCTACATCGCCCACCATCATCTGCGCAAAGGCAAAACCGCCTAGGCCGTTCGCAACGTAGTCGGGCACCAAAAACACACTGCCAAAGCGTGTATTCTTTTGATGCTGTCCAGCCACACCGGTCGTTAGCCGCACATCATGGCCCACATCCACGGTCCATCGTGCATCGGCACTGTACGTGTCCAACAGCAGTTGCATGGCCGGTGTGGCAAGCGCTCGGTTTAGCCGCGCTACAGAGTCGCGTGCGCGCTCCACGGGGTCGTCGCCACGGCCCACAATCCGCGAGTTATGCGCATCGAATTCGGACCTGTCGTTGCGCTGCCAGCCGTAGACGACTTTCACGGTGCCGGCGTCGTGCAAGTTCAACGTTGTTTGGATCGACAAAAGCCGGTGTTCGATTTCCTGGCGCGGACGTCCGATATCGTACGAAAACGCATCGGTAACCGACAGCGGACGTCCACGCTCGATTACGCGTTGAAGGTTGGTGGAATTACCAACATGCGACCCCGAGAAAATGCCCAGCGTTGTGCCGAACAGGCTTGCACGTGCAACCACTTCCACATCACCAATCGTAAGCCCCAAGTCAACGGCGCCGTTCAACTCCGAAAAGCCCGAGTTTGTTAGCCGGAATGCCGGCGTAGCTGCATCGCCGGCGCGCCGCGTGCTGCCTTGCACTCGCACAGCAAGGCCGCTGCCCAGCACGTCGCCAGCTTCCAGCCATGCTCCAAGTGCCCCTTGCCAGTTGTTGGTAAAGGTATTGATGTTTACTTCGCCATGTGCTTCGTTGCCGGTGGGTAGGGGGCGGGGTTCGACGCTTATCACGCCTCCAATCGCGTTCGGGCCATACATCACGGCCGACGGCCCAGCTACCACCTGGATACGTGCCGGCGCAAAGGGGTCGATTTCCGGCGCATGTTCGGCCCCCCACTGTTGGCCTTCCTGCACAACACCGGCATTCAGTGTTACCAGCCGCAGGCCGGTCATTCCATGATACATCGGCTTCGAAATCGACGGGCCCGTCTGAATAATCGTCACCCCAGGCACCGTGCGCAACACGTCGGCAAAGGTCTGTCCTCGATGTTCATCCACGTGGGCCTGCGACAGTACTTCGACGTGTTGCGCGGGCATACCGGCATTCGTCTCGCCTTCCACCATAACGGCTTTCGACAGGATGGCGGCTGGAGCCAACAACACTTCGACGCGACGATCTACGCCTCCGGTCACGATAATGGCCTTCGACGCATATCCAATCATCGACACCACCACGCGCACCGTATCGCCCACCACGTCGTGCAGGTGAAACACGCCACCACGCCCCACTACCGTACCCTGTGAGGTGTTGGCCACACGTACCGTAGCTCCGATAAGGGGCGCTCGCGTTACGCTATCGCGAACGATTCCGTGAATGTGAATATCGGCAACACCGGCCTGCATAAGCGTCAATGCGCTCATGCACGCAAGTGCCACCACAAGAATGGTGCGCATTGCTGCACAAAAAGGAAAGGAGCTGCCACAACATGCGGCAGACCACGGGCGCTACACTGCGCCTAGGCGAGCGTTAAACGTGCGCCGGCGGCGCACGGCCGCGACTAATGCTGCCAACGGTAGACGAGGCCGCCTCGGGCAACACCGTCGGTAAAACAACAAGGCCGGCAAAGGCCACCGGCGGTGGCGCAATCACGGCGGCTTGCACTGCCACAGGTAGGCCAACGCAGAGCGCGCAGTCCGAAGCGTCCGATCGCTCCGACGCGTCCGATGAGTCCGACGCATCCGACGAGTCCGACCGCTCCGACTGCACTTCGTGTTCGTCGTGATGATGCCACGACGTTTCGCCCACGGCTCCTACAAAGGCAACCAGCAGGAGGGCCGCAAGCAGGCGGCCAACGAAACTGCGATATGGTGATGCGCTTGACATCGGCTTCGAAACTACAACGTAATTTGCCAAATGCGTGCCTGTGTGCTTACCCAAGAGGGACTTTCGGTGGCGTCGGTACCCGACCCACAACCCGCCGCCAACCACGTTGTGGTGGCTGTACGAACAGCTGGACTTAACCGCCGCGACCACTGGATAACCGTTGGCAAATATCCCGGAGTGCAGCTGCCCGTCGTGCTTGGCAGCGACGGCTGCGGCGTGATGGAAGCCGAGGGTCATGCGCTCGACGGCCAGCGCGTAGTGATAGACCCTAGCATGAGTTGGGACGCTACCACCGACACCCAAGGTAGCGACTATCAGATTTTGGGCATGCCGCTGCAAGGCACGCTTGCCGAACGCATAGCCGTTCCAGCGGGCAATGTGCATGCGGCGCCAAGGCATTGTTCCGACGCCGAAGCTGCCGCGTTGCCCCTTGCAGGGATAACGGCATGGCGGGCAACGGCAAAGAGAGCGGCAGTGCGCAGTGGACAGCACGTATTGGTAACTGGCATAGGGGGTGGCGTTGCCACGTTTGCAGTTCAGATTGCCAAGGCCATGGGCTGCAAGGTGTGGGTTACCAGCAGCAAGACCGCCAACCTGGAACGCGCAGCTCAGGTGCTTGGCACAGATGGTGGCGCCTTGTACACCGAGGCCGACTGGGCCAAACAGATTCAATCGCAGGCAGGGCATATCGACGCCGTAATTGACGGAGCCGGAGGACCTGGCTTTAACAACTGCCTAGGCATTGTGCGTCCTGGGGGCACCATCGCCGTCTACGGTGCCACGGCAGGAGCCGTACCCACGATGAACCTCCACCGAGTGTTTTGGAAACACATCACCATTGCCGGCAGCACCATGGGTTCGCCGCAGGATATGGCGGATTGGCTGGCGTTTGTGAACGACCATCAAATTCGGCCAGTCGTCGATAGCGAGTATATGCTCTCGAACACAGCACAGGCCTTTGCGCGCCTTGCATCGTCGGAACAGTTTGGCAACATCATCGTGCGCATCGCAGAATGACCGAAGCATCGCTCTTAGGGCATGCTGCCGAGGCAGTGCGCATCATACGCAAGAGCCCACAGCCGGCCGATCTTGTGATGTCGAGGTACCTGCGCGAGCGCAAGTACATAGGCGCGTCGGATAGGCGGTTCATTTCGGCTGTCGTGTTTACGTGCTTACGCAAGCTTATGACGTGCCAGGCCATTCAGGAGGCCAAGGGCTACGACGACGTTACGTCGGCTGCCCATGCACTGTTGGAAGGCCGGGCCGACGACGTTGTTGCTGGCTTGGCGGACGACGTAACGTCCAACACGCAGGCGTGGTTAATAGACAGCACCCGTGAGCGGTGGGGGGCGGCCGCTAGCGACGTATGGCACGCTCTTGCCGAACCAGCCGAAGTGGTACTACGTGTGAACGAGCGCCGCGCGCCGCGCGAGGCCATACTTGCGGCCTTACGTAAGGACGGCATTGCCTGCAGGGAGGGCCGGTGGGTTCATTCGGCCATTGTGTTACAGGAGCGCGTATTCTTGGACAACCGCAAGGTAATGACGGAGGGCTTCGTCGAAGTGCAAGACGAGGCCAGCCAGATGGTGTCGATAGCGGCTGCGCCGCGCCCCTTCGACGTAGTGTTAGACGCCTGTGCGGGCGCAGGCGGCAAGGCGTTGCACGTTGCCGATTTGCAGCGCGACCGGGGCCACATCATTGCGCGCGACGTGGACGTCAAGCGTCTGCGCAGCATGCTGCCTCGCGTCCACCGTGCCGGCCTACACTCCGTAATCGTGCTACCCATTCAGCACAACGAGCGCTACGACCGCCTTCCCAAGGCCATCCCCCGCGAGGGGTTCGACGTCGTGTTAATCGACGCCCCCTGCACAGGAATGGGAACGGTGCGACGGATGCCCATGCCGAAGTGGACGTTAACAGAGGACCGACTGCAGCGCTATGTTGCCAAGCAGCGACATTTGCTGCACACACTAGCGGCGAACGTTAAAGAGGGCGGCGTGCTGCTCTATGCCACGTGTAGCATATTGCCGCAAGAAAACGAGCATGCCGTGGCAGATTTTCTAGCGGCGCACCCCAACTTTGCTCTGGAGCGCCTACCCGATGCATGCGCCGAAGCGTGCGATGCTGCCGGCACGTCGCTCGATGCAGGCATGTTGCAGATGGACCCGCATCACCATGGCACCGACGGGCTGTTTATGGCGCGCATGCGACGTGCTGCGCATAGTGACATGCCTTCGGCATAGTGACATGCTGCGCATAGTAACATGCTGCGCATAGTAACATGCTGCGCATAGTGACATGCCTTCGGCATAGTGACGTGCTGCGCACAGTAA
Organism: Candidatus Kapaibacterium sp.; assembly: GCA_022842685.1. Lineage (GTDB taxonomy): Bacteria > Bacteroidota > Ignavibacteria > Kapaibacteriales > Kapaibacteriaceae > JALHPC01. Next base: position 53,622 of record JALHPC010000008.1, read on the forward strand.
CATGCCTTCGGCATAGTAACATGCTTCGCATAGTAACATGCCTTCGGCATAGTAACATGCTGCGCATAGTAACATGCCTTCGGCATAGTAACATGCTGCGCACAGTAACATGCTGCGCATAGTGACATGCTGCGCATAGTAACATGCTGCGCATAGTGACATGCTGCGCATAGTAACATGCCTTCGGCATAGTAACATGCTGCGCATAGTAACATGCCTTCGGCATAGTAACATGCTGCGCATAGTGACATGCTGCGCACAGTGACATGCTGCGCATAGTGACGTGCTGCGCATAGTAACATGCTGCGCATAGTAACATGCTGCGCATAGTGACATGCCTTCGGCATAGGTATGATGAGCATTTGATAGAAGGACGTTACGCCCGTCGTTCACGGCGGGTATGATTTATGCGGATTCACGACCACACCGAGAGTACATGCCATCCCCCATCGTCCAACATTAGCACGGTCCGATGCGGCCCTGGCGCAACGCCGGGTTTGGAAGGGCGGTCTCGGCGAGGCACCGGGTCTGTGAGTTGCACCGTTACCACGTCGCGATAAGCTATCTGACGATTCAACCTCTATCGAACGGCATGGTCACCGTAAGTTGCTGCCCCACAGAACAACACACTCCGCTACGGCATATCCATGAAGGCCGGCGTCGACGACCTTTTCCAGCTCATCAGGGCCCTGTCGCCCAGCGAGAAACGCTACGTTTCGATCCGAAATGCTGGCGATGCCGAGGCATTGTATGTGTTCCTGTACGGACTTATCGACGCCCAGTCGAGCTACGACGAAGAGGCCGTTGCGTTGGCAGTAAAACAGCGCGACAAGAACGCCAATGTGTCGATGCTCAAGAAGTACCTCGAGAGCTATCTGATTGGTGTCTTGTGCGACTACCACGGCGCCAGCAAGGATGCATGGCATACGTATCGCGTGCTCTTCGTTTCAAAGATCTTGCACGAAAAGGGCCTTAATCGCATGGCTCTACGCATGCTGGATAGCATCCGTGAGAGCTCGTTAAAAGGTGGTGCATTCCAAGCGGCAATGTTATCGACGCGCATGCTGTTGTCGCATAGCGAAGACTATTATCCACCCGACGAGTTAGCGCAAGTACAGACAGAGCTCTATGACAGTTCGCTGGAGATTCTCAGGGCGCTAACCCGCGAGCAGGATTTCGTGTACTTGCAGGTTACCACACAGCGGCTCATGCGCGAGATGCGTTCGTCGAACACCGATGACGTGCGCGCCGAGCTTCGCACACTGCTCCAGCATGAGTGCCTCCAGCCGGGTGCCGCCGCTACGCCACGCCAAGCTATCACGGCTTCGAGTACACAGTCGCGCATCCACATGCTCTTGGGCGACGTACAAGAGGCCTTCCAATTCTCCATTCAAAACGTTCGCGATTGGGAGCAGCTGCCCGAATACAACACCACCTACATTGTTAGCTATGCCGGCGCGCTTAACAATGCCTTTATTCGCGCCCTCTATGCTAGGCAGTATCCAGCCGTGCTTGATATGCGTGCTAAAATCGCCGCTTTGCCTCACACCACGCACGAGATGAAGCTGTTTAAGTATCAGAGTCTTACACAAATCGATCTCATTATCGTTTACCTAACTGGCAAGTACCACGAACTCGACGCCATCGTACAGGCCTTCGCCAAGGCCTCGCCCGATTATCAGCAGTACACCCCTGCCTACATGATGCGCAGCATTTCCACTTCCATTGCATCGCTCTATTTTCTTCAAGGCAACTGGCAAGGTGCGCTGAAATTTCTTGCGGCTACAACTACGAATGATGCTATTGATACAACCACCGAGCAAGCCCGGGTTCTCAATATTCTTGCGCACTGCATGATGCGTAACGAAAACGTCATCGAAAGCATTTGCCGATCGCACAAACGCAATGCCAAGGAGCAGGCCAAGGCAACCCCAATGGAAGTCGACGCAGCAGCGTTAGCGCGAAAACTCTTGCGTCTGGACGTGCAGCACAACAAGGCCCAAGCAGAGATATCCGCCTTCGAGCACACTCACCATTCGCTCATCTCGCAGCAAGCAACCGAAGGCAAACTCTTCGGCACTGCCATCCGCCTGTGGATCGAACACATGCGACGTGGCACGCCGATCGTAGAACTCGCCATGGCGGCGGCACCTATGGGGACAGACGGCTAAATATCGTCGCTGCAAGACATAAATACGATGAGCAGCTACGTATTGGTAACAAAAACAACCCTACGTTGTTCGTCATCACATACCATTCCTGCCTTCATTCGCTGTCTCCACTCTATGTCGGTACCACCTCGTAAGAAGAGTCAAAAGATGTTGATGCGAACAATTGCAATTGCTGCGCTAGCATGTTGCACCGTCTTGCATCTCCATTCCCAGCAACTTACACTGCTGCACGTCGACACGCGCAACCAGCCGTTCTTTGAAGCCGAAGTTGCACTTTCGGGCAGTCTTAATGGATTGACACCGCTAGAGACGAGCGCCCTAGCAATTTCGCACAATTTTCAGCCGGTTGCAGTTCAATCGTCGGAGTGTACTCCGCCTGTAGGACCGGCAACACTCGTTGTGTTTGTCGGACCCAAAATCAACTCGACTGCCGGCCCAGAGTCCGTCTATCATCTTCGAAATATTCTTCACGCCGTCAATGCTCCGTCAATCAATTATGTCCTTTATACCGCGGAGTTCGACTGGCTTACTCGGCACCGCCTAAGTAATGGCAATGCACAAACACTGCTCGACTCGGTTGAGCAGGTCCGGCAAAGGATGAAGGTGCTAAAAGGCATCGGCCATCCGTTTCGGTATGCACATAGCGTTCAACGACTTCTTGCCCCCATTACTGGCCCGCTGTATATTCTGTTCTATGGTTTCGACGAACACACGAGAGGGCCTTCAGGGCCCTATACACAACAGTGGGCGCGCCAGCTTTTTGAGGGCATCGATGTTCGCGGCTTTATCCTTGCCGATAATCTACCAGGGGGCTTCGACCTCCTACTTGTTGACACCTTTGGTGGCGTCAGCGTTCCGCATGCGATGACAACCGGTGCAGACTCGATTCGAACTGCGCATCGGCTGGCTGCCGCGCTAAATGGTCGATGCGTCGTTCGGTGGAAGGCCGCCCTCGCCTGCCGGACTGAAGACCGGGTGGAAGCACGCCACCTCTCGACAGGTCTGCGCGACGTGAGGACCGTACGGCGACTGGGCACGTCATGGGATTTTCTTCGGGCCTCACCCGCAACCATCCGACTTCCCAAGCTGAGTAGACGGAAGACCGTCGACACGTCCTTTGTTGTTACGTCGGTTCGCCTTGCCGACAGGATTGTAGACATAACATGCTCTGACACTGGACTACGGATAACTCCTGAGCAATCAGTTATTGGGAATGGTGTTCGCTGCCACGTTACTGGTACTCCAACCGCAAGCGACGGAGGTGTTGCACGGGTAACTGTTGTAACCGAGTACTGTTCGGTCACGGTGCCCATAATACTGCCTAGGCATGTTCGAAGCAGCCGTGCTTCACAGCTGCGATTACTCTCTCCCGTCGACTCCGTCATGGTTGACGCTTATGTCAATGTTCAGTACGACGGCGCCGATGATACCACGTTAGTTGAAGTGCAGTATTCAGCCGACAGCGGTCGGTCGTGGCATGTCGTAGGCAGCGGCCGTGGCGGAGTAGTCCGCTGTTCGATTCCCGACATCAGTGCCTCCCACGTTACACTTGCATTGTCGCACACTGACTCGACAATCGTACCAGCCGTAGATTCGATTACGCTGGATCGGCGAGTTGGCGCGGCAACGGCGTTAGACTCCGACCCAACAGGCCGTTGGATTGCCGTCGTCGACCGAGGATCACTATTTCTTCTCGATGCAGTTTCGCTCGACACCGTGCATCGACGTTCGATTGCGAACGATTACTTCCCGAATGCCATGCCGCTTGAGCTACGGTTTACTGCCGATGGCCAATCGATATATCTGTCGACTGTCGACGGCATCTTGCGTATCGACATCGACGAGTTACGCACTACGTGGATAGCGACGCCCCATACCGTTGCAAAGAATATGTTTTTTGTGATGAATGCGCAGACGTCCCATGTTGCCGTAGCATCAAGACCGGCAGACCTCGTCGTGGGCTTCCTCTTTGTTGTCATGCTGGATGCCAACGGCACTATCGTTGTGGACACCACATTCGGCATGTCGAGTTTTTCAATGCATCCTAGTCTGCCACTGTGTTACGCCCTAACGTACTCTGGGAAGCTCCTCTTTGACCTTACAAGTAACGTTCCTACAACTACCATTCCAAAGACCACGTTTGTTCATGCCCCAGCCGACGTTGCTGGCATTCATGCACATCCTTCAGGCACGATACTTGCCTTTCGCGAACACACCGGCTTCGATCCGGCGGTGTTTCGAAGTGGTGGCATTAGTTTACGAGACGCGTCGAGCTTAGAGATGACGCTGGCCATCAACTTTACGCCAACCCTACTTGAACCGTATCCGGATTTTCATAAGATTGTTGGATGGTCGGACGACGGAGGAGAGATACTGACATTCGGCCGGCATTTTCGTGTTTATGAGACGACACGTCGAGGTGATTTTATCGAGTGTGTTCACGACGAGTTTGCGAACCCTCTACAAATGGTGCATATCGTCCCGCGAAAGTCCCTCGTCAGCATCATGCGGCCTTCGTCATACAGTCCGCCCTTCGAGATTTTGCACCTGGCTCCGCAAACGGGTTGCGAACCTCGCATCCACCGTATCGACTCTGGCATTGCAACCACTTTTGCAGCGGCGAGCGCTGTAAAGTGGCACCCGCAAGGACAATACGTCGACCGCCTTCATACCGAAACACGTCTGGGTGTAACCCGCGTCGTACTAGACACCGTAGTTGGCATTGAAGTCTGGAGCGAATTTCATCTTCCTGTCACACGCAATGCCCCCCGGCTTGTTCTACGCCCCGATACTCTTAGGTTCCCGCCTGTCCTGGTAGGCCATGTGTACGACACAACCGTTGTGAACATACTTTGCAACGAAGGCACAGTACCCGCAGTCATTACTGCTCTTGACGAACGTGAGTCGTGGGGACGTAGCTTTCGCACGATAGTGAAGCTGCCATTGCGTATTGAGCCAGGCCAGTGCGTGTCGTTGCCTTTCTCCTTTATCCCATCACGCGAAGGCCTTCTCACCGGCTTTCTGGTCTTTGAGTCGGAGAACTCCGTCGACACTCTTCACCTGGCTGGCATTGGACAGCCAGTGCCGTTGCGGATTGTTAGCCGTGTTGTAGATTGGGGACGCGTTATCGTCCGGCAACCTCACGATACGATGTTGGTTGGCGCAATACAGGTAACCGGCCCTCTGCGCATTGATAGTGTCCGCGTTGTGGGAGACAGGGCGTTTACCGACAAAACCAACTGGACGACACCCCGCATACCTGGCGATTCTATTGACCTAAACCTTACGTTCCGTCCTGCAGGTAGGTGGCATCACCGTTCCGAACTGCGGATTTGGCACGGCGGACATGACGCACCTGCCGTAATTACTCTTGTTGGTCATGGAATAATGGGCGTACTTGCTATTAACACACCCGACACGCTGACGTCAGCATGCGGCATCTTGGATACGACCACCGTCACATTCTCGCACATCGGCGATGGTGTTATCCGAATTGATGAAGTAGGACTAACCCCTCCACTAGCCACTGCAGGTGTAGCATGGACTTCTAGCGTCTCGGCGATTTTAGATTCGGGCGACGTGAAGACAGCGCGACTCCGATTCGAACCCACGACAGATCAGAGCCACGGAAAGATCTGGGTTGCATTCACAGGCATCCAGGGCAAGGATACAGTGTGGTCAGCACTTTCGGCCGTGGTTACAACGGGCGCTGTTCATGCCCTGCCCAACTTCATCGCGGCAATACGGCCGACTACGAGTGCCATCATCGACACAAGCATCCTTATTACGTATGGTGTGCCAAAAGGTGGACAGATAGTTGCAGAAGTTTACGGTGACGGCATTCAACTCCTTGGTCCATCGGTAATTACCCCAGCTGATCGCGTTGGAAGTACAACCCTACCACTTCGCTTGACATCGGTTGCTAACCGCCCCGCCAGAGGATTTATTCGGATTTCGTCACCCGCATGTCAAACCGAAACATTGATACCCGTGTCATCTGGGACCGAGACCGAGCCACCGCGCTTCGACAGTTTGGTTCTGTCCGTGGGACACTTTCGCGTACGAGCGGGCGAGCAGTTTACACTTCAAGTAACCATCGATATACCCCCATCGATGCGCAGTCTCTTACCGACGCCCCTTTCAGCGGCTGTTAAAGTTAATGGGACGATGATGCTGCCAGCCAATGCAGCCGACAGGGCCTTGGTTGAGCGTAATCGCGACGTTATCCTTGTGCCAGTTTCTGAGCCAATGGAATTTATTGGTTTGTTGGGGAATGACAGTATTGCTGTCATCGAACCACTCGTAAACGCTCCAGCTGGTATTCCAACTAGACGTAACATGGGCAGCATAACAATTTTAGATCTTTGCGAATCGGAAGGTAGAACACGGCTCTTTAGTGGTACGTTGAAGGCACCAACGATACGGGTTACCTCGGCAACTACTGCCGAAGTGCTTGGCGCACATACGGTGTCTGTATTCGACATGGTGGGACGTAACCTTGCTGCTGATTACGACATCAGCGAGGGTATTTATCGCATTAACGTACCTCGTGCGGGAATCTATATCATCGTTGCCACATCAATTGAAGGAATCGTCACTTCGATTCTCGTCGGTCAATAGCAGCAAAGTACACCACATCCGTATATTGCCTTATGGCAATTCGCTTCCTGCTGGTCTGCACTGTGCTCGCCCTTCAAGCCACTACACTCCTGTCGCAAATCGAATATGCATCATGGGTGTTCGGCGTGAATGCTGTCGTGTATTTTCATGACGGCAACGGTCGGATTGTCGACACCCCATTCGTCGCCAATGGCTTTCCCTTCGAAGTGCGCGAGGGCTCCATGTCCTATTCGTATCCATGTGATATGGGGCTGTCGGTGTGCGCCATGGGCGAGACGGCCTACGACAACCGAGGGCAAACCGTGGACGGTGGCACGCTTAGCGGTGGCTCCAGCTCGTCGCAAGGTGGCGTGTTTGTCCGCGATCTCCGAAAGCCGTATTCAGTATACCTGTATATCACACCTGATATGACTGATATCAGCACGACGCAGGTCCAATTCTACACCCGCAACAGATTGGAGCGCGCCGCCAATGGGCGGTGGGAAATGATGGAGCGAGATGTTGCACTCGATGCACGGCCCGGTTCGGAGCGGATATCGGCAACGCACGATGCCACAGGGACGGGCTATTGGGTGATGACGCAATACACAGACACTGCGGGAGCTGCAATCGAGTTTGTGGCCTATCACCATACACCGGCAGGCATCGACCCATTACCGGTAGTCTCGCGATTTCCTGCCGCTGCCCTGCCCCACCAGGCAGGCATGTTGAAGTTTTCGCCAGATGGGTCGAAACTGGCCATGACGAATGTAAGCGACAGGATAGTTCGCGTTTATGATTTCAATCCGGCTACAGGCGCGGTAAGCGCAGAGCGCTCGATTACTCTTGCTCTGCCAAGGACAATCGAGAACATGAGTGTTTGCTACGGCTTGTCGTTTTCGATGTCGGGATCGAACATCTATGTCTCATTGCGTGCTACCGCCAAAGAAAGCTCGTTTACGCGTTCGTACATTTTTCGATTCCAAACGCCACGTACGACGGCCACTGCCGAAACGACGCCCGAGATCGTTACCCATATACCACTTCATAACACCTACCCTTCGTCGCTTCAGTTAGCCCCTAACGGCAAGATCTACTTTACCAACAATCTGTTTCTTGGTGCGATAACAGACCCAGAGACGCCAATTGGCACGGCGGCACCTGTGTCAGAGAACGCCGTACGCCTCGCTACAGGAGCAAGGTCGTTACTCGGCCTGCCCACATGCATCGAAAGCAGCTTCCTGCGTCCTACACCGGTTCTTGTTTGCGACGTGCCCCGTGGCAGCGTGTCCGCCCCCGTAGGCTGTGCGGGCACCTGCATCACGATAACGCATGCCGTACGCAACGTCCCCGATACGTGGCAGTGGATGTTCCCCGGTGGTACACCATCGACGTGGCAAGGCCCCACGCCGCCCCCTATCTGCTACGATGCTCCCGGGCGATATCCGATTATCCTGACGGCTACGAACGAAGCGGGTTCGACCGAGATACGAGACACGGCCACCATCATTGACAATCCGGGCGTAGATGCCGGACCAGACATTGTTGCCTGCATGGGTGGACCTGTGAGACTGCGTGCGCGTGCCAGCGGACCGGTTGAGTGGACCAATTTGTCGACAAATACCGTCGTGCCAGGGACCGAGCCAATCGTCCGACTTGATGAAGCCACGGCCTTCCAGGCCGTTTCGCATACGCCGTGCTTTGCAGTTGATACCGTTCAGGTTACCATTGACCCTTATGTAGAGATTGTACATGCTGGTGCCAGTGTTTGCCGTGGTGGCAGTACCGACGTTGTGCTGTATCCCGGCATGCCAATCGAGTGGACAGCGGGGACCGACCGAATGGGACGTGTTGACGACAGTACGTATCGGTTTACGCCAAACGATACATTCGTTTACGAAGGCCTGCTGCGCTGGGCCGACACGTGTACGCAGCGCCTTCAGGTAACCGTGGTGGTGATTGAGAAGCGCATCGTTGACGTCCAGATTGCGCCATCGACGGGAAGGGTGGGCGACACGCTTGACGTGAACGTGCAGGTTAGGGCGTCGTCGGTTGGTGGCGTGTTGACGGCACAGCTTGATTCTCTTGATGGCGTTCACTGGCTGGCTCCGTGGGACAGCGTTGGCAGCATTGCCTTGGATTCGGCCGTTAAGAACCTAACGGCCCGTGCTGTTGTCTTCCTTGAGGGCCCACGCAGCCGCAACGTAACCGCTGTTGCTCGGACGAGTGACACCTGTTCGACCATCCGTCTGGAGCCCGGTTTGATGTCTGTAGAACAGTGCGCCCTTGAGTTACGTCAGGTACGTCACACAAAGCCCCTTACCATAACACCGGCAGACGAGATGTTCGTTGTTGATGGTGAGGGGGCAATCGCTGTTACGCTCTACGACGTGCTGGGCAGGCAAGTAGATCACCGAAGCGGATGGGACCGTGTGGTGATGCCCACGATGCATCGTGGCAATGCGCTGGCATGGATTGTTGCCACACAAGGGGCGCAGCACGTAGTGCGGGTGTTACGATAGCACGTTGGCATCGTAAACGAGAGCCCTCATCCGACCCTATCATGCTACCATACAACAATGCACTGGCATACCGTGGAGGGTCGTACAAAGATGTCCTATGGGCTCCACGGCTCATTACCTTGCGTGGCCGACGCAGTGTGCGCTTCAACGATGCCTTCCCTATTGTGGGCTTTAGGGTGGTGCGAACGAGGTGAGGACAACGCGGATAGTGCCGAGGTGGTCCTTGAGTTCGTAGTAGCGTTCGCCGGCTGTGCGTCGCTCGACGACGTCGATGGTGTCGACCCACGAGTTCGACCATTCGCGGTTGGGTTTGAGGGCACAGCAACCTCAAGACATATCCTTAGAGAAAGACGATCATTCCTTGGGTCGAACTAATTAGGGAGTACCAATGGCCAAGCAAATTTCTATCTCAGATTCGTTTCTAGCTTGACCGGTGTTCATAGTGCCGAAACCAAGTGTTAGCCCATTGTAGTATCCGAGCACAGCATCACCATCGTCAAGATATTCCCTCCTCCAGTTCTCATTGATTAACCACTTGTGAGAGCGTAGTACACCTACGTACGCATCAATCAAAGCGAATAGACTGTCACGTGGAGAAACGAACGTCATCTCAAGATAAACGAGTCTGTTATCACCATCAACGTAGTGATACGTTCGCAATCCAGTCAGGTGTGTGCCAATCGAGATCTTTACAGTGTCTGCATATCCTGCAACTGCATGCGGAGAATACGGGATCTTTTCTTGCACTTTCCTTGCATCTACAGGAGAGAACAGCACTAATCTCTTCGGGCCTTCGTAACCCGGAATAGGCACATAGATAGGGTCACGCTGTGCTGAGCATGACATGATAGCTACTGAGAGCACTAGCGAGGTCAAGTTCCAAGGCCCGGATTTACTCCTTGACAATGGCACTACTCGCCCTCCTTACTTTCATCTTGCTTCGACTTTATCGCGTCCGTCGCATTGCCAATGGTCACTGGGTAATACAGCGACCCGTGTCCTGCTGGTACCACTCCTCTCGGACGGTGCCTGTCAACATCGACCTGTAGCAACTTATCATGCACACCGTTTATGGCTGACGGCTGCATAAAGTTCTTGTAGTATTCGTGAACTCCTGGGGCAGCGGTTACAACGTCATAGTCTGTAGCCGACGGTCGATGTCGAACGCTGGTCCATGATCATCCCAAAGGGGTAGTAGTCTGTCTGCTTTGCCACGGTTGCAAGATACACGTTTGCGCTTGGCTTTTCAACAACGTCATGTCTGGAAACGCTGCTCTGTGTTGGGTTTTACGAAAACCCGTGCAACGTCCCAAGCAAATGTCCCGTGCAGTTTTGCGGTCCCGAGTGGATTCGAACCACTGACTTCCAGCTTCGGAGGCTGGCGTTCTATCCAGCTGAACTACGGGACCATTCAGCATTCCACAATCGCGGAAGGCGCAAAGTTACGAAAGCATCCGCTGCGCAAGCAGCTCATAACTGCGATGCCTGTCTTCATCGTGCTCCACAATCGTAACAACGGCTACCTCCTGCACGGCATACCGACGCCCCAAACGGTCCAACTGCTCGGCACATGCGTCGGCATCGCCTATAACCACCGTGCGCCGCCGCAAGGCCACCAGCATCTGCTCGTGCGGCGTAACACCCGCCAGAGTGGGGCGCGCCGGAAAGCGCACGTTTCTCCCCCGCAAGAAGCTGTCAACAAACCACTGCTCACTACACAGCGCTAGCCGCTCGGCATCCGTCTGCGTGTCGGCACATATCACCACCGTTGCCACCATGGTAGTTGGTTGGCTACACCATGCCGACGGAGTGAAGTGCCGATGATAACTCGCCAATGCGTCGTCCATCTGCATAGGGTCGATAAACGCCCCATAGGCATACGGCAAACCAAGCCGCGCCGCCACTGCAGCACTATTCGGCGATGTTCCCAACATCCATGGCTCGGGACGCTCCACTCCGTCGGGCACGGCCACAATAGCGCCATCGTTGCTGGCCTCGCGTCGGTCGGCAAGGTAGGCCAACACCTCGCGAAGGCGATCCTCGGCAAGGTCTGGCCGTGCATCCATAGCCCGCACCACGCGCCCATCACCTCCAGGTGCTCGCCCCATGCCAACATCAACGCGGCCCGGCGCTAACGCCTGCACCACACGCACAGCTTCGGCCACCGCCAGCGCCTGATGGTGCCCCACCAACACACCTCCGCTACCCAGTCGTATCCTTGACGTCCTAGATGCCGCAGCCGCCATCATGGTAAGGGGCGCTGCACAGGCAAAGGACGCACTGCCGTGGTGCTCGGCAAACCAATACCGGTGATAGCCCCACAACTCGCAACGTTCTACAAGGCGAAGGGTGTTGGCAATGGCCTGGGCCGATGTGCCGCCCTCGACAACAGGCGACTGATCCACGACGCTCAGCCGTGCGATACTGGTTGGTCTAGTTTCGTTCATGATTGCTTGGGCCGCAAATCTAGGGCTTTGGCCTTGCCTGCCGTGCCCTATCTTTGTGCCCAATGTTGATAGCTGCCCTACTGCTGCTGTGCCTGGCCACACCGCCCTCACCTGCTGCCGCCCAACAACCTGTGGCTGGCATTGTGAATGGCGATACCATTTCTCTTGCCGACTTTGCCCGCGATGTAGGACGCCGCCGCGAACTGTATTCAATGGTTGGCCAGGTTGGCGAGGCCGACCAGGCCGACATCGTAGAAGCTGCCTGGAAGGACGCCGTTCGCAACGTCCTGTACCGACAAGAAGCCCGACGTCGTGGCATCGCCTTTTCAGACGCCGAAATCGACAAGCGCCTGCTGGCAAGTCCGCCCGACTATATCCGCCGCGGCGTTGTCGACGCCAACGGACGCTTCGACCCCGCCTTGCTGCGAGCCATGGTTACCAACCCAGACTCGCTCGCAAACTCGAAACCCGGCCGCACCCCGCAGCAACGCACGGCCGATGCCACGCGCCTGCGCACGGTCGTTGCCGACCTCCGCGACCGCCTTCGTTTAGAATACCTTCGCGAGGCCGTGCGCAGCTCGGTGTTGTCGGCATTCGTTGTCGACTCTGCCAGTCTCCGCCGCGAATACGAACGGGCCACTACACATGCTACCATCGACTTCGTTCGCTTGCCGTGTGCGCCAGTGGCCGATCCTCCAACCGCCGAGGAACTCCAAGATTGGTACGCCCTGCACCCACAGCGCTATACCTTTGCCGAGCCCTCGCGACGGCTGGCCATACTCTCGTGGCCTGTTATTCCTAGCCGTGGCGACACGGCCCGTACTATCACCGGCATGCGCGCCTTTGCCCGCGAACTTAAAGCTGCCCAAGCACGCTCGCGCGACTCCCTACTTCTTGCCGTTACCAGTCAGGCACGTGTATCCACCCTTATACTCCACCGCGACTCTGCCGCTACCCGCCCCTTGTTCGATGCCTGTAAGGGGCAACGCCGCAACGATGTGGTTGGACCAGTGATGCACGGCGGCAACGCCGTTGTGCTTGTTATCGACTCAACGTCCACGTCGCGAATTCGCACCACCGCTGTGCGCTTGCCCATCGAGGCCGGACCTAACGTGGTCGACTCTGTGCTTACCATTGCCAGCGCCGCACAAGAGGCCTACGACAACGGCGAAGAGTTTGGCGTTATTGCCCATCGCTATGGCAAAACCATGAACCTCACTCCGTGGTTTACCCGCAGCGCAAAACTTCATGGTAGCTATCGGCTTGCGCAAATGGCGTTCGCGACGCCCCTTGGAGTAGCTTGCGACGTGGTGGATGTACCCGACCTAGGCATCGTTCTAGCCGTGGTTGCCGATAGTGCCGATGCCGGACCCATGTCGATGAACGCTGCCGCCGAACAACTTCGCGCCGAGGTGCTGCGCGACAAGGCCTGCCTTGCCCGTACGCGCTTGGCGCGCGCCCAACACGGACTGGTAACGCTGACGCCCGAACAGGAGATGTTTGTGTCGGAACGCCTGCCAGGCAGCATCGTTGCTCGCGACATCACCATCGACAGCGACGGCTACATGACAGGCACAGAGCGCGATACAGCATTATTCGCTGCCATCATGCAGGCCAACAAGCACGGACATGTAGGACCGATTCTTGGCGACCTTGGTTGGTATTCCGTAAACATCCGCCAAATTGTGCAACCTATCGACAACGAGTTTCCCCGATTCCTCGCCGAACGCGGAGAAGAATTGGTGAAATCACAACAACAACGCGCTATCGATACCTTCGAAATGAATCTGCAACGCTCTGCCACCATCATCGATCAACGATGGATGACCTTTCGTTATTAGCCGACGTCGATTGCGTTGTCTTCGACTTCGGCGGTGTTCTGTTCGACATAGATTTTGAACGCACCCGAACAGCCATGATGGCATTGCAAGGCTATAATGGCAAGCCCATCGACTTTAGCGTCGACCTACAAAACGATCTATTCCTACGCGTAGACCGCGGCGAACTTGTCGTGGAAGATTTCTTGGAGGCACTGCGCAAGGCATGGGGCTTTACGTGTTCCGACGACGACCTTATCGACGCTTGGAATGCCGTGCTTATAGGCCCGTTTGAATGGTCGGCACGTCTTATCGAAGAAGCCCAAATGTATACCAAGGTGGTGTTGTTAAGCAACATCTCGTGGCTGCACCTGTGGCACGTGCGCCCGCAGTGCCGACATCTGCTGTCGTTATTCGACCGCCTGTTTCTTAGCTGTGCTACGGGCCTGCGTAAACCCGACCCCGAGGCATTCCTGAACGTGTTAAACACCATGGATGTATCGGCAGCGCGCACCATTCTGTTCGACGACTCGGTGGCTAACTGCCGCGCCGCCGCCGGCATTGGCATGCAGGTGCAACGTGTTCGCAACCCGCACGACGAACTGGGCCGCTTGGTATAAGGCGGCCTGCTCTTGCTACTTTAACTTGTCGGCAAGTGTTAGCACAGCATCCACATACGGATCGCTGTTGTTGTAGTGAAACACCGCCGCACGGCGCTCCTTCGTGGTGGGTCCCCAGCCGTTTTCTTTCAAGTAGTTCGCCACCGAATGGATGGCGTCGTCAACGTCGAACAAATCTGTACGTCCGTCGCCGTTGCCATCGCGTGCCCACTTAACGTACGACGCCGGTAGGAACTGGCTAAGGCCAAAGGCACCGGCCCACGAACCGCGCAACGACGTCACGTCGACCCTACCCTGACTGTGCATGAGATGCATGGCTTGCAGCTGTTCCATGGCCCATCGCACTTTTTTGTTCGCCTTGGCTTGTACGACTCCTCGAATGGAGTCGCGCTTCGTGCTATCGGCCGACAAATTCGCCATGACGTTCTCGACGTTGCGTTCTACAAAGGCCTCTTCGGCGCTTAGCACCACGCTTAGGTATACACTCGGCAGATGGTTCTTTCCCGTGTAGCGGCCGTTCTTGGTTTCAACCCACAGGATGGCCGCTATGGCCTCGCGTGCAACTCCATATTGCCGTTCGGCAGCTCGAAGCATGGCGTCGTGTTCTGCAACAAACAACCGTGCATGCTTCACGCTGTAGGCGTTGTGGTTATGAGTATAGTCGGTTTTGCGGGCAAAGTTTGTGACGTTGATTTTCACCAACGCACTATCAAACACTGTTGTCGACAGTCCAGCAAGCATGCGCGCAAAACTGGTATCTACAACTCCATGTTGCCGTATCACAGCAAGGGCTCGCTCTAATGGCGGCTGGGCATCGACGGCACCGGCACGGTCGCCAACGGGCGCCAGCGACGTTCCAAGCACCCACAACAGGGGCGCCACAACGATGCCCACCATACCAATCCTTGAAAGGGGCTTCGACGTCATGCCGATGCCCCTTGGGAAGGCTGTTGCTGAACGGCTAACACCATGATTTCACGTCCTACGATATTTTGATAGGTTCTTGCCGCCAGGTCGCGGAACGACGGCATCGAAACACTGCGATACGTCGAAAAGGTCCGAGCAGCAAGCCAATACGAATCACGGGTAAGACTCGTGTTCGCAGCACGACGCACGCTCGACAGCACGCCAAGGCCGCAGTCTTGCAGCAACAGGCGCAGGGCACCTTCGGTAAAGTGCAGGCGATGCACACTGGGCTGGAACCATATCCATCGCGACCCCAGCAGCCGGCGCCAGATGCTGCCATAGTCGGGCACGCGGATGGCAAGAACGCCGCCAGGCGACAGCCGCTGTGCACATGCCTGCACAAACGCCCTGGGATCGCTTACATGCTCTAACACGTGAAAGGCCGTCACCACATCAAACTCGCCGTGTACCTCGTCGATGCTCGGCACAACGTCGAGCCCCACCGAACGTGCATAGTCTCGCGCCCGATTCTGCGGTTCTACGCCAACGACGCCGATTCCTGCGCGGCGCACTTCGTCGATCAGGAAGCCATGATCGCACCCAACATCGAGCCATCGACGGGCGTTGGGCTTGTACCGAAGAATTCGCCCAATCATGTCGTGATACTCTGGCATCCTAAACATTCTATGGCGTTCCCGCTGCGCGGCCACACTGGAGTGTAATACGTAGTGCTGCGAGTAGAATTCACGCGTCTGCTCTTCGGCGCCCACATCTTGCGTTACGTGTACGCCACAATGAGTACAACGCCACAGCGGCGTTGCGCCAAGGCGCGCTGGCACCAAGGTGTTCGATAGGCATACGGGACACGAAAGACTCATGGGACGCAAAGTTACGGCCTTCGGCCAGTAACATGCCTGCGGCATAGCTAAATGCTTCGCATAGCGACGGCCTTCGGCCAGCGACGTGCTTCGCACAGTTACGGCCTTCGGCCAGTTATACCGTTCTTTCAACTATGCCGAAGGCATGTACCTGCGGCGAAGCCGCGTCGCTATGCGAAGCATGTACCTGCGGCGAAGCCGCGTCGCTATGCGAAGCATGTACCTGCGGCGAAGCCGCGTTGCTATGCGAAGCATGTACCTGCGGCGAAGCCGCGTTGCTATGCGAAGCATGTACCTGCGGCGAAGCCGCGTTGCTATGCGAAGCATGTAGCTGCGGCGAAGCCGCGTCGCTATGCGAAGCATGTACCTGCGGCGAAGCCGCGTTGCTATGTTTGCACCCATGACCATCACCCGACTTACCCTCCTCGTGTTTGCCGCGCTGGCTTTTGCAGTGCCCCTTACAGCACAGCCGAAATTACAGGTGCCAAAGGCGCACGACTGGGGACGCGTGATTCCGCGCTCGAACGTGGGCGAACAGCCGAAGGTGACGGCGGAGATTCCGTTTACAAATGTTGGTACCGAGCCGCTGATAATGACCGAAGTGCGGCCTAGCTGCGGATGTACGTCGGCACCGCTTGATAAAGATACGCTGGCGCCCGGAGAGTCGACTGTACTGCGTGTGTCGCTAAACCTGCCCCAACAAAATGGCCCTATCGAAAAGTGGATTACCATCCGCACGAACGAGGCCGAGAACAACAACGTCCACCTGATGGCCCTGCGCGCCAACGTCCAACGCCCCATTCAGATGTCGCAGGCCTACCTGGCGTTTAACTCGACGTCGCTTGGTAACGAAACCGAGGCCACCATCGACCTAACATCGATCCTCGAAGAAACCGTAGCGGTTGATATGCTTGAACATAGCCCCGGCCTGCAGTTTGCGGCCCCGTTTCCGCTTATTATCGAGCCGAACGGACAAGCCACACTGCGCGTACGATACAAGCCCGATACAACCGGGCCATTTCGCGTGGAAGTGGTACTTGCTACGTCGATCGAGGGCTACGAACGCATCACGGTTTCGGGCTTTGGCACTGTAGATCCAGCCAAAGAACCGCCAAAGAAATAAGCCGGTTACCGACGTCGTTCGAACACGACAATGCCGCCATGCCTATGGCGAACGCGAAGATTAGGGTGCTCCATCCACGGCCCCGCGTCGTTCACCTTGGCCACAAAATACGTTGGCACGCGCACCATCGAATCCAGCAAAAACGGCTCCCATGCGTCTGCTTCGACGCCATGCGCCGCCGCACTCAACTCATACGGTTTTTGCGTGTAAAACAGGTGGGCGTACGACTTCATGGTTAGCGGCTTTACGTATGCTACACGGCCCTGCAACGACTCGTAAACGTCTAACGCTGCACCCTGCGTATAACGCTCGATGTTTGGTGCAACCAACGGCAAAAACGTCATCGAAAACAGCAGCACCCCACCAAACAACGGCAGCACATGCCACGGACGTTTGCGAAACACCAAACCCACAACGTATCCCAGTGGCAGCAGCAACGCCGGAATGTAATGAATCCAGCTCCACCACACTGGCTGCTGCACGGCCTCGCGCAAGTACACATCCCTAAAGGTGGGCTGTGCCACAAGCCAATCCATGTTGTTGCCGATAAGGGGCACCGCAAGCGCTGCCGCGGTAAGCACTAGGCATAACACACCAAGTAGCAGCCAACGCGCAACGCCCATGCGCGCCTCGCCACGCCACATACGGTCTACAGCCAAGGCCGCAAGAAAGGTCAGTGGCAAATACGTCATGCTGCTGTAATGCACAATCTTGGTGGTTACCACCGAAAACACCGCCAGCACTACGAGGCCCAACGTGGCCATCCACTTCGTGAAGTCGGACGAGTCCGACTGGTCCGACGCGTCCGCAGGCGTCAGCCGGCCAAAGGCCAGCACCGACGCAGGATAACACCCTATCAGCACCACCACAAGGTGGTAGTACCATGGCTGCGCATGGCCGGCTTCGCCCATGGTTAACAGTCGCCATTGATACGCTAGGTTCGCCTCCATAAACGCCGGGCCATTGGCTGCATACTCCACGCCGTACCATAGCGCCGGCACGGCTGTAGCCACAAGGGTCATCTTGGCCGCCACAAGCCACGGCAAACGCCACGTACGACGCGTCCACGCATAGGCAATGGCACACGTAAGCAATACAAGCCCCAACGCTACTGGACCCTTGGTAAGCACTGCCAAGCCCATCCACAGCCCTGCAAGCCATGCGTCGTGCTTCGATGCCCCCTGCCCCACAGAGCGATAGGCCACAAGCACCGCAAGGAACATAAAGAGGTTGAAGAGCGGATCGATGATGCCAGTGTGGCCATAAAATGTGGGCAATACACTGCCTGCATAGGCAGCAGCCCATAAGAGGCCAAGACGCTGACGCCCCACCTGCTGGCCAAGTCGTACAAGCAGCCATAGCGTAATGGTGGCAACTATGGCGTTGGGTAGGCGCGCAGCAAATTCGTTGACGCCAAAGACCAACATGCTTACGGCCTGCGCCCAGATAAACAGCGGCGGCTTTTCGTAGAACGGTGCATAGTCGACGTGCACACGCAACCAGTCGCCCGTAACAAGCATTTCGCGGGCCGCCTCGGCAAAGTTGATTTCGTCCCAGTCGAAAAGTCGGACCGACCCTAGAAAGGGCAAGTAGATGCAAAGTGCGGCTAGGACAACAAGGCGGCGAACAAGGCGTTCAGACACGGCGACGGAATGGCGAAGGAATGGAATGGGAAACAACAGAGATGATTGCCGCAACGGCCAAAACAGGCACAAGGCAAGCAATACCATCAAGATCGAGCAAAGGTAACTCGTAAAAGGCTTGCACAACAGCCACGGGCAACGGCGGCGAGTGCCACATCATGAGTGCTATCCACGCGCCAACAAGGGCCAGAGCCCAGTAGGACAAATGAAGCACTGCCTGACGATCTTGTTTGTCGACAAAGACAGCCGACACGATCACACTTGCCACAATGGCACAGAACAGCGCTTCGTGATGCGTATTCAAGAATGGCACACTCTGCACGACCATCATGGCGATGAGAACCGACGTCCCAGTTCGAACAAGGTAGGTTGCCAGTTCACGCGGAAAGCTCGCAATGGCAGCGTGGTTACGCCCCCTAGCGGCCAACACCATAGCAGGAATACCCACGGCCAGCACACTTAGCAAGGCACCGCGGCGCGGTGTAAGGGGATATGGCATGGCGCCAATGGCTGCAAGGGCCGACACGAGGAGCAACACCACGTTTTTGCCGATGAACAGCCGAGCGACGTTCAGAATGGTACGCATAACGGCACGACCGTTGCGAACAAGGTCGGGCACGGCGTGAAACGCCGGTCGCGTAAAAGCAATGTCGGCCACCAGCCGGGCCATACCATGGGCGCCATCGACGGCCACCGACACGTCGGCCTGCTTCATGGCGGGCAGGTCGTTAACGCCATCGCCCATGAAGGCCACATGGTGCTGCGTTTGTAGATGCCGTACAAAGTCCTGCTTTTGCTGCGGCTGCATACGCGCGTGAATGTGGCCGGCAGGCAGCTCGACGCGGGCACTATCAAGCAGCGACTGTACATGCGCTTCGGCGTCGCCAGAACAAACGTGGAGCTCGACTCTTGATTCCTGAAAAAACGTCACCAGCTCTTGCGCCTGCGGTCGAACAACGTCGGCCATGGCAATCGCCAGAATTGGCTGGGCGTGTTCGACGCCGTCGGCCGTCGCATGTTCGGCCTTGGCCAGCACCAGCACTCGCATGGCGTGAAGATCCTGTTGGCGTAGCTGCTTACGCAGCGCTTCTTGCTGGGGAGTGGTAAGCAGGCGCTCGGGCGAACCCAACACAAGCCACCCAAAACGGACAAGCCGCAGAGCACCAAAGGCGCGGGCGCTCGAGAATGGCACGGCGCCCTCGACGTCGGGGCGAGCTACCTGTTGAACACAATGGCGAAGTGCGTCGATGGTTTGGCCTTCGTCGGACGTAGCCGCAAGGTACTTGGCCAACAGCTCGGCTCCATCCACCGAAGCATCCAGCGTTACGACGCCCGCAACGTGCAGGCGATTTTCGGTAAGAGTGCCGGTTTTATCCATGCACACCGACGTCACAGCCGCGAACGATTCGACCGCCGGCAGATGCTGTACAACGATACCGAACTTCGACAGGCGCAGCACGCCAAGCGTAAGCGTAATGGTCGTGAAAAAGACGAGACCTTCGGGGATTAGGCCCAGCACCAGGGTGGCGATACGGCGAATGCGATCGACGTCGAGCGCCTGACCGTTGGCCAGAACGACGTCGGCCACGGCAAGAGCCACGGCAATGCCGAAGCTCCATTCGAACAAGATGTTGATACGTCGTTGCATGGGCGACGTGCGCAGCACGTGGGCACGCGCTTGGGCGTTGATGCGGGCGGCAAGGCCTTCGGCTGCGGGGCGTTCCACGCGAAGCGTGCCTTGGCCGGCCACGCAGGCCGTGCCGGCAAACACGGCACTACCTACGGCGGCCCCCACGGCGTGCGACTCTCCGGTAAGAATCGAGGCATCGACTTCCAGTCCGTCGGATTCGACAATCACGCCATCGGCAGGGATTGCGTCTCCGCGATGCAGATGAATAACATCGTTTGGCCGAAGATCGTCGGCTCGGACGGTAACGTCACGGCCGTCGCGCAGCACATGATGTACTGCCGCCAGTTGAATCGTGGCGGCTCGCGCGGCGCGATAAGCGCGCCACTCTTGCACCACACCGATAGCCATGTTGCTAACGATGACCGTGCACACGCCCAGCGAGTCCAGCAGCAGGCGTTCGTCGGACGTATGCCACCAAGCCACAGCCAGGGCACCAACGATAACGGCGTTTAGGGCGTTGAACACCGTCACGGTGTTCCGCACAAGGATGGTACGAAGACTGGTCACCGCACAAAACTACCGCTACGGATGAAGGTTGCCGGCGTTCGACACATCACGACTTGGCAATATTGACCTCACACTACGATAATCAAGAAGTGCAGAGATTGCAGCATGCTTTGGCTGTCTGTGGTTGTGGTAACGCTACTGGCAATCCTCGTGGGGGTTGGGATGTTCCGCCTCTTGCGCTTTGTAAGTACGCCATGGCTGCGCGCGCTTGGCGTTTATCGGTACTACTCGCCGATGTTCTTTACGATGCCCCTTGGCAAGAAGGTGTTGGATATGCACTTGGGCACAGCGTGGGATTTTATGTGGCTGCGCGACCGCAGTGCGACAACGATGCTGACGTACCTAACGGAAGGGCTGTTGGCCATGTGTGATGCTGCAGAGCGCGGAGAGGTAGTGCCACAGCAGCAACTGCGGGGAACCATGTACTTTTTATCGCCGAGCACCATGGAGAAGTTTGGCTTTCGGGTACGCCCCATGCGGTGGTACGAAACGTTGGCCTTTGTGCTGAACTACCTAGAAGTATGTCTGCTTCACAGCGTAATGAAGCGGCGGCTGTGCTGGGTAGATATGCGGTGCGTGCGGATAGTCGAGGCAAGCGTTGCGGAGTTACTGGAACAGCGCGCGAGAATTGTGGGGCTGCACTCGCGCCTATTCGTCAAGCGCTCCGAGCATTGTAACGCAGCCCGCTTACCAGGGTTCTTTGGACACCCTGCCACGCTCCGGCGCTAATTGGTTAAACCAAACCGGTGGCGGTGACGACGCAGGGCGCACTCGAAACGCACACCTGTTTACGCACCAACTACCATGGCACTTCTCGACCCTTATGCTGGCCCGTGGACGGAACGCCACGCCGCCCACATGTTGCGCCGCGTTACCTTTGGCTTTCAGCCAACGCGGCTTTCTGAAGCCGTTTCGGCAGGCATTGCAGCTACCGTTGATTCGCTGCTGGCTACCCTTCCCGCTTCGGCGAAGCCCAAGCACCCCACCACTGGCGAGAGCTTTCTCGATGCCCCCTTCGCACCGATGGAGAATGCCCTGTACACGCAGTACGTCAAGGCATGGTGGGCAGAACAGTTGTTAACCACAACGCCAAACATTCGCGAAAAGATGGTGCTATTTTGGATGAGCCACTTTACGGTTGAATTTCAGGCCGTCCAAAACTATGTGTTCTGCTACCAGTACCTTGAATACATGCGGGCTAACGCACTGGGCGACTTCAAGAGCATGACGCGCTGGGTTACGCTGTCGCCAGCCATGCTTCGCTACCTCAACGGCAACACCAACACGGCAGGCAACCCCAACGAAAACTATGCGCGCGAGCTGCAAGAGTTGTTTGCCAACGGCAAGGGCCCCGAAATCGAAGTTGGCAACTACACCACCTATACCGAAAGCGATGTAAAGGCTGCCGCCCGCGTTCTTACCGGCTGGCGCGAACAACGCCTAACGGGCGTGGTGAGCTTTCAACCACGCCAACACGACACCGCCGACAAACAGTTCTCGGCCGCCTATGGCAATCGCGTGATTCGTGGACGTAACACTCCAACTGCAGGCAACGAAGAGCTCGACGAACTGCTCGACATGATCTTCACCCAAGAAGCTACCGAACGCCACGTGGTTCGCAAGCTCTACCGGTGGTTTGTGGATGCCACTATCGACGCAGACGTCGAACGCGACGTTATTGCCCCCCTAGGTCGCCTTCTTCGACAAAGCAATTGGTCGGTGATGCCCGTGATGCGCACCCTACTGCGCAGCCAACATTTTAACGATCAGGCATTCCACGGTAGTCAGATTAGCTCGCCGGCCGACTTCATGTTTGGCACCCTGCGCTCCTTGCCTTCCATTGCCGCCCCTGCTGCCGAGCCACAACGCACGCAGTTTTACATCGGCCTGCAAGCCAACATGAACAACTTGCAGATGTCGCTAGGCGACCCACCAAGTGTTGCCGGCTACGAGGCCTACCACCAGCAGCCCGACTACGACCGCCTGTGGATGAATACCGCCACGTTGCCCCTGCGCAATGCCACCACCGACGTGCTAGTTCTAGGCCAGCGGTCCCGCCCTGGCATGTTCGACACCATTGCCTACGTGCGGTCGATTCCGAATGCTAGCGACCCCTACGCACTCATCGACGCCATCAACACAAACCTGTTTGCCGTGCCCTTTCCCGATGATATTCGCACCACCCTTCTTGGCGATGTGCTGCAAGGGGGCACCGCCCCCATCTACGAGTGGACTCAAGAGTGGGAGACCTTTGTGGCCTCGCCCAACAACCAACAGCTTCGCACTCGCATGAAGGCCAAGCTCGACAACCTGTTCGTGTACCTGTTCCGCATGGCGGAATACCACATTGTTTGATGTATCACCTCACGACGCCACAACCATGAACCGCCGCTCCTTCCTTGCTCGCTCTACCGGTGCCGTTACGCTGCCATTCCTTGTAAACGGCCTTCCCGTTCACGCCTTCGATGGCCCCTTGCTTGCCGACCTGTTTAACCTTGCCGAAGAGTCCGATCGTGTGCTCGTTCTCGTTCAGTTAAACGGAGGCAACGACGGCGTCAATACGGTGCTGCCCATCGACCAAGAAGCCGCCTACAAGGCTGCACGGTCAAACATCGCCATCCCCATGTCGGCCGCCCTAAAACTCAACGATGCCCTCGGCCTGCATCCCGCCATGGCCGACCTGCATCGTACGTTCGGCGAACAAAAGGTGGCCGTGCTGAATGGCGTGGGCTATCCGAATCCCAATCAGTCGCACTTCCGCAGCACCGACATCTGGATGTCGGGCTCGTCGAGCAATCAAGTGGTCAGCAGCGGCTGGGTGGGGCGCTACCTCGACGGTGTCTATCCGGGCTATCCCGACGGCTATCCCACGGCTGCCATGCCCGACCCCATCGCCATTCAGATGTCGGCCGTTGTGTCGCTAGCGCTTACCGGCGTACAGCAGCAAAGCATGGGCATGGCCTTACAGGATCCCGAAACGTTTTACGACCTGGTGCAAGGCACCACGTCGGGCGGCGGCGGCCTGCCAAGCCAGACAGAAGCACGCTCCAACGTGGCATTTATTCGCGACGTCCAAGGCAAGGCCCAGGTGTACAGCGCCGTTATCAAGGAAGCCGCGGCCAAAGCCGATAACATTGCCGATTACGGCGATACGCGCGTGAACAGACTTGCGGCACAGCTACAAATCGTTGCTCGTATGGTTGCCGGCGGACTCAAAACTCGCGTCTATGTTGTATCCCTTGGCGGATTCGACACGCATGCCGCTCAAACGCTCGAAGGCGAGCCCACCAATGGCAGCCACGCCGTTTTGCTGGGCTACGTGTCGGCCGCCATGGCGGCCTTCCAGCGCGACCTCGAAGCGCACGGCGTGCAAGACCGCGTTCTTACCATGACGTTTTCGGAGTTTGGCCGCCGTGTGGCCAGCAACCTCAGTCTTGGAACCGACCACGGCACGTCGGCCCCCATGTTCATCATGGGCTCCAAGGTTATCGACGGCATTCGCACGCCATATCCATCGCTTACCGACTTGGACCGGGGCGACCTCAAGATGTCTATCGACTTCCGCCAAGTCTATGCGTCGGTTCTCGAACAGTGGTTTGGTGCCGATCCAGCCGTCATCCGCCAAATCCTCTTCCAGGACTTCGAAACTGTTCCCATTATCAAGGCCGGAAGCACCACGCACGTCGACGATGCGGCGTCGGCCGGCGGCCTCACGTTATATGCCATTTCTCCAAACCCCGTACGGGGCACGGCAACTATTCGCTACCGTGTAGACGCTGCCCTACCCGTACGTGTCGACGTCTACGACGCCTTGGGCTTCCACGTGGCAACACTGGCCGAAGGCCACCACAGCCATGGCGAACACAGTGCCCCTTTCAACACAAGCACGCTACCAAGTGGCACGTACCATGTGCGGTGTAGTCAGGGACGCCAACATGTAACGGCAGCCATGGTGGTTGTTCGATGATTCGTCTTTCTTGGTAAGTTTGGGGGACATTTATTCAACCCCACTAAGGAGCGCTTATGCGCAGGTGTTCGTTACTTCTTGTTGCCATGCTACTTGGCGTGGCTAGCACGTGGTCGGCCGACCACAGTTTTATCTTCAAAACTCGAACTGACAACGGCCCCGTTACCGAGCGTACTGCGGTACGTGTAGGATATTCGCTCGTTAATCAGGCGCTTACAATCGTGGGCGACCTAGACACAACCGACGCACCCGTGTTGGGAATGATTATTCAGATTCCTCGCTACGAGGGTAAGAAGGCCACCCCCTACCCACTTACGGGCACCACAACATACCGCTATGGCCGCCGAAGTGATCAAATTTTTACCTGCACCAACGGCTCCTTGACGGTAACCGACGTGAACCCCGAAACGGGTGCTGTGACCGCCACGTTTCAGTGGACCGGTGTAGCGAATCTATCATCGGGCATTTCGTTACGGGTAACAATTTCCGAGGGGCGCCTGGTTCTCGGCTTGAAGCCCAAACTTACCATTGCTACTGTTCCGCGCGCAGGTGTAAAGGTTGGCCCCGACGAAGCCCTGCCCGTTAAAATCAACATCTCTAAAGAAAATGGCGACCCCGTTCAAGGGGCAACGGTTACCATAGGCGGCCTAGCTACGCTGTTCGAAGGTATCGAACCAACCAAGACCTATACCACCGATGTCCGTGGCGACGTGCGCATTAACTACAAGACAAAAAAAGACATCGAAAAGGGCAAATATCAGCTTCGCATTGATGCCAAGAAGGACAAATTTGAAGATGCCAATCAGCTTGTGTATGAAGTCGAGGTAAACGAGCGCGGACGCTACTGGTATGCCAAGTGTAACGGCTTTCCGTTTCACGAATTCGACGCCGGCGAAGGTGAACGCTGGAAGGAAGACGATGTATTCGTTGTTGCCGATGGCCCCGTTATTTGGAATGGTATTTTTCGGATGGAAGGCCCAGTACGCATCGACACAACGCCGAACAAATTCATCGTAAACTGCCGCTCTATTCGAATGGATGGCTCGGGCGACGGCGCCATGGGCGACCTAGTGATCGTAGAAAGCACCACGGCCTTTGCACTACCGTGCTCGAACGTGATCAATTTTGGCCTCGACAAGCTTGCCACAAAACTTAGTGGCGGACTTATCGAAAAGCCCGTCATTGAACTACTCGGCGACGGCTTCCAGTCTAACGGCATCAAAATCGGCGCCACGGTTGTTCTAGGCAGAAACGTATGGTCGGGCTGTAATAGCGACAATGCCAAGGGCGACGATCCCAACGAGAAGGCCAAGTTTGCTATCCAAGGCAGTGCAACGTACTCATCCATCGCACCTAAGCGATGGACGTTCACCGTGAGTGGCGAACTCCAGTCCTTCGCTCCAGTTTCTGCCCTATGTATCAACTCGGCCAAGGTGGCCTATTCTAGCGCCAACGACGAGCTGGATATCACCGGCAAGGCGCGGGCACTGTGCTTTGCCAGCGCCGACATCGGCATTGGCTTTAGGGATGGGAAGTGGAACAAGGGCAACTTTACATTCGAACTCGAAAACTGCATTCCTATTCCAGAAACGCCGCTCTGTTTCCGTGGTGGTGGTGGCTCCATTGAAAACATCCAGATTGGCAATCCCTTCAAAGCCCGCATCGAAAGCACCATGGAGTTGATTGGCAAGGACAACATCATGCAGTTCACGCTTGGTGGCGGTTTCGAAGCCGACCCTGTGGCGGCACTCCTCGATGGCACCTTGCGCCTACTCAAGGTGGAGAAAATCTCCGAAGCCAAGCCATGGCAAATCGAGATTACAGCATCTGCAAAGCTTGGCTTCGATATGTCGATGAGCAATCCAACACTCGAAATCACAGGTGGCGCAAGTGTTGGTCACCTTGGTGGCGACTACATTCTTACGGGAACGTCGAAGCTTACCTATGCTGGTACGACCGACGTTTTTTCGGGCACGGTCGACGGCCGCTGCGTGATTCCAACCTTTGCCTATACTGGCGAAATGAAGTGGCCGATCAAGGTCTTGCACGAATGCGCCAAAGACATCCTGCCCATCCAGGTTGGCACGATTAAGGGCGTCATGTCGATCACCCCCGGTGCCGAGCAATACATGCGCGCTAACGTCGACCTAGGCCCCATTCGAGCCCGCCTAAGCGGCGCCTTGCTCGAGCTCTTTGAGGCATACTTCGGTACTGGGCAGGCACACATCGTGTTGGACTTCGACAAGACCTTTCCGCTGGAAATCGGCCCTGGTGTTATCAACCTCACCATTGGTACTGGCACGGCTAAGGCCGGCGACGACGTCCAAGCCAAGTCGGCCTCTGCCACCGTTGGCTCTGGCGTTGAAGCCCTACTCGTTCACCTGCAAGGGGCAACGGGAACAGTAACCGTGAGAGCTCCCGATGGTCGGTCGTGGAATGCCAGCACACCAGCCGATGGCGTTCGCCGCTTCGATTTGCCCGATGGATTCCAGTTGTGGACGGTCCAGGCCCCTGCCGAAGGCGTTTGGACGGTAACGGCCGACGAGTGGGACTCCGTTCTGATTAGTGCTCGTGGTGGCGTAGTTACCAGCCCATTCAGCATCGATGTTCGTCGCGAAGGCAGCACCCTGGTTGTAACATGGCCAAAGGTTGACGGTGGCACCGTGGCCATTCAGGCCGACGTAGACGGCGAAAACTTCGACGGTATTCCGCTTGTGACTGCCCCTAGTGGCGACGGCAGTGCCGTGATACAGCTAGCCGACGGCCAAGTACCGTGTTCGTTCTACATAACTGCAATGCGCACGCTGGGCGGACAACTTGCCGAGGCACGCAGCGCCGAGACGTTTGCGGCACAGCGCGTGGCACTCATGCCGCCTACAAATGTTGCTGCTACGAGAAACGACCGCACAGGCACAACTGTGGTTTCGTGGACGCCATCAGAGTCGCCCGACGTACGCCGATACGGTGTGCGCCTGCGTCGTGGCAGTGCCGACACGCTCGTGGCCAGCGCTACGCGGTTTGCCTCGTCGGCCGAGTTTACACTCGATAATTCCGACGGCCAAGTGTACGTTGTTGCAATCGGTGAAAACGGCGCTGTTGGTTGCCCAAGCGAGCTTGGCAGTATTACAACCAGCGTCCAGCAAGCCGATGCTTCCAGCAGAGCTCTGCCATATCCACAGCCAGCAACGACCGTTGTACGGCTGCCAATAGACGGCGAAGT
>JALHPC010000009.1 GCA_022842685.1 Candidatus Kapaibacterium sp.
GCGAAGCACGTAACTAGCACTGCTCACCCCCCCCGGCCCCCATCGATTGCGCACTGCTCACCCCCCCGGCCCCCCTCTCAAGTTTGAGAGGGGGGTGCCGTTTGTGCTCGTATCTACCTGTTCGTAGCATGTTACTATGCGTAGCATGTTACTATGCGTAGCATGTTACTATGCGTAGCATGTTACTATGGGTAGCATGTTACTATGCGTAGCATGTCGCTGTTGGCGAAGCCAACGTCACTATGCCGAAGGCATGTAGCTGTGCGAAGCACGTAACTCGCACTGCTCACCCCCCCGGCCCCCCTCTCAAGTCCGAGAGGGGGGTGCCGGTTTGTGCTCGTGTTTGTGTTCGTGTTTGTGTTCCTGTCTACCTATGCGTAGCATGTGGCTGTTGGCGAAGCCAACGTCGCTATGCCGAAGGCATGTAGCTGTGCGAAGCACGTAACTATGCGCAGAATCTCCCCTTGAACACGTTCCACCGCAGTGCGTTGTTGTCGCGTTCCGACAACGTAATAGTATCGATGCCCCATTCAATACCTAGTTCGGGATCGAGGGGGAAGATGCCTGTTTCGGCAGTTGGGTTGTAGACGGTGGTACAGAGATAGGTTACGTCTGCTTCGGCGCTCATCACGCCAAAGCCATTGGCAAATCCTGGGGGCACCCAGACGATGTTGCCTTGTTCGTCGCTAACGTGAAACTGTTGGTGTTGGCCAAAGGTTGGAGACTCTGGCCGAATGTCGAGCTCGACAAGGATAATGCTTCCGCGGACAACACGAATGAGCTTGCCCATACCAGCTTGTGCATGCAGGCCACGCACAACGCCGCGTACGCTACGCGAGTGGTTGTGCTGAACAAATACATCTGGCAGGCCGAGACTGGCAAACTGGTCGGCTCGAAACGTCTCTTGAAAAAAGCCGCGTTCGTCGGTGTATTTATCTGGGCGTATCTCGACGAGTCCGTTCAATGCACGTGATACGATATGAAAGGCCATGCTAGAGTAGGTAGGTTTCTTTGCGGAGAATGTGTTTCCGACGAATTTCCATAAAGTTGTTTGCAACGTCCTGTGGCAGAGCGTTGGATACATCATCTCTCATCTTCCTCCATGCATCAGAAAATCTTCTGTTACATTCTGCACGGAAAGGCTGGGCTAGCTCGTAGTCACCAGCCTCCAGTGGCTTTGGCTTGGGATACACAAGCTTGCATGCCTTACGTACGTTGTTTGGGGGCACCTGCTTCCATGCGCACCACGCCTCGCCTATCAGCCGCGAGGCATCGGCAAAGGCGTTTAACGTGTGGCCAGCAATGTGAGGTGTGGCAACAATACAAGCCTTAGAAAATTCTGTGTTGATGTTCGGCTCGTTAGCGAACGTGTCGGCGGCAACGTACCGATATCCAGGCTTGATCCATTGTAGCGCGTCCGATTCGTTGAGTACACCGCCGCGTGCGGTGTTTATCACCAGTGCTTCTTGTGGTAGCAATGCAAGTTCTCGTTCTGCAATAAGATCACGTGTACAATCAGGTCCCGATCGTATCATGGGTACGTGCAACGATACCACACTGCAGCGCACAAGTAACTCATCAAGTTCTACTGCATGGGGCACCGGTAAACCCGCTCGCTGACGCGGCGGGTCGTTCACCAGGGTTTTTAGCCCAAGAGTTCGACACATACGTTCTACCCTGCTGCCAACGTGGCCGTAGCCAACAACACCAACAGTGATGTCCATTCTGAATGCCTTGAACAGCGAAAGCACAATCATCACCCATTCGGCAACGGCATTGGCGTTGGTTCCTGCGGCGTCAACAACGGTTATGCCGTTGGCAGCACACCATTCGCGGTCGATGTGATCGGTTCCACTTGTTGCCGTAGCCACAAATTGCACATTCGTGTTGGCAAGCAGGTCTCGATGAACGATCGTAGTCGAACGAATAAAGAGCGCTGTGGCCTTGCTTGTACGCAGCATGGCATTCGTTAGATGTCCGCCCGTAAACGGCATTACTTCGTCGTAAGCAGCCAATCCAGAGCAAAGCGCTTTCAATCGGTCGTCAACGGCTATCACGGCTCCACTCCACCTACATCAAAGCGCACGCCCTCCTGCGTCCACCGCGGGCGCACCTGCAGTGTAATCGGCAGTGCAACAACGTCTTCGGCGTCGGTCCAAGGATGAACGTTTCCCGCATCGTAACGACCATTGCCGTTACGGTCGAGTACAACGTCTACACGATATTCGCCCGGTGGCACGCTATCGAACCGCACGGCAGCGCCGTGCTGTACCGCGGCAGCGCGCACCGGTGCCCCCTTCGGGTCGATAAGACGCAAGAGGTAGAATGGGCTGCGCCTGAGACTGTCGGTAAACACACCAAGGATGATACCATCGTCGCTGCTGCGCTTGGTGGTGGTGTCCGAAACCGTCCGACGCATAATGCTGTCGGGGCGATCCGAGCCAACAAACGTAAGCGTGCGCAAGGTGTCGATATTGACGTTGCCAGCTTCATCGGCGAAAGCAGAGTCGGCAAGCGTCAGACGAAACGACCCGGTGTCGAGAGAATCACGAAGCCGCAGGATCAGTCGATCGCGGCTGTCGCGTGAGAACAGAATGGTATCAAGGCGAACAGTACGGAGCCCAGAGCTGTCGGCAACGGCAAAGCCAAACGGTCGGGTGGATCCGATGCGTTCCGAGGCCTGGAGTTCGACAGCGCGAGACGTTAGAGCGCGTGCGCGGCGGATGTATGGGCCAAGCGAATCGACAGGTGGAACCGGTCGCAGCGTAATCTGCGGAGCAAGGCCGCCCCGCACTGTAATGGCGGACGTTGCCGTGGCGAAGTCTTCGTCGGCATCTAGCAAGCCATTACCGTTAGCATCGCGAACGGCAGCAATGCGGTAGACGCCGTCGCGCAAGCCTTCAAGGCGGAAGGCACCGTTAGAGCCAACGGCCACACGATACATTGGCGACACAAGCCGCACATCTGGTAGAGTGTCGGATTCGGCAGGCAGGCAGAACACTTCGATACCAGACATCGACGCCGCAACCACCTTACCAGCAACGATGCCGGTGTCGATGGTGTTGCCAGTAGAGAACACCAGCGTATACCCCTCGGCAGGTGGTGTGCCATACCTACTTGTATACTGCGTACCTAGGGTTACGATGTAGGTGGTTGAGTCGGCTAGTGGTTGACGTAGCTCGACGTCGATTTCATCGCCTGCATACGACACGCTAAACGGCACAGATGGCTGAATGCGCAGCTGCGAACGTACGGACCGTTCGACGTAGTCTGAGAACACCAGCCGGATGGTCTTGGTACGCACATACGTGCTGCGGGCGGCGGGAACACTCATCACCACCGTAGGCGCTGTAGAGTCTGCCGGCCCCCCTGTAAGCGCCCCCGTTTGGGCGCACCCACCAAGCAGCAGGGCACAACAAAGGGCAATAAGGAAGGCCATCCGCACTAGCATCCTACAAAACTACTCGTTTGCTGGGTGCTGGGTGTTGTAGCTTTGCCACGAATGCAACGCACACCTAGCATCATGCGGCGCCTGTGGAACGCCGCCAACGACTTTGCCGACATCACAGCACGTCGCCACCTGTTCCTTCTGGCAGGGGGCATCGCGTTCAACCAAGTGTTGTGCTTGATTCCCTTTGGCTTGGTGGCAATAGGTATCGCTTCGGGCGTAATGGACGAAACCAGCACGAAGGAATCTGTCCAGCGGTTCATGACGAACCTCTTTCCGGCTGGAACCGAAGCGGCGTCGACCGTTGGTGGCATCGTCCACGAGCTGACCTTGGTGTTTAACTACGGCACCGTAGCCGGATGGGTTGCCGGCGTGATTCTGCTGTGGACGGCTTCGGCATTGTTTAGCAGTTTACGTACCGGACTCAATGCCGTGTTTGAGGTCGAGACGCCGAAGTTTTTTCTTGTGTATAAGCTTAAGGACATTGCGCTGACGATTATTACTGTGTTGCTTGTCATAGCTGCAACATTTGCGAGTCCGCTGCTATCAATTGTCGAGTCGGTTGGCAGTGCCTTTGTGCCCGACGACGCAAAGGGCATTGTACTTGGCTTCACGGCGCGCATGGTAAGTCTGGCCGTTACCACCATTCTTTTTTTGTTTCTGTACTGGATGGTTCCCAACCAGCGTCTACCAAGGGGAGTGATAATCGCCAGCACAGTCATGGCCGTAATTCTGTGGGAACTCGCTCGCGTTGTTTTTGCGTGGTACATTACATCGGCGAGTAATCTGGGCCGCTTCTACGGCGGCTACGTCGTACTGGCATCGATTGCCTTGTGGGCCTATTATTCGTCGCTCGTGTTTTTGCTTTCTGCCGAAATAGGGCAATTCATCTATGCCGCTATTTTGCGGCGGCGTGCAAGAAGGGCCTAGGGAGTGCGGAGGATTCCCCTTCGGCGTTTCGTTGGGTAGGGCAACGGCTTCTACATCCGGAAGTACGCTAGCGGTTTCACTTCGGCGTGTACTCAACGTACATGGCTCGTCTGTACAGGCATTCTTCAGGTAGCCGATGCGCACAGCCGTAGTGACGGGATTGTTGCCAGTCGATAACGACGGTATCGACACCAAGCTGCTGTTCGTATTTGCGCGCCCGTTTTGCGTCTAGATAGTACCAGTGCGAGAAGCTCCGCTGCGCACTATCACCGTGCACGACGCATCGGCCGTTGAGTGTTTGGGCTGCGTTGGCGCGTAGTACGTCGAACACGTACCGTAGACTGTGCAACGGGTTATCGCTATCGGGGTCCCACGGAAGCAGCGAGACTTCGAGAACAACCTGACTGCTTTGGTCTTGGTTAACCGGTATCGACAAAGGGTATAATAGACTATCGTTGGATGGAACAAGGTCGACGCGCCAATTGGCTCGATTCCCGCAGTCCTTTTTTGGATTGTAACGAATGGCATTCGCAGGCGCCTTTGTTACCGAGATTTGGCCGGAGTCGATATTCCAGACGTCAACGAGGTAGGATCGAATCGTCTCAGTCCTACATTCCATGAGCGACGTTGGTATCGCTTCACCGTGAGAAACAGAAGCAAGAGAGACGCGCCAGTTGCGATTCTTTGAGAGTCTATACCCCACGATATTTAGGATGTGGCGGTAGGCTTTGTAGTCTGTCTGTTCCTGCGTCGAGTCTAGCGTAAACGCTGCGACCTGACTTTGTACAAGCTGTGCGTAGCGTTCTGGTAGCGAACAATCTGCCGAGTCAAAGAAGACGTGATGAAGTAACGGAACGACTATCGAGCGATCGGACGCGGGCAGGGCCACTGGAAGAACTAGGATAGCTATGACTGCGATCACACGTAGCGTAATGCGTGCCGATGCCTTCGGCTGGTTGCCGGTAAAGCGCATCCATAACGTCTGTATCGATGTTGCCAACATTTCAGCATAGCAAGTGGTGCGAACCAC
The DNA here is from genome assembly GCA_022842685.1 of Candidatus Kapaibacterium sp. Classification (GTDB taxonomy): domain Bacteria; phylum Bacteroidota; class Ignavibacteria; order Kapaibacteriales; family Kapaibacteriaceae; genus JALHPC01. The sequence goes on from JALHPC010000009.1 coordinate 5,409, forward strand.
GAACTTATGGACTTCGAGAGAGAGTGTGGTAAAGAGAGAGAAAGCAGTGTTGGAGTGAGAGCACGATGCCTCGGAATCTAAGCAGAAGTAAGTGTGAGCAGTTCTTCGGCTCAGGGTCCTTCCACTTACGAAAGCTCCTCGACAGACGCACTCTCATTCAGCGCACTTCCGTCTCAACTATTTAGAATGTCTGTGCCATAATTATACCTGTCGCTTGCCACAACCGCGTTTCATGCGAGGTAACACCGAGCGGTAAATCAACTCCCACGAGAGCGTCGGTGAAAGGTGGTCCAATTCACGATTCAAGTGACTTCGTCCCTCAAAGAACGTTCAATCGAGCTTTCACGAAGATCAAATCAAGTCTCTCGGATGCTTGTATATACACAAGCACGGCGATCTCCAGGCGAGCCGCTGTCTAATACGCTCAACATCGGTTATATCTAATACACTCCAGACCTATGCCAGACGCACTTATTATTTCATCAACGTCAGTTGCAACTACTCTAGCTCTTCTTAAAGTTTGCGTTAATCCGCTTGACAAGCCTGTAAAATTCTCCGAAGTATTCTTCTCCAGGTACAGCTGTGTCCTTAAACTCCTCTAGGTACTTTCTTTTTAATTTATTTAAGGCCTCTTTCTTCTTGTCACCTGTACTCTGAAGGGCAGCATCCACTAGGTCAGGATATTTCGTTCTCACAGAATTCTTGATCACAGTAGGTAAAAGACCCTCTATAGATGTTTTACCGACTTCATCCTTGCCTACTGCCAATAAGTTTCTATTTTCTACGAAGCCAATTGAGGTCAGCGCTTCCCTTACGGAACCATATTTATCACAGTCCACGGTAACCACCACACTCGTAAATCTATTCTTTATAAAACTCACTACCGCCGTATTCCTAAGTACGTCTGCACCGCCATAAGGAGAAATCTGAATACTATTTCTCAGTGCACTATCTCCGTGCGCCGGGTCCTTTAATAACTCAAGATATTCTTTGTCAATTTGTCCTTCAACAAGTAGGACGTTGTTCGAGTCATTGAATATCGTTGATTTCAGCGGGCCAAAATCTTCGCCGTTTATTCCTAGTGCCAAGGCAAACGGCTCATACCATTTGTCTTCTCCTGTGTTCGTGATTATTGAACCCTTGTCTTTCGCCTTACTCTTTAAGTCTCGGTCGATCAGTATATTCGCCAACTGCTCTTTATGACTAAGCAAATAGGGACTGTGAGTCGTCACAATGACTTGAATTTTAAACTCGTCAGCGAGGTCTTGTAGAATTCTTCCAAATTCGGCTTGTGCAGAAGGATGAAGGAAACTCTCTGGTTCTTCTATTAGAACAATCGGATATATTTTCTCCGTCAGATTGGACCCTTCTTGAAATTTTCGAGCGTTAAGCAGGCTCATAAAAATCAGAGTTCTATTCTGAGTTCCGCTGCCCCACTCCTCAAGAGATACGTCTACGCCTTTTTCCTTCAAAGAAATTTCAATCGATTCTCTTTCTAGCTTCATACCTTGCATCGAGAAACTTACTTCGTATTTATCTTCAAGTCTCCCTAATAGATTGGATAGTTCATCCTGTTGTCTTTTCAATGATCTTTGAACAGACTTCAATACCCTGTCTATTTTGTCGGAGATCTCTTTCTTGTCTTTTTCTGTTACGAAGTTGCTGATAGAGTTTTTCTGCTTACGAAAGCGAGAAAACGAGTCGTTTTCAGTTGAGTTGTGAAAAACAACGGTTTCGGAAGTTTTAATCCGCCGCAACACTTCTCGCTTAGAGAAGTCATTCGTAATTTCTGTTTCACCGAATTTTATTCTATAATCACTTGAGTTGTCCGGCTTCTTGTAAAAGTCTATGCAAAGAAGTTCTGTTTGGTTACCTTGACTTCCTGTTTCGTTTTTTATGATTAAATCTCTTATGAAAATAAAAAGTGAAGAATCTCCGTCTTTATCTAGCTCTAATATTAGTTTTATGTGAATGTCTTCGTTGGTTAGTCTTTTCCACTTTGTTAGGTCATTTTTATAATTGATATCACCGTAGCTGATGAACTCATCAGCTATTATTCTCACGAAATACCCGCTGCTTAGTAGATTTCTGATCGCCTTTAGAACGTTGGATTTGCCGGCGTTGTTCTTCCCACATATTGCAGTGTAGTAGTGACAAAATTTCAAGGAGACGTCTTCTAGCGTTCTGTAGTTCTTTACGGTTAGTTCTTTTATGAACATGGATTGTTTTCTATTAGTTTGGTAATTATCTAATTATGTTTCAACCCGTTTCTCTTTACCAGTTGCGTATGGACTGTTGTGCAGTTTCTATCTGTAAGATAGCCGATACTCGATGCGAGTTATGGTGAAGGAGGTTCTAGTCGTTCGAGATTGTCCAAAGGGCTTCGGATTTTTAGAAGGGCATCGTAACTTTCTATGGTTTGAATCTCTGTTGTCTTGTTGCTTTTGTGTCCAAGAGATGATTAATTGTACCGAAGTTCTGTTTCGGCTATTTACATATGTGTTGCGTAGCAGAGACGCAAACTGTGACGTTTGAAACACCTCTGGATTTCTGTGTAAGTTACTGTGCACTTTTTTACGTCTTTCGAGTTATTTAAATAGTTAACGCTACTATTAGTCACCTGAAGAGCTAGTGCCAAGGTCTGTGGTGTTTGTGGTGCTATCGAGAAGTGGTTGTGCGAAACGACTGGTATCAAATCTACGAAAGGAACGGAAATAGTGATTGCCGAGCCACCTACGCGTTCGTTTTAGCTATGAGAACCACAGTTAGTTAGAGTGATTTTGATCGACTAAGAGGCGGGTCCATCGTAGTCACTTTGAGGTTGGCCGTGGATCACAATTCTCCTTCGTTGCCGAAGAGGGCTTTTGTGCTTCGTATCATACCGTCCTGAAGTTTTTCCGCAGTTGGTACTTCTTGAGGCGCCTGTGGTACCTCGTGTTCCACGTTCCCCCGGGTGCGACTGCCTGATTGTCATATGAACACAATCGTTCCGGTCTAAGACCGGTAAGCGCCGGCGTTCTACGTTGCTGATTGAGGCGTACGCTCTGTTGCTCACTGCCAGTGATCTGTCAACGGCTGACGTAGCTCATTCACTTGGTTTTGCGAACCATCACGTTTAGACGCTCTTCAATCACTACGTCGATGAGTCCATGGCGTCACATCCGAGTACATTCTAACGTCCAACAACTCTCATGTCGTGGCAGTAGGCAACCGAGCCGATGATTTAGCGCTCCACACCAATATCAAACGCAGTGCACTGCTATAGGGTACTAGCTAGATTCTGCTTAAAGACGCATCGAACTTGAGTACAAAGCAACAAGAGCTGTTGACGAGCACTGAAAAGTCCCGACCGTTTAGCCGGTCAGCCCGCTGCTGACAGTACAAGGAGCAGCCGTATGATGTTCACCAGGGCGAGCACAACCCTACATCGCAAAGAAGAGACTTCTATCATGGTGTAGGAAGCTAGGCAATCTCCTCGTCACGCACATGCGTGATGTGGCCGACATGATTAAACGATATCATGAGGCCTTTAAGGCATGGCCTCGGTCACGCTTGACAAACGGGTTCCTCGAATCTCCACACAGTACGTTCCAGGCCAGGAAGCATGGGGATGAGGGCTACCGAAGCTTCGGAAACCTGCAAGCAATGTACTTCTTCCCTGCCAGTACACTTATCATCGGAGACTTCTTTGATAATCTAGTACCCAGCTAAACTATCGTTGCGCGATATCGACTCAACATCGCTAATCTGGTTGATTCTGAGTCTCGTATTCTTCTTTAGCGGCCTCCGGCGTTGTACCAGCTCCAATGTCGAAGTACTGCACGTCGCCGTCACGTGAACCACCAGTACTTGAGCTCCACCTATATCCCAGCGTTTCGTTCTCCTTCAAATGATATCCAAAGGTGACGCTGAACTTCGTGTCGGTCCCTACTTCGTAGTTGACTAGTTTCCTCTCTTCGCCATCACTGCCTCTTGCAAAGAACGTAAGCCGAAAGCCTGCCTTACTCTTGGTTGTAAGGTGAAGGAATCCTGACCTGCTATCCAGCGCAAGGTCTCTTTCGGTATTGCCGTCACTGTCTTGCCACGAAGGAGAGAGATCAATGTTTATCTTCCTTCCTCGTTGTTTCAGGCTTCCAAGTAGAATGTAATCGAAATTATCCGATTGATTACCTTTTACTCCTTGGTTGTCATGAAGCGCATTCCACTTAGCAGCTTCTCTCTTTTGTAGTTTGTTACAATTAATCGGTTCTACCGTGTAGTATCTATCTACGTATATTTTCTTTCCTCCTTTAAGTACTCTCTCAACAACACCAACCGGACCCGACCATGTGACTTTGAAATAGGCAGAGCCATCTGTTGGTGGTGTGCCTTTCTTACCTTCCAAACCATCCCAATCAATAGCTTGAATTGGAGTATTGCTTGCGAATTGATACGGTGTTAACTCCGGATACTCCATAGTCAGAGGATCTACACTATAGAACTTACTGAGCGTAGGGTTATAGATTCGAAAACCGTAATCCTGTGTTCCCGTTTCTTTATCATTCTCCTTGCCATTATATCCAAATCTATACTCTCCGCTACTAGCTTGTCTCCCTGGAATACCCATTCCAAACGCATAGTAGTCACGTGCACTCAACACATCGGCTGTTACGCCCGAAGTACCGGCAACTGGAATAGCAGCTATCATCCTTCGATCAGACACTGTAGCCAGTACATTGCCAAGGTGGTTGCTGAGCTCATACTGTTTGCTGCCACGAGAGATGCTGTCTTGAAATGCCGGGAGCGGTCTGATATTCTGCCAGTCAACTGGTCCTGTGATGCCTTGTCCGGGCGCGGAGATGTTGATGCCCGCATTCCATACGCCGAGTCGGCTGCTTCCGTAGAGGTTCATCTCTTGGAGCGTGAAGGCCCCTTCATGGTCGCGGTACGTTGCCATGATGTTGCCCTGAGCATCACGCACGTAGTAAGTGGCCGTCTTCGTTGCTGCAACATATTTGCGAACTCTGTTGCCCAGCGCATCATACTCAAAATATAGGTCTTCACTTGTTGACTTTCGAATGGCTGTTATTTTACCCTGCAAATTCCACTCAATTATGCTAATGCTCTCACTTAGGTCTTGTATGAGGTTGCCGATAGCATCGTACTTGTAATTTCCTTGCGTTTGGTTGTCAACATCCGTTACCGTTCCATTCACGGGGTTGGCCTCAGGGTAGTTCAATCCGGCAACGGCGTCGTTTACGTACGCAAGGCGATTAGTGGCATTCGTCGGCGGCGTTGTCATGCTTGGAATAACGTTGTTTGCAGCATCGAGATAGTGATACTGCAAACGGTCCATGTTCGGGTTCGTAACGCTGCCGTTTCGTTTCATGCTGAGGATGTTGCCGTTGCCGTCGTACGAGAGTTCCATTCGATAGGCATCATTCGTTAACAGCAACTGTCCGGTTGGCAAACTCTCAAATGCCTCCTGCTGTTTAATACGATTCAACACGTCGTAGCGGTAGTTCATTCCAAGCCCACCCAGTCCCTGCAGCCAAGTGTACATGCGCGAGATGTTGCCGTTGTATAGTGGCTGCACGTCACCGGTGGCAACATTTATCGCACTCGTTGGATTGAGCGATGAGCTTATTGCGCTGTAGTCATCGGTGTAGTACTGAAGAACATAGCCGAAGGCGTCAGCAGCAATGGGACTGTTGATGCTACGGTAGCCGGGGCCGCTAGTCATCTGCGCAGGATTAGTTTCGTTGACTACGGTTACAGGTTGTCCGTTGACTATAACCGTCTGAGGACTACCGGGTTGCTCCAGTTCAATACCATCGCGCCCGGCATCCTGACTCCGTTCCTGTGTTGTGCCGTTGACACCCTTAACCCAGCCCTGCAGTGTATAGATGTAGTCGAGCCCCTGCACACGCAAGTGGCCAAGTACGGTGCGCGCTAGTGGACCATGTCGATAGTAGAGGTACTCTGCATCAACGTCCCACAGGATGCCCTTACTGCTTGATTCAACCTTCGTTAGCCGCAGTTCCGAGTCATATGTGTAACGATGTCTATACTCATCTGGCTGGCCGGGCGAGTACCGTACTTCGTTTACCTTCCCACTTACGAGATCGAAATTGTAAGCTATCGCCTTCGTACCCAGAGGTGTATTCGGGTAGTCCTGGAGAAGCAAGGGCACGTTACCCGTTACATCATACGTATAGTGTGTTGCGTGACGATAGTCAGACGAGTACTGTTTGGCGTCATCTTCAAAACTGAATACACCTGCCACTCTTCCGCGCAAGTTATTCTGCCCACTTAGTCCGAACTTTCCAGACACAGCCGTTGAGAAAACGGCATCATACTGCGTGAACGTAATCTCGGCCCGTGGCTGAGAGTGAAGATAATTCTTCCAGTTACTGTAATCAGAAACGATACTTTGACTTAGTGGACCATTTAACCGAAGCTTGCCGCTCTCGACAACGCGTCCTAGCTTATCGTAATACGTGTAACTGTATGCGTTCGTTGACTGCTGCATAGCGTTCTGTGAGGCGGCAATACGTCCCAACTTATCATACAGAAAGGTCGAACGTCCCGCATCCGGTGTTGTCTGCCATGATAGCTGATTGAGCGAATTGTATGCGTAGTTGGTAACAAAGGCATGTACAGGCAACACCGACACACCGTTTGGCATTCCTGCAGCATCCCTGCTGTTACGCGAGGCAGTTACAGCCGATGACGCACTTGGTGGTAGGAGACTCACACCAGAAGGTGGGACTGTACGCACAAGGTTCCCTGCTTGGTCGTAGTAGTACAGCGTATAGTGGTAAGAATCGTCCTGATACACATAGCCTGCCTCTTCGTTACTCATCATACACTTGGCGTAGTACTTTGCACGGAGGTCTGCCTTCATGCTATCCACCCATGCTGTATATCGTTGGTGGGCGTCAAACTGTGCACTGAGAAACTGGGCCTGCACACAACCATCAAACGTGTTCAACGGTGGTGTCTGCAACAGCGAATCGTTGTTGCAGAATATCTTTGGTGGGCAAATCGTAACTGGGAAACCTTCACTAACTGCACGCACCTGAATTGTGTCGATTCTTCCCCTCGAAAACCGTCCAATTGTAAGGGTCATCGCGCTACTTCGCGATACGCTGCGCGCTACCGAAGCCACTGGCACAACACCAATCACGCGAATGGGCCCTGTTCCAAGATCACAGTTCTGAAGGCGGACAGTGCATGCCGTACGAGTGTCTCCAGTTTTCCTGGGTCCAGCAAATGGGACGATCTCACCGTTCTCTACTGAGAACGATGCCGTGCAGGTACGTCTGTCAATTGCATTCGGCGAGTTTAGATACCTAACGAGGTCCTTGACGCGTGGATTTATCATTCGACACGTGTCGACATTTCTTTTCCCGTCATTTAGCGTTGGACATGTTTTACACGTATCGCAGATGTATTCACTGGCCAACGATCGTGCCTGCGACTGAATTGCCGACATCTGAGCATTGGTTAGGCACCCATAGAGACTTGCGCCACCTAGATTGATGTTGGTGCCACTAAACGCATCGTATCTGTTAGTGAATCGCTTTACCTTCCCTTTGTATAGATCTTCGTTCGTTCCACACACTTCTGAGTTATTCGTTGGAATCATGCCTTCTGGAGACATTCCGGTACCATTCTTGCTCGAGCTTGGACTAAATGGCCCGTTGGGGATAAACGCATATACGTCAGAACCCACACAGCCGTTATAGCAGTCGTTCGACACCGAGTACTGTAGGCGACTGAAATACAGGTACGTCTCCTTATACGACTGGTAGAGATTCCGGAGGATCTGCCATTCCAGGTCTGCCGTTGCGGGATCGGAGCCAAACGTATGTGCAGGATAGTAATTGACAGGGACGCTGCACGGCAGTGGTGGATTAGTAATATTCGTGCCCAGGCCAGTAGGACTTGCCGTGTTAGCCACGGCCTGTTGGTATTGAGTTTGGGCCTGACAGTATGCAATGTCCATCGCCATACGCAGAACGGACACTCCACCTCCACATGGGTTGTGAAGCACGTTCTCGAACGCAATGCGGTTCGTTAACCCATAGCCAGATGCGAAGAACGGATCGGCATTGAGCAATTGGAGATATGGTACAACTGTAGAGCTGGAGTTCAGCAGCCCTTGTAACTGAGCCGCGTTGAGCGTGGTGGTTTGCGCCATGGCCACATCATAGTCCTTGCCCGTGTTCTCACTCTCGCACCATGTTAGCTGGCAGTACTCAGGATGGTGTTGTAGGAATACATCTGGAGATGTTGCTGGATCCCAGCTCAGGATGACTGATTCCAAGTCAGGTTTACCCGTCAAAGCCTGCCAATTCGCCGGTTGCGACAACGCGCTTGCTGGATTGAACACGGAGAGCGGATACGCGGCAGCAGTGTATTCCGTAACGCCGTTCACAACAACCACGTCGTAACCGCCGTACTGTCCTCCCGGTGATACATCTAAACGCATCGAACGTTTCGCAGCATCACACGCATTTACCGGGGCAGGACAAAGCTCATCGCATGCATTAACTGGTGCTGTTGTATTCTCAAGACATGTGCTGCATGACTGAAAACATCCAGCCGTATCAACGAGAGCCATCGCATGCGCTATAAAGGCGTCTAGTACCGCTCTACATGTGTCTTCGAAGGCAAGTTCAACGTATTCATCGGCACTACTCTTGTTTACTGTCAGGACCTTAGTAAGCGTGTAACTTCCTATGTCTAGATAACGCTCGAACGAGGCTGGAAAGTTCGTTGGTTTACTAACACTTCCGTTTGCCGACCCAACACACTGCAGATCTACGTTGAGTCTCTCTGTGTCTGCAATCAGGTCACCGAAGGTCCCAGAATACGAGAACAAGGGATCGGAGACGCATTCGCTATTGTTGACGAGACTCATCTCCAGACCGTAAATACAGTCGAGGCATACATCGCTCGGTTCGCACGTGACAAACTGTAACGATGACCCCTGTATGTTGTAGCTAAAGGTGTATGTACCTGCCTGTGTTACAACAAAGTGCTCGTTGATTGTCCGGCTATGCATCAGGGAGTCAACTACGTTACTGCCCATGAGATCTACTTCTATAACAGATTGGGCATTACTACCTTGAGGTCTATTGTCGAGCGGCAACATGTTCGTTGGATCTTTGCCAGCCAAAGCTGTGGCAATCGTCTTGCCCTCCGCATTGAGATATGACACGGATACCTGTCCATTCGGGTCAACCACCATGTTCTTTTGATACCGAATTGCATATCCAACCTCGGTGCCAAACATCCTGTCCAGCTCTGTCTGATTTGGTTTGGCATAGAAGTACCGCGTCTCATGGCCTGCATCCATGGCAAACACCTGGCCCACTGAGGCCTGGCGGAAGGTTCGAACGGTATTGTCGGGTGTGTACTGCACCCTGGTGAACGGATACCCCTTACTATCGGGGACGAAAGCGTTGAATCCTATCGTATTTGGGTTGTTCGGACTATAGTATGCCCCTGCTCCAATAGCACCCGCTGCATCACTCGACAAGGGGTCTGATGGTAAGGTGCAGTCTTCATATTCATCAAAGTCCAACCAGGAGTAGGCATTTCCTTGCTGGTTCTTGTTAAGCGAAGGTATAAACTCAATGGCACTGCGACTTGTAGGTATGGGCAGAATCTGAATCGCTGGCCTACCATTGAAATCGTAAATGACTTCCTGTGCTACGGTCTCTTTCGTTCGCTGCTGACGGTACATCCAACATAAGGGCCTAAATATACCCGGGCGTGGCATGGCTAACGAGCTTCGATTCTGTCCAACACCAGTAATGGTTTGGCGGCTCATTGTTAGACCATCGTAATACTGTGCCACGTCCTTGCGCTTGCCTTCTTCGCTATAGGTAGTGCTCAACTGCCAATTCATCCGCTCAGCCATGTGGCCTACCGTTACACGGTAGCGATGAACGAACGCGCTAACGAGTCCATCTGATGGACCCGTCCAAGCACACGGGATACGCTTGTCCCAGTTCGGCCCTCCAACACCTACTGCTCGCACACGGTACAAAAGATACCCTCTCTCGTATACAACAGGTACTCTGTAGTAAGTCTGTTTGGTTACTATGCGAGTGGAGTTCTCCTTAAAGTCATACGGTATAGAGCTTGGACTCAACGTCCCGTTGTTATCCGCGTAATCATCGCGATGGAGAATCTCAAATTCGTATTCTTCTGCGGCAGGAACTGGTTGCCAGTGTACTGTGAGCTCCTGAGATGTTCCGTCAAGGCAAGGTGGCAGTAGTTTCGGAGTCTGTGCAAATGTCGGCTGGAGGTAACGAGTCTGTTGGGACGTGAAGTTCAACTCGACGATCTTGCTGACTTCGGCACACAACTCGGGCGTCCCCATTGCTCCCAGTGTGGTTATAACAACCGATTGAATCACGAATTCGCTTTTGTACGCATTCGAGTACGAGTAGTAGTCCACTACTTTCGAGGCGTGAACAGACGGGTCGTGTCGTATTTGCAGACTTACGGAGACAGGGGGCGCAGGCGCTGTACTTCCAACCATCCAGTACGTAAGTGTTCCAGTAACTGTGATTTCATAGTCAAAGTGGATCGGTAAAAGAGTTGACTCTAGTTGTCGCAGCTCTACTGTATTCGTGGTGGCGTAGAACTTCTGTGGGGAGTTCGTGAACGTTGCCCAGTTCTCTAGTGCGGCCAGTGACGCAGTATGCGTGATTGGTCCAGTAAATGGACTGAGAACGAATGTACTTCCCGTCATCGGAGTGATGATTCGAGGAAGTGAGACTGCCAGGATGTCAGGGCAAAGCGTTAGGCTGAACAGGGTAACCAACGTCACAAGGGTGTGCTTCATATCAGTCTATGACCTGTAGTTGGTACCCTGCGTACTTTGACGACGGAGCGTAGAAGCCATCATCATCTGTCAGGTAGTCTGTCAACGAAGGGATGTGGGAATTGTCGAGATAGGAGTACGAGTAGTCGATCCTGATGAACACTGGTTTGCGTTTCGCCGTTGGAGAAACAAACAATTGGGCAAGGATTGGGTTGTCTCCCGACACCTCCATCACGACGCCGACCAGTTGGCGGAACGTTGTATCAATCTCTATCGTGATTGCTCGTGTGCCGAAGCGCCCCCCGCTAAGTGCGTATTGTAACACAGAGCCACCCTGGTGATTGATGCGTAACTTCTCGAATCCCGCCACATAGGGGGAAAACATCTCTACCACCTGTGCGACATCTATGGAACCCTTTGCAAATGACACAACCATCAATTGAGAAGGGTTGCTTACTCTGACAATGTAGTTACCATCAGTGTACATCTCAACACCACTGAAGTCCACATACACAACATTGCCGCGCTTGTGTATCGCGCAATGTCCGCTATCGAACGGCGTTGCCATAAGAGAGTCGTATGAGAACGTATATCGCTGCGAGACACGCATGCTTTGCGCGGAACGCAGGCGATCGGCAACGCCCCTGAGATTGTCCGAGAGCTCTTGCTCCTGTGCATGACTCCAGTAGTAGGTCACTGCTGACAACGCTACGATCGTGAGTCCAATTCTCATGGTCTTTTCACCATTCCCGTTCTCGACTCTCTGACTGTCAGCACGCCTCGTTCCGTTTCCTTGTTAATCGACTCAAGGTTGTCTGAGGCATCATAGTTGTATTTGGTGAAATAGTTATTCTCGTCGCAGGTAAAGGTGAGCTTCTGGGTATTACCGTCATACGAATGCGTAACGAGTTTCGCATCAAACGGAAATATCCTGATGTCGTCGTACCACGTTTTTCCGGCGCCCCCTTCGAACGAGATCGTGAGGTTGGTTGCTGTAGGCGGCAGATCAAACGTGCCACTTATCTGCTGCCACCCATCGATTACGTTTCCCGATGTTTTGAAAGCATCGCCATTGACGAGTATAGCTGGTTGGTCGAACGATGTTGCTATGGGATCGGAATTGTCTCGTACCCATGCACTTACGACATATCTCATGCCTGCCGTTGGAGTGAACAACCCCAGACACGTCGCCTTTCGTGCAGAATCAGTCGATCCGTTCGTGATACACGGAATCGATACGATTCGCTTGGCTCCTACAAGAAGACCCGACGCCTTTCCAGAGTGTGACTCATTGCTTGATAGCTCAAACACATCGTTCCAGTTCACAATGTGTGGTCTACAAGCTATTGTTGTGTCACAGAATGCACCCATCGGTGTGTAGTTCCAGTCCTCAAATCCCTCGTAGAGTACTTCGTTGTTTCTGGCGTTATTCGCAACAGCTACGACCAGTCTATTCCTGTAACCGGTCATCAATGAACTGAATCGCTCCAACACATCCTTAGTTTCTGCTGTGAGCCCATTCACGTCTTTCTTCGACACTTCCTCAACCCATTGCCAGCCAGTTCGATCTGCTTGCCATTGAGCATTCTGGTACCTCCAGAACGGCGAGTAGGAAGCAAACACGCCATCATGCCTCACGTTGGTTTGTGGTGCTGTCACGTTCGTACTTCGAACTCGAGTTGTAAGATACGACCAGGATGTATCGGCATACCAATTGCCCCGCGTGCCGGCAACGTATGGATTTGTGACACCGATACCATAACCCGCTGGAGAAGACGTGCCGGATATCGTTACTTGGGCGATATTCGATACCGATGTGATAACCGTGTCAATGTTCTCGTTCTGCAGAGTGACGGTGCGCGCTGCAGCGGTGAAGGAGTTACAGTATCGCCCTTCTGGTACGTTGCCAACAAGCACATCAAAGTCTATCACGAAGTAGGTTGCTGGACCCATCGGTTGCGGTGGAAGTGCCGCAAATACCCACGTGAGCGTTGAAGATCCGCTCTGCGGCTGAGCCAGAAACATGCCGCCAACCTGGGCAGGAACAGTTGTATTCGTTGCACAACAGCTCGGATTGGAAGGCGTAAGGTGTGGACTAACAGCAGCATACGTATATGCGCAATTGCCCACAAACGAAAAACCATTGGGAAGTTGATCCGTGATCGTACATGAGGTTATCTGTCCATAGCCAACGTTCGCAACAGCAATTCGCCATCGAACAATGCTTCCACTTGGATACGTTGCATTCGCAGTAGGAGCACAATTCGGGACGCAACTTCCGAGGAAGACCTTTGCGGTTAGCAGGGCCGCTTGGCGGGTTTGGCCAGTAACGTCAGCTGCTGTCACCACAAGCGAGAGGACCAAAACGAATAGCCGCGTCTTCATCGCTTTATCGGTGGATTGGTTGGAGTACACACTTCTTGCGGCGGAGGCGGGCATGCGCAGTATGGCACACGCACATCATCGAGTACCTGGGCACTGGCGTTGATGACGCGAGCGGTAGTGCCGATGCCACTAAAGTCAACTAGGCCTCCACTGACTGGGTTCTTCATCGACGCCACTGTCCCTGCCTCCAACGTCAAGAGATTGCGACGCCCCGGCCGTATCACGGTGCAGGCAGCACCAGCAGACATATTGATAGGTACACCCACTACGTAAGACTCCATGTGTACGAAATTGGGGGGCTGTTTTTTCATAATCCATAGACGCTGTCCAGTGTTCGTTGCAACAACTTCATCACCCTCGGCTAGCGCGTTGTACACGTCTTGATTCTGCACCATTACCTGATTCGTCACATTGCTGGCAGTTGAGGCTGTGAACGTCAGACCTGAAGTCTGGTACGATGCACTCACGCCTGGATACATCCAATGAGCCGGATATGTGTACTTGAATATGGAGTCGTTGTATTCGTTCGTCGTCTTACTCATCACGACGAATCCAGTTTTGTCGTCAAATAGAAGATTCTCAGTGCTGATGGACGCTCCATTATCCGTCACGGTTTTCTTTACCAGGAGTCCCTTCTTCTTGACGATTTTGTTGAAGGCAATGGTGTTCAATCGCGTGTGTTCGGTGGAGATATTCGGCAGGGGCACCACTAGAGCAACGATGGGAGGAAACGCCGCGTCAACGTTAAGATTCACGCCACCAACATTAGTCATGTGCTCCGATGTTCGTGAGTCACAGATTGCATCTACGCTTACTCCCAACTTGTTAGAACGGTATGTTGCACCCTGGTGATTCGTTAGCAAGAGCTCTCTATCAATGGCGTATTCGAGTGTTTCCGAGGAGACAAGCGCGTTGTTGCTATTGTAATTCCGAGTGGATCTCTGCTTTCCATGCATGTCATTGAGAGTAATCACAGCTCCTTGTGATAGAGTAACGTAGTCGTGGGCCTCACTTATGCCCAGTATGGACATTGCAAAGGACGCTAGAAACGATGTCTTTTTTTCGTGGTTGTCACCAAGTGGTGTTAACGACGACCGCACCGGATAGTCCCTAGCGGTGAAAGACTCGTACTCCTGATAGCCAGAGCCAGGGACTTTCAATGATGTCTTGTTTGCTACAACGCGCACCTTCGAGTAGATCAGGTTTGGCGCGGGAAAGAGATTCTCGTTATACGGCTTTTCGATATAGAGTCTGTTGTCGGGCGCCATTTTGATATGTTGGTCGATGAAGACGGGTTCACGCATCATGTTCTCATCCTGTCCCATAAAGGGTTCATACTCCATTACGCCGGAACTTATGAGCACGTCCTTGCCCGTTACGGGATCACGCTCCGTTCTCGTATATTCATAGTCAGTGGTGTATGTCTTCGTCTGCCCGCTTTGGCCTGACTGCGCATTCCAGTCGTCAGACGTAAGAACACGCTTCGTTCTTGACCCACCAATGACCTTGTTCCTTGTGGGTGCAAACAGACGTATTATCGACTGAGTCGGCGTGAACGTGGCCGCGAAATTCTTCAGTAATGCGTATGAGTTGAACCCCTTAAAGAACGCCGAGAATTGATCACCAACACGTTGGTTCAGATCGCTGAGTTTGAGGAAGTGTTCGAGATCACCACCTGGTGGCTGAGCTGGCCCATAGCACAGGTCTTGTCGATTCATCCGCATGAACTGCCACGCGTTCTTGCGGATTGGACTTACCCACTGTGGAGATGACGAAGCATCCTGTACGGTTTCGCCCTCTAACTGAATTGCCGCATGAGTGGCGTCAATCACCTTGATACTCCTGATTCTTGCGTAACCACTTATCCACTCGTCATTCCCTTCGGTCAACTTCACAAGCGCACGGTAATAGTAGAATCGGCTGAGGTCATTGTTGAAGTACATGTACTTCAAATGCTCATAACGATTGGCGCTAGGAAGTGCCACCGGTAATTTGATCACTAGCCATCGGTTCCCTGTCGATGTGCCTGCTAATGGTGACGTAGGCACGGTTGGTGAAGAGCCCACTATACTCACCATCTGGCCAGCGCGCACATCTTGCGTGTATGCATATCGGTGTGGTTCGTATTCCGCCAATATCGATCCACCATTAGGAAGCCGTATCGATGTCAGATTCCATGCATATGCCGCTCTGTTCATCTCAGATTCGTCTTGCGACGAATACGGAAAGTCCTGTAACGAGAGAGGACTGCCAGCAGGACCATACGGGTATCCAACCTGTTGGTAGTACCCCCACCGGTTGGTTTGCATGGCACGATAGTGTGGATTCACGACCGTTCCGTTCGGCATCTTTCCATACTCAAACGTGTACGGTGACAATAACTCGCGCTTGCTCTTGCCTGATGCGAATGCCACCTTCTTAAGGGTAAGTTTCCCTGTGCCAGTGCTTGAATTCTGAATACCACCACAAAGCGTATTATCGTAAGTGAAGTAGATGACTCGGATTGGCGCTGCTGCAAGACCCCTAGTTGCCCGCTCGTTGATAGAGAACACCTTTATGCTGTCGAGTTTCAGTATCACCTGACTTACATCGCGTCCACCGTGTTCATCTTTCACCCCGAGTCCGTCTGTGCGACCACCATGATCATAGTAGAACTCCGCTATGTGTGTCTTGCTTTCTATCGAGTGTGTGTAGTACTGTTCCTTTTCTCCGTAGACATAACTACCCTTGTTATCATCTTGGTCGCTCTGGAACGCTTTATTGAAAGTTGCCTTGTTCGTTCCATAGGGTGTTCTCCATCGATAATCGTGGATCTTCGCGTAGTTGATCTTTACATAGTTTCCGATGTCGTTAATCGAGGGTCCGTTGCTGTCCACATCGGAGTAATCTGCGCTAAGTACGGCTGTCAGAAGATGACTTGTAACATAGGGAGGCAGATGTGTTGCCTCGTAGAATCCATCCTTGCCGTTCGTGCCCCAGACTGTGAACGGATCGTAGCTGACTAGGCCCTCACCATCTGGCTGTTGGTTACTGTTGAGCGTAAAGGCAACTTCCTTTTGGGTGAGGTTATAGGTTGGCAAGCCAAATACGTACCGCATGCCATCGGTATTCGTTGCGACCATCTCGGATACATGATGTCCCTTGCGAATACCTCCTAGGCGTGGTAGTCTTGTTACGACATTGTCGCAACTAAATCGATTCAACTGATAAACATCAATCGTCTTTACAAGGCCGTAAATACTTGCCTGGGTTGCAGTTCTGTGTTGAATATCAATAGTACGGGGTTCTCGTAACCGCTTCTTCGTATTCGTCGCGGTTACAGCCGATATCAGACCGTTATTAGCAATCAGTTCCGATTCGACATCCACCTCCTTCTTGTACCAGGGTGTCTTCTTGATGTTGACCTCAACTGCGTTATCACCGAGCAGTGTCGAATAGAGGTCATTCTCGTCAATCGTTACATCGGACGCATTCCTGAAGAATGCGGACTGAAACAACGAGTTTGGTTTCGTCGAGTCAAACGACAGCAGCGGTGTGATCGCCGAATACCAGCACCCTGATGTTGACGAGGATTGTGTGGTTGAGTGGCTTGCACCAACGTGGAATGCATTGCCAAATCCGACTTCGACGCCAACGTTGTTGGCTGAGCCATTTGTTGCGACGCGATTGCTAAAGACAACTCCGATATCGTTCCTGGCTAACTGGAAGGAGCCAGAGATTCCTTGCGCATCTACCGAGTAAATGTCATTGGTAAACGACGGGATGCCGATGTTGACGGTTGCGTCCTTGATATACGGACCGTCCTTCTCAAGCTGATAATCATGTAGCACATTGTCACCCACCTTCTTAGCCTGATCCGAGTACATGAAACCATATGCAGGCGTTGCTATGACATTCGTCGCTAGCCATTGCGTCGAATAATAACCGCTCAGCTCACCGTGTAGGTGCAAGAACCAGACTGCTCCGCCGGCCTTGAAGCTGCCTGTGAATGAGCGAGAGAGATAAGGATACGTGACGCGTGGAATCTCTGGTTTCTTCGAGAACGAATATGAGGCAGACGCTCCAAGAAGCGATGAACGCATTTCTTCTTTCGTCTGGTTACCGGTCTTCATTCCCTTACTGTCCCGGTGTCGCGTCGTTGTTGTGTAGTCGGCTCTTGCGGATAAGTCGACTGAGGCATTGATTGAGGTTTTTAGCCCATCAACAGAGTTGACCTTAACGAGACCCGTCAGCGATCCACTTGCCGCCATGTCACTGTTAGTTTTCTGTTTCCACTTGACCGAAGGTTTCGCGAGCAAATCCACGCCAGATTCTGTATTGGCTTTCAATCCAAGACTAAGCCCAGTGGTAATCGCGCTCCCTTCCTTGTGCACCGACATCGACAGTCCGTAACTCTGTTCTACGCCCCAACCGTTATAGGTATTATAGAAGATTCCGTAGCCAACGTTCAATGCTGGGCCGAGCGTGAAGCCCATGAGTTCAGCACCCGCGCCAACGTTTCCGCCATACGTTGTGTTAGGCCGCATGTGGATTCTTCGTGTTACGGTATCACCACAGAAGTCGTCAGGAATACCTCTCATCGAATGCGTTATCGAACCCGTGTTGATACTCCATCCAAGACCAACTGAGGAGGCAACGTCTTCCATGCCGACGCCAGACTGATAGGATAGGTTGACTGGGTAGCCTCCAACGTCAAACAAGGTTATGTTGTACGAGAACGACCCAGTTGATGTGTTCACGAGGTCCGTTGCCTCTGCTGGTTTGAATTGCGTGAAGTCGGGATTGCCAGGTCCACCTGTTTGCCCCATTGCTGGCATGACAGCCAGCACAACGAATAGTGCTACGAGGACGTTACTTGCTGAGATCATTATTTGTCCTGCTATCAGCAACTGTGAAGTGAAAATATCGTGTTAACGTGCTCATACTAATCAGCAATGTGTACGAGGTGTTTGCTCTGAGCCGATATTCCTTTAGTGGTATACGCACTCTATTTACCCCATTCGTGTTTGTTCCTGTTGAAAGGGGCTCACGGCCAGCGTACGTCACCTCTTGATCTTCCTCGTCGAATATCTGTATCGTTACTGGATCGCCGCTTGCATGTGGGTTAACGTATTGAATATACAGCGCATCGCTTGGCACGTCGGCAAACACATTCATCGGCTCATCTGCGGCTTCGTAATACTGGATTGAGCGGCTCAGTGTAACAGAGTCGGAGCAAAGTATCTCACCATTGCTACTCAACCACTCGTGGTGAACCACGAGTGCAGCTCTACTGCCAACAGTCATTTTCGCAGTGCCCAACACTGTAGTACCCGAAGGGACATCCCCCTTCCGGCGAGCAAGCCTCAGCTCGTTCGTAGCTGGGGGAATCTTCGATGGATTTGTTATCCAGTCGTCAAGTTCAAACGGTTCGAATCGCAAGACAGTATCACCTTTTCGAAAGTGAATTCGGACCTCCCGGGCATCCACTTCCGATGATGTGGAATCTAGGGAGTTTATGATGGTTATGCGATACAGACCCGAATCAGGCGACGTGCAGGTAACATCCAGTTTCCTTTTGGCGCACTGACTAATGGCCTCGGGTGAAACTATTTCGGTCGCTGCTCTTGGTAGAACACTAGGAGCCATAATTCGTTCGGGCTTAGCTTCACCTTCGTAGGTGAATGTCCAAACCTCACTTCGGCTGATTTCAGACTGCTGATTACGAGAACCTTCAGACGACACCGTAACCTGCCAAGCATAGCGTTTTCCAACCTCAAGTTTGCGCGCCGACGGTGGGTATTGCAGGGTAGCCATACGAAGACCATTCTGCTCAAATAACGACGGGTTCCTTGCCATTGCGTCAATCGGCGACTGTTCGCCAATAACTTCTACCATCCTCAACGTGTACACGGTGCCTTGTATGCTGGGTGCTGGCTGCATCCACGTGAAAGATGGGCTGGTTCCGGTCTTGAGCACTTCGTTCTGACGGGGATTTATGAGGACGGGAGCCTGCGATATCATCACTGTTTGTTGGATGCAATCCTGGCCAAGCTGCCGTCCAGATCGATCTTCTGCGTAGATACAGATGGTGTACGACCCAGAGGGCGAACTGCCGCTGCGCACGATCGCCTCTTGGAATCGCCTGTTATTCCATGTGTATTTACCGCCACCTGGAACATTATCCGCGTTGAAGACTCGCGATTCGTTGGCTTGCAATACGAATTGTCCCGTTCTACCTTCTACGATCCGGCCTTCTGAGGACTCGTCTACTGTTCCCCGTAGTGTTAATGTGATTGGCCCTGCCGTCGTATTGCGCACATTAACACTCCATAGGTCCTTTACGCGCAGTGTATTCATCGGCGGTCTCTGAAGCCGAGTCTGAACTTGAGCACAAAGTGCCGTGGTACAGTAGATTGCTGCTATAACAATGAGAGTAATATTGCTCATTTTTACCATCGTGAGGTAATCGATGCGGAGAAGATGAACTCATCATAATTGTTGCCAATTATAGTCATATCGTTGTACGCAGTCTTTTCGGCACGCATGTTCAGGGATAACGCTTCTGTTAGAACGAGGGAAGCCGTTGCAAAGAGACCAAGTCTGTCATTTTGTCCCCGTTCGGCGGCGACGTTCAGTCCAGCGTTCGCAAGGAGGAACGATGCAACTGGATACGATGCGTTCACTTCCATGCTGTTAATTATTCGATAGCCGACGCTAGACTGTGTCTCGACGATACCATAATTAATCCCTACTTGAAGCGGAAAATCGAAACTAATATGTTCGGAAAGAAGATAGTTCGTGGAGCTGAAGTCGTTCAAGCCGTTACTGTTAATCGTCTGTTGACCATTGACACTAAGAGACGTTGTGAAGGACCATGAGTCAACGTGCATTGTATAGCCCGTAGCGATAGAGTACACGTTCAAGTCGGTATTCAACTGACGTAAGGCTAGTGTATCATCGTTACTTTGAGTAGTTGGCATGTAAGATGCCTGCAGAAAGGGAAGATCTGGTAGGCTCAGAGCCAGTGTAACGCCAAGATTCGTCATGGTAGTAGTGGCTGTCTTCCAGCTAATCAGATTATCGCTGTATTGTTTAACGAAGCCCCCTAACTGCAGTACGTCGTTAAAGAGAGATTGGTTGAGAAAGATCTCGAATCCTTGTATGTCGGTCCGCAGAAACGGTACGCCAAGTGAGGCGTAACCTGGTCCAACCATCTTGTATTCCGCTGACGCGAGTGTGCGACTTGCCGGATTATTGAAGACGAGTTTTCCGGCATAGACATAGTCGACTTGTGAGCTAATACGTGGCCGAATGACCCGTGCAAGAGCTGTGGGTATAGCATTAGTTTCAAGTTCCGGATCTCGTGTATCACGAGTGAGCACACTTGCATTGGCCTCGCCCTGAAATGTCAAGACGTTATCGAAGAGATTAACCGACACATCAACACCAAAGGCAGCATTCTGCTGTGGCGTCAGCAGCGGGTCGTTCGATACGGATGAAATCGACGTCTGGTCGTCGTTTACATACATTCCGGTTAGGATTACATGAGTGCCTTCAAGCCGACCAACGCCAACCCTACCTGCATACAATTGCCGGCCATATGACAGGTTGTCAAGGGGGCGTTGATTCGTAAGAGCCGTGAATGCTGCGTAGAGTAGCCCTTGATCTACTTCGGCATTGAGACCAGTAACTGGTAGTCCTGAAAGGATATAGCTAGAGTAACTTGGATAGTTCGTTCCAATGCCCATTGATCGAATACCTAAGAAGAAGCTCTCTGCGCCACTGATTTCAGCGTGCTTCCTAAGGTTAGAAGCCAGGTCATTAGGATTTGACAGGCTGTTAACGTTGTAGGTGACTTCTGCGTTGCGCTCAACAAGGTGATCGATCTTTCCTTGTTTTTCTGCTTGCATTTCGCTGATTTCGCTCTCCGTCATGGAACGAAGTTGATTCGGATCGTCAAGCTTAGGATACGACCGTGAAATCTCCGCCTCTGCCTTTGTTCGATATTCAATCAGTTCTTGTTCGATGGATCGCTTCAATCTGTTCGCAAGTCCCTCTCTCATTGCATTGAAGTCAAAGTTGAAGGAGAACATGTTCATACTCTGACGGGATGAGTCTTGGAGGGTTGAGAGAAGAACATTCGCTGAAAACGGCAACCCAAAGACGTTAACACCAGGGTTGAGATTCGCTGTTGCGAAACTCCTCGGTGTTGTTGAGAACGATCCGATTCGGTTTGAGTTCTGATATTCTATCGTGCTGTTTCCCGTAAGCGCGAATGTTGGTACATTTGGTGCATTGGGGTTCTGAAATAGCTGATTCTGGTAGTTCGATGTTGTTGCAATAGGAATACCAAGGGAGAGACTTGAGTATGCACTTGGGAAGAGTGGTGCAACTTGGTCGGGTGGACATTCACAGGGGGGGGGCTTACCACAACACCTCCCTAGTTCCGTGTTCTGGCCTGAGTTACGAAGCGATAGCTCGTAAACCTCACTATTCTGCATGAGAACATTATTCAGGTACACCTCGACGCTCCAAGCATACGACTTACCCACCTCTAGTCGCCTTGCTGCAATCGGTAGAACAACTACTGTGTTTGTTAAACCTCGCATCTCGATAAGCGAAGGATTGGAACGAAGGGCATCATACCCACTTTGTCGCCCGACCATCTCGACGAGCTTCAAGGTATATGTTATTCGCGCACCTGCTGGAGCTGGAGCAGGTGGCAACCAACTGAATGTGATTGTACCCGCTGTGTATGGAATAGCTTCACTTTGAACCTGTTGTCTATATGCGTTTGTTCGGCGGCGAGTCGTAGTTCCGCTAATGATGTCGGTTTTCAGCGTTTCCGCCGGGTGAGCCGAGTTACTGCTATCTTGCTCTTTCGCATGCTGACTCGTTGTGTGTTGTTCTCCTATGACCTCGCCTATCGACTCGAGAATAGACCGCACTCTCTTCGAACCGTTCTCGTCGGTAGGTGCGGACGATCTAGCACGGCGCGCGCCTACGAGAATATTGGCGTTATTCGAGGGCTGCAGAAGCTGTATGCGTGTCAATTGAACGGTCGTGGCTTGCACACAACCTCGTCCAACAACGGAGTTCGATCGCGCATCAATCGCGGATACACAAATTTCGTAGTTCCCAGTTGGAACGTTCCCTGTTCGCTTAACTACCTCTTCGTGGAAGACGCTTGATTGCTGGATCTGAATTGGTTGCAACATCGCAGCCGACATTACCCTCGTGCCTGGTGGCAGATTAAATTGGCTGGTTCTAGCACGAACTATGAGTCCATGCTCTGATGTCGTTGCTACGCCTTCTAGAACAATAGGTATTGATTCTTGACTGAGGTTAGTAAGTGTTACTCTCCACATGTGTTCAGTCTTGAACTGGTTCTGCGGAGGTACAGAAAGCACAACCTGGACTGTCGTTGTTGACTGTGCCTTAGAAGTTGTGCTTAGGGAGCATAGAATAGAAATCAATAGCAGAGTGTATCCCCCTATACTCACGCTCATCATCAGCTCCTGTCTTAGGATTCTAGCTTCGTCCACCTTACCCACGCGAACGTAAGCAACCCACCTGGCGGTTTTGCTACTAGGTACTACTAGTTTCAGAATAGAAACTCAGGCGCTCCAGCAGTTAAAGGGATTACTCATGGATGCCATTGTGATGAACTCTCTACCTAGGCACGGTATCTAGAATACCTATCTGCAGAAGCTTTCGAAGTGTGCATGAAAGGTCGTCCATTTTGTCGAGGCACAACTTCTTTCGTAGGTTCAGCCTATGGAACTCTACAGTTCGTTCGGAGACACAAAGGACAGCGGCGATGTTCGTTGTTGTTAAACCCATACCGACCAGCAGTGCGACCTTTAACTCCGTCTTCGTGAGTGATGGGAATCTGCGTTGCATGTCGTGCCCCCTTGTTTCGATTAACTCGTCAACTTCACGTTCTACCTGCTTTCGAAGGTCCGAACTGGAGATGTTTCGTTGTACTGCTGTTTCAAGCTGCTCGAGTATTTCAATGCCATTTTTCTCAACATACGGACGTAGTGCTGATAGTCGACTTTGAATGCCGTCAAGCAGTTGGTTCTTGTTCGTGGCCTGTTCTGCCATACGTTCCACGTCTCGTTGAACTCTTGCAAGTATCACTGCCTGTTGCTCGCGCTCGCGTGTCTGTTCCGCTACTTTACGCTCCCAACCCAGCATGTCGGCCTGCCGTCGTACCTCGGCGCTTTGGACTTTCGCATAGTATTGATGATGCTGTTCCAAGTGGTAAGCACATTCTTGCCACATGTCGTGCTGTTTGTAGATGTCGGCGAACGCCCCATGAGCTTTCGAAAGATAGTAGTCGGAACCAATCTCTTGGTATGTCTCTATAGCTTTCCGAATAAGCTCAATGCCTCTGTCAATATCATAATACTGCGATTCCTTCGCAGCATATATTGCCCCAATCTGCCATAGTGCACCAGCAGATTCCTCCTGACGACCAGCTCGGAGTTCAACTTCGTATGCCGATGATAGATGCGCGAGAGCTTCATCATATCTGCCTAGTCTACTCATTTCGACACCTAGATTTGCCTCAAACAAGGCTTGCTCCAATGCTAAGCCCATCTTCCCATAGATGTTGATGGCATTCTCGTAGCATTTAATAGCACGAAGGCTATCTCCTGCTGCACAGAACGTGATACCGAGATTTCCCTCAAACATAGCTACGCCGCCTTGTAGGTCAAGAGCGTTGAGTTCGGCTATGCTTCGTGTCAAGTATTCAACGGACTTCTCATAGTCCCCCAGCTTTTGATAGACGATTCCAATGTTACCCAAACAGATGGCATGATTGGTTCGCTTTATACTCTCTTCCAATACTCCGAGTGCCTCGAAGTACTGTTCGAGAGCGAAATCTAGACGTCCGCACTCGCGGTAAACGTGTCCTATTCCTATCTGCGACGTAGCGGCTTCAGGCAACAGATTGAGTTCTAAGTACTTGCGTTGAGCTTCTAGATACCATTCCAATGCACAGGCGTAGTTGGACTGCGTTAATCGTACATTGCCAATGTTGTTCATTGTATCAGCAGCCTGTTTATTGCTACCAAGCTTGACCGAACACTGAAGTGACTCTTCGAACCATTTGAGTGCCTCATCATTCTGCGACAGTCGCTGATGGACGTATCCCAGTGTGTGGCAGGCATCTGCATACGTGCTTGTATCCATGTCTTCACTTGCTATGCGCACGTACTCCACGGCATAAGGAAGTGATTTATTGGCATCACCAATCCACGTTGTCGCTATTGCCATCGCTTTTAGAACGATAAGCATGACTTCGTTATGTTCGAAGGTAGACAGGCCGCTGTTGTCGGATGATTGAAGCTCCTTCGCTAGCCGATAGACAGCATCGTAATTCTGCTTCGTGAGCTCTTTCTCGATTGCCGCTGTCAGAACCTTCGCCTTTTTTTTCAACATAGGTCGTTATCTTAACGGTACTCGGGTTCTTGTCAACATCGCACTTGTTGCAAAGGTACGAAGCGACCCCTCGCTCCATAATACCATTGCCCCTTATCACACACAACTCATGGTGATAAGGGGCAATGGTGTACGTAAACGTTGAGGCCGGCGCGAAAATTCGTGGTAAAATAGGTTCGGTGCTACCCTTCCGCCGCCAGTAGCTCGCCTATACGCTTTTCCATCTGTGTGAAACTCATGCGCTCGCCAACGCGCTGGCCCTCGCGGTCGAAGATGATGAACGTTGGCGTAGCCGATATGCCAAACTGACGCGCAACGGCGTTGTCCCAATATCGGCCATCGCTAAGCTGCGTCCAGTGCAAGGAGTTGTCGCGCACGTAGCTGCGCCATGCATCAAGGTCGTAGTCCAGCGAGACGCCAATCATGGCTACGCCGCTGTCGCGTGTACGAGCAACAAAGTCGCGAACCCATGGACGTTGAGCCCTACATGGTCCGCACCACGACGCCCAGAACTCGACAACCACGATACTTCCGCGGAAGTCACTCAACGAGACGGGCACGCCGGCCGTGTCGTTCTGGGTGAAGGCGGGTGTTACACTTCCGCTTGGCCCCGATGGGTCTGCGATTGGTTTACAGCTTGCGGCAAAGCCAAGAGTAATAATGCAGACAATAGCGGCGGCAAGTAATGGCATTGGGGCGAGACTGTTGTAGGTCATGGCTGCAGGGAGTGGGCGTATGGAGAAGTTGTTACGCGCAGCGTCCTGTGCAACGTCCCATGCAAATGTCCCGCGAAGCGTCCTGCGAAGCGTCCCGCGAAGCGTCCCGTGCAACGTCCCATGCAAATGTCCCGTGCAACGTCCCGCGAAGCGTCGCACGCAAACGTATCTTTGCACCATGAACATCCTCGTGATTGGCGCTGGTAGCCGCACTGCATCGGTGCTTGTGCCGATGTTGTTAGACGAAACAACAGCTAGTATACACTTGGCGTCGTCCGCTCGAATTGCCTCTGACCACGAACGCATTACGTCGCATCAACTCGATGTTACCCGCCGGGAGGATCTTCACAACCTTGTGCTAAGCGTAATGCCAAATGCCGTGGTTAACCTGGTGGCGTATACCGATGTTGATGGCTGTGAACAAGACCGTGCCCTCGCCTGGCGGATCAATGTGACCCTTGTTGAGCATCTGGCGCGTGCATGCCGATCGGCAGATGCACAGCTGATTCACGTGTCGACTGATTATGTGTTCGACGGCAGCCGTGGCCCGTATGCAGAAACAGATACTGTAGGACCGGTATCTTACTATGGAAAGTCGAAACTCGCTGGCGAAAATGCCCTTGCAACATCTGGAATCGATTGGTCTGTTGTTAGAACGAACGTCGTATACGGCACAATGGCTGATAAGCCAGATTTTCTTGCATGGGTTCTGCAGCGGTTCGACGCCCGTGAACCAGTGAAGGCAGTAACAGACCAATACTCTAACCCTACGTTTTGTGATGATCTGTGCGAGACGATTATCGAGCTTATCAATCGACGCCGTACGGGTATCTATCACACCGGTGGAACAGACTACTTGAGTAGATATGAGTTTGTAACACGCGTAGCCGAGTTGTTCCACGTTCCCACGTCGCTTGTTGTGCCCGTTACCACAGCAGATCTAAACCAAACGGCGCGTCGCCCCATGCGCGGTGGCCTGATTACACTTAAGACATCATCGGAACTCGGCGTTCGCATGACGTCGGTCGAACACGGCCTTGTTGCGTTCCGTTATCGATTGCTGCAAAAAACGAAGCCCCCGCAGGGACTAATGCGAGGGCTTCAGGGGACGTAGAAGAACAGGGACAGGTTCTTCATTCGAGTTGGAACGGGGCGTGTGTACGCCATCGTGTGGTTCTGGTTTCAGGCATTCCAAAATTGTCTGTCAAGATTGCGATACTGCACGGCCTCGGCCACATGACTTGCTTCTATGTCGGAGCATCCAGCTAGGTCGGCTATCGTGCGCGAGACCTTAAGAATGCGGTCGTACGCACGGGCCGATAATCCGAGTTTGTTCATGGCATGACGCAGTATGGCGTCGCCTTGAGCGTTAAGCCGGCAGTATGTTCGGATGTCTGTCGTTGTCATGTCGGCATTCTTATACACTGCCGTCCCCGCAAACCGCCGCTGCTGCACTTCGCGGGCGCGTACCACGCGCTCGCTGATAGCCGCCGAGGATTCGCCCGGAGGTTCGTCGGCCAGGTCCTGCATGCGAACGCTCGGTACGTTCACATGAATGTCGATGCGGTCCAATAGCGGACCACTAATGCGACCCATGTACTTCTGAATGGTGTCTACCTTACATTGGCACTCTTGATGTGGATTGCCGTGATGCCCGCATGGACATGGATTCATCGAGCACACGAGCATGAAGTTGGCCGGGAATTCCACCGTCATTTTTGTTCGTGAAATCGTAATACGCTTGTCTTCAAGCGGCTGCCGCAACACCTCGAGCACATTGCGTTGGAATTCTGGTAGCTCGTCCATAAACAACACACCATGGTGTGCCAGCGATATCTCGCCGGCACGCACAACGCCCACGCCACCACCCACCAGGGCAGCATCGCTTATCGTGTGGTGTGGCGATCGATATGGTCGTTCGGTTACCAGTCCTCTGCCTCGCGACAGTAGTCCCGCTACCGAGTGAATCTTTGTTGTTTCCAGCGCCTCGTCTAACGTCATAGGCGGTAGGATGCCCGCAAGGCGTTTGGCCAGCATGGTTTTGCCCGACCCGGGAGGTCCAACCATAATCAGATTGTGTCCGCCTGCGGCTGCCACTTCCAGCGCACGTTTTACCATGTGCTGACCCTTAACGTCGGCCATGTCTACCATACTTTCTCGGCGTGCGTTGGCGAACAACGCCTGCACGTCTACCTTCACCGGTGCTATGGTTAGTCCACCCGTTAGCAGACCAACTGTTTCCTCGAGTGTGGTAACGGGGTAGACGTCGAGTCCTTCTACCACGGCTGCTTCCTGTGCGTTCAATGCTGGCACGATAAGCCGACGAATCTTCTTTCGCTGCATAGCCACGGCAATGGGCAGCACACCGTGTACTGGTCGTAGCGATCCGTCAAGTGCCAACTCGCCCAGCATTACCGTAGGCACGTCGTCGCGAATCACCAACATATCGAGCGCCTGTAACAGCCCAATTGCTATTGGTAGGTCGAACGACGAACCCTCCTTGCGCACGTCGGCCGGCGCCAGACTTACCACCACCTTTCGCGGCGGCACGTCGAAGTTGCTATTCTTGATAGCCGCCATTACCCGTTCGCGCGATTCGCGCACCGCCCCATCTGGCAGCCCCACAATCTGGAAGCCCGGTAGGCCCAGTTCGATATGCGATTCGATTTCAATACCGTAGGCCGCTA
Source organism: Candidatus Kapaibacterium sp. (assembly GCA_022842685.1). Lineage (GTDB taxonomy): Bacteria > Bacteroidota > Ignavibacteria > Kapaibacteriales > Kapaibacteriaceae > JALHPC01. The sequence goes on from JALHPC010000009.1 coordinate 33,455, forward strand.
TGCCTACTACGGCCGCCGATGTTGTCTTGGCGTAGTTTGTTAATGTGTCTGTCATGTGTCCTCCGGCATTCCTTGTGTAGTTCCGCACCCAAAACGTGACGCCAAGCCCGTACCTTTGTAATCACGATGCCCCCTTCAAAACAAGAACGCAAATGGTATGTGGTATGGGCCGGACATAATCCGGGCGTGTATGACACCTGGAACGAGTGCCGCATTCAGGTAGAGGGCGTTCCCGGCGCACGCTACAAATCATTCTCTTCGCAGGCCGCTGCCTACGATGCTTTTGCTCAAGGGGCACCGCCTGCAGCTACGCGAACCAACAAGGAACGTACGCCGATGCGGCGCGGCCTGCCGGCGGCCGTACGCGTGCCAAGCGTGTGCGTGGATGCGGCGTGCGACATGACAACAGGTGTGATGGAATACCGAGGGGTTGACACCGAAACAGGCAACGTACTATTTAGTATGGGGCCGTACCACGGAGCGTCGAACAACATTGGTGAGTTCTTGGCTATCGTCCATGCCTTGTCGCTCTTGGCACAACAGCGGTTGGCAACGCCTATCTACACCGACAGTAAGACGGCCATGGCTTGGGTACGTAAGAAGGTTGCAAAGACCACCGTAGCACATACGGCGGCCAATGCAAAGCTGTTCGAGCTGGTGGCGCGTGCCGAGGCATGGCTGCGAGCAAACAACCCGCCCAATCAGGTACTTAAGTGGGATACAAAAGAGTGGGGCGAGATTCCCGCTGATTATGGAAGGAAGTAATGTGACCGACAACAACACAACGCTGCAGGTAGCTGTGGTGGTAATGGATCATGCACAGGGCTTGCCCTTACCCGTCTATGCCACGGCTGGCGCTGCAGGGATGGACGTGCACGCAGCGGTACCAGAGGGCCAACCGATGGTGTTAGAAGCGGGCAAGGTAGCAATGGTACCAACGGGATTACAAATGGCCATACCACGGGGCTTTGAATGCCAGGTACGCTCGCGGAGTGGCTTGGCAGCAAAGAACGGTGTGTTTGCGCTGAATGCGCCAGGCACGATCGACAGCGACTACCGGGGCGAAGTGAAGGTCATCTTGGCCAACTTTGGTAGCGAAGCACTCGTGATACGCCGAGGCGACCGCATAGCGCAGTTGGTGGTGGCAAAGCATGAATGTGTAACGTGGAACGTTTGTAGCACGCTTGAAACGTCAGACAGGGGCACTGGTGGCTTTGGAAGTACCGGCCACACAGCCATCGCGCCACATCAAGGAACAACATCATGAACATAGCAATTGGTAGCGACCATGCAGGGTTGCAGCATAAAAATGCCTTGGTAGCCATGCTACTGGCCGAAGGCCATAACGTGATTGATGTGGGCACACATGACAACACGTCTGTAGACTATCCCGACTTTGGCGTTGCCGCCGCACAGTTAGTAGCCAACGGCACAGCAGACCGAGGCGTTCTGGTTTGTGGTAGCGGCATTGGCATTTCGATTGCCGCCAACAAGGTGCAAGGCATACGAGCTGCCAACGTTACGAGCGTAGAAATGGCCCAGCTAGCGCGCCAGCACAACGATGCCAACATGGTGGCTGTGGGTGAGCGGCTTACGTCGTTAGAAACGGCAATGGACATTGTACGCGCCTTCCTTGCCACCGACTTCGAGGGTGGACGCCATCAGCGCCGGGTTGATAAGATTGCGCAGGCGGAACAATGAGCGGTATTGATGTATTGGTACTCTCGGCACATCCCGACGACGCCGAGCTTGCCGTTGCCGGAACCGTAAAGGGCCTTACAAATGCGGGCAGGAGCGTCGTGTTTGTGGAGTGCACGCGTGGTGAGCTAGGCACACGTGGAACGCCAGAGCTACGCGCTGCCGAGGCGCAGCATGCGTCTGAAATCTTAGGCGTTACGCTTCGCGAAAACCTGGGCATGCCCGACGGCGCTGTTGCGCACACGCAGGCGAACATCCTTGCGGTGGTGGGCGCCATACGGCGGCATCGCCCACGCATTATGCTGATTCCACCACCGTTTGAACGCCATCCCGATCACGAAGCTGTGCACCGCTTGGCGCGTGCTGCGGCGTTTACTGCTGGCCTAGCAAACGTGTCGGTAGAACACAACGGTCAAGCACTCGCTCCACATCGGCCCAAGGCCATGTATTGCTTTCAGCAGCAGTACGACTTCCCACAGGCACCGTCGTTTTACGTCGACATCACGGCAACCTGGGCCGATAAGCTGGCATCGATTCGCGCTTACGCGTCGCAGTTCCACGTTCCCGACGTGTATCAATCGGACGAGCCGCAGACGTTTATCTCGCGGCCAGGCTTTGTGGAAGAACTCGAAGCCCGAGCGCGCTACTATGGCAGCCGCATCGGCACCACCTATGCCGAGGCATACCTAAGCGTCGAGCCGCTCGGCTTTGCGTCGATGGAGGTGCTGTTGTAGGCCGCCGTGCCTTGCACACTATGTTGTTTCTAACAAAGCGTATTCGTTGGATTTGGATGGGTTGACGTCACCCCATTACGATTTACAAACGACGGATTCCAATACCCGCCCTGAAGGGCGGGCCTAGGCGAAGAGCCATATTCCAACCTGCCCTAAAGGGCAGGCGTAGCGTGGCTTCATCATCATTATCCACTGCAAATGAAACACCTGTGCGCAGGGCGCACCCCGTCACCATTGTCTGAGCAGATGTCACCCCGTCACCTTGACGACCTGACGGAAACGTTACTCTATTTTTTCTGCCGCAGCCGTTTCAGCGTGGCTTCGCGGTGCGCTACACGAACTCGTTCCACATCGGCTTCGCTAATGTCGATCATCTTTCCGCCGAAGGTATGTAGCAGGTACATTGCCGTGCTGGCAATGTCGGCGTCGTTATACGGCATAGGTGGCATGGCCTTCCGAATTTGTCCCTGATGGTCGTCAGTCGCTGCTGCGCCAAAGATGAGCACCGTTAACACCTTGTCGGGATGCGCCCCCCAAATGTTTGTTCGTTTACGCAGTTCGGCACGTCCGTTTACGCCATTGCCGTCGGCTCCGTGGCACCTACTGCAATACGATGCAAAGATATCGGACCCACGTTGCGGCGTCGGTGATGAGACCCCATTTGCACCGCTTTGCCATGCAACGATCCCAATGGCAACAACGAATAGCAGAATGCCTGTTGTCCACATCCGCGTGTGTGCAGTGCCGCTGAACATGGATACTCCTTTCCAAGGAAACCTCACAGAGCGCACGAGGCGCAGCCAGTCCTGCTTTACTCAACAAAGATCGACATTTTGATAGGATTGTAAATGCCGTTCATCGTTGCAGGCGCTTGCGAGTTGCAGTCAGTATGCTATCATTGTTAGCACTCTGTTTGTTTGTACCATGTACGCACCCAGAATCTATACATGGTGCACCACATGCGCATGCTAGCATATAACTACTCGGAACCAACGTCAGTCAAGTTTGTATGCCAAGCTTAACCACTAGGAATGTACCTGCTGAATCGTATAATGCTCTTTGCCTTTGTACAGCAAGAACTGGTCGAGGCACAGAAGCGGGATTTGGCGTTCTACGAGCAGAATCTGCTACGATGCAGCAGCGATTCGGCCTGGGCACACTCTCATCAAACATGTTCATAGAGGACCGTTTCGTTATCAACCCGTGGCAGGTAGCTCGTGTCACGCCTTGACCCCGCCACCTATCACGTTCCCGTTATGTTGCGGGAGTGCATTGAGGCCTTACACATCGTACCTGGCGGCACATACGTCGACGCCACGTTAGGGGGCGGCGGACACACGCAGGCCATCCTTGACGCGCTCGCTGGCACCGGACAATTGCTGTCGTTCGATGCCGATGACGTTGCCATACAGCGTTGTCGCAACCGCTTTGCCTCCGCCATTGAAGCCCAGCAATTGCGCATCATCCATGCCAACTTCGACACCATGCCAGAGCACGTTTCTGCTGTCGACGGCGTCCATGGCGTACTGTTCGATCTTGGCGTTTCAAGCTATCAGTTCGACCATCACCCGCGCGGGTTTAGCTTTCGCATGATGGCGCCGCTCGACATGCGCTTTGGTCAGGAAGGACCTACCGCAGCCGACCTTCTCAACTCACTTGATGAGCGCGCCATTGCCGATATGTTGTTTCGATATGGCGACGAACCATCGGCACGCAAGCTATCGCGCGCTGCTGTGCAGCGCAGAATCATAGCCCCCTTCAAAACAACGGCTGACGTGCGCGATGTAGTGGTTCAGACAATTCCACCCCACCACCAGATAAAGACCATGGCTAGGGTGTTTCAGGCGTTGCGTATTGCCGTGAACGACGAACTTGGTCGTTTGGAGCGAACCCTACGCTCCATTATTCCATCGCTTGTTCCCCAAGGGCGAATTGTGGTGATGAGTTACCACTCGCTGGAAGACCGCATCGTAAAGGATGTGTTTAGAGCGAGCCCCGACCTTGACGTGCTTACGCGCAAACCAATAGAAGCCAGTGATAGCGAAGTAGAACAGAACCCGCGTGCTCGCAGCGCCCGCCTACGCATCGCAGAACGTCGCTAGTACTTGGCTGCGGCGTTCCCTATCTTTGCCGCCGCACGACTACCCTACCCTGCATGACGAACGTTGCTGCGTTCAATAACTCCGACCTCCTAGCCGTTCTTGGCCCAGCCGCCACACACCTTCCAACCGAAGTTGTGGTGCGTGGTGTGAGTACCGACACCCGCACATTAGAGCCGGGCAATGCCTTTATTGCCCTGATAGGCGAACGCTTCGATGCTCACAGTCTTGTCCTTGACGCCTTTGAGAAAGGGGCTTCGTTGGCCGTGGTCGACGAACAGTGGCTAACCTCGGCGCCAGATTCGATTCGCTCGCGTTGTGTTGGTGTTGCCTCTACCCTCCACGCCTTGGGCAGCTTTGCGTGGTGGCACCGAAAGCGCTTCGAGATTCCGGTGATTGCTATTGGGGGTGCTGCGGGCAAAACCAGTACGAAGGACGTTGTAGCTCACGTTCTAGGAGTGGCAATGAACGTGCTAAAGACGCCAGGAAATCTCAACAACCAGATTGGAACTCCCCTTACGCTGCTACAACTAGCGCCCAGTCACGAGGCGGCCGTCATTGAAATTGGCACGAACGAACCTGGCGAGATCGAAACACTCTGCGCCATGGTGCAGCCAACACATGGACTGATTACCAACATCGGCAAAGAACATCTGGAGAAGCTTCGCGACCTTGACGGAGTGGAACGCGAGGAGACAGCACTGTTTGACTACCTTGCCGACCACGGTGGAGTGGCCTTTGTGAATAACGACGATGCTCGCCTGCGCCAACACGCTTGGCGCTTAACTAAGTGCGTTACCTTCGGCATTGATACCGATGCCAACGTGCGACCCACCGTACGGTTCGACGCAGCACTACATCCTGACCTACATATGGTGTACGGCGACTTCACGTTTCGCGCCGTAATGCAGACGCAAGGCCTTGCCGCTGCGCGCAATGCCGTGTGTGCCGTTGCTATAGCGTGGACGCTCAACTGCACCGCCGATGAAGTGCGCCTAGGCCTACAGACGTTCCAACCACCGCCAAGCCACGGCTATGCACGCATGAGCGTGGAGGCGATAGAGACGTTGCACAACGTTGTCGTACTCAACGATTGCTATAACGCCAACCCAGAATCCGTAACGCTAGCGCTCGACACCCTAGCCCGCTATCCCGCAAGCACACGCATCGCCGTTCTGGGCGACATGCGCGAGCTTGGTCATGCAGCCGCTACGGAACATGCCGATGTTCTACGGTATGCATGCAGCATTGCAGACCATGTGGTGCTGTATGGTCAGGAGTTTCAGGCGGCGTTAGAGACTACACCATTCGTTACCAATGCTGTTTGGTGTTCCACGCACGAAGCGTGCGCTAACGCAGTGCGCGACATTGCCACAGCCGGTACGGCTGTGTTGGTAAAGGGCTCGCGCGGCTGCACCATGGAACATGTTATTTCTGCCCTTCGTCAAGTTTAAGCGAGCACCGCCATGTTGTACTTCCTTGCACAGTGGGTTAAGAGTTTTGCCAACGTTCCTGGTATCAACCTTTTTGGCTACGTTACCTTCCGAGCCGCCGCCGCCGCCATTATGGCCATGGTTGTGTCTATCGTCGTAGGGCCTGCCATTATTCGTGCGCTTAAGCGTCGCCAGATTGGCGAGCAAGCAAAGTCGGAACTTCAACAGGTTGGTCGGCACTCGCTTAAGGCCGGCACGCCCACCATGGGTGGGCTCATCGTTCTAACCGCCGTGCTTGGCCCAACACTGTTGTGGGCCAACGTTTCCAACATGTTTGTCATTCTGGCTGTCTTCACCACTGCTACGCTTGGTGCTGTTGGTTTTCTTGATGACTACCTGAAGGTCGTTAAGAAGTATCCCAAGGGCCTAATTGGCAGGTACAAGATAGTCGGTCAAGTAACAACCGGTCTGGTTGTTGGCGGCATTATCTACGCAGCGCCCGAGCTGTTCCCTGCTGGCTTTGCTGCTATCAACACACAAACCACGGTTCCGTTCGAAAAACTCGTCAACCTTGATTTTGCCTGGTTCTACATCCCAGTTGTCATCTTCGTTATTACGGCTACGTCGAACGCCGTAAATCTAACCGATGGCCTTGACGGCCTATGTATCGGTACCGTAGGCATTGTTGCACTCACACTTGCCGTTATCGCCTACTTCAGTGGTAACGCCTTCTTTGCCGACTATCTCAATATCATGCATTTGCGCGGTAGCGACGAGCTGGCCATCTTTTGTGCGGCTATCGTTGGTGCCGCCTTAGGGTTCCTGTGGTACAATGCGTTTCCTGCGCAGGTGTTCATGGGTGACACGGGCTCTCTGGCCCTTGGTGGTGCTATTGGTGTGCTGTGTGTACTTATCAAGAAGGAGTTCTTACTTCCAATTCTTGGCGGCGTCTTCTTTGCCGAAACGCTCTCTGTTATTATCCAGGTAACCTGGTTCAAGTACACCAAACGTCGATTCGGCGAGGGTCGTCGCGTTTTCCTCATGGCCCCATTACACCACCATTTCGAAAAGAGCGGCTGGCACGAGTCCAAAATCGTGACGCGCTTCTACATCATCGCCGTTGTGTTGGCCATCGTTACCATGGCCACCTTTAAGGTTCGATAGGCAAATGGATCCCGTTTGGGTGGTCTCGGCCGACATGGGCTACGGCCACCAGCGTGCCGTGTGGCCGTTTCGTGATGTTGCCCATGGTGGTATTATCGCTGCTGGCGATAACGAACATGCCAGCACGCGCGAGCGTGCACTGTGGAAACGCTACCTGCGCATTTACGAGACGTTTTCGCGCGCCAAGGGTATTCCACTTGTGGGAAAGCAGCTGTTTGGCCTTCTCGACAAACTGCTGCGCATCCCTTCAATGTATCCCATCCGCAATCTCTCGGCGTCGACGTTTCAGGTCGACATGCTCGACGCGCAACTTCGCAAGGGTCTGGGCGCCGGCGTTATGTCGATCGTCGAGCGTGAACGCCGTCCGCTACTCACCTCGTTCTATGTTCCCGCTCTTGTTGCCAATCGAAGCGGATATGAACCCATTTACACCATCATCTGCGACGCCGACCTTAACCGCGTGTGGGTAGCCAAAGAACCTTGGGATTCCACCATCAATTACTTTGCACCGTGCGGCCGTGCAGCGCAACGACTCCGATCGTACGGTGTACCTACAGAACGCATCTTTCTCACCGGTTTCCCTCTCGACCCTGCGCTATTGGGTGGACGTGACCTTCCCACACTAAAGCATGATCTAGGGATCCGTTTGTCGATGCTCGACCCACGCAGCAGATTCCATCTTGCTCACGGTCGAAGTGTCGAGCACTTCTTAGGACCACATGCAACTCCAACCATACCACCTGGTAGAGTCCTACACATAACATATGCTGTAGGGGGCGCCGGTGCACAAAAGGAGATCGGCGAACGACTGCTACGCAGCTTGCGACCCGAAGTGCTCGACGGGCGAATGCGTGTAACGCTTGTTGCAGGTACGCGAGCAGAAGTGAGGACGTATTTTGACAGTGTTCGTCGTGAACTCGTGGGCGATTGCCCGTTTGTCGATGTGTTGTATCGTCCGCAGTTACACGACTACTTTTCTGCCTTCAACGACCTTGTGCGGCATACCGACATTTTATGGACGAAGCCCAGTGAACTAAGCTTCTACTGTGGTCTAGGGTTGCCGATTATCATGAGTCCAACCATTGGCTCGCAGGAGAAGTTTAACAGGAAGTGGCTGCTCGAAACCGGGGCAGGCATGAGGCAAGATAAACCGGAGCATGCACGAGAGTGGATTAACGAGCTTCTCCTAGATGGCCGCTTTGCCGACATGGCATGGCTGGGTTTCCTTCGAGCCAGAAAGCTTGGCACGTATCACGCCTTGGATGTTATCGAAGGCGGGTCCTTTCATCAATCCGATGACCCCTTGAAACGCTAACGGCACGATTTGTGTTGTAACAAATAGGTGCGGAAAGTGTTAATTGTCACGCTCTGGCGGTCGCGTCCGTTGTAGGCAATGTAGAAGAGTATGGGGCAAAACTTGTTATCACGTCATTATCGAGCCGCTGCTTCGGCTACCATCTTCGCATACCTTATGGTATGTGTATTTGGGATAGTGCACGCACAGGATTCTTTCAGACCGTACATATTTCGTACCCTAGGCAATGCCTCACCTGGAATGTACATGCTTAGTCCTCCATCGCAGGACTCTGGAGCGTTTCTCGATCACGGTGGTCAATGGCGCTGGCGATTTCCAGCCGAGCGGCTAACAAACTTTCAACAGCATTCCGACGGTTCCTACACTGGCTTTACCATGGCCAATACGTTCACTCGGTGGAACAGTAGCATGGTAGAACAGGGAGTTCTCGCAGCCGACGGATTCGACACCGACTTCCACGATGTCAAGGTGATTGCTGGCGGAAAGTACCTGGTGTTAGGTGTCGAGTACAGACCTGTAGACATGTCGAAGGTGGTGACAGGCGGTCTAACCGATGCTGTTATAATGGGTCTTGTTGTACAAGAGCGTACGTTTGACGGTCAAACAACATGGACTTGGAAGTCACTCGACCACATTCCTGTAACAGATGCTACGAGCGACATCAATTTACGGCAGAGTGTTATCGACTACATCCATGCCAATTCGCTTTGGCAAGATACTGATGGCAACATTCTTATATCGTGCCGACATCTAGACGAAGTCATCAAGGTTAACCGCACCACCGGAGCGGTGATGTGGCGCTGGGGTGGATCGGGGTCGAAGGGCAATCAGTTTACGTGGCTGAACGACACGAAAGACGGTTTCACGGGGTTTTCGCATCAGCACACCGTGCAGCGTTTAGCCGACGGTACGATTTTGATGTTTGACAATGGAAATCTGCGTCCCGGCGCCATCTCGCGAGCGGTCAAATATCGAATCAACGAGGCCACGAAAACCGCTGAGCGAATTTGGGAATACGATCGCTTCGCGTCTGTTGTCTCGCAATCAATGGGAAGCGCAGAGGAGTTACCTAACGGTAACATCCTTGTTGGCTGGGGCAACAACTCATCTGGACTTGTTCTCACCGAGGTCACTCCCGCGGGTGATGTCGTAGCGGAAGTCGTTGCTGAGCCCGGCTATCCTTCCAGTTCGTATCGTGTGTCAAAAACGCAGTTTTCTATGGTGGGAGCCCAACGAAGCATCACAACGTCGGGCACGTTCGCATTCGATCGTAACGGTGAATCTGTAGGTGCAACGCTCACCATCCAGACTCCTGTGACAGCAACAGTTACGATAGAACGGCACCGTAATCTTTCTGCACTCACAGCCACACCGAATCCCGAACCGTGTAGGTACCTTCCTATACGTTGGACTGTTCGGGCACAAACGAGCGGTCAGATAACTGGAGCTCTCACGTTCTCCTTAGCCGATGCAACATGGCTTTCCGACGTTACCGCCATTGTGATGTACAATCGGGCAGTCGAAGGCAATGGTCAGTGGGCAAAGGTTCAGGGAACGTACAACGAGGCAACGAAGACATTCTCTACAAGTGCCTTTGCTGTTGGCGAGTACATGGTAGCTTCCGAGGTATGCCTTACACCATCGTTACGCGAACCATTCCCAGGGAAACAACGAGTGCCCCTTTCAGCTCGATTGGAGTGGACGGCTGCACAGAACGACCGAGGGTATGAAGTTGTGGTTGCTACAGCTCCGACGTTTGTCGCTGGAAGTGTTGTGTTTGGGGATACGGTTACCGCTCTCGTTACGACAACTTCGAAGCTTGGGTCGCTATCAACGTATTACTGGCGAGTACGGGCACTGAGAAATGCCGGACCGGGTGAATGGTCGACAACTGGTTGGTTTAAGACGACGATTGACGTTCCTACGATGGTTCAGCCGTTGATTCGCAAGTCTGACACCGTTGCGTTCATTCCTTCGTCGGGTTTCGTTTGGACGAGCGTAGCGTTTGCAAATCGGTATCAGATTCGTGTGTTTCGCGCTACTGATACAACGACCGCCCTACTTGACCGAACTGTTACTAGCACGTCCGACGTAGTCTCGCAATTGGAACCTAACACGTGGCACTTCTGGCAGGTACGCTCTGTAGCAGACTCGATTACGAGTCAGTGGTCGCCCCTCTCGCTGTTTATCACGGCACCAAGTGTTCCTGTGTTACTCGCCCCACGCGACTCTTCGCAAGGTCTGCCGCGCGAAGGTTTGCCTGTGGCGTGGCGCTCTGTAGTTGGTGCGAGTGGATACGACGTACGAGTATCGGTTGGATCAACGTCTGAGGTTGTTTTCAATAGAAAGATCACCGACACCGTGGCAACCATGCCACTGCTTCTGTTCGATACCACCTACGTGTGGGCAATCCGTGCAGTGGGTGCTTACGGACCGGGCCTATGGAGTCGTGAGCATACGTTTAGAACGATTGCGCGGGATGTATTTCCACCAGCTGTGCTGGTGTCGCCGTTGCCCCTTGATGTAGTAGATAAGAGCGAAGTACTCCTTCAGTGGCACCATCCGAAGGCAGCTGGTTTTGTGGTAAACGTGTTTGAATCCGAGGATTCCGAAAGTCCTATTTGGACGACGTCGACCGTTGAGAAGTCAGCTACGATACCGTCGGGCTTTCTTGTAAACGACGTGCCGTATTACTGGTCGGTCACGTCAACGAATTCAACAGGGGAAGTAAGCGAAACGGAGCGATGGTCGTTCACCGTTAGCGTACCGCCAGTGGTGGTGGTAGGTTTGAATGCCGTGTTTCCCCGTGATGGTGCCATCGACGTGCCTGTGGAAGGCGATTTGATCTGGGCCGCTGATTCACGGTCGAGCAGCTACCGTGTTCAGGTGTTTGACCAAACTGGATCGGCTGTGCTGTCCATGACCGTTGGTGATACTACGTTGGGCTACACCGGACTGCGCCGTGGCGGGCGGTATACGTGGCGCGTGATTGGGATCCGTGGTGACGAGCCGGTTGACACAAGCGACGTAGCTTCTTTCACGACCGTTTTGCCCGTAACCAGTGTAGACGAGACTGTCGCTGACGCATCTGGTGCTGTTCTATGGAGTGGGTCTGCTTTCCAGATTGTCGAACCTGTCTCACATCACCAGACTGTTACCGTTTGCAACATTGCTGGTACGACGGTGGGGTATTATGCCACGAACCAGTGGATCGATGCACAGGGATTTCCCCCTGGAGCATATGCAATCCAGTGGGGCGAACATCCAAAGCAACGGACGATTATCTACTGGGGTGGGAAACGATAGCGGCAACCACGTTGCTCGATACCGGGGCCTTGTTGTGGATAACTGTAACTTCTTACGCTGATTCTGGTTATGTGGGTCTTATGACTGGTGCTCCTGTGCTGCGATGTGTACTATCGCTCGTGTTTGTTTACGTGTTGGCTACGTCGGTGGTGTTTGCGCAGTCGTTCACTCCAGTACAGTTTCGGCTAATGGGCAATGCCTCGCCTGGATACATCATGATTGATACGCCGCTGTCTGATTCTGCGGCATTTTTGGATCACTCAGGCAACTGGTTACATCGTTTTGCCGCCAAGTCACTTACAAACTTCCAAGTTCAGCCAGACGGAACGATTTCTGCGTTTGTTGATGATGAGAAGTTCGTGCTGTGGAACTCCTCCTTCGAAAAAGTAGCAGAGTTATCTGCAGACGGATATCCTACGGATTACCATGATGTAAAGGTATTACCAGGCAACAAGTATCTCGTGCTTGGCATAGAATATCGCACGGTTGATCTTTCTACTGTAGTTGTCGGGGGACGAAAGGATGCGCTTGTTAAGGGCTTCGTCTTACAGGAGCGAACGTTCTCGGGTCAGACGTTATGGTCGTGGAAGTTTTTGGACCACGTATCTGTAGAAGACGCAACAGAGGACATCGATCTAACCCAACGCACTGTTAGCCCAATTCACGTAAACTACATCTACGTGGATACGGATGGCAACATCATGTTGTCGTGTCGACATCTCGACCGCATCATCAAAGTGAATCGTCAGACTGGCGCGATCATGTGGAACCTGGGGGGATCGAAGGCGCGAAAGAACGACTTTACCTGGGTAAACGATACTCGAGATGGATTCACTGGATTCTCTCATCAGCATTGCATGTCGCGTACGGCATCTGGCGAGTTGATACTGTTTGACAACGCAAACTTGAATCCGCGTCAAGTGTCTCGCGCAGTTATCTATCGCATGAACGAGACAGCACGCACGATTGAACGTATTTGGCAATATGAACATCCGTTCGAGGTTTTTAGTGGATCCATGGGCAGCGCTGTCGAGCAACCCAATGGTAACATCCTGATATCATGGGGTAACAACCTTGCAGGCGCCCTAATTTCTGAGGTAACAAGGAGCGGCGAACTGGTTATGGACTTGTTTTCGCCTACGACCAATGGTTTTCAGTCGTACCGTGCCGACAAACTGCTCTTCCGTATGGCCGGAGCTCAACGTACTGTCGCATCGCCCTCGACAACAGAGTTCGTGGGTTCAACCGGGTCGACGAACCTTTCTCTTACTGCTACGTCAGTCACGCGGTCGACCGTCGTTACTGTAGAGCGACACAAATCAGAACGTCCTTTTGGTTTCTTACCTAACCCAGAACCATGCCGCTATCTGCCAGTTCGTTGGTGCATACGCGCTTCGGATAATGAGGCAATCAAGGGTACACTGAAGTTGTCGCTGGGCGCTGTACCTGACCTCGAAGACGTAACCGAGGTTATTGTGTACCACCGGGCCGTCGAAGGAGCGGGCATGTGGAACGTCGTACAAGGAACGTTTAACGAAACTTCGAAGGAGTTTACGACGACCGCCTTTGCTACGGGCGAATATGTTGTTGGATCTCGCGTGTGTTTCGTTCCGAGACTCTTGGAACCTGTGTTTGGTCAGGATCGTGTTGCGCCGAACGCTCGCTTAGCGTGGTCGACTGCAAAGAATACTAAGGGCTACCAAGTCCAACTTGCTACTTCTACCTCGTTTTCACCTGCATCTATCGTTCTGGATGTAACTACGAAGGATCTTCAAGTTGCAACGCCTCTGCTAGAGTCGTTAACTGAATATGCTTGGAGAGTCCGTGCCCTGAATGATGCTGGCCCCGGTGACTGGTCACAAGTAGGGCGATTTCGAACAACTGTTGGTCGTCCAGTACTGGTAAGCCCAGCATTCAACGGCCGAGATACCATTTCCGTACCCACAGATGCCGCCTTACAGTGGACGCCGGTGAACAGAGCCAATGTCTACCGAGTTCGGATACGACAAGTGGGTATGCCATATGCTGATGTGTTCGTTGACACAACGGCACTCACAGGGTCGACGGTTCGTGGACTTAAACCAAACACGTGGTATACGTGGCAGGTTCAAGCGGCTAATGACACTATTTCGGGTGGCTGGAGCGACGAGGCACTGTTCTTTACGTCACCCGCTGCGCCAACTGGAATGCTGCCTCAACACCGCAGTTCGAATTTGGATCACCGCTATGTACGTTGTACGTGGCTGAAGTCGGCAGCAGCTAGCCGCTACGAAATTCGGGTCGCCATCGCAGGTCAGAATACGTTTATCGTGAATCGTGAAGTCTCCGACACCACGCTTCTGCTTCCTCAGCTTACGCCCGATGTATCGTACGTATGGACCGTTCGGTCCATAGGCAAGTTTGGGCGTAGTGTTTGGAGTCGTGAATTACAGTTTTCAACGGCACCCGTAACTGAACTAGGCAACGCCCTACTGCAACTGCCACGACCTGCCGAGGTTGTTACAACTGCCTTCATCGATTTGACGTGGTATCTTCCCTCTGCACAACGTTTCAACCTGTATCTCAGCCGCGACTCCAACGGCACAGATGTTATCTACAATGTTGAGTCTACGTCCGATACCAATCACACCATTCAGCAAGGGGCATTGGTCAACAACACAGTGTATTACTGGTGGGTTGTTGCTTTCGACGTTGCGTCGGGGAAAACGAGTATCTCCGAACGGAGGAGCTTTGAATACCGCTATGCAGGACCAGTCGTTGTTGGTCTACGACCAGTTGCTCCGTTCAACGGACAGCAACAAGTCCCCGTTGAAGGTCAGCTCGTTTGGACCAAAGACTCACGCGTGATGTCTTATCGAGTACAAATGTTCGATGATAAAAACGAAACCGTATTGTCGCTAGTGGTTTCAGACACAGCTACGGAGTACATTGGCTTAAGGCGCGGCGCTCAGTACACTTGGCGGGTGCTAGGTATCAATGCTGACGGCGTTCTCGATAGTGGTTCCGTCGCACGGTTTACCACCGTACCACCGGTCGTGAATAGTGTTTCGGACGACTCGTTCGATAATCTTCGCGTTGCCCATGATACCCACGCCGAAACGTTGAGCTTCGTTGGACTAGATGGATTTACCACATTGACGGTTGACTTCTATACCGTGATCGGGCAACTAGTGTCGCGGTTGTATGGGGTTTCTAACGTACCGATACCTATTTCGTCGTTACCCAATGGTGCATATCTTGGTGTAATTCGTTCTACGTCGCTTCCGCGACCGTTTGTCTTCTCGATTACGAAGTAGTACGCCTACATGCGCACGGATTTGTTTGCTTGTACCCGTAGAATTATAGCGGGCTTACTACTGTCTCTCGCACCAGGTGTGTTATCTGGCCAGGTTAACTTTCCCTTACCTATACGCAACGTTTCCGCTTCAGCGCCGGGTTATTTTCTATTCGAAGTACCCACGCTCGACTCGACGGTCCTTATCGATCACGCAGGTTATCCACGTCGGGCATGGAATGTTCGCAACGGCCGAACACCTAAGCTCCAGGCAGATGGCACGATTTCGCTGTACTATACCGACAACTACTATACGCTGTTTTCTCCAGACGGAGACTCCCTGGCCCGCCTAAGCGCCGAACCCTATACGACGGACTTTCATGATGTAACCACGCTTGCAAACGGCCGGTACTTGGTTCTGGCGCGAAACGAGCGAGTGGTTGATCTTTCGACAGAGATTCCCGGAGCAAGCAAGAACGCAGCTGTTATAGAGGCCGTCGTTCTTGAAAAGGACTTCGAAGGAAGAACACACTTCGAGTGGAAATCTCTTGACCATATCACGACGTCTCAGTCGGCGCTACCTGATGAGCTGTTGCGCAACAACCGAGTCAACTACTTCCACGCAAACTCGGTCATTAAGGATTCCGATGGCAACATTCTGTTGAGTTCTAGAAATCTGTGCGAGATTGTTAAGATCAACAGATCAACTGGCCAAGTTATGTGGCGCCTAGGCGGTACCTCCTCTAAAGGGAACATGTTCCGTTGGCTCAATGACACGATTGCGGGTTTCGTCGGGTTCTCTCAACAACATTCGATCAGCAGAACGAAGAACGGAGATCTTTTACTGTTTGACAACGGCAACCATAGACAGCGTCCGTATTCACGCGCCATCATTTTGCGTATCGATGAAGCGGCGAAAACAGTCGAACGCATCTGGCAATACACCCATCCCGATAGCGTGTTTGCTGAGACCATGGGTAGCGCCGTCGAACTTGCTGGCGGCAATATCCTCGTAGGTTGGGGTAACAATCGAGACGGACAGATTTTCAGCGAAGTGTCACGCCAGGGTGATGTCGTGGTAGAAATGCCAGCAACCGAGCGCATTACGAGTACGTATCGAATCGACAAGGTGACATCTTCGACTACGGCATTCGAAGGCAATGTAGAACCCAGCTCGCAGTTCGTCTCTCTTTCGAATGTTGGTGTTTCCGTTCGTGTCACACCACCTTCCTCCAGTGTACGTGTTGTAGCTGAGCGCCACTTCGAATTTAGTCCGTTTGGTACTCGGCCTGACCCTCTTCCTTGCCGAATTGCACCAGTGCGGTGGACATTACGCTCTGCTCGCTCTACGATAGGCGCTGGCAAGATGAGGTTTTCAAGGCGTATTATTTCCAGCACCGTTGACGCTCAGAGGATATTCGTTTATCATCGTCCACAAGAAGGCACTGGAACGTGGAGACGCATGCCGGGGCGTTGGTTAGCCGCTTCTGATGAATTCGAGATTGATACGATACTCTCAGGAGAGTTCATCGCCGGTGTAGAGGAGTGTTTGATTCCTGAGTTGCGCAGTCCCATCATTGGTGAACCACGCGTATCGCAACCCGTCGCATTTTCGTGGTCTGACGCTCTCAACGATGAGGGTTATCGACTTCAAGTATCCATGGATTCGTTATTCCTTTCGAATTCGATTGTAGTCGACACCGTAACGACATCATCACAGACCTTGCTGCGCAGGAGTTTACCTGGTGGTGCTCGGTTCTTCTGGCGCGTATCATCGATACGAAACCAAGGAGAGAAAGCCTGGTCGGCAACGGGGCACTTTACGACACGACTCTTGCCACCGACGAATGTACAACCAGGTACAACTATTCCGCAATCACCATCCGAGCCGTGGCCTGTGCTATTCTCATGGGATCGCGCCACTGGTAATCAATCTTGGGAGGTGGCCATATGGAGTGGGGGCGATACTACTTCCGCTCATCCCCCTGTCTACAGTATTCGCACCACAGAAAATGCACTCAGTGATTTGCCACTTGTTACTTCACGGACACAGTTTTTCTGGTCTGTGAGGTCAATACGTAATGGCGACACGAGTGCCTGGTCACCAAGGTACCAGTTCACAACGAGCATCGAACACCCGCGAAGACTATATCCTGAACAATCGGTGGTCAACATCGATCCGAACGCTGCCCTTGTGTTCTGGTCGGCTGTGCCTGGCGCGTCGGGTTACCTACTACGTTGCCATGATGTGAGCGGCACGACTATTCTAGAACGTGAAGTGATTGACACAGTATTTACTTTACCGAAGTTCACCGCCAATGGACCTGTACGATTTCAGGTTAGCGCTTTCGATGGTAATGGGTCAAGCCGTCCCATCACTTCTGATGTACTGTCTTTTGCAGTATCGGCTAATGTCTCGGCACCCATCCTTGTATCACCCTGGCACACCGACACACTACAGCCAAACGCTCCGCAATTCACGTGGTTTGCATCATCGCCCGATCGTTCCGAGCTTATTATTGCCGCGGATAGTTCACTTTCTAATATTGTTTATCGTTCATTGTCACCAGAGTCTGCTCATTCCCTTCCGAATTCTCTCGTCCTACCGTATGGTCGGTATTTTTGGGCTGTTGTATCTAATCGTGAAGGGGGCACTGACGTAACGTCGGAAGTACGTTCGTTCACGTATTCACCGATCTCCCGACCCCGGCCGATGCGCGCCATATCCCCGACCGATGGAGCACGACAAGTGCCAATTCAGGGTAACATTCGATTCCACTCCGATTCGCGATGCGATGAGTATCGGCTTCAGATTTACGACTCAACGGGAGCCCGCGTCTACATCAATTCTTCGCGTGATACAACGATTGGATATGCGGGATTACTTCAGGCGACAACGTACCGTTGGCACGTGATTGGGGAGTTTGCATCGGCGATCGTAGACACAAGTGCACTTTATACCTTTCGGACGTTTGACCCTGCTGTCTCGGTAGGCGAATCGCACGTAGGTGACCGTGAGAATACGATAGACGTTACGACATCTAACGGTACGATTATCGTTGAAGGCAGCTTTGCTGTTGCCACAGTGCAAACGTTCGATGTGTTAGGAAGGCAGATAGGTTCGCAACACATCATTCAACCCGGTGCACCGGTCTATGTTCGCTCAGGCGTTGCCCTTGTTGTGGTGCGTTGTGGTGATGTTACACATCGACAGATTGTATCCATTCCTTAAGAATGGCATGAATTCGAGACGCGTTGTCTAGCAAGGTCGTTAGGGAAGCTTGCCGTGGCAGATTGTTCCGTTGTCGACAAATCCCCAAACTTCGCCCTTGAAGACACCAAGCACGATAAATCGTCGACGAGTCGGCGTCGGTATGAAGCTCCATGTTTCTCCGCCATCGTCGGTCTTGTAAAGGCCTGTCTTCCCTGCTCCTATCAAGGTCTCGCCTGTAACTACTGTGGCATTCAGGAGTGCTGGTCCTTCGGCATCAGGCAGTTTCAATGACGTCCACTGCCCATCTGAACGTTTGTGGAACGTCCCAGTCATACAGTTAAGCAACAATCCTCCGCGATATGCCATCATCTGTTGAACGTTTAAGCACTCTGAAGGCCGCTCCAATTCTCGCCACGCAAAGTGCGGCGCTTCAGCATAGCGAAGCCCCTTAGGATTGGCTAGATAGACAGTATTACCAATGCCGAACATTTTGTCGACAATGCCAAATGTGTCAGGAGCCGTTATCTGCGTCCAGCTAACACCGTTATTATAGGAAGCGTAGTATCGATCTTTCAAAAGACATGCAACAAGAATGCTATCGGCAACGGAAACGACCATGGTACCAACGGCAAATGGTAGGGCCTTTGATACACGCTCAACGCGTTCTCCACAGTTTATAACGGCAATCGTTCCGCCGAACAATGTGCTCACAAAGAAGTTGTTCCCCGTTCGAACCATAGCATCAGCACGAACCCCTGTCATTGGGTTTGAGACATTGAGGGCGAATCGTCCAGTATCAGCAGAGTGCCAAAGTCCCTGACGCCGAGCGCGAATGAACAGCCCTCCGCTAGGAGTTCCTCGTACGCCGATCACATCAAGGTCTGTGTCGGCTCTTGTAATCAGCGTTGTGACGCTCCATTTCGAATCCCTTGTAGGATGCATAACAAGTACTCTGGCCGCAGGGTCATTAGTAGAAACTGCGATCCTATCATCCACGCAATCACACGACGTTGTTCGTTTCGTCTCGGCCCAAGGACCGCGAGGTAGTGAGACCAGCCGACCGTTGGCGTCAAGTTGATAAACCATGCGGTCGGTGGTTAGCACAAGGCCACATAGTCCGTACGCAAGATGCATAGAGCCTGATTGCTCAATACTTGTACGAATCAAGGATGTGCTCCTATCCTCGCGAATAATGATGCGGTATAACGAGTCGTTAAGGACAACCACACATGTATCACCAAACGATGCAATGAGCGGCTTCCTAAGTTTTCCTGTAACGAGAGGATGCCAGGTATTGCCGCCTACGTGCATGTAGGAAACAGCGGAATCCGTTATCGCAAATAGCGTGCTGTTCGTACTTGCCAGCTGTCGAACCGGCCCAATCGGGGTTGAAATTCGGCTCCACGTAGAGGTTGTGTCCCTAAGATGAATCTCACCGGAAGTTGTTAGCACAACCAAGTTTCCGTTCAGCGACTTAAGAGACGAAACCGCCTTGGGCGAATGGACGCCGTGGTCTAGGTGCCACGTCATACCCCTATTAGTGGAATGGCTAACACCCGACGTGGCACTTGCGGCAAACCACATACCGTTGATTTCAAGAACATCGGACAGTGCTACGTGTTTGAGTGGCTGAAACACGTGGTGCTTGCGGCTTTCATCGAGAAAAACGACGTCTTCGGTGCTTGCGGCAATGATACGACCGCCGCAGGTATCAAGTGCGAGTAGTGGTGCGTTGGATGATAACGGTATCGTATCCCATGAAACCTTGGTTGTATCAAGGCGCATCTCGAACAATGGGTTGGCTTCGGGTCGCGCTCTGGCCGACACGGAGTTCACCAAAACAATCCAGACACCCACAAGAACCGTAAGCACACATAGCTGTTTCATGTTTGTCAACTTACGAAGACTCCTTGAATCCTGTCTATCAACCTACTCGATTGCAGCTAGAGGGTCTATGTGAGCTGTTGTGTGGAAAACTAATTGTCCGTAACTTGCCCCATGACTTGAAACCGCCCTCCCCTGTAACGAAATCCTTGATTTGGGGTTGTATGCGTTCGCGTTTGCTCTCGGCCACTCAACTCCATGTCGTTGTTACGATACAATGAGTCGTCGGAGCCGCTTCGTAACCTCTTACTACACCGAACATTTACCTTACTTTTCACAACCCTGGAGGGATATGTCATGATTGATTCGTTTTATTCAAGGTGGGCTCCCCACCTATACATTTTGGGGCTCTTTGTCGCAGTGGCGGCGATGATGCTCCAACCTTTCAGCGCTGCTGCGCAACAAGACTGCGACTACGGTTACGGAAGCATTGAAATCTCGTCTCCGAGTGCTGGTGAGACCTATACTCGAGGTGGCACGATGACGATTTCTTGGAGGATTGGCTATCCTGACAGATACGGTGAGCCAACCTACATCGTATACTATAGCACGGATGGTGGTTCAAACTGGAACATTATCCAGGACAAGATTGGCAAAACAACCACGCAGATCGTATGGAACATTCCAACCACGGTTACGCCTTCTACGCAGTGGCAGATCCGGATTCGTGAAATTCAGGATGAGAGCTGGTGGTGGTGCCGATTGAACTACGACGGCATAACAGGCGATTTCACAATGCTCAAGGGTTGCTTTGCACCAACGTTCTCGGTACAGCCAACGTCTCGTACAATTTGCGCAGGCACGGCAACATCCTTCTCTGTGGCCACTGATGCTGAAGGACCAACATATCAGTGGTTCCTTAATGGTGTAGCGATTCCAGGTGCGACGGCTCAAACCTATACGATTCAGAACACGCAGTCTGTACATGCTGGAGCGTATTCCTGCCAGGTGCGCGATCAGTGTGGTGCAACCGGCGTATCCGCTCTTGCTACGCTTGTGGTCAACGAGACACCAGCAATCGTACAGCAACCACCATCCTTGATTGCGGCTTGCGAAAACGCCGAAATCCGAATGATGGTGCGGGCAACCGGCGCGGGGCGTCAGTTCCAATGGCGTTTGAACGGTGTTAACATCGCAACAAATGCTCGGGATTCGGTATACGTGATTGGTAATGCTACCCTAGCTTCTAACGGGGTGTATGACTGTGTTGTCACAGGTACATGTGCACCTGCTGCCACATCGCAACAGTGCACCGTGAGCGTTGTTGCCCGACCACGCGTAACTACAGAACCTGCTGATGCAACCTTCTGCCCAGGCTCGAATGGTAGTATTTCTGTGGTTGCCTCGGGCAGCGCACTAACGTATCAGTGGTTCCGCAATGGCCAGGTGATTAATGGTGCCAACAGTGCAACGCTCGATTTTCCGAACTATCAAAGTAGTCTAGACAACGTATATCAGGTTCGCATAACAACGGGCGTTCCTAATCCCAACAACTGTCAGACGACGGTCTTTTCTCGCGAAGTACGTGTCTCGAGCTTCAAGAATCCAGTTGTTACTGTACAGCCCGACGCTGCTGTTGACGTTTGCATAGGCAAGCCCTTTACTTTGACGTCAGATGCTACTGGTCAAGAGCTCACCTATCAGTGGTTCAAGGATACGGTTGCCATTCCAGGCGCTGTTCAGAGCTCATACGAAGTTACTCGCGGAACACCAGCAAACTCTGGCTCATATACAGTTCGTGTAACTGGCCGCTGCGGACTTACTTCTACTAGCCGTCCATCAGTTGTTAGTGTGCTCACAACTCCTGTTATCTCACAACAGCCTCAAAGCCAAAACTTGAATGTGGGTCAGCGCTTGGTGCTGTCGTTCACGGCTTCGGATGTTCGCGAAATCCAGTGGACAAAGAACAACCAGCCCATTCCAGGTGCAACGACGAATACACTCGAGATTGCAAGTGTTACACTACAGGATGCTGGCTCGTATAACGCAATCATTCGCAACTCTTGCGGCGGAGCCGTTACGAACTATGCCATCGTTCGCGTCAAAGATCCATCGCTCGACTTACCTGAGCTCACACTTAGCCAAAACACGCTTGATTTCGGTGAGATTCCATTCGGCTACGATCGCTCGCAGACTGTCTCTGGCTTGATTCGGAACACTGGTGCTGCACCACTGACGGTACAGTCCGTGTCAATCACGGGTACTGGCTTTACAATTGCGAATGCACCGGCAACACCGTTTACGCTAGCTCCAAACGAAACCGCCGACGTGTCCATCACGGCTCGCCCTGGCTCGTTGGGTGCTTCTGCTGGTCTGCTCACGGTAACGAGCAACGCTCCCGCCCCAACGGGATCGATGGCCGTAGCAGCAACTGGCGTACTACGCTACTCTGTTCCACAGACAATGGCATTCGAAGACACAGAAGTTGGTCAAACCAAGCAACTCTGCGTCAAGATTGCGAACACGTCGGCCAACGCCATTACGATCGACAATGCTACAATCACCGGTGCTAATGGCGGTGAATTTACTGTGGACTTGTCTGCAAGCGTGTCAATTCCTGCTGGCGAAGAAGTTGAGGCATGCGTAACATTTGCACCTACGTTGAATGGTGCCAAAGTTGCCGTACTTAACCTGACCTCTGCCAATGGCGGTAACACCACTATCAACATCACAGGCAATGCCACAACAACGTCGGTAGAAGACCAGCTTGCCCTTTACGGCGCTGCCGTCTATCCTAACCCATCGTCTGGCGACTTGTTCGTACGCCTTGCCGTCGCTTCAGGTGCCACGACCGTTGAAGTTCGTGATATGTCGGGACGTCTTGTTAACTCGTTCAACGGTAACGAGACGCTCTTCCGTTGGAATGGTCGTGATGCTGCCGGTGCTCCGGTTCCAAGTGGCATGTACATGGTGAACATCCGCAACGCGAGTGGCATGACGACACTGCCGTTTAGCGTCGTTCGCTAGTCAATCAAAGTCAGACGTTTCAAGGCCGGTTTGCCGCAAGGCAAACCGGCCTTTCTCTTTCTAATTGCTTCCTAACTTGCAGCCATAATGTCGCAAAGCCCCCTACCTCGTTGCGTTGTTGTTATACCTGCCGGTGGTGTTGGTACACGCATGCAGTCTGCAGTTCCAAAGCAGTTCCTCGACATTCAGGGAATACCAATCATCATTCGCACGATTCAAACCGCGGCTGCCGTGCCAGCCGTACGTCATGTCGTGGTTGCCACACTACCATCGCACATGACGTATCTGGCCGAACTCCTTGACACGTACGCTCTCGACCATTGTACGTCCATTGTGGAAGGGGGCACCGACAGACGTTCGAGTGTAGCGAGAGCGCTCGAACATCGTGAAATTGCCTCTGCCGACGTTGTTCTTGTTCACGATGCAGTACGTCCCTTTGCTTCATGCGGTCTATTCGAGCGCGTGATTGAAGCTGCCCACTCTCATGGATGTGCTGTGCCTGTGTTGCCAGTAACAGACACCATAAAAGTCGTTGATGCAACTGGTGCTGTTGTTGAGACTCTCGACCGATCTACATTGCGTGCTGCGCAGACTCCTCAGGGCTTTCGTACCGAGATTCTTTTGCGCGCTCATGCCTCGTACGATTCCGTAAACGGCACTGTCACAGATGATGCCATGTTGTGCGAGCGGAACGCCGTAGACGTTATGACTGTTGACGGCGAGGTGAAAAACGTTAAGATTACGAAACCAGAAGACATAGCGTGGGCTCAATCGTTAGTTGATTGAAGCCGATCATGACACGAAACATACTGCGTTGTTCGTCCTTCCGCTGCCGAAAACAGAGCAGTTGCTAAACGGCTGTGGCGCGTGTATCTTTGCGCCCACTCTGGCACTACCACAGAACCATCACCCTGCGAACGATACGTCCCAACCTAGGAGGATACGATGTTTTGGACACCTGAACTAGCCTCATATCTCGAAGATGCACCATGGCCCGCAACCAAGGAAGAGCTCATTGACTATGCAAATCGTTCGGGAGCTCCGCTCCAAGTGATCGAGAACCTTATGGAGCTCGACGACACAACCGAAGATCCGATCTACGAAGGTATTGAGGATCTTTGGCCTGAGTATGAGCCAGACACGGATGACCTATACTTCAATGAAGACGAGGACAATCCGAACGACTACTAGTTGTTTACGATCGACTATCTCATGCGCCCGTTGACGGTTTCCGTGAACGGGCGCTTTTGTTCGTGGTTACTGCCTGCGCTACCGTAGTTTTGCATCGTGTTTAGCCGTGCAACACTCATCTTGTGTACACTTGTATTCGTACTGCACGCAGCTAGCGGGCAAGATGACGTTCGGTTTGTTCGTCCCGGCCAGCCGGTCGGCCCTCAACAACAGGATGAGTTACAGGATGTGCTGTTCTTTGGACTACGCACCGTACGGGCGGAAGAGCTGCTTGGGATTGTTTCGTCGCGACCCAGCGAGCTGTCGCTGACGCGCCGCATGGCGCGATACTTTTCGCAGGCTCTTTCGGATAACGCATCTACGCCACGGCGTATGGAGCAGCGGCTAGAGCAGATTCAGCGAGACTTAGCCGATGAACTCCGTTATTACGACGAACGCCGTGCAAACGAGGATTCTGTTGCTATCCTTGAATACCTCTTGCAAAACGGCTACCGAAAGGCATCTCTTCGAAAGATATTCGGCAGGTATAAGCCAACGGGTAAGAACACGCTTGCGTTTATCGTTAATGAAGGACCTCGCTCTGTTATCGATGCGATTTATTACCTGGGTTTGGACCGTTTACCGCCTGAAGTACGCCAGCGCGTAGACAACAGCCGTAGTTTGACTGTTGGTAGCCCGTTTTCCGAGGCAGCTCTCGACGCAGAAATCCAGGGAATTTTGGCGACGCTCAAGCGCGAAGGGTACTACGCCGCCGACACCCTGCGCGCTGCCGTTGGTTTGTCCAAGGATTTTGTACTAGATACCGTCGCTGTACTGTTTTCAACCGGCCCTCGATATCGCATCGCGAGAATCGACTTTATCGAGAATCGTCTTCGCAGTGTTTCGGCGGATGGAACAGACACTTCGTTTGCCCCCTCAGTTTTTACCGAAGCCCGTTCGCGTCAGCTCGAATTCGCCGTTGGCGAATGGTACAATGCCGACAAGGTCGCGCAGTCACGACTCAACCTCATCGCGCTTGGTACGTTCGACAACGTGACAATTGACACTGTAGGCACGGCTTCGTTGAACTCCAACGACTCCACGTTGGTGATGCGGGTGTTTACAAAGAACGCAAAGCACTATGACGCCGGCGTAGATCTCTTGCTATATCAAACAGCCATCGATAACTACTTGAACTTCGGTGTTGGTCTTACTGCCCTGCACCGCAATCTATTGGGCTCTGCACAGCAGGCAACGGCCTCGCTGCAGTTTGCCTTACAAGACGTTAGCCGCGTTTTTCAGCAGCAGACCTTAGAAACCGAGACGTTGGCACGCTTTGGGTTCATTTGGCCCAGTGCGTTTCGTATTGCTGGGCTTCGCGCTGCGATTAACTCAGAGGCCTTCTACTCTCTGCGTCGTCTCATCGATCCGTTTCGTCTTGAGTCGG
The DNA here is from genome assembly GCA_022842685.1 of Candidatus Kapaibacterium sp. Taxonomy (GTDB): domain Bacteria; phylum Bacteroidota; class Ignavibacteria; order Kapaibacteriales; family Kapaibacteriaceae; genus JALHPC01. The sequence goes on from JALHPC010000009.1 coordinate 59,160, forward strand.
CAGGCCTTACCGTCCGTGTTCCCGTACCACTTCACACCTTCACGTTCTTCAACGGTTTCGAGGGTTCAGCCGCCTTTGAACGCCAGATACCACGTGGTTTTCAAGGGGCACGGGATGACGCCTTAGCGAATGCACAGAATGCCGTCGACACGCTTAACGTGGAACAGACCTTCCTTCAGTTTAGCGCATTGGATCGGTTTCTTTCCGAAGAAGGTGGATTTCTTACGGGCACCTTTCTTGGTTTCACCATCCGTGGTGAACACCGCAACAACCCGGTAAATCCTACAAGTGGAACGTTCACGAGTATGTCTGCAGAATTTGGTTGGGGTGCAGGGAAGTTCTGGCGGGTACAGTTCTTCAATACAACGTATTCCCCTGTTCGCGACAGACTAATTGCAGCAACGAAGGTGCGGCTGGGCCATATCTTTCTCATCAATCGCGATAACACCTATGTTCCACTTGAGCGCCAGTTCTTCGCTGGAGGAGCCGCGTCGATTCGTTCGTTTGCTTCGAGACAGCTTCACGACCCAACGTCGGGGCTGATACTTACAGACGACAACCGAGACCAGTTGATCGTAAACAACATCCTTGGTAGTGCCAGTCTGTTAGAACTGGGATTTGAGCTACGGTATACGCTTCCGCGCCCTACGTCGTGGCCCGACATCTGGGCAACCTTCGTCGAGCGATCCGGCTTCACCTTCTTCGTCGACATTGGGAACGCCTATAACCGTCTCACTCCGCAGTTGTACGGCCGTATGCGACTTAACGACTTGTACGAGGGAGCTGTAGTAGCGAGCGGGTTGGGCTATCGCTTCGAGACCCCCGTAGGGCCTTTCCGTATCGACTATGCTACCAGCGTCTACGACCCACTTCGTCCTGATGGACGCTTCGTGTTTTCTGGACGCGAGAACCTAATGGGTTTCAGAAACTGGCAATTGTCGATCGGCTTAGGTCACGCCTTCTAGGCTTGGTGCCTACAGGCATGCCACTATCCTATTTCCCACGCTATTGCGCGCAGCCCGATACATCCCTGTAGTCGAGTACGGCATGGCAAAGGCCCCTCGACTGTCAATCGCAATCATGCCTCCACTGCCGCCGAGTTTGTCGATTTGCGACATAACGTATCCTGAAGCCGCTAGGATGTTCTCGCCTAACAGTTGAACGCGAGAACAAACTTGATAGGCCGCCGCTTCGCGGATAAAGTACTCTCCTACACCCGTGCAAGAAACTGCCGCAACGGTATTACGGGCATACGTGCCCGCGCCTATGATTGGCGAATCGCCAACACGTCCTGCTCGCTTGTAGAGCGTTCCACCAGTTGATGTTGCTGCACAGAGATTACCTTGTGCATCGAGCGCCACAGCGCCGATCGTTCCTGTTGAGCTACTATCAGGTACCTGCCATGCTCCAGCAGAGATGTCGCAGGGTGTGAACCACGATGCGTCGACTGTTGCGAGACCGGCATCCCGTGCAAGGGCATCTGCTTCGGCACCAACCATTAGAACATGATTCGTTGATTCCATGACGTGTCTAGCAGCGAGAATCGGGTTGCGGACTTCCCTAACGGCAGCAACAGAGCCTGCGCATAACGTGTTGCCTTCCATGATTGAAGCGTCGAGTTCTACGTAACCCGCCGACGTGGGCGACGACCCCTTGCCCGCGTGAAAGAGTCCGCAGTCTTCAAGTGCTATCGCCGCCTGCGTTACAACGTCGAGGGCCGCTGCCCCTTGATCAAGAGAGGTATAGAGGGAATCAATAAGTTGAGAAAGAAATGCCTCTGCCTCGGACAAACGGTTGGTAGTGCTGTAACGAGCAAGGTCACCAGCTCCGCCGTGGACAACCACACCAAAAGGAAATTGCTGCATAGGTGTTAGTGTGGAATCTTACCTATGATGGCGTCTTGGATGTCAACGAGTTTGGCATTGGCCAAGAGTTGAAGGATTCCATCAGTGACAATTGTTGGGCAGTACTCGTATGGCTTTTTCGACGTCGAGATGCTGGCAGCAACGTAAGAACCTTCGCCTCCAGAAACGACGACAGGGACGTTGGCATCCTTCAAGACACTCTTTGATATTGATGCGACTGCTTGTTGGATCCCTCCAGTAACAGATGCAAACACTCCGGCCATCAGGCACTGTTCGGTGTTAACACCAATTGTGTTTTGGACTGGAGAAAACTTCAGTTCTGGAATCGCTGCGGTTTGTTTACTTAGCCCGAACAGTTGCGTACCTAAACCGGCAAATATCAGGCCCCCAAGAAACTCGAGATCCTTAGAGACAGCATTAACGGTGACGGCCGTGCCGCAATCAACGGTAACGATTGGAGCGCCATAACGTGCCATAGCACCAATCGTTCCGAGCATGCGGTCGATACCGGCATTTTCGACGGTAGAAAGCGACAGCAATCGCTCGTTGCGCATTAACAGCTGGTGAGCATTCAGTACCATGTGACCAGGCGTGCGTTGAATGACCTTAACGATTGCCGTTGTTTGTTTAGGATTTACGCTCGATAGACCAATCAGGTAACGCCGAGAAACGTGGTCCCGAAAATGATGTTGGACGTGTTTCTTCCAGTCCTTGTCATATGGGAAGGACAAGACCGTCTCTTCGTGGTGAATCTTAACGCGGCTATTGCCGACGTCGATTCCGGCTATCCCGTATTCAACTCCGTTGAGTTCAATCGAGGTATTGTAGACTGTCTCCATCGCTAACCACCCGTTGTCGTTGTTGTGTTGCATCTGTAAGTGTAAGTCTGCCATCGTGAAGGAGTGAACGTGGAAACCAGTCCCCTGATTCGCCCGTTATGCGAAGTGCGGTTTGCGGTTGTAGGAGCTCATGTTCCCATTGTAGAACTATGCTCTCTGCACTACTATCTAGCCTGTAAGCAAAGGCATCGCGCATTGAACGTCTGACAGTTGGAACGTCGACAGAAGCTCCGATAGCGAATAGAGACGTATATGGTTGTGCGATAGTATCAAGTCCTTGCTCTTGAAGGACATTTAGACCTATACCAACAACAGTGGATGCACAGGTGGATCCGATGAACTCATGCTCTACGAGCATTCCGCTGATCTTACACCACTCGTCACGTACTTTTACGTGGATGTCGTTAGGGTACTTCAGGCGAATTGTGGCCTGAGGGGCATGTGTTCGCACAACTTCAAGCACGGATAAGGCTGCTCGTCCCATCCACGCACTCGTGTCGGTCGATGATTGTGGTACTGTGTGACGTATTCCGAACGAGCAGAGTAGGTTACTACCGTACGTACTTACCCATGTTCGGCCTCGTCTACCCCGACCGCTGGTTTGTTGATCCGCAGTGACCATCACAAAAGGGTAATACCGTAGAAGATCCTTCGCTTCGTCGTTTGTAGATGTTACCGTTTCGATGTGAAATTCGACTGGAAGCACGCTGCTCTTTCTTGGGGTCTTGGTGGTTTAGATAGTGCCGGTCGGCCTATCCTTCATGGTCGCGTTGACCCTTACTGTTGTAAATTGTGCACAAAATGGATGCCAAGAACCATACAGGCCCGACGATTACTGCTATCGCTACTCCTCCCGGAGTAGGCGGTCTTGCCGTTATACGTTGTTCTGGTCCAGACGCTATACGAGTTGCTGAAGCCTCGTTCAGGGGAAAGGCAACGTTAGAAGACACGCCAGGACATACCATTAGGTATGGGTGGTGGTATTCTTCTGGTGAGATCGTTGATTCGGTCACCGTCTCTGTGTATCGGGCGCCTAACTCGTACACAGGCGAGGATGTTGTGGAGATTGGATGTCATGGTGGGCCGTTTGTGGCGCGACAGATATTGTCTGATTGTTTAGCGTTAGGTGCTCGACTAGCTGGTCCAGGCGAGTTCACGCAGCGAGCTTTTACTAATGGCAAGCTGGACATGACGCAGGTCGAGGCAGTTGCAGACCTCATTCATGCACAGTCCAAGCTCGGAGCTCAGGCAGCAGCCCGTCAACTTCACGGCGGCTTTGTATCGAAACTATCGGCGATTCGATCGGAATTGGTTCAGGTTGCTGGTTTGCTTGAGCTCGAACTTGATTTTTCAGAAGAGGACCTTGAGTTTGTTGATCGCACTGATGTTGCGCATCGGCTAACGTCTGTGATTGTGTTGTGCCAGAATCTTGCGGCTTCGTCTGCAGGAGCAGAGATTTTGAGATCAGGGTTTCATGTTGCTATTGTTGGCTATCCCAATGCTGGAAAGAGCACGTTGTTTAATGCTCTCTTAGGGCGGGATCGCGCTATTGTAAGCGACGTCGAAGGAACCACGCGTGATTACCTCGTGGAACAGGTCATTATTGAGGGCACGACAGTCCACCTAGCTGATACAGCAGGCATCCGGCCCACTTCTGATACCATCGAGCTTCAGGGCATCCACCTTACACACAAACTCGTCCAAGAAAGTAACGCCGTTATACTTGTGAACGATTCTACAAGGGGCGTCGACTACTCTACGGAACTTCTTGAAGATGTTCACCGCGTGTTCGGTCAAAAGAGTATTCTCTTGGCACATAATAAGTCCGACCTTGGGATGATGAACGATTCGTACATACCAAAAGGTTTGTTCCCTTCCGTGTTCGTCTCTTCGAGCGTTGGAACTGGGCTTGACGAGATTCGAAACTGGATTGCTGCTCAGATTTCAGTGGAAACTTCGATTGTTCATGATGTTCTTGTGAACCAACGTCACGCTGTGTTGTTGTCGACACTTGCCGATCGGTGTAGAGATGCCAAGCTGGCTCTTGAGGCTGGGTTGTCGCCAGACATGGCGGCAACAGACATTCGGCTAGCGATCAGCACCATTGGTGAGTTAACGGGTGAGACGTGGAATCCGGAGATTCTTGAGAATGTCTTTTCATCCTTCTGCATAGGAAAGTAACACATGCCGATTCATGCTTTGGAACTCCGACCGCTTGAGCACAGCGACCTTGAAGAGTTCATCGACCTTCAACGCAATGCACTAGAGCATGCACCGGAGCTCTTTGGTTCAGACTACGATTGGGTTCAGTCTCTGTCAATTCTCAACATAGAACAGCGCTTTTCGAAGTATCAGTCCTATCCTACCAATTTTATACTTGGAGCTTTCGACCAGTCGGATGGATTGGTTGGGATGGTCGGATTTAGCTGCGATCATCATAGTTCGAAGCTTCGACATAAGGCTCGTGTTTGGAGTATGTTTGTTCTGCCAGATTATCGCGGCAAGGGTCTGGCAACGATGCTCATGGAGTCCATCATCGACACCGCGCACAATGTCCTTGACTGTGAACAGATACAACTCTCCGTAAGTACCCAAAACGTGGCCTCTTACTCGCTGTACCTACGATTAGGGTTCACTGTATACGGAACAGAATTGCACGCCTTGAAGGTTGGCTCTGAATATGTCGATGAATACTTGATGGTCAAGTTCCTCAGGCGTTAACGTTCCACGTGAAACAGCTCTTCACCGCCGAAAGAGGTCTGTAGGCGTTGTTTACGTGAGGTTGGGGGGTCACGTTAGGATAACCATGACGTGATGTCCTTGCATACCCTCAGAGTCGGGGGCCGTATCAGAGGTAAAGGAACCAAACATCGAATCGTCTTGACAGACGTTCTGGCGGCTACTTGGCAAAAGGTCTCGGCGCGGGAAGTCAGCCACGCTTTGCATGCGCGGTGGCAGTCTGTGACTGCCCTTTGCCATTCGAGCGGCGGTTGTTCTTTCAACGTCTCGGGTGAGATTATGAGACAGCCCCGATGTGTCGGTCCATGCCAGAGGGAGGGTCTGTAGGGCGGTTCCTGCCAGAAGCAGGCCTGTTGGACGTGTCGTTGTCTGATTCGGGATCTGAGGGGCGTATAGCATTATGAGGCAAGGTCTGTGGGTGCGTAGCAACGAAAGGCATTGCCTGTGCGGGCCCATAGCATCAACAGGCTTTCTTTAGGTGGCCTCTCCCTGCCGGAAACGATGTCTGTGGGGCGTTTCCCCGCCGGAGGCAGAGTCTGTGGCCGTGGTTTTCTCATTAGTACAGAACCATGCTCACCTCTTCGTAGTTTTGCAGTCCGCGCGTTAAACGTTTCACGTGAAACGTTAATATCAACTTCCACACTCTTGCCCCATCTTAGAATCCATGCCTAACAGTTCTGTTCTTGACGTGATTGTCATTGGCGGTGGTCACGCTGGCATCGAAGCTGCGTCAGCCGCATCTCGGATGGGCATGCGCACGGCACTCATCACGATGGACCGTGACACTATTGGCAGACTTTCGTGTAATCCATCCATCGGAGGAAGTGCCAAAGGGCATCTTGCAACCGAGATTGATGCGCTGGGTGGGGTTATGGCGCGATTGGCAGATGCATCGGGGATACAATTCAAGATGCTAAACACCTCGAAAGGAGCAGCTGTTTGGTCTCCACGGTCACAAAACGACAAAGACCTGTATCCTAGGTATGCACAATCTTACCTAACTACTCTGTCGAATCTATCCGTAATATCACAATCCGTCACCAGTCTCATAATCAAGGGAGACACGGTCAAAGGGGTCATAACCGACAGCGGCATTGAGCTGTTCTCTACTGCCGTGGTATTGTGTTCAGGCACATTCCTCAATGGCGTAATGTACACCGGTCTAACTGCCACTAAAGGTGGGCGCGTAGATGAGCGACCATCTGAGCATGTCTCAGACGTTCTGGCTGCCTTCGGACTTGAGCGAGGACGACTGAAAACCGGAACCCCGCCACGGATTGATAGCCGTTCAGTCGATCTATCCCTCTGCACTCCTCATAATGGCGATGATGTTCCCAAACCCTTTTCGATTCATACGAAATCGGTAAAAAACCGCCTCGCGTGCTGGCAAACCAGTACGTCTACAACCACACACGACATCCTCCGTACCGGCTTCGATCGATCCCCAATGTTTACAGGTGCAATCCGCGGTGTAGGTCCTAGGTACTGCCCTTCTATCGAAGATAAGATTGATCGTTTTGCCGACAAAGAGACACATCCGATAGTACTCGAACCCGAAGGACTATTTACAAACTCTGTCTACGTTAACGGCTTTTCGACGAGTCTTCCTGCAGATGTACAAGATCAGGGGCTCCGCAGTATCCCTGCGTTGCGGAATGCCAGTGTTATTCGATACGGTTATGCGGTTGAATACGACTTCTTCTTTCCTTACCAGCTCAAGCCCACGCTGGAAACGAAGGCAATTCAAGGCCTATTTTTCGCCGGTCAGATTAACGGAACATCTGGCTACGAAGAAGCCGCTTCACAAGGTCTCATCGCTGGAATCAATGCAGCGCTGCTTGTTCGTGGTGAAGGTCCGTTCACCCTTCAGCGATCACAAGCCTACATCGGCGTACTTATCGACGATTTAGTTAACAAGAACACCGAAGAACCATACCGTATCTTCACGTCTCTGGCAGAGTATCGCCTGCTCCTGCGTATCGATACAGCATATGACCGCCTTCTTCCACATGGTCATGCTCTAGGCCTCGTGCCCGATTCTGTTAAGGGGCACTGGGAACGCAAGCGGACAATGGCAGAACAACTCGAGTCGTGGATTGACTCTCAGCGATGCCGACCCGATCAAATCAACGACTACCTAACGGAAATCAACGAAGACAGTATCTCCGAGTCAACACCTCTTCGGGTAATCGCTCGACGACCTGTCGCGAAGCTCCGCGACCTCATCAATACTCTCGATTACCCTAGAAGGCATCTCCTCGTTGAACATCCCGACGTCGTACACAATGTTGAGACATCCGTGATGTACGAGGGATACATAAAGAAGCTCGAACGCGAAGCAGCCCGCTTTCAGGACAACGAGAAGAAACGTATCCCAGATGACTTTTCGTATATGACCATTTCGTCGCTGTCTATGGAGGCACGCGAGAAACTTACTCGCATAAGGCCTGGTTCACTGGGCCAAGCATCTCGTATCCCTGGCGTAAGCGCTACAGATGTTGCGGTGCTTGCCCTGCACCTTCGTTCCTAGATGGTCGCATTCCTTACGTCTGCAATTTACACTTATACAGTAAGTTATTTTATAATTACTGGGTGTGTTATCGCTGGATTACTAGTCGCTGCTGCACTACGCCCTGTGGTGTGTCAACCACAACCATGTAAGTACCAGAAGCTAAAGTGTGTACATCTACATGCCCTCCCTGTCCAACAAGCTGCTGTTGAGCAACTGCAATACCATGCATATCAAAGATGGTCACGCGTTCTGTTTGCAAGGGGGCACTGATATACAATACGTCGAATGCAGGGTTTGGCGCAAGCGTGAGCCCAATCTTTGGTTCTGAGTCATCGTGAACTGTGGTGGCAGGAGCTATGCGCACGGTCCACTCTGATGCAAAGGAACTAACAACAGTATCCTGACCGACGCTACGTATGCGCATGGTGTACACGTCGCCTGGCGTGGCGGTCGCAGGTACTCGCCATAGAAATGCCTCGGTTGCGGCTGGTACAGTTTCACGGATGACAATCGAGGGTTCACCATCACGAAGAAGCTCAAGCCGCACCGCGCCTGGCAGATTCGTAGACCAACGGATGATGTAGCTGCTGTCTGTCGTCCAAACGACATCTGTCGTTGGAGTTGTTATCGAAACGAATGGATTGACAACCTCGAAGGTATCAAGTGTGTTGTCGATGGTGGATTGTCCTTGATTGTTGGACGCTCCAGTTGTCCATGTATAGACACCATTGGTGTCGAACCTAAAGGTAAAACGGTCTCGATTGCCGCTCTGCGTAGAAAGAACGGTCTCGCCATCGGCTGCGCGCACTTCCGAGGCAATTCGGTCGAACTGTCCTTGCGGAGAGGTTACGAACGACGTGGCTACACCTCGAGCAATCTTACGGCCACCCACGGGAAAGAGCCGCCGCGGCGCTAGCAGGTCAGATGGTGCCACCCACCATCCAAAACAGAACTCACCTAGAGATACATCCGAAACAATGATCTGCCTCGTGGTAGGGTTGAAACGAGTAGGCAACGGTTTAAATACTCCCGATCCGATGGTGTCTCTGCGGAAGACGACGACATCTTGTAACCTCGATGTTATACCCAGGGTATCGACACGAAAACGAATCGTTGCCTTGTGAGAGACGATTCCATCCTGAAACGACTCTATACGCACAGGTGCAATGTTGGGTGTACGAGAACCGTACTTCCGCAACGAATCAACGTCGAAACGAGGATCTATGGGAGCGTAAGGAGCCCGACGTACGGTGCTTGTATTATAGAAAAACGACTGAAGGGAATCGTACGTGATATTAACACCGGTCTTTACGTTCCCTCGATTATAGTCGTATGTGTTGCTTTCAAGAAGTTCGTCGATTAGCACGTCTGCTGTTGTTGCACGCAAGGGCCAAGGCAGTTTCGTCACCTTGTACGGATAGGCATCTCGTTGGCTAGAAAACTCAAAGACAACGTTGTTGTTCTCGTCGATTTCAGTCACTGCTGGTGCACCATCGAACACTGCTGATCCCCAAGCAATCACACGGTGTCCGTCTGGAAGTGTTTCGATTGCCCCTTGCAAGCTTGTGTAAATGTCGGGAACATGTCTATACTCCCAAACCTTTGTACAAGTTTTTGCAGCTTCGTCGAGTTTGTATTCTACGCCTCGACTGAACTGCGGGGACTTCTGCGTACCATTATCAAACATGGTAATGTTGCCATTAGGAAGACGAACAACATGGTGCTGATAGCTGAAGTAGTTAGGAGCGTTTGATTCGTTCTCGTTGATGAACGTGAACTGATTGAGTTTGCCGCCGAGAATCCAGATAACCTCACCGGTTGTGCGATGAACTTTAAGCACAACAGACGAATGGCGACCACTTAGGAGCAAATGACCGTCATCATCAACCCAGATGGAGTTGTTATGGATGTATCGGATTGCTGCTGCTGTAAGGTCCTCGTACGACGCAGTGACGGGGAAATGGTCGAGACTTCTCCATTGAAAGACAACGGTTCCAGAGGGCTCCACTTCCTGAACCAATGCCTGCGTTATCTGTGCGGCTGGATTCCCATTTGGGACGAGCTTCGACATGTCAACAGTAACGACTTCTTGGATGAGCATAAGGCGATTCCCGTTTGGTAAGAGCAAGAAATCATGCATAGCCATATTCTTACCAAACCCAACTGTGTATTCGTTGACTGGTTGGAGGTTTGTATCCAATACGATGGCACGGCTGGCAGCCAAGGCGCCAGTACCCGCCGACTGAAATACGCTGTATCCTATGCGACCATCTGAAAGTTGTTTGATGTCGAAAGGAAACGCGGGTAGTGAGTTCCAGCGGACTACTTGTCCGGTATTGTCGACAAGCCCTACATAAGGTGGATGTACGGGTTGTGGGGTCCGATTGTTGGGTGCAATAAGAAAGACACCTGGGGAAGGAGTCGTGTTTGTTGTAACGTTAATAGGAAAGAAGTCGGACGGCGCGTCCTGGAGCACAATCGGAGATTCAACGTCTACAACGTTACCTTCGACGATAGTATAAACAACGGACGTATCGCCGGTGGGAAGGGACAGGGATAGGATAAGCGTTTCCCCGGACACTAGTTCTTTACGGGGGATGATGTTGAGTACTGTTCGATCCGACGAAGAACGAGACTCGTACTTGACTTCACCGCTAATTGAACCGGTAAGCTTAACAGCGCTGTTCCAGTCGTGGGGCTGATCGGTACGAATCACAATTCTGGGCTGTACCGTCACAGATTGCGAACCATTCTTTGGCGAGAGATGGAGGATCTTCTGTGCGTTTGTTGTAAGGGAGAGTAGTGGTAGTAAGAAGGAAAAAAGAAGTAAGAATCGTCGTGAGATCATGATTGGTCAAGGATAACTGTGGGACTAGTCCTATAAAGATCGAAAGGAACGGTAAGATAGCGTGCATGACCGTAGATTTGTACCTTACACAACCGCGACGTTGTGCTGCCAAACACTACGAGCAAGAGTCTAAAACAGGAATCCTGTTACCAAGATCGTGGTGTGTGGTAGCACTCTAGAGTCTCATCACTTCACACTTCACTTCCATGCTTGACATCCGTTTCATCCGTGAAAACGCCGACCGTGTAGCTCAAAACTGCTCCAACAAGAATGACGCAAGCGATATCGACGCACTTCTGAAACTAGATGCTGAGCGAAGAGCTATCATTCAACGTGTCGAAGACATGAAGGCCCAACGAAATGCTGCTTCGCAGGCTATTGCTGTTATGAAGCGGAACGGAGAGGACGCCACAGATCAGATTGAATCGATGCGTGTTGTATCCGACGCTATCAAGGACCTCGATGAATCACTTCGCTCGGTAGAGTTTGACATCGAAGACCGTCTCCTTCGTATTCCGAACATGGCCCATGACTCTGTTCCTGTGGGACGCGATGCCAACGATAACATCGAAGTTCGACGCCTGGGCACGTGCATCGACAAGGACCATCGTGTAGATCACATCGAGATCTCGCGTCGACTTGGTATCCTCGACTTCGAACGAGGAGCGAAGGTCACTGGTTCCGGGTTCGGTTTCTACGTTGGCAAGGGCGCTAAGCTAGAGCGTGCTCTACTTTCATACTTTCTCGACGTTAATACCGAACGTCATGGCTACACCGAGATGATGCCTCCGTTTATGGTGAACGCAGATTCTCTAAGAGGTACAGGACAGCTTCCGAAAAGCCAAGAAGACATGTACCACATGGAGAGAGACGACCTGTACATGATTCCAACGGCCGAAGTACCTATCACGAACTTCCATCGCGATGAGATTCTTGCCGGTGATACGCTGCCTCGGATGTACTGCGGTTACAGCGCATGCTTTCGCCGTGAAGCAGGATCGCATGGCAAGGAGACTCGGGGCTTCCTTCGTGTTCACCAGTTCAACAAAATCGAACTCGTGAAGTTCGTCAAACCCGCAGCGTCGTACAACGAACTTGAACTCATGGTTAGTAACGTTGAGTACATCCTGCAACAGCTTGGCCTAACATATCGAGTATTGTTGCTCTGCACGGGCGACATGACGTTTGGTGGCGCCAAGACGTACGACCTAGAAGTATGGGCACCGAGTGAACAACGGTGGCTTGAAGTATCAAGCTGTACAAATTTTGAGTCCTACCAAGCACGCCGTGCAGACATCCGCTACAAGGATACCGCTTCGAGTAAGCCCGAGTTTCTTCATACACTGAATGGTTCTGGACTGGCTACATCGCGCATAATGGTCGCTTTGCTAGAGCAATATCAAACGGCCGAAGGTACGATTACTATCCCCGAAGTGCTACGCCCATACTGCGGCTACGATGTGATTGCGTAAGTCTGTCTGTGCCGGTTGATCTCGAACGTCATTGCACACCTGCAATCTACAGCAGGACGTTCGATTGGTACTGCCCCACACCCAATCCACACTCCCCACCTCTTCCTCTTTCTTCTTTTTTAGGTTTAATAACCTAGATGATGTAGATGGTCTGTGGATTCGGTGCAAACCTGGATGCGTATCCGGTCACGACAACGGTAACTTCAAGTACCTCATACACTTCACTCGAATCACACCCTCAACACACGGTGTGGACAACCTCACCACACCTCTTCGCCACCTGGGTATTTCTTAGGATAAGATCTCCTAGTATCGAGGTCCGTCCCACAATAGAACCCAAACTATCAACACGGGAAACGAAAGTGTCCACAACTCTTGTTCACAATCCCGTCGAAAACATCGCCTTGTAGGGTTCAAAGTACCTATCCCGATGATTCACCAAGATTTACACCATCCTTCCACGTGGATAGCATGTCAACAACTCACGCAACGGCCCACGTGGTGCGGATAGTACTCGGCGACCAACTCAATCGCTCCCATTCGTGGTTTAGAACCCTAGATCCCAACATCGTCTATGTTCTAGCCGAAATTCGATCCGAAACCGACTACGTCGTACATCACATACAAAAGGTCGCCTGCCTATTCGCTGCCATGCGCGCCTTTGCCCAGCACCTTAGCGATAAGGGGCATCGGGTGCTCTATCAGCGTATCACCGATACACGTGCCGTACTCACGTTTGGCGAGATTATCGAGCGTACGATCGAAGAGCTACGGCCTTCGTTGATTCAAGTGATGGAGCCCGACGAGTGGCGCGTCGACGCTCACCTTCGTGACGTCGCTTCGCGCATAACGGTGCCCCTTGAAGTAGTTTCGTCTGAGCACTTCATGACGGAAAGAGACGAACTACACCGTATGTTTCCAGGCAAGACGTCGTGGAGAATGGAGTCCTTCTATCGAAGAATGCGCCAGCGCTATGCGATATTGATGGAAGCCGACGAGCCGTACGGAGGAACCTGGAATCTAGATAGCGAGAATAGACGCCCATGGACCGGAATACCGGCTCCGCCGCGTGATTTCCCGATATCCAACGACCTAACTTCGGTTGTAGCAGACATACGGAAGGCAGGCGTAACCACGATGGGAACCATTAACGAGCTACACGTAGCTTGGCCCGTTACACGAGAACAAGCGCTTGATGTGCTATCATGGTTCGTTGACGAATGCCTGCCGCACTTCGGTCCGTATCAGGATGCTATGACAACATCGCATGCTACCCTGTTTCACTCGCGATTGTCGTTTGCGCTGAATACGAAGATGCTCCATCCACACGAGGTTATTCGTCGTGTGGAAGAGTCGTTCCGCAGCAGCAAACACCACGGTCTAATACCTCTGTCATCGGTGGAGGGGTTTATCCGACAGATACTCGGATGGCGCGAGTATGTGCGATGTGTGTACTGGGCAAGCATGCCCGATTATGCCACGCTCAATGTCTTCAACCATAACACACCTCTTCCCCACTGGTTTTGGACAGGTGAGACGAAGATGGCCTGTGTTAGGGACGCTGTGACGTCTTCGCTGAACAATGCCTATGCCCACCATATTCAACGTTTGATGATAACGGGCAACATTGCCCTACTCTTAGGTTGCAACCCGACGGACGTTGATGCATGGTACCTAGGTGTGTACATTGATGCCTTCGAATGGGTTGAAATGCCAAACACACGTGGTATGAGTCAGTATGCCGACGGAGGACAGATGGCGTCGAAACCCTATGTGAGTTCTGCGTCATACATCAATCGCATGAGCGACTATTGCTCCCAATGCTCGTACAACCCTAAGCTACGGACGGGTGAAGGGTCGTGTCCGTTTACCTCGCTCTACTGGGATTTCTTTGACCGTAACAGATCGGTTCTTGCCAAGAACCATCGTCTTGGAATGGTATATCGAACATTAGATACCATGAATAACGATGTGCGTGCTCAACTGCTCCAGCAGGCGCAACACTATCGTTCCAATGCCGACCAGCTCTAGCGAGCTACACGACTTCTATAGCGGTCGTCGCCCGAGTTTCGCCGTTAACGATGACGTCAATCGAATGAAGGCCTAGATACTGCCGGCGAGTTGTGTAATGCGCAAAGCGAAATCGACGTGAGAACGTTCGCGTCTCATTAGCACCAAGTTCTTCGCGACGCCAAGCAAACACCTTGCGAGACACGCTGCCATTCGACTTTACGAATCCAATGGCAAACTCGAGCCGCAAGTTCGATGGGCAGGAGTCAGTATTGGTGATCACAGTCTGAAAGATCGCCGCTTCACCCACCGAAACGTGCCGCGGAAGAACCTCGAAACCCTCGCAGAGCACCTTGGCATTAGGTTGCTCTTGAAAGATGTTGAGGAAGGCAGTGTTGCCCCTTCGAAGCATCGTCCTCGATGCTTTGCGCAGTAGGGTTTCAGGCACATTCGGGTCTTCTCTCCAGCGCCCGATAATGTGATGTACAAGGTCTGGATGATCCTTCGAGATGTCGTTCACATTGTTCGCAACCGATGTTCGAACGTAGTCAGACACATCGGTCTTGAGACGTTCGAGTATCGGTAGAATCGGCGACGGATCAGCAATGTACTTACGAAGCGGCGGTGCCCACGGTAATCGCGGTCGCATGCCTTCGGTAGCCAAACGGCGGACATGATGGTTGTCGTCTTCGGCCCATCGATACATCTGTTGCTCAATCCGCTCGCCATAGCGCTCAAGAAATGGGCGCACAGCAAACTCAGATGAAAACAGCGGCGTAAAGTGCGCCAGTGCTTTCATGGAATGCTGGACGTGATCGAGCCCAAACACTTGAACGAAGTCAGGAAACACCATTGCGGGCAATCCAGTGAGTCCAGGCGCCACGTCCATAAGCATACCAACCGACCGTGGGAAGTCGTTCGGCAACATCTTGCCAAGGGTAAGACTAATATGCCGTGCACGTGCCTTGAGCTCGAGCATCGGCCACTCGTCGTTAAAGACAGCACTGCGAAACGAATGAGCAGAAAACGTAGGATATTGCCGAGCTAGGCGGGATGCGAGCTCATCAACGAACGTTGGGTCGAATACCTCCTTTAGCAACATTGTGTCGTAGGTAATCGCAAGGTGAATGTACGTTTGGTCATTCGGGATATCTCATCGCCCACCTAGATCGTCGATATAGGCCATCGAAAGCTCAACGGTTGCCTTGATGCCATCGACATGTGCTCGCTCCATACCATGCGAAGCATGTACGCCCGGGCCAATAAGTCCCACCTTGCAATCCACACCAGCCCGCCAGGCAGCTGTTCCATCGGAACTGTAGAACGGATACACATCCGTAGTGGCCGCAATAGCATTCTCTGATGCAAGGCGCTCTAGGGTTCGTCGCATCTCGTAGTCATACGGCCCACCAGAGTCCTTTGCGCAGATACTGCACAACGTTTCGCGCCCCGAAAGTCCGTCGCCAACCACTCCCATATCAATCACCAACAGCTCCTCGGTCGTTGGCGCATATCCCGTAGCACCACCATGACCTACCTCTTCGTAGTTCGAAAAGAAGAGCTCGACAGGGGGCACCGTTGCACGTTCCGAAAGACGTTTGGCAAGTTCGAGCAAGACGAAACAGCCGGCCTTGTTATCAAGAAAGTGGCTCTTGATATAGCCATTGTCGAGTACTTGAGTTCTAGGATCTACGGCAACGATATCGCCAGCGCGAATACCAAGCCGCTCCACGTCGGCCTTCGACTGCGCGGCAGCATCTAAACGAACGTGCATCGTAGACGTCGTGCGCTCAACCGTACCGGCCTTGTTGTTGCTGTGGGTTGAAGGATTGTTCAGCAGAACCGTACCATTGATGATGGCACCAGCAGATGTGTGAACTCGAACGTACGAGCCCTCAAAGCTTGGAAGTAATGGGCC
The DNA here is from genome assembly GCA_022842685.1 of Candidatus Kapaibacterium sp. Classification (GTDB taxonomy): domain Bacteria; phylum Bacteroidota; class Ignavibacteria; order Kapaibacteriales; family Kapaibacteriaceae; genus JALHPC01. Next base: position 75,363 of record JALHPC010000009.1, read on the forward strand.
GCCCAAGGGCGAGAATGCAAGCGTACCATTACTATTGACGTCGGTAACGATGAACCCAAGCGTATCCACGTGTGCCGCTATGGCAAGGCGGGGCCCTTCACCAAAGGTGGCAATCAGTGCCCCTTTTCGAGAACGACGTGTGCGAACGTTCCACGATGAAAGCAGGTTATCCAGCCAATCGATAGCATGGTGCGTATAGCCAGTAGGCGAGTCAATAGCGAGCAGTTGTACGAGGAGATCAATGTTCATTGGGCATACCCTGATGGGTAACAGTGACGGACTGATTGTTGAATGTGACAACATCCGAAGGACGAGTTTTATACCTCTTGCGGAGCTCGGTGGCGCCATTAACGGTAACGAAGCCGTCGGCAATCACCTGTTTGGCCATGCCGCCAGTATCAACCCAACCGAGAACCTTGAGAAGTCGGCACAGTTCTATGAATTCGTCGTCGATGAGGAAGGTTTCCATGCTTACATACTAGTGTGGGTACGAATATCAAGCATTTGCGGCAAACGGATACGGCATGTTAGAACTCGTACAGACCGTAGCTTCGTAGCGAGGTAATCAATGAGTAAGAGCGTGAACGACAAGATTATAGAACGGACACTACCGAACGGTCTGCGAGTGGTGGTATGTCCGCGTCATACAGCACCTGTAGTGAACGTAACCGTGATGTATGCCGTGGGTTCGTACGACGAACGGCCTGGAATAGCAGGACTGGCACACTTGTTCGAACATCTCATGTTCGATAACAACAGCTCTGGTAGTGAAAAACAGTACGACACGCTGTGTACGCAAGCCGG
>JALHPC010000010.1:0-51543 GCA_022842685.1 Candidatus Kapaibacterium sp.
CAGCGGGAAAACAGCCACGGCCGTTATAATCTTGACTCATTGGTTCTCTAATGGGTAAATGGTTGCGAACGGCAGGGTAAACTTCCAGGCCTGCACTACGTCGGGCGATAGTGTTGGCAGAGGGAATAGAGCGTTAAACGACTCCGAAAACACGAAGGTAATGGATGCAATAGATCCAGTCTGAATAACGATGAAGAGGGCCCACCCGTACAAAAAGGCTATGAACTCACCGTAGATCACCCTGAAGTACTGATACTGTCCGCCAGTCGCGGGAATCATGCCGGCAATCTCGGCATTCGTGAGCGCACCGAACAAGGTAACGACACCGGCGACAACCCAGACTCCAATAAGCAATAGAGGAGACTGAAGAACCTCGCCCATCGCTGCGGGATTTCGGAAGATGCCCGAGCCAATCATGCCGCCAACAACAATAGCTATTGTCGTAGCAAGCCCTAGTCGGGGAGTAAGGGTGTTCGTTCCTGGTGGGTTATTCACGCGATGTGATTGCATTCGTTTAACGAGGTAACAAAGATACTGCCATACCAACGCGATCACGTAGACTGTTGTAACTTCGGGGAGAGTCAAACATGTTGATTGCCATACTCACGGGGACGCTTATTGGATTCGTCTTGGCTATTCCGCCGGGACCAATAGGTATGGCTGCCATACGCATGGGCCTGAGAGATGGTTGGACGTCGTCGTTGCGCCTTGCTCTTGGTGCCGGGGTCTTCGACGCCATTTATTGTGGTCTTGCCATGATTGCTGCGGGATACGTAACGGCGCTCTTCCAAGATTTGGAAGACTCGTCGCCGCTAGCTCCCGTAGCGATTCAGCTCGGGATCGTATTGGTGATGATCATCTTTGGCTGGTTGCAAATACGCGACCGGCCGTCGAAGCAGGTCTCGGACGATCGACTGGAGAATGAAGGTCGTCACAACGGACTTCAGCAATGGATGAAAAGCCACGGTCCGTTCTTTGTCGGTGTTGGCTATGCGCTGGCGAATCTTGCCAATCCCACGTTTATCCCAGCGCTCAGTCTGGTGAGTACAGCAGTTCAGACATCTGGCTGGTACACGTCGAACGCACGGAACGATATCCTGTTCTCAATTGCTTTTGGCTTGGGAAATCTGTTTTGGCTAGCGCTGCTGTCGCGGATCGTGGTTAGTCAACAACATCGAATGACGCCGACGTTTGTACGACGTATTCAACAGCTATCAGGCCTTACGCTGATTGGGTTTGGAACCATGTTCGGTGTTCGTATCATTGCAACAACGAAGTGGCCTGAGCTGTTACGTCTCTTGTTTTCGTTCTGAATTAGTAACCGAATCACATCTACCCGTGTTCTTGCAAGACCTCACGAGAAAACGACCTCAGCATAGCATGCTCCTCCTCAGAGTATTTATCATGATCGTTGCATCTATCGGCGTGATTGGCGTAGCATCGGCACAGACATACATTGGCGTCCGTGGTGCGTTCCAGTACGTGATGAATGCGGCAGCAATCCCCATCGTTCCGGGAAGTTTGGACTGTGGAGAGTTCGGAAACGGAACGTCGCCTGGGTGGAATGCTGGCATTACGTTAGAGCATTCGATTCTCGGACCGCTTCTTGAAGTTACTGGTGCTGTATCGTACTCTCTTCGCCCGGCAGCGCTTCAAGCGCTCAGCGCGGATAACTTCGAAGTCCTTGACCCCCGCACGAATTCCTTTGTACCTCTGCAACGGCAGCATGATTTTACAACGAATCTCGGTTATGTAGTGGCAGAAGTTGGTCTGCGAAGTCGTCCAATTGACGGTTTGCCGCTATATCTCCGCCTAGCTGCCGACGCAGGCAATGCTGTTGTTGACGCGCAGTATCTGCAGTCGGAGCGCATCGTTAGTCCGTCTGGTGTGTTGTTTCCCGACGGCACAGCACGACGCACGAATGGCAGAGGCGAAGTGCTTGGCATTGGAACCTCGTATGGTGCTCAAGCCCACCTTGGCGCTGAGCTTGCATGGTTGGGTAGCGTCTCCGTTAATCCAGAGGTGGGGTTCCGCTACGGCCTCAATTCGTTGTCGTCGGCGATGTCATGGACCCAATCAATGTTTGTTGCAGGGGTACAGATTCGAATCGACCTCACCGGCGCTGAAGACGCACCACCACCACCACCACCGCCGCCACCACCACCGCCGCCAGTCGTTGCTGAGCGGACGCCGGAGCCGGCACCTGAACCAATACCTGAGCCTGTAAAGCCAATCGTAGCCCCCGTTACGATTGCCTCGCTGACAACGGATCCGTTAGAGATACGCGAGACTGTTGTCACCCAGACGTTTCCTCTTCTACCATACATGTTCTTCGATTCAGCGTCGGCCGTCGTGCGTCAACGCTATATACAAACGCTTGAAGGCCCTGGTTTCGCCGAAGCAGATTTGCCACGATCAACTCTGCCTATTTACTATCGCATGATCGACGTTGTTGGCCGACGCATGGCATCAACACCGGGGTCAACACTAACGGTTACCGGCACCACAGACGGACGGGAGCTAGCGTCCGCAGATGCGCGTCGTCAACTTGCCCGTCAACGTGCGGAAGCTGTTATCTCCGAGTTGCAACGACGCTGGAACCTTGACCCATCGCGCTTCGTTGCTCGGACCGCCGAGCGTCCGTCGATTGTCTCCAACGATCGCTATGCTGAAGGCATGGAAGAGAATCGCCGCGTCGAACTCCAATCTTCAACTCCAGGTCTTCTTGCACCAGTGGTGCATTCGCGATTCAACGAATACGTAGCGCATCAACCAAGCCAACGGTTCACCGTCGATGTTCGCAACCCCAATCAATCCACGGCGTGGTCGCTCGCCATTATGCGTAAGGGGGCACCGGTCGACGTCCAACGGTCAAGCGGGGCACCGCCTACGACGGTAGCGTTCGACATGTCGCAGCAGCTTGCGGATAAACTTGGGCCAGTTACTACTCCCGTCGACTCACTCGTTGCCGTTATGACTGTTGAGCAACGCTCCGAGGCTCCCGTTTCCGCGACAACTGTCTTCCCACTTCGAAAGACGACGAATACGTTCGAGGTGTCGCGCCTAAGTCTCATCGTGTTCGACTTTGACCAAAGTGATATCTCAACAGTCAATCGCGATATGATGCGACAGCTCATAACCACAACTACACGGCAGGGCAGTAGGGCCGTCATACGTGGCTCCACCGATCGACTGGGCGAAGCCATTCACAATCAGTCATTGTCTGCTGACCGTGCAAATGCCGTTGATCGCTATCTTCGAACCATCGCGCCAAATGTTGTCGTTGACGAGGTTCGCGGTATTGGCGCATCCGAACTACCATACGACAACTCCCTCCCAGAGGGACGCTTCTATTGTCGAACCGTATCACTGACCATCACAACTCCTTTGAGGTGAACATGCGACGCAGAGATCTCTTCCATTCTCTCGTACGACTCGGCGAACGGCCGCATACATCCAATGTCACGCCTATCGTGACGACGACGGGGTTGGAGCCACATCCAACGCCGCTAACGATCGAAGACGCCTACCATCTTCTACGCCGCGCTGGGTTCGGCCCAACACGACAGCGTGCACGGTCGCTCGTTGGCAAGTCGTCGGAACAAGCTGTTGATGAACTTCTTGGTACAACCATCGAAGATCCCTCAACAACACCGGGAACGTGGGTAGACAGGACTACGGAGAATCCAGCTGGAGCCGATTTGCAAACACGGTTTGCGATTGAAGCCCAATGGAGCACCAATATGGGAAGTCTTGCGAACTGGTGGATACAAGCCATGGTTGCAGATGACTCTGCGATTGAAAAGCTGACGTTGTTTTGGTCTAACCACTTTACGACAGAGTTTAGTTTCGACGAAACGAACAGCATCCCGCAGACACTCTGGCGTCAGTATCTAATGCTTCGAAGGAATAGCCTTGGCAATTTCCCCTCGTTTGCCCTAGACGTTACACTCGATAATGCCATGGTCTGGTATCTTGGTGGACACTTTAACGAACGAGGCAGACCCAACGAAAACTATGCCCGAGAGCTCATGGAGCTGTTCACCACGGGCATAGGTTGGTATACCGAAGGTGACGTCAAGGAAGCTGCACGCGTTCTCACGGGATGGAAGTCGAGCCGATTCAATGACGAACCCACGGGACCAGATGGCTATTATCATGCATACTTCGATGCTGCCCGTCATGACACCGGTGCCAAGCAGTTCATGGGACAAACGATTGCTGCACGAACGGCCGATAACAACACCGCCTTTCAAGTTCGTACCGAAGAAATTGCTCGACTTATTGATATCATCCACGAGCAACGACCAGAAGCTGTGAGTGCCTTCATTGCCGATAAGTTGTACCGATATTACGTGTATAGCTCGCCAACCGAGTCGAACCGGCAGGTCGTTGCAGGGTTGGCAAACGTGTTCCGGTCGAATAACTGGAACATTCGACCAGTGATCCGAACGCTCCTTGCGAGCGCGCATTTCTTCGATCCCGCTGTCCGTGGCGCACAACTAAAGACGCCACTGGAATTCATCGCCGGCGTTCTTCGGCAATTCGGTTCATCTGAGGGAAATCCGCAGGACTGGTCACGTCGTATGGACCAATCGGTTATGGACCCTCCAACCGTGTTCGGCTGGCCTGGCTACCGGTCTTGGATTTCCACAAACTCGTATCCCGTTCGCCGCAATTTTGCTCAAGGGGTCATCGGGCGAATGACGGACGCGCAAGCGCTTGCCTTCATCCGCTCCTTCGATGATCACACAGACATTCGCAAGCTTGTGCCTCAGGTTGTGGCCTACCTGCTTCCAGTGCCTGTTTCGGAGGCACGCGTTGAGAACTACATCAAGGCCGCTCTACAGAATGCGCCCGACTACGACTGGCCGCAGATTGTAGCCGATGCTGCCACCGCTGGACAACGTATACGCACGATGCTCACGACCATCTCTCGTGCACCTGATTTCCAACTTTGCTAACGAATGCCATGAAGCCGAATTCACACCAAGCCGATCGAGGACTTCAATGAAACGTCGTACCTTTTTGCAAACAACTGGGGCTGCCGCACTAGGCGTCAACCTCCTGGGTGGCGTACCCACACGCGCATTCTCTCCGGTACAGCTATTACCAACAGTTACCGATCAAAATGATCGCATTCTTGTGGTCATCCAGCTGTTCGGCGGTAACGATGGATTGAACACGATTATTCCTGTCGACAATCCAACGTACTACCAGATACGACCATCGATAGGAGTACCCAAGGAAGAAGCCGTGAGCGTTCTTGGACGCGTTCACATGCATCCGGCGATGGACCCCGCCAACGTCTACAACATGCGCAGGATGCTCGAAGATGGGCGACTCGCAATCGTTCAAGGTGTGGGGTACGAGAATCCCAACCTGTCGCACTTCCGATCGACCGACATTTGGCTGTCGGGTCTGAATTCCAGCGACCCGAACGTCCGGCTCGTAGATGGCTGGTTAGGACGGCACTTCTCACGAACTGTGTCGGGCTTTCCCGAAATTCTTCCGGATCATCCTCTGGCAGTTCAGATCGGTGGAACGTTGTCGATGCTGTTCCAGAGTCCAAAGGGCGACGTTGGTATTGCACTAACGGATCCGCAGAAGTTCTTCGAACTGGGACAGGGGCTGTCGCCGGACCTCGACCCAATGTCGGACGAAACTGCCTATGGACGCGAGTTTAACTTCGTTCGTCTCGTTGCCGAGCAGTCTGATCGATACTCTTCGGTTGTTAAAGAGGCGTTTGACAAGGGACGTAATACGGTTCAGTATGCCAACAATGGCTTTGTTCGTCAGCTTCAACTTGTTGCCCGCCTGATTTCCGGCGGTTTGAAGTCGAAGGTCTATATGGTGTACATGGGTGGATTCGATACTCACGTTCAGCAACAGTCTGCAGACCTTACCGGACTTCACCCATTCCTGCTGGAGTCGTTGTCTACTGGTGTCGGGCAGTTTATGCAGGACATGCTACAGCAAGGTCAGGCGGAGAAGATCGTTGGATTTACGGCATCTGAGTTCGGTCGTCGACCAGAAGAGAATGGTTCTCGTGGTACCGACCACGGTGCTGCAAGCGTTCAGTTCGTTTTTGGTCCTCGCGTGAGCTCGGGCGTTTATGGAAACACACCCGACCTTGGCAACCTAGACGCTAACGGCGACCAGCGATTCCAGTATGACTTCCGTCGGGTCTACGCGGATGTTATCGAAACGTGGTTTGGTGGTGATCCTGCCGACACCGAAGAGCTCTTCGGCGAGCGGATCCTCCCCCTCGGCGTGCTGCAGGCGCCGGTAAGCGTCGATGATGCCTATCGTGGTCGTGATAACGTTAGCATAAGTGCCTGGCCTAATCCAACAACAGATAAGCTCACACTGGGATGGCTTCAAACAGTTCCTGGCAGTGTCGATGTCGAGTTGTGGACTACAGAAGGACGTTTCGTGAAGCGTCTCCACCGTGGCTGGTTCGACCCCGGGCAGGTGACGCTGCCCCTGCGTATTGAGGCAACCGGTAGCTACCTTTGCTCGGTGACAGTGAATGGGCGCAGGTCGACCGTACCTATAGCCGTGATTCGTTAATGGTCGACCGTCGCGAGTTCCTTCGGACGATTACGCTCGCTTCAGGTGCGGTATTCTTAGGTGTGCCCTTTGGTTGTGGGCGCACAAATGATATCCGTCAGATAGGTCAGGGCTCGCAGCAGTTTCGACGTGCGCACTCCTTTGTTCGAGATAGACAAGTATTGCCCTCTGCTTCGCGATCCTCATCGGCGAAGGTGTGCATCGTCGGTGGTGGTTTTGCAGGAATTACTGCAGCATGGTTGTTAGCGCAACAGGGAATCGACTGTGTTCTTCTTGAAGCCGAACCCGTTGTAGGTGGTTGTGCGAGAACCTATCAGCCTAAGAACGTGCATCAAAGCGTTCCTCTTGGCAATGTATATTTTGTCGAGAGAAGCGAGACCCTTGATGCGATGGCACAAAGCGTTGGTGTTAGCATCAAGGAGTGTCCCGACGACATGTACTTCGTGGGCGATTCCATGGTCAGAGATATCTGGACCGATGCTGATGTAGCAGCAGTTGCGGTTAATCCTAAGGATGCTAACGGATTGCGACGATTCCGCGACGAGCTGCTTTCAATGACGGATACTCAGTTGCCTCTCTACCCAGTGCGCGAAGCTAGTGCCGAGATGATTGCCCGCTACGACAGTGTATCGGCGTTCGAGTTCATCCAACAGTATGCTTCGCCTACGCTGGCGATGGTCCTTGATGCCTATTCCCGATCATCAATGGGCGCGGGCCTGACCGATGTTAATGCGTTCTGCCTTCTCAACTTCTACTCCGATGAGTTCGGTGCTTCGTTTGACAAGGGGCGCTGGATAATGCGAGGCGGAACATCGGAACTCCTCAAGGGAATTGCTTCATCGTTACCAGATGTACGCAGCGATCGGCTCGCATATCGTATCGAGAAGAACAGCAGCGGCTGGTCGGTACTCGCAGTAGGATCTGATGGAGTTGTTGAGCGCGTTCACGCCGAACATGTGATATTGAGCTCTCCGCTATTTTCTACGAGAGCGCTCTTGCGTGGGTCGGACGTTGCACAGGCCGCACTGATTCCCTCTTTGCAGTATGCGCCGTACATGACCATTCACATGCATTCGCATCAGGCGCTGACACCTCCTGGTTCGTACGATACATGGCATTTGCCTGCTGGCGAGCACTATACAGACCTTGTATCGACCGCAGATGCATCGATGCCCCATACGAACGAAGGCCGGTGGACAAGTGCCTATGCGCCACTGCCCGTAAGCCGACGAAGTGAGTTGATGAATGAGGAGTCGATTGTTCGGATAACAAATGCGGCAGTCGATGCAGTATTAAAACGACTTGACCTACCGGCAGACGTTGTAGACGACGTGTATGCATGGAGCTGGGGACACGGCGTGGTTGTGCCTTCGGTTGGGAGTCATCGTGCAGTGCGCGAGATGGTACAATCGATGCCTGACGGTATACATCTTGCATGCACAGATGTAGATGCCGCGCCATCGATAGAAAACGCAATTATGGCTGCGGAGCATGTTGTGGCCAGAGTCTTGGGCACCTAGTGCTGGGTCTGGAACTCGTTGACGTCAGCAACGGTCGAATCACCCTGACTGCTGTAGTAGCAATAGCAGTATCATTCACCACTTCATAGTTTTACCATACGAAAGGGAGTTCCTATGAGAACGACGCATATTGGGCATCGTCTGCTGATGCCATTCTTCGCCTGTGTTGTTGCTGTTGCAATCGGCTGTTCATCATCGAGTGACCCTGCTGTGCAATCGTTCGAGCTGTATACCGAGTTAGAATCCGGTTCCAGTGTGCCCGTGCGCCTAAATGGCGAGATTCAAGTTGAAGATGATGACGAGTTTGCCGACAGTGTGCGCATCGATAGTGTACGAGTGCTCTTCTCTCGTCTTGTTCTTCATAGGTCAAAGGACGATACGACGGAAGGCCCCCGTAAGGTCAAGGCGGGACCATTCGTACTAACGTGGAGTGCTCGTGGCATGCGTCGCAATCTAGGTGCAGATATCGAACCAGGGCTGTTCCGCCGCATGAAACTTGAGATGCATAAGTTTAGCGGGTCGGAGGCTACGATGTATAGCGACGACGCCGTGTTCCGGGACTTTACCACAGGCAAGCGATCCACCATGATTGTCGATGGTGTGGTGTTCGTCGATGGAGAGGCCCAGCCGTTCCGTGTAACAAGTGAGCGAACAGGCAACGTATTTGTGGAGTTCGAACCTCCAGTTGAAGTCACTGAGTCGGGGACGCAGAGTGTCGTTATGTCGATGGATATGATTGCCTCACTAAAAGTCACTGGTGGAATACGCAATCCAAGGCTCCCGAAAACACTGGAGGCCATCGAGGCCGCAATCTGGACAACAACGAAGATTCGCAAGAGGTAGACAGTTATGAAGCGACAAGGGGTGATCTGGCTAATGGTCGTCGTGTTTTGGTGGTTGTTGCCCGACGGGCAATTACAAGCACAGGGACCAAAGGGAAAGACGTTTGGTTTTGGCTTAGTACTTGGCGACCCAACTGGATTGTCTGCTAAACTTTGGACGAACAAAGAAAACGCCTTTGCGTTTGGGCTAGGGGCCTCGTACTTTGGCTCACCTCGTATCCAAGCCGACTACCTATGGCACTTCGATGCGTTCCAAAGTTCGGTTGTGAAAATGTACGCTGGTCCTGGAATCGGAATAGGATTCGGCACAGAATCCAGTGGCTTCTGGTACGAAAAGGGTCGAGGTCGTTGGTACTATCGCGAGGGTGACAGTTTTGGCCTGGCAGCTCGCGCAATCATTGGAATCAACGTTGTTCCTAAGCGCACCCCGCTCGAGATATTCGTTGAACTAGGTCCAAACGTTGGTTTCTTGCCGAACTTTGGAACTGGAATCGACGCTGGAGTTGGCATTCGGTTTTATCCGTAACGTCGAACAGATTCGAAGAAAACACAACGGGTTCTTGCCATTGGCAAGAACCCGTTGTGTTTACAGTTGTGCGGAAGAGGGGATTCGAACCCCTACGCCCTTGCGAGCGCCACCCCCTCAAGATGGTGCGTCTACCAATTTCGCCACTTCCGCAGGGCCGCAAAGATACGAAGAGCGCCCAAATGGCAAAGCAATGAGTTCGGGGACTACCTATCGAGTTACAGCGACCTTTGCCACGGCAGAACCTTGGTCGCTTGTTGATGCCACGTGAACCACATACACACCCGGTGGAACGACGCTACCACTTCCATCACGGCCATCCCATAGTGCCTGTCGTCCCTTTGTTTGAAGAGCGGCCACAAGGTGGCCGTTGGCCGTGACAATGCGAACATCTGTATCAGAGGCTAGTCCGTCGATTGTTAGCAACCCACTTCCGGCCTTAAATGGCTGAGGATAGCATCGCACGTCATATGTGGCAAGCGGCCGAATGCTTTGAGACTGAGCCGAGGAGAGCCCCTCTGTTGTCCCAAACCACACGCGTCCAGTTTGCGGATCAACGACGATCGACCGAACGTTGTTGCTTACTAACGGACTGTTCCCTGCATTCAGCGTTGCTAGTACCTCGGTGCCATCTTCGTTCACGACAAAAACGCCATCCGGCGTGGCAATCCACTTCTGGTTAATTGCGTCGACAGCAATGTCGTTGACGACAACGGCACCTAGCACCGAAATGCGGCGCACAAACGGAACCGTCGAAGTCGAGACTGAGCCAGGCGATGTGACAACAGCCAAGCCGCGTGCCGTACCAATCCACAACGCTCCATTGTTATCGGTACGGATAGCATTCACAACATTGTCCGGTAGATTGGAATTCGTAGAGGTTACACGTTGGCAAACGTCGTCGGAAGAATTGTCGAACGTGCCTCGTTCGTTGTACGCCAGCAGGCCCGACCCAAACGGGCTACCAAGCCACTTCGTACCGCCATTATCGATAGCCATGCTTCGGAAGAGGTTAGATCGTACGTCAAAACAGTTTCGCAACGTAACAGTCGCGTTGGCACCGATCCCGACGACTGAACGATCCAATGCCTGTTCATTCACGATCCATAACGTGCCACTTCTGTCGCGGACTGCATCGCCTACAAGAACGAAGTTCGTGTCGGCGCTAATGCCAATGATTGGAGAATTCGATGGCGAGATCTCGCGCGGCAAGGCCTTTCCTGGAACATCGGAAAACACATAGGCTCCGCTTCCCCAGGTTCCAACAACGATGGTACCATCAGGCAGCGAGGACATTCGATAGGCCGCAACAAGTCGTACATTGGGAGCAAGGTCGTTTGACGCATTGTACCACGACAAACCATCGAACACAGAAATGCCTTGGCCCGTGCGCGAACCATCGTTATATGAGCCGGACCACAGGCGCCCCTGACCGTCGACGGCAATACTCATGAACTGACGAATTCTTGGAGAATTAATCTCGATGGTTTCGAATGCGCCATTCCTGCCTCTGGCTATGCCTACGTCCGGCGTAAACATGATGACGTCTGCGTCGCTACCGCTAAACGTAGTGTGCCCAGCAATCGGTACCGGCGAGTCCACGATCATACGTCCATCACTCGAAAACACGCCGTCAGCTGTAGCAAATGTTGGCTTACTATCGACCATAGCAATCGTGAGGATCGCCGATTGTGCTTCCGAAACCGTGGTAAAAGCATCGTTATCAAGTCGTAGTAAACGTCTGCCGACAGCTACATAGAGTTGACCACCAATCGCTGTAACCGCCCGAGCGGATCCCGCTGGAACGCCATGATCTGCAGTGTACTGCGTCCATGACGATGGTTGACGAAGTGATGAGGCAGACAACGGTGCCGAAACGATGCCCGAGTCTGTAGCAGCCCACAGCTTGTTGTTAAACACTGCAATAGCGTGGACAGGTACGTTGCGCTGTAATTGTCCGATTCGATCAATCGTCTCTTGAAATACGCCATTTGCCCTGTTATACTGAACGATGCCAAACGCTGTGGCAAAGAACACATTGTCACCCAGGATGACGCAATCAGAAAGTCCACGTCTCTGATACTGCGTTGCTCTACGTATCTCTGTAATCTGGCTAAACTGTCCATCTTCGGTTGCAACTGCGAGTGAGCCATCCTCGCACCCCACGAATACGGTCTGTGTTGCTGGATCGCAGCGCACCATGCTTACGTCGAGATTGAGTAATGCGTTGATGTTCCGATACGTAGTGACTTCGCCATCCGTAAGGTCGATTACAAAGAGACCACCAGTGGTTCCACACCAGAGGCGATTCTTGGAGTCAACCGAAACAGACCGTACCGATTGCAGCGAAGAATACGTTTGCCAGTCTGACAACTGCACGCGCCCTTGCGAATGCATTGGGATTGATAAAAGAAGGAATACGAGAACAATAAGGACGGTTCGAAGCATGGTGGATCGTAGAATGTAGTCAAACGTCGTGGTGCCCGACGTTGTGAGTACGGCAAATATTGGTCGTTAAATCGATGGCAACGAACGTAGAGTCTTAAGAACCGAAAGGGCCGCCTCGGCGCATTCGGCACCCTTATTCCCCATGGTTCCACCGGCACGTTCCTGGGCTTGCTCCAACGTGTACGTCATTAAGACTCCAAACAAGCAGGGCACACCAGTTTGAAGCGACAGGTCCATGAGTGCATGTGCCACAGGTTCGCAGACGTACTCAAAGTGTGCCGTGTCGCCTTTCACGACAACACCAAGACATATCACGGCGTCTGGATGCAGGGCCGTGATGACCTGCTTCGTAACGAGTGGTATCTCGAAACTACCTGGCGACCGCACAACCTGCACGTTGTCGATTGGAATGTCATGGCGCTCAAGGGTCTCTCGTGCACCATCGATGAGTTTGCGCACGATGAAGTCGTGCCACTCTGCGGCAACGATTACAATCTTTGGATGACTTGCTATCATGAGCTCTCTGGAGATGTCGAAGGTTTCGTTTGGGAAGCACGGCGCAGTTCGATACGAGCCAGCAGAGCCTCTACCATCTCGTGACTGGCGCCAATGCGCCCAAAATTGGTTTCGTCATAGTGTCGTGTTCCATGGTAGTCGGAGCCCCCTGTCATAACGAGAGCATGCTGTTTGGCAATCACGCGATAGAATTCACGGGTCGTTGGCCAGTGTGAAGGGTGATAGACTTCGATTCCATCAATGCCGCTACTCACAAGCCCAAGAAATCGCCGTGGTTCGGTAAACGACCTTCCCGGATGAGCGATAACAGCAATGCCGCCTGCCTGGCGAATGAGCTGTACCGTGGAAGAAACCGCCCGCTCATTCTTTGCCACATAGCCAGGAGCACCTGCCTCGAGCCATCTATCAAAGGCATTCTGAATCGACGACGCAAAACCACGGCTCACCATCACTGCTGCGATGTGCGGACGTCCAATAGGGGCCCCTTGGGCCTGCTCTTCGACCTCTGACATTGCAATCTGAAATCCAAGAGATCGAATCTTCTGCACCATCTGTTCTGCTCGTTCGAACCGCTCTATTCGATACCCGTCAAAGAACTCACGAAGTAGGGGATTCGAAGCATCCAGCCCATACCCCAAAACATGAACGTCACGCCCGTGCTCAAAACAGGACAACTCTACGCCTGGGATAAGTTGGACAGGACCATTGTACCCACCTTTGGACAGCCGAATATAGGCCTCCATAGTGTCGTGGTCAGTAATGGCAAGTACACGCAGCCCACGCTGCATTGCCATTTCAACCAATTGCTCTGGTGACATCGCACCATCAGAGCACGTTGTGTGCGTGTGTAAGTCTGCGTAAGGGGCATCGTTCGACATTGTCATGCCGAGTCTCGCACAAACCAAGCACGGCGTATCACGCCGTCCGTAACATCATAAACGGCCGTTGCGTGAATCGGTAGCGAATTCCGCTGTCCCGTGACAACCTCTTCGTCAAACACCCACCGTCCACACACAATACGGTTTACAAGTTTGCAGTGAAGATTTGGACTAGCACTGAACATTGCGCCATAGCGTTCTACAAGTTCTGCCCGTCCGTTGCAAAAGGCATCGCCTGTATCAAGGTCGTAGCATACGACGTCCTCGGCATATATCAAGGCGAATGCTTCAATGTCGCGAGCATTGTATGCATCGAGCTGCAGCTGTGCACATTCTTGGGGTGTTCGCATGCGCGAAGATAGGTAACCTAACGCGCAGGAACGGCTAACGATGCTATCATGGATTGGATGATGGTCAGTCCGTCCGAACCGGTCGACTTAAGTTTGCTATCTGCTTCGGTCAACGCTACAATAGCACGCTCCAATCCGTTAGGTCCATACGCCTGCACTGCGTCCATGTAGTCGTTGAGCGCAAACTGCGGCACGCCTACGCGTTGAGCTACCGTTGCAGGATCGGTGTTGCCACGCAGGTCGACAAGCATAAAGCACGACACGAAGAACCGTGAAAGTCCATTGATGATGAGCATCTCTTGCCGTGTTGTAGAAAGCATTGCGTGAACAACACGTTGGGCTTCGGTGATATTTCGCTTTGCAAGCGCCTTCTGTAGGTCAAAGATCGTCGAACTTCGTTCGCTGCCCACGACATCTCGCACGGCCTGCTCAGTAATAGGTGATCCATCAGGGAGATACGTGCGAATCTTGTCAACCTCGAGGGCCAACTCGCGCAAGCTAGGACCAATTCGAACCTTCAGCAGCTCGATGGCTTCATCGGTAATGCTGCTGCCAAACTGCTTGCAGTACTTCGTGAGCCATGGTCCAATCTGATTGTCACGATACTGGGGGAACTCCATCCACACCGCATGCTGCAACAGGGCGCCAAGAGGGAATCTCATGCCGGCAATCTTCTTCTGTGCGGCCGAGGCATTGCGCTTCATGGCTGCACCAATACCATGTGCCGACTCGAATGAGCCCGTGATGATAAGTGTGCTGTGTGAAGGTGGGTCGGACAAGAACGCCGACAGAGGGTCGCGACCTTTACGATCCTTTCGAAGCGTCATACTATCGAATCGGCGCACCCACACCACACGGTGCTCGGCCATCATTGGATATGCACGTGCCATCGAAACGACGGCATCAATCGTTGTACTGTCGCCGTCAAGTATATCGGCATTCATGCCAGTCGTGTCTTCCGCTGCAATCCGTTCAAATAGCTCCCTCGCTGTGCTTTCAACAAGGTAGTCCTCTTCGCCGAAGAACAAGGCAACGGCGGGCGGATGACCGTTATCAAACAACGTCTCAATCATGATCGTTGCGTCGTCTTAGGGTCAAACACATCGCGCAAGCCATCGCCAAACAAATTGACGGCAAACACGGCCAGGGCCATTGCAAGACAGGGGAAGGCCGTCATTTCCCAGTTGGTGCCAAGTGCAACGTAGCCAACACCTTCACGGATCATCTGACCCCACGACGGCATAGGGGGCTGAACGCCTAAGCCGATGAAGCTCAACGATGCCTCGGCAATGATTGCAGTAGCAAAGCCAGCAGTTCCCAGGACGATGATTGGTCCCATAGCATTGGGAAGCATGTGCCGAAGCACAACACGAATCGACCCGAACCCAAATGCGCGCGTGGCCTCGATATAGTCTTGTTCGCGAATCGAGAAGAACTGTCCGCGGACGATACGAGCAATGTCGACCCACGACGAGACGCCGATAGCGATGAAGGTCTGCCAAAACCCCTGTCCAAGCATCACAGAGAACGCAATCACAAGAAGAATGCTGGGGAACGCCCACACAACATTCACACCCCACATCACCACGTCGTCGACCCAGCCCCGGTAAAAGCCAGCAAGAGCGCCGAGCATAATGCCAATCATGAGGGCGATTGACTCTGAGATTAAGCCTACGCTGAGCGAGACGCGAAGTCCGTAAACAAGTCGCGTGTAGATGTCTCGACCCTGACGATCGGTGCCCATGATAAACAGGGGTTCGTCGTGCCAGTCTCCGGGACCACTCCCAAACATTGCCGATACATGTTCACGGTATGGAGTACCAACAGGATCTGTCCAGCGAACAGTGTCGTTATCGACATGCCAGGAATCAACCGCAATCAACGTTGGCGTCTCGGGATTCGAAGGGTTGATTTTCTTCAGGATTGAGCCGCGAAAGCCAGCCGGTTTAACGGCGTATTCGAGTATGGACGTTGTTGGTTCAAAGGGTGTAATCAACGGAGCAAAGACGGCCATGAGTATCATCACGGCGATAATCGACATACCAATGATAGCACCAACGTTCTTTCGAAGTCGCCTCCATGCAAGCTGCCATGGACTGTCTCCACGCAGGCGTTTGTCAGCCGTCATTGTAGCCTCACTTTCGGATCGATGAATGCATAGAGTATGTCCGAGGCAATGTTGACAATCACAAACACAACGGCCGTAAACAGCACGGTACCTTGAATCATTGGATAGTCGAGCTTCTCGATTGCGTTAAATGCCGCTAGGCCGATACCAGGCCAGTTAAAGACGAACTCAATGAAATACGTTCCAGCAAGCAAACCAGCGAACCATGCACTTACGGTCGTTACCACCGGATTCAACGCATTGCGGAGCGCATGGCGCAAGTACACGGTTGTAGTCGCAAGACCCTTTGCCCGAGCCGTTCGAATGTAGTCTTGGCCAAGCACATCGAGCAGGCTCGAGCGAGTGACTCGGGCAATCACCGACATCGGTCTGATTGCCAACGTAATCATCGGAAGGACGAGATATGCGGCCCCTCGGTCAACATATCCTGAATTTGGGAACCACTCTAGCGTTACTCCAAAGAGAATCACAAAGAGCAGACCGACAACGAACGACGGAATCGAAATGCCAGTGAGAGACAATGCCATCGCCGTTGTGTCGATCCACGTATTGGGCTTCCATGAGGCAATCAACCCAAGTACAATGCCCACCACAGTGGCAATCGCCATCGACGTGCCTGCCAGAAGTGCTGTCGCCGGAAACCTCTCAGCAATCGTCTCGGCAACACTCGCATCAGTGGCTATACTCCGACCCATATCAAGACGTGTCACAAGATTCCACGCATACGAGCCAATCTGAACTGGCAAGGGGCGGTCGAGCCCCATCTTCGTGCGAAGCGCAGCTACCGAGGCAGAGTCAGCGCGCTGTCCAAGCATCACGCGTGCTGGGTCGCCGGGCGGACGAATAAAGAACGTCATTACAATCACTCCAACGAGCACGAGGAGCGAGTACATGAGTTTTCGAATGATGTACGAAAGCATCTTCAGGTGCCTAACGTTGTGTGAGTGTCGAGACTCACGATGGATGGTGTTGCAACGGTGCGCCCAAGAAACACTTCGGCCATTGGCCGAAACTGCGGTGCACCGTCCGTAAGGTAGACAGTGAGTCTCTCGCCTAGATCTGACTGTATCGACGACGAGGTCATTAATGAACATGCCGTATGAGCGGCGCACTCTCCGGAATCCACGAGAGTCACCCCTGGCATTAATCGCGCTAAGAGAGGCTTTAGAAGGGGATAATGAGTACAGCCAAGCACGAGCGTGTCGACGCCCGCATCCTGCAGCGGGCGCAAGTACTCGCGCGCGATGAGTTCCGTGGCTGGATGGTCTAACCAGCCTTCCTCGACAAGCGGGACGAATAGGGGACAAGGCTGTGAGGTGATCTGAACGTTCCTTCCGGCAGCGTGGCGAACGATAGCAACCTCGTAGGCTCCAGAACCAATTGTTGCCCGGGTACCGATAACACCGATACGCCCGTTCTTCGTTACAAATGCCGCTTGTGCAGCAGCGGGATCGATGACACCAACGACGGGTACCGTAACTTCGTGTGTGAGAAGATCAAGAGCAACGGCTGATGCTGTGTTACAGGCCACGACAATCATGCAGACATTGTGGCTGAGCAGAAACGATGCGCACTGCCGCGCATACGTGGTTACGGTATCGGCGCTCTTATTGCCGTATGGGACGCGTGCCGTATCTCCCAGATATACGAAACGCCGATCTGGCATTACGTCCATCATGTGTCGCAAGGCACTCAATCCACCGATACCAGAATCAAACACGCCGATCGGTTGCAGTTCGTTGTTCATCGCGCAAATATATCGGGCATAATGCGGCTTACACTCCGTTTACGACTTACCGTCTGGTACAGCGTCATTGTAGCATGCACCATCGCGGCCTTTGCCGCCGTTGCTTATGTTACGGTGTCGACAGAGCTTAGCAAGAATTTGGATGCCTCGTTGGCTCGTGTTGGGTCGTCGTTACAAACGGTCATTCGAAAGCAGCAGCTTGCTGGAATGACTCAACTGCAGCCGCGCCGACGCTCAGCACGTCGAACAGAAGATGCCGACGCCTTCGAGTTCCTACGTCGCAGTTCGTTGCGCGACCATGTTGGCCCGTTGCCCCTTGTCGATGCTACGAATACACCCGACCCAGTATGGGGGGCAGTGTATGAGCATATTCTGTTTAGTTCGGCGACCTATCGAATCCAGGTGTCTGATGCGAACGGCAGTATTGCGTGGAGGTCCGACAATCTAGGTAGTGACTCTTTGCCAACCCTCCACAGCTTTCTTGTTAAAGGGGCAACGATTACAGACGACCGTTACTTCACCAATTATTCGATTGCAGGCACTCGATACCGCTTGGTGTTGATTGGTGGCGACGTTGCAAATGTGTCTGTTGCCTATCCAGTCGACGAGATCGATGCCACACTTCGACGTCTCTTTGCCTTGCTCCTATGGAGCGTGCCAGTGTCGCTGTTTGTTTCGATCTGCGCAGGTTGGTTCCTAGCCCGACATTCGCTGCGTCCTATCGACGAAATCACGAGGACGGCACGCAGAATTACTGCGCAGAACCTACAGCAGCGCCTGCCGGTACCTCCAACAAACGATGAAGTTGCTCGACTGACGGCGACGTTGAACGAGATGATCGCACGGCTCGAAACGGCCTTTGATCGAATACGACAGTTTACCGCTGATGCGTCGCACGAGCTTAAGACGCCACTCGCAATCCTTCTCGGCGAGATTGAACTTGCACTGCGGAAAGATCTGCCGGCCGAGCAATACCGTGCTACACTTGAGTCATGTCTGGAAGAAGTAGAACGACTTACAAAGGTCGTGCAAGGACTTCTTGATCTATCGCGGGCCGACACAGGACAGATTACGCTCGCACTCGAGCCACTTGATCTGGGTTCACTGGTGAAGTCAGTGATTGCCAGCATAAGGGTCTTGGCTGATGCGAAACGCGTGATTGTCTTGCCTGCGATTCATCCAGATGTAATTGTGAATGGCGACGACGTTCGTCTTCACCAAGCGCTTCTCAATGTTATCGAGAATGCTGTTAAGTACACGCCAGATGGCGGCCGCGTCGAAGTTGCACTCACCACAACACCAACGAGTGCTATCATCACGGTAACCGACTCAGGTGCTGGTATTCCAGAGGCCTCACTGGCACAGATATTCGATCGATTCTATCGCGTCGATCAAGCTCGATCGCAGGAAGTTGCGGGCACCGGCCTAGGGCTTTCGATTACCCGCTGGATCGTTGATGCACACTACGGATCAATCTCGGTAAGCTCCGATGTAGGGCGCGGAACTACCTTCACGATAACCCTGCCTCTCTATCACGTGGATGCAACTGCGTAATTTGCACGCTGCACAGACGAGATACCGCATGTTTCCGCCATTCCCTGACGACAAATCCTACTCCCACGTCGAACGAGATATCCAGTCTTGGTGGGACAACCACCAAACGTTCGAACGATCACTAAGTAACCGTAAGGGTGCTCCGGTCTTTACTTTTTACGAGGGACCACCCACCGTTAACGGAAAGCCAGGCATTCACCATGTGCTTGCACGCACCATTAAGGACGCCATCTGCAGACATCGCACGCAGCGGGGCTTCTTCGTGCGACGGCAAGCAGGATGGGATACTCATGGTCTCCCCGTTGAACTTGCAGTTGAGAAGGAGTTGGGATTTACCGACAAATCTCAGATTGAAGAATACGGCGTCGACAAGTTTAACGCTGCCTGCCGAGCATTCGTTGACCGAAATATCTCGATGGATGAAGGATGGCGAACGTTGACACGCCGAATGGGGTATTGGCTCGATCTCGACAGTGCCTACATTACCTGCACAAACGAGTACATTGAGTCCGTGTGGTGGGCACTTTCGCAGTTCTACCAAAAGGGCCTCATCACACGGGGGTTTAAGGTTGTACCGCAGTCGCCCACGCTAGGCACGCCACTGTCGAGCCATGAATTGTCACTCAACTACAAGAACGTTCGCGACGCCAACTGCTACCTTGCCCTTCGCATTACACAACCCTCGCATCCATCGCTGAATGGGGCATCGATACTCGTCTGGACAACAACACCATGGACGCTCTTCGGTAACGTAGCGTTGGCGGTTGGGGCCGACATCACGTACGTTGTAGTAGCCACCCGGCCAACTGAGGGCAAGCCGTCGGCCACCTATGTGATTGCCGAAGCTCGACTAGAAGTTCTTGATACTGAATACGACGTTGTGGCGCGTTTGAAAGGAAGCGACATCGTTGGGTCGGTGTATGAGCAGATCTTCGATGATGTCGCACTCGATTCGTCGTTGCATCCAAACGTTTTACATGTTCTCGCTGCAGACTTTGTAACGACTACCGATGGAAGTGGCGTAGTGCACATCGCTCCTGCTTTCGGACAAGACGACTTCGAAGTGTCGAAGCAGTACAATCTGCCAGTGGTGCAACCAGTAACGCCTAATGGTAGGTTCACCGAGGACGTGCGTGCATTTGCCGGACGCACAGTAAAGACGTTTACGTATCCTGACCACACCGAAGAAGGGGCCGATCGCGACATTGTGCGACTACTGAAGGAGCGTGGCAAGGTATTCCGATCATCGTTCGACTACCTGCACTCGTATCCACATTGTTGGCGAACCGACAATCCCGTCATCTATTATGCCCGAGACTCGTGGTTCATCACATCGCCGGCGTATCGTGATCGTCTCGTCGACCTGAATGCGACAGTTACATGGCATCCCGAGGAAATCGGCACCGGCCGGTTTGGCAACTGGCTGGAAGAGGTCAAAGACTGGTCGCTAAGTCGCGACCGCTATTGGGGCACTCCATTGCCCATTTGGGTAAACGAGAATGACGAGACAGATCACTTTGTGGTTGGCTCGGTAGAGGAGCTACAGACAGGACTCTACGAGTATGAAGACGGACGGCGCGAGTCAGTTGCGACCTGTGGAATCTCTGTTGATCTGCATCGCCCATTCGTAGACCGCATTGTCTTTGAGCGTAATGGTGCCACGTACCGCCGTGTTCGCGAAGTCATCGACGTTTGGTTTGACTCCGGTTCGATGCCATTCGCCCAGATGCACTATCCGTTTGAGAACGTCCAAGAGTTTGAGAGATCGTATCCGGCTGACTTCATTGCAGAAGGTATTGATCAAACGCGTGGGTGGTTCTATACGCTTCATAACATTGGCACGGTACTGTTCGACAAGCCCGCGTACAAGCACGTTGTTGTGAACGATCTTGTATTGGACAAGCATGGCCAAAAAATGTCGAAGTCGAAAGGCAACACTGTCGATCCCTTTGTGGTTATCGACCGATTTGGAGCTGATGCTGTCAGGTGGTATCTCATGTCGGCCTCGCCGGTATGGAAGCCCAAAGCTTTTAACGAAGAAGACATAGCCAAGACCGTCCTTGCTGATTTCTTCCGTTCCTTGGTGAACACGTATGGCTTCTTCGCGATGTACGCTAACATCGACGGATTTCGTGTAAGCGATGACGCCAACGTAGAACATACCTTTGCCGAGATTGATCAGTGGATTCTTTCGAGGTGTGCATCGGTGCGACGTGAGTGGGACGAAGCAATGGAGTCGTATGACATCACACGTGCATGTCGATGCGTTCAAGACTTCACCATCGACGATCTCAGCAACTGGTATGTTCGTCGGAACCGACGTCGGTTCTGGAAGGGCGCTATGGACGCCGACAAGCGTGCGGCGTATCTTACGCTGCATCGAGTTCTACTAGATATTGTGTCGATGACGGCACCCGTTGCCCCCTTCATATCGGAGTGGTTGTATCGCGCACTTCATGTGGAAGAAGAAGGTGTTGAACAGAGCGTGCATTGTAGTATATTGCGCCAAGTTGAAACAAGTGAAGTTGACGCTGAACTTGAAACACGCATGAAGCAAGCGCAGACAATTGTTTCGCTTGCACGTTCTTTGAGAGAGAAAGCGAAGATTAAAACACGGCAGCCACTACGGCGAATTCTTTTACCAGTTGACAGCCCTGCCACTCGAAGGCGTTATCAGCGTGTAGAAGACATCATTGCTGAAGAGTTGAATGTGAAGGTTGTAGAGTACGTATCGGACGACACCAACATCGTGCGAAAGTCGGCACGACCAAACTTCAAGATCATTGGCAAGAAGTATGGAGGCAACACACAGGCCGTGGCAAATGCAATCAAGTCGCTTTCGACAGAAGACATTCGGAATCTTGAACAACGTTCCGTGCTTGCCATATCGGTTAACGACGTCACCATGCAGATTGACTTCGAAGACGTAGATATCGTGAGTGAAGACATCGAGGGATGGCTCGTGGCATCCGAGGGAACGATAACCGTAGCCCTAGACACAGAAATCGACGATGCACTTATCACCGAAGGTATAGCCCGCGAGTTCGTAAGTAAGATTCAGAAGGTTCGTAAGGAATCCGGTTTCGACGTCACCGATCGCATACGACTTGAGTTCGTATCCGACGATGCAACGGCGGAATCGTTAACATCCATGCGACATTATATTGAGAAGGAGACGTTGGCGCTCGAGATGGTCAGAGTATCAGAGATTGATACCCAACCGTTCGACGTTAACGGACGAGAAGTTCAAGTACGCATTACGCGTGCATGACGGTGATGATCAAGGTGGTCATTGCTGAATTTTGTTTCATGTTTTGGAGGTACGCTCTATGGCAGTAGCGAAAAAGCCAGCAGCCAAGAAGGCAGCAGCAAAGCCAGCAGCCAAGAAGGCAGCAGCAAAGCCAGCAGCTAAGAAGGTTGCAGCAAAGCCAGCAGCCAAGAAGGCCGCAGCAAAGCCAGCAGCCAAGAAGGCCGCAGCAAAGCCAGCAGCCAAGAAGGCAGCAGCAAAGCCAGCAGCCAAGAAGGCAGCAGCTAAGCCTGTAGCCAAGAAGGCAGCAGCAAAGCCAGCAGCAAAGAAGGCCGCAAAGCCAGCTGCTAAGCCAGCCGCAAAGCCAGCTGCTAAGCCAGCTGCTAAGCCGGCTGCAAAAAAAAAAGCGTAAGTCAGGCTTCTGACAACGCTTCCATCCGGAAGCCTTCAACAGCATCTTCGTCCTCAGTGAAGCCATCTACGACGGCTTCAGCACCAAAGGGCAAAACCAAGGATACCCCCGCCACAACTAAGACAGCACAAAGCAGGAACGTGACGACGAAGACAACGAAGAAGACAACCGGGCAATCGTCCGCCGTACCGGCTGTTGATTCAACAGCCGGTACTCTTTTATCAAGCAAGGTCCCCGCAGCCGCAGTAAAACCAGCAGCGACGGTAGTGCGCCCCAATGTGCGTTACTCTGACAAGGACCTCAACTTCTTTAAGGCCAACATCGAGCGCTCAAGAGAAGAAGCCCTCGAAGAGCTGAGAATGCTCAAAGAACGTCTGGATGACTTAACCAGCGCCGAGTCTAACGAGGATAGCTCGATTTACTCGATGCATATGGCCGAGCAGGGATCAGAAGCTCAAGAGAAGGAAAAGACGTACGCTCAGATTCAGCGTATTCAAGACTATTTACGCAAGCTCGACGAGGCGCTGCAGCGCATTGCCGATAAGTCGTACGGTATTTGTCGGATGTGCGGAATCCTCATCGCACGCGAGCGTCTCCTTGCTGTTCCAATCACAACGTTGTCGGCCTCGTACAAGATTCACCAGACATGTCCAGCTGATGGTGTTGATCGGATTGTAGCGAAGGGGGCATCGGCATTGAAGCCCTGAGAAAAAGGGGCGAAGGCCACTCAAAGAAAGAAGCTCAGCCATCGATGCGGGGCTTTTTTTTTGCTATCATTGTCACTAACATGCAACGCTACGGTTTCTTTTTTGTGTCGGCTCTCCTTGTCGTACTCGACCAGGTGACGAAGCTCTGTGTGAAGGGCTTTTCGTTGTTTGGTATAGAGCATAGCGGCATGTACCTCGGCGAGAGTCATCCGCTGGTTGGTGATGTTGTGCGCCTGACGTTCGTCGAAAATCCAGGCATGGCATTTGGTATTTCCTTTGGTGCTGGCAAGATCATCCTAACATTGGCTACCATTGTCATTGCGGCAGGCATAGCTTGGTACCTACGACGAGCTATCGACGTAGGTGCGCGACGCGTTGTCCTCGTCGGCGTAATGCTAGTACTATCAGGTGCCATAGGCAATTTAATCGACCGTATGTTTTACGGTGTGTTCTATGGCGAGGCGCCGCTGTTTTACGGTAAGGTTGTCGATTTCTTACAGGTCGACATTCCCGATATTTCGATCGCCGGTGAAGTATGGACGCATTGGCCAGTCTTCAACGTTGCCGACTCCTGTGTGAGCGTTGGTGTGGTCATTCTTATGCTGTTTAGCGCGCACATGCCCACCATTTCCTCGCTTCGCGTGGGCAAAGCCCCTTTGGAAGAAGATGGAACAGTATGATCCATATGCTCGAATAGAGCAGGTGTACGAGTTTGCCATTCCTGCTCGACAAAAACCGGTACGGTTAGACGTGTTCATAACGAATGCAATCGAGCATGCCACACGATCAAAAGTACAGCGCGCAATTAGTGATGGGGCAGTGACGGTAAACGGAGCCGTTGAAAAGGCGAGTTATGTTCTCAAGCCGGGTGATTCGATTCGGGTCGTAACTCATCGACCGCCACCCTTGATGCTGGTTCCGCAGGACATACCGCTCAACGTGTTGTATGAAGACGACGTGCTGATGGTAATCGATAAGCAGGCAGGGCTCTTAGCGCATCCCGGAGTGGGGAATCGTACAGGTACATTGGTGAATGCCGTCTTATGGCACCTTGGGCAACGCGAGGCAATAGAACTTGAGGACGTCGAGGGTGATGATGAAGATGAGGCGAGCTCGTACGACGAAGCTGCCGTCATGCGGTCCGACGCAGTGCGCCCCGGCATCGTTCACAGACTCGATCGAGATACGACTGGCGTTGTTGTGATTGGAAAGGAATATCGTACCACGCATCATCTGACGAGACAATTCGCCGAGAGGACCGTCGACCGAGAATACGCAGCATTAGTGTGGGGTATCGTTGGACCCGATCACGGAGTTGTAACAGGGAACATTGCAACAAGCACTCGCAATCATAAGCTTAAAGCCGTGGTAGAGCGGGGCGGAAAGGAAGCGAAGACAGAGTTCGTTGTGCTTGAGAGGTACCGCTGCGCTTCGTTGGTTCGCCTGAAGTTGCATACCGGCCGAACACACCAGATTCGTGTCCACATGTCCAGTAAGAGACATCCAGTAGTTGGTGACCCAGATTATGGTGGTCGTGACACCGTGTTACCTACGATCCATCACGCTTACCGGCGCGAAGCGCAGTTAGCCCTTGGTGCCATTCAACGCCAGGCACTGCATGCCCGCTCGTTAGGATTTACGCACCCACAAACGCGCGAACGCATGCACTTCGAAACGCCAATGCCTGCTGATATGCAGGCAGCAGTTGATGTGCTTCGTTCCGCCGCACTCGATGATGCGTTAGCGGGGTAACGCTATGCCTCCCATACGGCCACGGATAAACCCAGTGCGCTTGATAACATAGGGGCTTGGTCGGATAACCGAAAATCGACGTGGATTTGGTACCACGGCCGCTAACCGAGCCGCCTGCTCTCGCGTGAGTTTTGCAGCTGGAATTCCGAAGTAGGTCTGACTGGCCGACTCGATTCCGTAGATCCCGTCGCCCCACTCAATCATATTGACGTATACCTCTAGGATTCGACGTTTGCCCCATAGTGCCTCCATGAGGTACACAAAGTACACCTCGGCTGCCTTGCGTGCCATTAGCCGGATGTCGAGCAGAAAGACGTTCTTCGCCGTTTGCATCGTAATAGTGCTCGCGCCTAACGGCTGACGCCCTGCCTTGATCCTACCGGGATTGGCACGCCGCGCGTGGTCGACTGCCTTCCAATCCACGCCTTCATGACGAAGGAATCTCCCGTCTTCGCCAGCAACGACGGCCTGGAAAACAGCCGGAGCAACGTCGTCGTATGATACCCAGCGATGCTGCGCTGTGACGTTTCGATGAGTAAACGGTGCCATGACTACACGTTTAACCATTAGTGGTGTAACTGCTGGCGGTACGATGCGAAAGACAGCTACGACAGCAATCGAGCCTACCACAAACGCAAGCAATGTCCTCATGGACCACACTATTGTGGAAAACAATACGCGTTTCATATACTTTACGAACGTTAAGTTTGTCGCCGAATAAACTTACGAAAGACAAGATGTGCTAAAAGAGCTCGATGTCAAAATCTGTCAATTGCTACAAGATGATGCACGTCGAAGTCTTAGCGACATCGCCGAGACGATTGGCTCGTCGGTTCCAACGGTGAGCGAACACGTTCGCCGACTCGAGGAAGCAGGAGCAATTCGTGGTTATCACGCAGTGCTCGACCCGCGAGCTGTCGACCTCGACGTGGCTGCCTTCATCTTTGTCGATATTGAATCAAGTGCTTCGTTCGACTCGTTCCGCAGAAACTGTCGAGCGCGCAAAGATATCCTTGAATGTCACGCCATCACTGGTACGGCATCACATGTCCTGAAAGTACGAGTACCAACGACGGCTGCTCTCGAAGCACTTCTCTCCGTCATTCAACAGTGGAAGGGCGTTACCCGCACACATACGAGTGTAGTGCTTAGCACGCATAAGGAGACACTCTCGATTCCTATGGTACCATAACATCCTCTTCATCGAACGCCAATCACCATTAACCCACCACAACAGTATGCATGCAAACGAGACCGATGTGTTGACCGCCGCACGAACATGGCGCTATGACGCCATTCAGTCGCCTACACCCAGTGATGTTGTATCCGAGGTGTTTGCAAGCGACGTCTTAACGATGGATGAACTGCGTCAACGACTCAGTAAGCCCGTATGGAAGTCGCTATCAGCCACAATTGACCGTGGTGTTGCCATTGATTCGTCAATAGCCGACACAGTCGCCTTGGCCATGAAAACGTGGGCTATGGAGAAGGGGGCAACGCACTACACGCACTGGTTTCAACCTCTAACGGGGTCGACAGCCGAAAAGCATGAGTCGTTCGTTACCCCAACCTCCGACGGTGCTGCGATTTCGCAGTTCTCTGGCAAGGAGCTGATTCAAGGTGAACCAGATGCCTCGTCGTTTCCAAGCGGAGGGCTGCGTGCAACCTTCGAAGCGCGCGGTTATACGGCGTGGGACCCTACGTCGCCGGCGTTTATCATGCGCCACAGCAATGGGGCTACTCTGTGTATACCAACGGCATTCGCATCGTGGACAGGCGAGGCACTCGACTTGAAGACGCCCCTGCTGCGATCAAGTGAATGTCTGAATACGGCTGCTACTCGTGCGTTACGACTGTTTGGCGACACAGAAACAGCTTCCGTTGGCTCAACGTGTGGCGTAGAGCAAGAGTACTTTCTGATCGACGAGGCGTTCTTCTTTCGTCGGATGGACTTGGCTCTTACCGGGCGGACATTGTTCGGAGCGCGTCCACCGCGAGGGCAAGAGCTTGAAGACCACTACTTCGGATCAATTCCCGATCGTGTACTCACATACATGACGGATGCCGAGCACCAGTTGTATGCGTTGGGAATTCCCATCAAAACACGGCACAACGAAGTTGCTCCTGGTCAGTACGAAGTTGCCCCGATCTTCGAACAGTCCAACATTGCAGCCGACCACCAGCAGCTCGTTATGCAGGTATTGCGCAACACTGCTCGCAAGTATGGCCTCGTCTGCCTTATGCATGAAAAGCCCTTTTCAGGTATCAACGGTTCGGGCAAGCATCTCAATTGGTCGATGTCGTCGGATACGGGGCATAATCTGCTCGAACCAGGGGAGACGCCGCACGATAACATGCAGTTCTTGTTTTTCTGTGCAGCGGTCGTGCGCGCAGTCGACCGTCATCAAGAGCTGTTGCGTGCCTGTGTGTCGTCGGCAAGTAACGACCACCGCCTCGGTGCCAACGAGGCCCCTCCAGCGATTATGTCGATTTTTCTCGGAGAACAGCTTACCGACATCTTCGACCGCTTGTTGGCTGGCAAGTCTGGCCGCAGTCGTACACATGGCTTGCTCGGATTGGGAACACCAGTTCTGCCACCTCTACCGCGCCACGCCGGCGATCGCAACCGTACATCGCCATTTGCATTCACTGGTAATAAGTTCGAGTTTCGAGCTGTTGGCTCGAGCCAGAGTGTTTCGTTTCCAATTACGGTTCTGAACACCATTGCTGCAGAGTCAATCAACGAGCTTTGTCAGGCAATCGAAACCAAGATCAAGAAGCGTCAGACCTTTGAAATGGCCTTGGTCGACGTTCTCAAGGACGTATGGAAGCGCCACGGCAGAATCGTCTTTAACGGCGATGGCTATTCGTCGGAATGGCACGCCGAAGCCAAGCGCCGGGGACTGCACAACATACCGAAGTCGGTTGATGCCTTTGATCGCCTGTTGAAGCCCGAAATCGTGGAGCTTTTTTCGTCGCACAACGTGCTGTCGAACCGTGAGCTCGAAGCCCGCCAGGAAATCATGTTCGACCAGTACTTCAAAACCGTCAATATCGAAGGCGAGACAACAGAGTGGATGGCGAGAACACAACTCTTGCCTGCAGCTCTCGACTACCTTGCCCAACTAGCGTCCATTAACGTCGAAGACTCTCGTGCTGTCGACAGGTCCATCGGCAGCGTCGCCGCAGCGTGTGACGCCTTGTCTGATGCTATCGAACACTTGTCTGAGCAAAATGCCGAACTCGGTGGCGACACAGTACATTCCAAAGCCCATCACATGTGCTCGAATGTTCTTCCGGCTATGCAAGACGTGCGCACTGCTGCCGATGCCATCGAGCGATTGCTCCCTGCACGCCATTGGCCTATGCCAAGCTACCGCGAAATGTTGTTTGTGAAGTAATCCCCATAACTATACCAGCATATCGCACTACTGCGACCTGACTAAGGGGCAACGAGAGCGGGCAGCGTACGCTGCCCGCTCTCACTTTGTGCGCGTACGAGGTAGATGCCTGCAGGTAGTCCGCTAACGTCGATGGTACAGGCGCCTTGTCCATCAGCGTTCATTCGCATGGTGCAGCGGCGTGTTAGAACCTCACGCCCGTCAGAGCTATACAGGCGTACCTCAATGTCTTCGTTTGGCATGGATGTGCCCGTAACTTCGAGGATTCCTCCACGCTGTTGTACAGCAATCGTAAACGGAAACGACACTCCAAAACGAATCAGGCGCCCTGGAATCCAGCATGACCGTGTTGACACCGAGCCGTCCTTCGTTGAAACGTCGTACTGTTCCTGACCAATCACGTTGAAAGAGTCGATAGCAACCGGCGTCGTGGTTACGGCCGCAAGCATTGCCGTGCCTTCAATGAAAAACGAACGTACAGAGGTGCTTCGCGTGTCGATGCTGGACAGTCGCAGGATTGCATATTGCTGATCGCCCACGATGGCCAGCGCAAGCGTTGTAGCTCCGGTAATCCGAAGCCCCCTAAATACAGTAGCATTCCACCTAAGCAGGAGGTCGATATCGATGCTCTCTGGCGTTGCTCCCGGCTGAATGACGATCGTCCCGGGAAGCGCGACGTCAGCGCCTACGTCAACGAGGGTATCAAGAAGTGAGATGTCCAACGTTGTGGTAACAAGACGTCGAACGACGTCGAACGTCACCTCGATGTCGACACTATCAGTGCAATCGTCGCGCATAATCACGCGTATGACGGCGCGGTGTCGACCTTCCACGCGAGGAGTCATTCGAAACCACACTTCGGTTCCGGGTATCGAGCCACCATCGACAAGCCTAGGCTGCCCTCGAGAGTTGTCGGGCGACGTCATTGCAACAAGGCGAACACCAAGAATGGTCTGCGAGGCGTTGATAGTGTCCAACAGTGCGTCTACTGTAGCGCCAAGGTCGATGATACCAAGGTCATGCGTTAGGGTGAAATCGGACACAGGCGGATAACGCCCCGCGCGAACAACATGCGTTACGCTTGCGCGGCAGCCGTTGATGGTTGTTCCTGTGACGGTGAACGTACCAGGAGCAGTTACTGGAATCGACGACGATCGAGCGCCGGTTGACCACTCCCAAAGAACGACGTCGTTCCCGCCTGCCGTTGCCGTGAGCGTCGTTGATTCGTTGTTGCATAAAAACGTTGCACCGGCAATGGTGATAACGGGTGGGGGATGCACTCGTACGAGCACGGAGTCGCTGATACCACTACAGCCAGCATCGTCTTCGACCTCGGCCCAATACAATCCAAACTGGTCAACTACCAAGCTGTCTGCCGTTGATCCGTCGCTCCAACGATACCTAGCAAAGCGCCCCACGACGCGTATGACGGTGCGCTCGCCCAGGCACAGATTTCGTCGCGAAAAGTCAAGAGCCGGGCGCAACTGAGCGCTCATTCGAACCATCATCCGTAGCGTTGATTCGCAAACGCCGCCGTCAGGTCGCGGTATCGCAACGCGAACCTCCACAAGGCCTGAACCCGTCCAATTGACATCGACCGACGGTAGCGTAGACGGACCAGCGATTGTGCCAAGTCCGCCGACTGTCCACGAAATCGTTGAACCGGGAGGAGCGTTTACCGAATACGATCGAACGCCAGCGTTGCATACCTCGGCAGGCCCAGTAATGACGGGCTGGGGGTTGTCGATAACTGTCAAAAATGTTGAATCACTAGATCCGACGCAGCCATTGGAGTCTACGACGACGAGGTGGTACCAGCCCGAGGTCGAGACAAGAATCTGCCGTGCGGTCTCGCCAGTGTTCCAACGATAGGAGCGGTATCCATCGATAGCAGAAAGCGTTGCAGACTGTCCCTGGCATATGTATTCGCGGGGATTGCCAATGCGTGGTCTAGGCGTTGGGTGAAACACGACGTCGACAGCGCCTGAGTCGACGATGCCGCCCGCATCGGTAACGATTACGCTATACCGGCCGCTTTGACGCGTGGTAATCGATGGCGTTACGTCGCCTGTTGACCATACGTAGGAACGGTATCCTGACGGAGCTGTTAACACAATCGTTTCACCGTCGCAAGCACTTCTAGGCCCAGATATGCTCACCGCCGCGAGGGCTGTAGAGGTGAACGCTAGTAGCATGAAAAGGCAGGCTACGATGCGTGTATTGTTTGCAGCACCATACTTCATATATTTGGTCGCAAGGTAACACTTTGGCCCCACGCCGCCCCCTACCTAGGCAGCTTATGATTTGCTGGCGAGCTATTGTTTGGTTGATGGTCTTCGCGATGACAAGCGGAGGTACTGTGCTCGCCCAACATGGAGGACCGTCGCGCTCGCCATCAACAACACCAGCTATTTCGTCGATTACACCTGCAGTCGTTCGTGCTGGATTTGCTGAGGAATGCACAGTTAGTGGTGCTGGATTCGGCACAGCAGTCGGTGCAACGATCGAGATAACGTCGGCGATTACGTCAACGCAGACGTTCGTCGAAGTACCAAGTGATCATGTCGAATCTTGGACCGACACAGCCGTCGTGTTCCGTGTCCCAGCAACGTCGACGGTTACTGCGGGTACTGGACTCGTTCGGTTGCGACTGGCCTCTGGTGCCGTAGTAACGTCGCCGAACGTACTTACTGTGAAGTACGGCGTTGTAAACGTCCTTGATGGAAACTCGATGTGGGTTCGTCCAAGACTCGCCTCGAATAGCCCAGCCGGTGCCTTCACGTTCACCCTTGGCAGAGGCATGTCGGATGCTCACGTTAAAGCCCTTAGAAGGGCCCTCTCGACGTGGCGTTGTGCAACGGGACTTCCCTTGGAACTCGTTTCTTCGCCTGCTATCGTGTCATGTGCGACGCAGGATGGTGTTTCAACGATTGGTTTCGATGGCGTCCTATGCCGCCTGCCAACTAACCAACCTGCCGACGTGCAAGTTGCATATCAAACGTGTGGCGGAACTCAAGCCGCTGCCTTTGTAGCCGAGGTTGACATTGTGCTGAATGAGGGTCTCATTTGGAATCTCGACATTCAGGCACCGACGGCGGACCAGTGGGATCTTGAGTCGGTGCTGATACATGCCATAGGCAGAGCAATTGGCCTGGCGTATAGTAGAAACACGAACTCGGTATTATCTGAAGCTAATCTTCGTAGTGGCATTTCTCGCCGCTCACTCGACCCCTCGTCGGATTCTGCGGGCGGGACAGCCATTCGAGAACATAGCGTTGAGGCAGCATCGTGTTCCTCGCAAGCGCTCAGCGCCTTGGTTGGTAGCACGTGTTCGATCGCTGCTCCATTGGCGGTGTTTACATCAACGCCATCGTCTGGTTGCGGAACCACGACTGTTAGGTTCGCAACGCAAAGTCCGTATGCAGCAACGTCTATACAGTGGGACGTCGATAACGACGGAGCGTGGGACGCAACGTCGAGCACGATTGACTACACGTTTGCATCGCCAGGTTTATATACTGTTCGCTTACGAGTCGAGAATGCCTTCGGCGTAGATGATAGAGTGTATCCCAATGCAATTGTTGTGCACCCGCGGCCTCGTGCCGATGCAGGCGCCGACCACGTTGTTTGTTCAGGACAGACCGTCAAACTTGGTGGAATCGTAACTGCCGGCGGAACACTTGGCCCATACACCGTCCGGTGGTCTCCAGGCCGAGTCATGTCCGACTCAACGGCATTAAACCCCACGGTACGCATCAATGCAACGACGATATTTGTTGTAACTGTGCGCGATGGTCGAGGATGCGAGAGCGTCGATACCGTTGTCGTCACCACGAACGAGTCGCCAGTGCTTCGAGTAACGGGCGACACGCTTGTGTGTAGCGGGCAAACAGCAACACTGCGTGCGTCAATTACCTCTGGATTCCCTCCGTTTTTGTTCTCGTGGAGTGGACACAGCGGATTAACCGGGGCTTCGTCGCAAACGCCGCGTTTTGCTCCAACTGAGACCACGATTCTCACCGTCGTCGTTACCGATGCTCGCGGTTGTTCTACCACCGAGCGTGTGACCGTTGTCGTCTCTACACAGCTACCACCAACCATCCTCGCACCCCGTGGAACGTTTGCCTGTCAAGGGGCTTCGGTGCCCCTTACGGCATCAAGTGGCACTGCTGCCGAGATAGAATGGAGCACGGGGCAAACCACACCATCAATATTGGTGGCAGCGACTGGACGTTATCAGGCGCGCTCAAGAAATGCAACTGGCTGCTGGTCTGACTGGGAGGGCGTCGACGTCACGATTGGTAAGGCACCCAATCCGGTGGTTGTTGGTCGTGCTGCCGTATGCAGTGGGGCAAGTACGACACTTGCCGTGGATGGGGACTTTGTAGCGTTCCGTTGGAGTCAAGGCGACACGACACGAACAGTGACTATCGTTCAGCCGGGAGACTATACAGTGCGGGCCCTGCACACGACAGGATGTTGGTCGGATGACGTTGCGGTGGTCGTTTCGGCTGGACCACAGCCAGATAAGCCGACGGTCGAACGATCTGGCAATACGTTGACTGCCGTGGGTGGCCAAACATGGCAATGGTATAACGACGGTCAGCGTATCGACGGAGCGACGGGGCCATCCTACACGGTCGTGCAAACAGGTCGCTACGCCGTGGCATCTATTAGCGATATCGGCTGCGAGTCGTTGTCGGACTACGTCGACGTGTCGGTAATCTCGTCTGTCCAGCCCGAGTTCCTCACCAACACGCTCACCATCATACCTAACCCAGCGTCGACGATGGTGGAGGTGCAGTGGTCGTCAGCTCAAGTGTCCGCAGTCCAACTCGTCGATCTCTACGGACGCCCGGTTCACGTGATATCTGTTCACGAGGGAACACAAGCTGTGCCGGTCCCGCTTGGCAACATTGCTAATGGATGGTATCTCGTACAGGTGATCGACATGTACGGCCGCGTTGTGGCACCTGTTCAGTCGCTCCTCGTACAGCGCTAGTTGCACGTAACGACGTCAACGAATGTAAGGGACTCCTTAGCCCTTCTTGGTCGTCTTTCTGGCAACTGTCTTCTTCGCGGCGGTCTTCTTTGCAGCCGTCTTCTTCGCAACTGTCTTCTTCGCAGCCGTCTTCTTTGCAGCAGGTTTCTCGGCGTCGGTCTTCTTGGACGCTGCCTTCTTTGGCGCGGGCGCCTGCTGGGCAGCCAGCTCTAGACACTCTTTCAGTGTGAGCGCCGAAGCATCGGTATCCTTGGGTATACGCACATTCTGCTTACCAACAACAATGTAGGGACCCCATCGACCCTTGAGTACCTTGACTGTTGGATCTTCTTCGAATACCTTAATCGTGCGTTCTAGCGTAGCTTGGCGTTTGGCAACAATGACTTCGATACCACGATCCTGTTCAATGGTAAAGGGGTCGTCGGTTTTCGCTAGCGAATAAAATGCTCCCGCATGCTCGATGTAGGGACCAAAGCGTCCTAGCTTTACCTGCATCTCGGCGTCTTCAAACGTGCCAATATTGCGCGGAAAACGGAAGAGCTCAAGGGCTTGCTCGAGTGTGATTGTGTTGATTGACAACGTGCTGGGAAGACCCTTTTGGCGCTTGTCTTCGTCGTCGGCATTGCCGATCTGTGCAAGCGGTCCGTAGCGGCCCAGGCGGACGTAGACGTTCTTGCCCGACGCTGGGTCGACGCCGATAAGGCGTTCGCCGCTTTGGCGTTCAGCATGTTCGGCAACGCGCTCGATGCTCTCCTTAAATGGGCCGTAGAACGCCCGTATCATATCCTGCCAACCCTTATTCCCATTGGCGATTTCGTCGAACTGCTTTTCAACGTTCGCTGTAAACTGGTA
This sequence comes from Candidatus Kapaibacterium sp., assembly GCA_022842685.1. Lineage (GTDB taxonomy): Bacteria > Bacteroidota > Ignavibacteria > Kapaibacteriales > Kapaibacteriaceae > JALHPC01. Next base: position 34,456 of record JALHPC010000010.1, read on the forward strand.
GTCAAGGATATCATCAAAGTTCTTCGTAAGGAACTCCGTTACCACGGTTCCAATGTCGGTAGGGAAGAGCTTACTACGTTCGGCGCCGGTGTTCTCGACGTCTACTCGACGAGCGATAGCGTCGTTGGCCAGTGTAAACACACGCACTTCCCGTTGCCTACCATCACGATCCTCCTTCACAACGTAGTTCCGCGCTTGGATCGTCGAGATTGTTGGCGCATATGTCGAGGGGCGCCCTATCCCAAGCTCTTCGAGCTTCTTTACCAAGCTGGCTTCCGTGTATCGTGCCGGCGGTCGGGCATAGCGTTCTTGCGCTTGCATAAAGCGCAGATCGAGTGATTGTCCAACACGTAGTGGAGGCAACATTTTGGCGTTGTCCTCATCTTGCTGGTCGTCGTCGGTCGACTCCATGTATACAGCTAGAAACCCATCAAATAGCAGCACTTCACCAGTTGCCTGTAGAGTATCCGCTACAGTCGACACGGCAATCGTGGCCGTTGTGCGTTCCAATCGGGCATCAGCCATTTGCGAGGCAATCGCGCGTTTCCAAACTAGGTCATACAGGCGTCGGTGTGCGTCGGTATCGCCTGCAGTCTTCCGTGCAAAATCCGTGGGGCGAATCGCTTCGTGTGCCTCTTGCGCACTGGCCACCTTGGTGGCATACGTTCGTGGTGTGCTGTACTGTTCGCCGTAGCTCGACGTTACCTCTGCTCGAGCAGCACCGATAGCGATTTCCGACAGTGACGTCGAATCTGTACGCATGTAGGTAATCAGACCGGCTTCGTATAAATCTTGCGCCACCTTCATCGTTCGTTGGAGCGACATCCCCAACTTTCTACTAGCCTCTTGCTGCAAGGTTGAGGTTGTAAAAGGGGCAGCGGGAGAACGCTTTGCGGGTTTCGTTTCTAGGTTGGCAATCGAGTAAGCAGCACCGCGGCATTGCTCAAGAAAGGCACGGGCCTCTTCTTCGGTGTCAAATCGCTTGGGAAGTTCTGCCGTTAGCGTGCGGCCATCGACGTCGAACTCTGCGGTTACCTTGAATTGGCTCGTAGAAACGAAGCGAATGATCTCTTGTTCGCGCTCGACCACAAGGCGCACAGCAACCGACTGCACGCGACCGGCAGAGAGGTTGCGTTGAACCTTGCGCCAGAGTACGGGCGAAAGACCATATCCTACGAGGCGATCCAGTACGCGGCGCGCTTGCTGAGCATCAACCAGTGCTTGATCGATGGAACGAGGATTGGCGACGGCCTTCAAGATCGCGGGCTTCGTGATTTCGTGAAACACAATGCGCTTGGTGCGTTCAGCACGAAGGTTAAGTGCCTCGAACAAGTGCCATGCTATGGCCTCGCCCTCGCGGTCTTCGTCGCTTGCCAGCCAGACATACTCAGCAGATGCGGCCATCTTCTTCAATTCCGAAACAAGCTTCTTCTTGTCTTCGGTAATCTCATACACTGGAAGAAAGTCGTTGGCGATATCGATGGCTTGATCGTTTCCTGGCAAGTCGCGGATGTGTCCCATACAGGACGTAACAACAAAGTCATCGCCAAGGTAGCGCTGTATGGTCTTTGCCTTTGATGGCGATTCAACGATGACGAGATTCTTCATGCAATTGAGATTCGAAGTGGAAACAGTGTGGCGCCAATCGTGGTTCGATGCCCCTTATCAAGAGGGGGAAACAGCAGGAAGAACCATGTTGGCGTAGTGCCTTTGAGCATCGACAAACGGGGAATGTGACGCTGGTGGCACGTACAAGATGGGAAAAACCCGTGAAAAGGTCACTCCCCGGCGTTGAATTCGCAGGTAAGAGGATTGGGGCAAACGGCGAAGATCTGCAGCGAATGACTCATTGGTTTGAAGCCAAGATCGGCAGCTACGCGATCGCGAATTGCGTCGATGCTCGTGTCGCGAAACTCTACGATGCGACCGCACTCCATGCACATCAAGTGGTCGTGGTTCGGCATGCGCGACGAAAGCTCGTAGTGAGCGCTTTCGCCTTGGAAGCGGTGTTTGACAAGAATGTTGCACTTCGTAAGCAGGTCGAGCGTAGAGTAAACGGTTGCGCGCGACACGCGTTCGCCGGCCTGATTCATCTCCAGGTAAAGTTCGTCGGCGTTAAAGTGGCGGTCGAGCGCGGCAATACGCTCGAGAACGCGATAACGTTCCTGGGTGTTCCTGTACTTCTTCCGCCGTAGGAAGTCGGCAAACTGCTGATTAAGGGCTTCGAGGTCGACGTTTTGTGTTGGCATGCACGCAAATATAGTCTTCGTAGTTTTGTGGCCGTTTTCACGGCACCACCCGTTATCCACATTCATTCCGTTACACAGGAACACCATGCGCAAGTGGCGTATCGAGGATTCAACAGAGCTCTACAATGTTCAGGGCTGGGGCATTGGCTACGTTGGCGTTAATGCCAAGGGCAACGTATACGTAGCACCCCGCAAGAGCAAGGGCTCGCAGGTCGACATCAAGGAATTGATCGACGAGTTGGCGCTACGCGACGTCAGCGTACCGGTGCTGCTGCGCTTTCCGGACATCTTAGATGACCGCATCGAGAAGATCTCGGGGTGCTTTGTAAAGGCAGCCGCCGAGTACGGCTACACAGGGCAGTACTTCTCGGTCTATCCTATCAAGGTTAACCAGCAGCGACCCGTTGTCGAGGAGCTGGTGCGCCACGGCAAGAAGTTCAACATTGGCCTAGAGGCCGGTTCGAAGCCCGAGCTACACGCTGTGTTGGCCATCATGGACAACAGCGAGGCGCTCATCATCTGCAACGGATACAAGGATGAAGACTTCATCGAGTTGGCCTTGCTAGCACAGAAGATGGGCAAGCGGGTGTTTCTTGTTGTCGAGAAGCTAAACGAGCTAAAGCTCATTAACGCCGTCGCCCAGCGCATCAAAGTGCGCCCGAACATTGGTATTCGAATCAAGCTCGCAGCAAGCGGGTCGGGCAAGTGGGAGGAGTCTGGCGGCGATCAATCGAAGTTCGGCTTGAATGCTTCGGAGCTGTTGGAGGCGGTGGAGTACGCTCGTGAAGCCGAGCTCCTAGATTGCATCAAGCTGATTCACTTTCACCTTGGGTCGCAGATCACGAACATTCGTAAGATCAAGGCCGGACTTCGAGAGGTGTCCCAGTTTTACATCCAGATGATGTCGATGGGCGCCAACGTTGAATTCGTTGATATCGGCGGTGGCTTAGGCGTTGATTACGACGGGTCGCGATCGGCCATCAGTTCAAGCATAAACTACTCGATTCAAGAGTACGCCAACGATACCATTGCAACGTTGGTCGACGTTGCGAATAAGAACAACCTGCCACATCCCAACATCATTACGGAGTCGGGCAGGGCGCTGACGGCGCACCACTCGCTATTGGTGTTCAATGTCTTGGAACGAACATCGGTTCCTCGTTGGACGTCGAAGGATAGAGTCACGAAGAAAGACCATGAAATCGTGCGCGAGATGGCCGAGATATTAAACTCGCTGAACTCGCGAACCATGCTTGAAGCGTGGCACGACACACAGCAGCTACGCGAGGAAGCACTGGACCGCTTCTCGCTTGGACTGGTTGACCTAAAAACGCGAGCCATGACGGAGAAGCTCTATTGGTCGATCGCTCAGGCCGTAAGCGATCTCTCGGAGGGGCTAAAGACCGTACCCGAAGAAGTTCGAGCTCTCAAGCGTCTGTTGGCCGACAAGTATTTCTGCAACTTCTCGCTCTTCCAGTCGCTGCCGGATTCGTGGGCAATCGATCAGTTGTTCCCGATTATGCCCATACATCGACTAAACGAAAAGCCTACACGCCAAGCAACGCTGCAGGATATCACCTGCGACTCGGACGGCAAAGTTGATCATTTCATTGGACTTCGTGATATGTCGCACAGTTTGCCGCTTCACGAACTCAAGCAGGATGAGCCGTATTATCTCGCCGTATTCCTTGTTGGTGCTTATCAGGAGATTCTGGGCGATCTTCACAATCTATTCGGTGATACCAACGCTGTTCACGTTGCGCTAACCGAAAAGGGCTATGAAGTACAACAGGTGATTGACGGTGAATCGGTTGCCGACGTTCTAGACTACGTGCAGTTCAACGCTAAGAAGCTTGTTCGAACCATGGAGGCATGGGTAAGTTCTTCGGTAAAAAACAAGAGTATTTCGGTGCAAGAAGGCAAGGAGTTTCTCGCCATCTACCGATCTGGCTTGTACGGTTACACGTATTTGGAGGAGTAAGGGGACAGCAGACAGGATTGCCATCAACATTGGCATATACCATGATGTTGTTTTTCGAGTCGATGTGCATAACTTGCGACGTGATGGCCTTCTTACAACTTCGCCCACTGCGTTATCGCATGCTTTGTGTCTCGGTGATAGCGGTGTTCGCCTTGGGATGTAGTGCGTTCGCACAAACTTCCGAAACCGTTGAGCTCACTGGACCGGAGACGCGGAACGTTGCCGACGTCGCTAACGACACCTCTCGATTGGCGTCGCCCATAGAGCCAGCGCGAAAGAGAGATTCGCTGGATGCTGAGGTCCTTCGGGTTGATGTTCGCGATAATCACATCGTCGCATTCTCTTCGACTGGATCGATTGCTGTGACGGTCGTGGACATGAATGGCGGAGAGCATGCGCAGAAGTCAGACAGTCGTGGCCAGCTTGCACTAGACGTTCATGATTTGCCCAGCGGACGATACTATGTCACGGCCGTAAGCGACGGCCGGAGACGGTTGCTTACACTTACTCGATAGTGTTTGGCAAATGGGGCTGGACAAGCAGCACCTCTTCGCGTTCCACCGTCACAGCGCCTACGGCGGATTTACGCGGCTTGCGTACCCACTTCTTCTGCGTCACGATAACGGGCACCCAGGCACTGTTGCGCGCAGAGGAGTACCATGCCGCAATAGCAGCAGCGGCTTCGATTACGTGGCGTGGTGGACGTTCGTTACTTCTGACTGACCGAAGCACGGCATGAGAGCCCTGGACACCTCGTGCATGAAACCACCAGTCTTGCGGTTTAGCAAACCGCATGGTTAACTCATCGTTGTTGGCGGCATTACGCCCCACGTATAGAGTAAATCCTGTAGCTAGTACAAACTGCCTGAATACAGGCGCTGCCTCACGATTACGTCCTGACTTCTGTGTTCGCGCTGCATCGGACGGTGCGCTGAGATCTTCGAGCGATGTTGCGCGCTCGGCATTTTGCAGCCGTTGCCGCAGGAATGCAACCTCGCGTTCTACGATGGGTAATCGCGCGATGCGTTCTTCATGGGCGCGGTCGGCATCTTTGGCCTTATGGTATCGCGCCGTAGCGTTTTCGAGTAACGATAGTCGAGGGTCGAGCCGAAGCTGCATCGTCGTTCCGTCGGTGTCCATCACGTCGATATCGCTTGCGCCAATGCGGTGAAGATCGGGCGTCGACATGAGAAGATCGGCTTCGCGTCGTAACTGGGGGGCTTTCGACGCCTGTGCCGCAACAGCGTTCAGGGCGGCAAGCGCCTTTTCGGCCTTTGCGAGTTGCTTCTGGGTGTCGGCTATTGTCTTGCGACGCTGTTCATCGAATGACTGTCGCGACAGGCGCAATGCAACGGTTCGTTCGATGGCCTCGAAGATGTCGCTGGTTGAGTACAGCACCGTGACGTCTGCTGGACAAACCACCGAAAACGTTGGCGTACCATCGATGTCGAGTACGAAATACGATGTTGAAGACTCAATCTGGTCTGCTAGGTTGGGCTGAGTGCGCGCGACGTAGTCATACCAACTGGGGCGCGCCTTGCCGGCGGGTGGAAGGTGGAGTGGTTGTCCAACAAGTGCTTCGCGATGTTTGAGAGCTTCTACAACGCAGCCATCGCTCGTTACGAGCATATTACCGGTGCCCCCTCCAAAGAGGAGGATATGAAGAACGTGGGACGGAAACCAGAAGCTGATGATGCGGTCGTCGCTATGCTTGGTTACGGCATGGCATACGTCGCCGATGCGGTCGGAAAACGGCTGGAAGAGGTTGGTGCGCGGTTTGCCAATCGAGCGTCGAACGCTCACGCGGCCGGTTTGCGGATGGACAGAGGCATATACGTTGAAGAGTTGGCCATGGATGTTGCTAAAGATGAGGGCAACGGCATACTTCTCGGGAGAATAGGTGTCGACAAGCGTTGCGCCAGCCAACAACCCGTTGAGTTCGTTGGCAACACGTTGGAGCGTGTTAGAATGCCGAATCATGGCTTGGGTGCTACTATCGATGCTGGCTTAGGTTTGCGACGCTTGGGTTTGGTTGGGGGGGCAGGTGCTATCGGAGCTGTGCGGACAGATGATGACCAGAAAGCAGGTAGCGAATGAAGGACACGATCAACGTGGTGCCGGCGTTTGGGCGACACGTTGCCATACCATGCATAGAAAGCAGCTGCACTTTCGGTTGTTGTGTCGCACGCCGCAAGCAAGCGTAGGCCAGAGGTCCACGCAATGGGATCTCGCTCTTGGTCGAGCCAATCTAGAACCGATGCAGCGGGTAGTCGTGTCCCGCGAATGATGCCCTCGATAGCAGAGAATCGCACAATGTGATGAATGGAGCGAAGGGAAGGGGAGAGTTGTTCAAGCGCCGTCACGTTCGACAAACGTCCTACATGATAGGCCGCTCTGGCTGCAACATACGGGTGAACATCGCCCAGACCGATTGCGAGCGTTGGGAGTGACGCTGTGTCATTAGCCTCGCCGAGCGAATGATGAGCGATGCGTCGGAGACGCCAATCCGACGACTCGGCAAGCTGCGTTAATGGCTGCCGGAAAGCAGTCGACTTGATTTTGCTTGCCAGTGTGGCGCAAAGACTCACGACAGGCAGAGACGTGCTCGACAAACTATCGACAACAAGTTGCTCGACCGACTCGGGCATACGAGCATGTAAGCGTGGGATAACATCTTCGAGTGTTAGGCGAAGTCGAGGCATTCCAGTGCCCAGGTGTTCAGCAAGCGTCGTGAGTACGGTACTGTCGAGTTCCGCTAATCGATCTCTTGCAGGGCGCACATTGTTCTGAAACCGAAGCGGGGCAGCCGAAGCTTGTATGAGTAAGCTATCGGCGGTTGATGCCAACGGCATGTCGACGTAGTTTGGTGTGGCAATCGTTGACGTGGCTGCTGTTGTTGGCGAAAGTTCGACGTCGGCAAACACTCCGTAGGTTGACTGCAAGCGTACATCGGCGTTGCGCGTGGTTTCGCTGTACTGGTCACGTCCGCCAGCGTCGATAAACATTCCTAGCATGCCGTATTGCCGACGGAAGTCGCTATAGCCCATCGTATTCGAAACGTTCATGGCAGAGTATGAGTCGTTTCCTGCAACGTCGAGCAGAAGTGAAATCGCGTTAGCATTACCAGCGCCCATCGACAGACTCTCGGCGACGTAGACGTCGTTACCAGCTTCGTCAAGTAAGACGCCCGTCGCAATATCGTGACCACAGCCCTGCGATACACCGTGAGATACGAACACATCGTCGCCATCGAAATCGCGCAAGTAACCATTGGCGAAGTGCACGCCGGAGCCCTGGGCATATTGATATGCCTGATAGCGGTCTTCGCCGTTGCGATCAACCAGTGCGCCTAGGCCAAACCAATAGGCAGTGCCCTGCCCATAAATGTCGCAGGTATAATGGTCGTTGCCGGCGTCGTCGCTGAGAATGCCGATGCCCCCTGACGCAATAGGACGGTGGCCAAGAGCGGCGCCCTGGGCGAAGGTTACATGGTGTGCTTCGTACCGTAACACGTCGGTAAACGGGCTCGCTGCAGTATAGGAGTCATTACCAGAACGGTCGTGAAGAATGCCGATTCCTCTGGTTGCGCCAAATCCCTGGGCCTGGGCATGGGCACGATATGCGTCCATGCCAGCGTGATCGCGCAGTACGCCAACACCAAAGATGCCGGCTGCCTGCGCGTTTTGGCCACCTATATAGAGGTCGTTCCCACGATAATCGTCAATCACTCCATAGCCGAATAAACCGCAGCCGGCAGAGAAGTCGCCCGTCATATAAACGTCATCGCCCTGAGCATCGACAACGATACCAATGCCTCCAATGCCGGCACCAATGGCATAGCCGTTCCCTCGATACGTGTCGTTGCCTTGCATGTCGATGATGACCTGCACGGATACATTCGCGGCGGCAGCCTTTGAACCGTCATCAACGACGTATGTGTCGTTGCCACCAACGTCGAGAATCAGCGCATAGCGCCCGCGGTATGTGTCGTCGCCCGGCCCACCCAGTGCTACACGCCCGATAACGGTCTCAAACTCTACAGTCTTTACAGAGTCGAGTAGCAGGTCGTGTGAGCTCTGATTCGCTCGCATATAGGTTCGAAGTTGTCCGTGCAGACTTAGCCCGGCAACAATTGCCTGATGCAGTCCAGGCAGCATCCCCGCATCGAACAATCCTATGGCCGTTTGTCGGCCGCGTTCCTCGTCGTCGGACAACTCCCATAGTGAAGCCGATTCCGATTCCGTACTGCTCATCCACATGGAATCTGCATGGTCGAACACTGCACGGTTTCTTCTGAACGCCGTGTTGAGTGTTGCCACGTCGTCGCTAGCCAATACAAGGGCTTGCAAGTACCGATATAAGACCGTGCTTCCAACAAATCCTGTTCGTGTGGCGGGATCAATGCCTAGTCGCTGCGAAGTCTGGTCGGCCGTAATTTGCATGTCGTAGGATCGAGCTCTGAACGCTCCCATCCCCATCATGAGTAGGCATTCATCCATTACCGATTCGAAGTCCTCGTCGCGTTGCCCCCTTAGCGCCGATGTCATTCTCGTCACATCATCGAGTACACGGAAAGGGGCACTGAATAACGAGTCGTGCATCGCCGTGCGATGAACGTCGCGGTCAAGCAAGTCGGGCGGCATTGCTAGGTCGCTAAGGCGCCATCCAACGGAAGCGAGAGCAGTGTCGATGGCTGTACGGGCCGTAGTCGACATCGTCGTTTGCGCATTCATGGTTGCCGTTAGCATAACGGCCGAAGCAAGAGCTATAAGAAGGAGCCGACAACAGGTAACGTGGTTCATTTCATCATTTCGCGTATTTCCGAGGCAAACGAGGCATTCATTGCGTCAAGCCGTTCGGCTATTCGTGTAGCGTCGGCGCGGCGCCCGCTTCGCACGTAATTCCGTGCAAGGGCGTGCAGGATGTCGGCACTCGTTGGATACTGTTGGGCCAATGGTTCTAAATAGGTAATCGCTTCGGCAAACCGATTGCCCAGCAAATAGGTGTGACCCTTGGCGGCCATCAGGTAGACGTTGCTGGCGTCGAACGATAGCGCGTGGTCGTGAAACTCTAGAGCATCATCGATGCGATTCTGATTGCGCATTACCTCGGCAATGCGGTTGTATGCTGCCGAAGCAAGCGACCGGCTTTGTGTGGCGCAACGGCGGAAGGCAACAACGGCGTCCTCGACAAATCCGCGGGCATCGTAGGCAATGCCCATGTTGAAGTATGCCTCAGGAAACGTTGGTTGTAGCTGAATGGCTCGACGATAGGCGCGAATGGCCGAGTCTGGCTGCCCCGCGGCAAATGCAGCGATTCCAAGATTGTAAAACACCGATGCGCTGTCTGGCGCAAGAAGCGCCACTCTGCGTAAAACCGCAGCGGCCTGGGCATATCGCTTACCCTGGTGCAGGGCCGCTCCGTAGGCAATGCCTAGGCGGACGTTGGTACTATCTGCGAGCCATAGGTTGTGGTACACCGCCGTGGCTGAATCAGCCAGGCCAAGCACGACGAGGCCTTCGGCGAGAGCAGTACGAATGGCGCGGTCGGTTGGATCGGAAGTAAGTATCTGCTGATAAAGATCTACGGCTTCCTGCGTTCGGTCGACAGCGGCCAGACACTGGGCGAGTTGTTTAACGATGGGAAGGTTCGTCGGACGTCGGAACATGGCCTCTTCGAGAGGTACAATGGCCTCGTCGCACCTGCCCGTAAGGGCTAGGCCAAGGCCTAGACTCATATGAAGCCGCGCATCGTCGGGGTAACGCCGGAGGGCTCGGCGCAGCACTGCAGCGGCAGAGTCATGTTGATTCGATTGTCGGTCGGCCTCGGCTGCCGTTAGGTAGGCCTCAACCATCGAGGGATCCTTGCGAATGGCCAGCCGCGCTATGCGGGCAGCACCCGACGGGTCGTTCGTTCGCATGAGTCCAACGGCTCGCAAGAGAATGACTTGTGGAGGGGCCTTTTTGTCAGATTCAATGGACTTCGTGAGTGACACAACCTCAGTCCAGCGCCCTTCTGCCGCCGCTGTAACGGCTGGCTGCCATCGTTGGCTGGTCTGAGTTACGGCCAACTGCGTGCCTATGGCTAGGACAACTACTGCTGCGAGTATCACAGCGGTTGGCTTAATCCGGTACATCGTTGCTACGTTGCTTACGGTGATAGGTAAGATGAACATCAGAGTCTACCAGACGAACTCTAGCCGTCTGCCAACGTGGTGCAGAAGCAGGATCATCAACATTAACGTTGAACCATCGGGGGCTGTTGCCCAACAACATTGGAGCGACGTGTAGATGCAGCGTGTCGACTGCATCGGCCTCAAGGAATGCCGAAGCTGTTGCGGCGCCCCCTTCAAGAAGAAGACTCGTTACGTTCTCGGAATGAAGAAGTGTTAGGAGCGAGGCAATGTTGACCTTCTCCTCGTGTATTGGTGTGGCCGAAACGCGAACGCCGTAAGAACGCAGCGAATCGGCCTCAGCAACGCGGTCGGGATGTGTAAGTATGGTTGTTGGAATCGTGTTAGCAGTCTGAACGAGCTGAGAATCAATTGGTGTTCGAAGGTGTGGGTCGAGCACGAAACGACGTGGGGAGGGGAGGTCGACGTGGCGAACCGACAGTAGTGGATTGTCGGCAATGACCGTACCAACCCCCACGAGGATGGCATCAAATTCAGCGCGTAGAGCATGGACGTGTTGTCGGCTAGCAAGACTAGTGATCCACGACGACCGACGTGTTGACGACATTATCGAACCATCGAGAGATTGTGCAAGCTTGAGCGCTACGTAGGGCCGCGACGTCGTGATGAATGTAGAGAAGCCACGAATGAGTTCGACACAGTCATCGTTGCCAACGCCTACATCTACACGAATGCCCGACGATCGAAGGCGCTCGATACCACGTCCAGCGACGAGCGGATTCGGATCGACAGAACCAACCACAACGTGGCGAATGCCTGCTGCAACGATGGCATCGGCGCAGGGTGGTGTTTTACCCGTGTGACTACAGGGTTCTAGCGTTACGACAAGTGTTGCGTCTGGCGGTAGGTTGGCACACGACCGAAGCGCTTCGACTTCGGCATGTGGTCCGCCATAGTGTTGGTGCCAGCCCTCACCGATGATGGTACCGTGATGTAACAGCACACAGCCAACACGAGGGTTGGGGCTTACGTAGCCAGTGCCCCTGCGGGCAAGGACTACGGCATGAGACATTGCTTGCTCTAGCGTTAGCGTGGCGGCCATTGAACCGACGTGCGCACACTATATGGTGTTGGGCGCGCAGGGATGACGATTTCGCACTCGTAGGTGCCGGGTCGTACGGCGTTTCCCTGTAGGTCGACGCCATTCCATTGCGAGGTATACTGCTCGGTACGTCCCTCAAGCGTTGGTTCCACCTGTCCAACAAGGGTCATATACTGCATGCCTGCATCGGAACGCCAAACTACGTTGCCCTTTTGATCGGATATGATCAGGCGAACTCGTTCCGATGATGGAAGGTATTCACCTTTGGGCGTAAACACGCGAACGGCAACTACCCCAACTGTGAGAAGTGAGTCGGACGTTCGATAGGAGAACGGTAACATGTCCAGCGGCGTTGCCGGCTGATACGAGATGGCTTGAGAGTATACTAAGTGATCTGATGACGTTAGAACGCTTACTTCGCTTTGTGCGGACGCACTAGCTGCGGCCGATGGACCTTCCCACAGAACGCTGCCGATGAGCAGCTTCCCATGCCTGCTGCCCTCGACGACGATATCAGACGTATTCATCACCAGCGTGTCCGGAGCTGCTATGTCCGACGAGCGTACAGAAAGTTCAACCCAGCGAATGGTTGGATCGGCAGTGCGGATACGTGGTTCAGCAACGAAGGAGAAACGCACCGACGAGTCGGGAAGGCGCATTCCTCGAATCTCAAAAATTGGTTCGGAAACGCGTAATCCGCGAACCTTATACGGACTGACGAAGCCAGAGCGGCAAGACCCAAGCAACAGCGCAAGTGTGGCGCACACTACGATTGTACCAGCAAATTTCATAGGCGCAAAGATACGCCATTCGCTCAAGCTGTTCCCACGGCACGTACGGTTGATTCGATGATGGCGCACACATGTGACGATCGTTCCATCGCAAGGTCGAGTACGTCGTGATGATCAACAACTGGGGTTTGAACGTCTGAAGCTACATTCGTGACGAGCGAAAGCGCCACGACGCTTATGCCGAGCGAAGAGGCATACAGTGCTTCGCGTGCAGTAGACATTCCTACAACGTCGGCTCCCATTCGTCGCAGCATTCGCACTTCGGCTCTCGTCTCGTAGGTCGGTCCCAGCACTTGAGCATACGTACCCAGGCAATACGCCAGGTGTTCGTGTGTTAGCGCAGATGCAACATGCTTGACGGCCTCTGGATCAATGGGCGATCGCTTTGAGGAGCGCGCAACAGGTGGCATTGGTCGAGAGGTGGCATCCATCACATCCTGAATCAACATCACGTCACCGCGTGCTATCCGTGGGTGAATACCTCCTGACGCATTCGTTAGTACAACCTTCGAGACACCTAAACTATGTGCAATGTCAAGGTTGGTCATGGCAGCATCATCGGAATGCCCCTCGTACAGATGATAGCGGCCAGTAAACACCAGTGTGGGAACGTCATGGATAACATGTAGTTCAACCGTACGACCATGTCCTTGCACCGTCACGGCTGGCATAGACGGCAAATCGGCAACGTTCCACACGACGAGGGGGAACGACTGCAGCGCCTGCAAAAAACCCGAGCCGCACACGAGCGCAACGGTTGGTAGCGTTGGCAGCTCTGTCCTCATGATTGCTGCAGCTGGGTGAACGGTCTCACTGGTTGTTGGTACCATGCTCTTGCAAATCTACATAGGGTGTTGGCACTCGGCACTCGCTATCTTTGCCGCCATTGACGCATTCGTTTAGCACCTATCTATCCAATTATGCTCCGAAGTATGACCGGCTACGGCCGCGCCGAGGGAACTGTCAATAGTCAACCTTGTACCGTCGAGGTGCGCACGGTAAACGGGCGCCACCTTGAACTCTCCACTCGGCTCCCCAAGCAGTGGTCCGACAAAGAACTGGCCATCCGCGAACTGGTTCGCGAGCGCGTCTCGCGCGGTAGCGTTAGTCTCTTTATCCGCGTCGAAGAATCTTCCGCACAGGCACCTGTTCTTAACGTTGCCGTAGCCCGCACAGCCGCAGAACAACTACGCACACTGCACCACGACCTCCATTTGTCGGGCGACATCACACTCGCCGACATCCTTTCTATTCCAGCTATCTTCCAAGGGGCATCGGACGACGCCGAGGCGCCCGACCCTTGGCCCGAACTTGCTGCGCTTATCGTGGCAGCCACCGAGTCGTTGACGATGATGCGCGACAAGGAAGGGGCCGAGCTAGAGCGGGACTTTGACGGGCGTCTGGCAAGTCTTGAAACATCGCTAGCCGACGTTGAACAACGCTCTGCGCAGCGCATCCCAGCAGAGCGTGAACGGTTACGCGAACGTGTTGCTCAATTGATGTCTGATGGCGTCGATGAACAGCGTCTACAACTCGAGATCATCCTGTTATCCGAGAAGCTCGACGTTGCCGAAGAATGTACTCGACTTCGAAGCCACATCAAGTTCTTTCGGGAAACCATGGCAACGAATGCTGCTGCAGGCAGAAAGCTCAACTTTTTGCTGCAAGAGATGAATCGTGAAGTCAATACCATTGGCTCGAAGTGTAATGATGCCGACATTGCCCGCGTGGTTGTAGGAATGAAGGAAGACATGGAACGGATGCGTGAACAAGTTCAGAACATCGAGTAACTATGGCGAGGCATCTCATTGTTCTTAGTGCGCCAAGCGGCGCTGGCAAAACTACTGTTGCGAGGCACTTGCTCCAGGAGTTCCCGTTTTTGTCGTTCAGCGTCTCGGCCACAACGCGGTCGCAACGTCCCGGCGAGCGACACGGGAAAGACTACTTCTTCCTATCACGCGACGAGTTTAGGGCACGTATCGAACGAGGCGATTTAATCGAGTACGAGGAGATCTTTGGGAACTACTACGGCACCCTGCGTAGCGTCGTTCAAGAGGCACTCAACCGTGGCGACTTCCTCATTTTCGATGTCGATGTTAAGGGCGCTTTGTCGCTCCGCAACGCCTTTCCAACAGAGACGCTGCTCATCTTCGTTGCGCCCCCGGATATGGAGACGCTTGCGCATCGATTGCGGAGCCGGCAAACCGAGACGACCGAACAAGTGGAGCTACGCTTGTCGCGTGCCGAGATGGAGATGGCCCATCGGGATACGTTCGACGAAGTGCTCGTGAATAACAACCTCGAAGAGACACTACGGCAGGCCACGGCCATTGTACGAGCAGACACCGAGGGGGCACCTCAACAGGCACGGCTGTTTGATGACAGTGGTGAGTAATCGCTGTTGGTAACCGTGTTGCCCGGACCGGATTCCGTATTTTGCGCGGCTTATGAAGAAGACGCACGGCAAACAATCTTCGCAGAAGACGAGTACAACAACGACGTCGAACGGCAACGCAGGGCATGGGGCTACGCTTGACGTGAGTCGCGATACCATCCTTCGCCACTACCGCATAGCCGTCGAAAGTCGGCAGGCCTCGTATTTGGGCCGACGTGAGGTACTCACGGGTAAGGCCAAGTTTGGCATCTTTGGCGATGGCAAGGAAATCGCTCAAGTGGCTATGGCTGCAGCGTTCAAGCCAGGAGATTGGCGTTCTGGCTATTATCGCGACCAGACATTTATGTTCGCCATTGGCGAGAGCGATGTGCAAAAGTTCTTTGCTCAGCTCTATGCCCACACCGACATCGAAGCTGAACCAGCATCGGCAGGTCGCAGCATGAATGGGCACTTTGCTACACGATTCCTTACCAAGGACGGATCGTTCCTACCGCAAACCAATCGCTACAACGTGTCGGCCGACGTCAGCCCTACGGGGTCGCAAATGCCACGTCTTGTGGGCTTAGCGTATGCCTCGGTGATTTATCGGGCTCTAGGTATCGACGAGCGGTTCAGTGTTAACGGCAACGAAGTTGCCTTTGGAACAATTGGCAATGCGTCGTGTGCCGAAGGCATGTTTTGGGAGTCGATCAACGCCATTGGCGTGTTGCGTGCCCCTGCAGTTGTTAGCGTATGGGATGATGGCTATGGCATCTCGGTACCGAACGACGTACAAGTAACTAAGAGTGACGTAGGTGAACTGCTTCGTGGATTCCAACGTGCTCCAGGCAGTCGGGACGGATATGATGTTCATGTTGTAAAGGCGTGGGACTATCCCGCATTGGTTCAGACGTATGAGAAGGCGGCTGCTACTGCAAGGGCCGAACACGTTCCACAAATCGTCCACGTAACCGAAGTGACGCAGCCCCAGGGGCACTCTACGTCGGGCAGTCACGAGCGATATAAGTCGCCTGAACGTCTGCAGTGGGAAAAAGACTTCGACGGCATAAGCCGTATGCGGACGTGGATGGTAGAACAGGGCATTGCAACGTCCGACGAGCTCGATGCGATAGATGCCGAGGCCATTGTGGCTGTCAAACAGTGGCAGCAGTCTGCCTGGTCGGCCTATTCGAATCCCATTCGTGCCGAGCTTGAGCAGGCGACAGTTCTCATTGAATCTCTTGCAGAGACATTGGCTGGTGACGTTCGTGAGATCGTCGCCGATTGTGCTCGTCAGTTACGCGCGCTGCGCGAGCCATTCCGCCGAGACATCATGGCCTACACCCATCGAGCATTAGTAGCAGCTCGGACGACGCCAACGCCTGCCTTGCAGGCATTAGCCGCATGGCGTACGGCATACGATGCAACCGTTGCCCCTTACTACAGCAGCCACTTGCATAGTGAGGGCAGTGAGCGGTTGTCGAGCGTACCGGTTGTGCCGGCAGTGTTTGCCGACGACGCCCCGATGGTGAATGGCTCTGAAGTTATGAATGCATGCTTTGAAGCAGCATTCCAACGCGATCAGGCAGTGATTGCATTTGGCGAAGACGTTGGAAAACTTGGCGACGTGAATCAGGGATTTGCTGGGCTACAAGCTCGCTTTGGCGAACTACGTGTGGGCGATACTGGAATACGCGAGTGCACCATTCTTGGGCAGGCGATTGGTATGGCAATGCGTGGCTTACGGCCCATTGCCGAGATACAGTACCTGGACTATTTGCTCTATGCCTTGCAGCTGATGAGCGATGACCTTGCCACGGTACAGTGGAGGACTCGTGGAGGCCAGAAGTCGCCAGTAATCGTTCGCACTCGTGGGCATCGTCTTGAAGGGGTTTGGCATTCCGGGTCGCCCATGGCTGGCATCATTAACCTCGTGCGAGGCGTACATGTATGCGTGCCGCGAAACATGACGCAAGCAGCAGGCATGTACAACACGCTGTTGCAAACCGACGAGACCGCACTCATTGTTGAAGTGCTTAATGGCTACAGACTAAAGGAACGCTTGCCAAGTAATGTTGGAACGTTTACCGTTCCTCTTGGCATTCCCGAGGTTGTAAAGGCAGGCAGCGACGTTACTGTGGTTACCTATGGCGCTAGTGTGCGTGTTGCGCTTGATGCTGCTGCTTTGCTGGAAGCTGTTGGCATTAGCGTAGAAGTTGTGGATGTGCAGACGCTGTTACCTTTTGATACAACTGGAGTGATTGCATCGTCGGTTGCCAAAACCAACAGAGTGCTATTCTATGATGAAGATGTTCCAGGAGGCACAACTGCGTACATGATGCAGAAAGTACTGGAAGAGCAGAATGCCTGGCGACACCTCGACCAACGCCCGGGCACTCTTACGGCAAAGGAACATCGGCCTGCATATGGCACCGACGGTAACTACTGGTCGAAGCCA
>JALHPC010000010.1:51553-75387 GCA_022842685.1 Candidatus Kapaibacterium sp.
CACGTGTTTGACGCCGTCTATGCCATGATGCACGAAGCCAGTCCATCACGCTTTCCACAGTTCATGTAACGCAGGTACCGCAGGGCTCACGAGGACGGTCGAAAATAAATCTTGACAAGATTGTCCGAAATGTGTAGTTTCGTATTCAGTTGATCGAGTCCGAAATTAAACTCGTCAGCAACGACACATTTCGGTAGTACCGTGGTTCTGTCAAAAGCATGTACGTATGGCGTTCAAGCCATGATTTACGTAGCCGCCAATAGCGGTTCCGACTACGTGTCGATTAACACGATAGCCGAAAAGCTCAACATCTCGTTTCACTTCCTTACGAAGGTGTTGCAGCAATGCACGCAAGCTGGCATCCTTTTGTCGTACCGAGGGCCAAAGGGTGGGGTAGCACTGGCAAAGCCCTCAGCACACATCACGTTGTACGATGTCATTAGTGCTATCGACGGCGGGGAGATATTTACGACGTGTATGCTTGGGTTGCCAGGATGTGGATACGAAGAACCGTGTCCAGCCCATGAGAACTATGTCGAAATCCGCCAGCGATTTACGGCGATCGCTAAGAAGACAACACTCGCAGTGCTTGCAGCGCGAGCCAACCAACTGAACGTCCGTTTAGCAAACGCCAAGGTATAGTCATGTATACGTTGAGAGCGCTCTGGCAAGGTTGTAGTCGTATTAAAGACAAAGGACTCCGATGAACGCATTAGGAGAGGGCGGGAAGTTGGAATCGCGGTCAGAGCACAGCGTGGTATGCTGTGCCCACTGCGGTGAACGAGTTCCTACGTCGATGGCCAATGCCGAACCGTTGGTGTTCTGTTGTGACGGCTGCAGGGCTGTGTACGGCATTTTGCAGGAGAATGGTCTTTGCTCGTATTACGATGTGTCGACCGAGCGTCCTATCGCGCCACCACCAATCGGTTCGTTCGATTATAGTGCGTTCGACGACCCAACGGCACGTTCGCTGGTTGTGGAGAGCGAAGTGGGTGACCATGCCCAACTCGTATTTACCGTTCCTAACATCCACTGTGCGTCGTGCGTGTGGCTGTTGGAGCGCTTGGAGCGCTTAGACAACGGCATTCTGAAATCTCGCGTTGACCTACTCCGCAAGACCGTGCGTATCGATGCCAACCTGTCGCGCACGACGGTACCGGCCGTTGCTTCGTTGTTGGCATCGTTGGGCTATCCGCCTGTAGTAACGGCCGAGCGCGGTAGCACACAATCGGCGGCGCAAACGCGCGCTATCTACCTTCGCCTTGGTGTAGCTGGCTTTGCCATGGCTAACGTCATGATCTTCAGCATCGCTCGGTATCTGGCTGGCGACGCCGCCTTGCCAAACGGGCTCGACCTTGTGTTTGCTGTTGCCAGCGTCCTTTTGTCGCTCCCAGTACTTCTGTACTCAGCAACTCCTTGGTTCTCCGGAGCTTGGGCGGCCCTCAAACATCGAGCGCTAACGCTCGACGTCCCCGTAGCCCTTGGAATTGCCATCCTATTCGTTCGCAGCATTGCCGACGTTGCCACGGGCACCACCGAGGGCTACCTAGATTCCTTCAACGGCTTAGTGTTCTTCTTGCTCGTTGGCAGACTCTTCCAACAGAAGGCCTTCGATGCCGTATCGTTCGATCGCACGTGGCGCTCGTTCTTCCCACTTACAGTTCGCCGTATCGATCAAGGGGCATCGACAAACGTGCCGATTGACGCCGTGCGTATTGGCGACGTTCTGTCGCTGCGGCCAGGCGAGGTTGTACCTTGTGACGCTACGCTCGATAGTCCAGTGGCCTACGTTGATTACGCCTTCGTTACAGGCGAAAGCACCCCAGTAGAATGTGTGGCTGGCGATACTGTACATGCTGGCGGACGTGTGCTTGGCCGGGCTATCGTTTGCACGGTTGCGCGCGAAGCGCACCGTGGCTACCTAACGTCACTGTGGGAGCGTCAGACGACATCAAAGCAGCGGTCGACACTCTTAGATGTGTCAACGCGGTTTGGCAAGGTGTTCGTTGTTTCTGCCGTAGCCATTGCCGTGGGCGGGGCGTTGTGGTGGTTGCCTGATCTATCGATGTCGTTACAGGTCCTTACCGCCGTGCTCATCATTGCTTGCCCATGTGCACTTACGCTTGCTGCACCGGTGACCCTTGGAACAGCTATGGGACGCCTGGCACGACACGGCGTCTTTTTGAAGAACATTGGTGCCCTTATCGAGCTGTCGAACGTCAACACTGTTGTATTCGACAAGACGGGTACACTCACGCAGTCGACAGCTATCGCCGAGGGATTGGAAGGACTTGACGCGGCTGAGCGTTTGCTCGTTGCAGCGGTTGCATCACAAAGTACACATCCTGTAAGTCGTGCGTTGTACGAGGCTTTGCCTCACAACGCTGTGCCACTGCCAGCGTCGGTGCGTGAAGTACCTGGTTGCGGAGTGTATGCTGTAGTCGACGGACGTGACGTCGTCATTGGCAATGCCGCTTGGGTAGAGCAAGCCTGCGGCGGCCGTCTTGAGTCGGAATCCAGTGGCGAGACGTCTGGTGCAACACATATAGCCATTGATGGGGAACTGCGTGCTCGCGTTTACCTGCGCAGTGCCATTCGCAAAGGTGTATCCGCACTTGTTGAAACACTGCGTAACGGCAACGACGTGCGCCTGGTGTCGGGCGATTCCGAGCGTGATCGCTCGTTGTTTACTGGTGTGTTTCATGATGATGAAATGATGTTCAACGCAATGCCCGACGACAAGGTGCGCGCCATTAACGGGCACCAGGTTGGCGGTCGGCGCACCGTCATGATTGGCGACGGCCTAAACGACGGTCCAGCCCTTGGGGCAGCCGACGTTGCGATTGCCGTGACCGACGACACAGCGACGATCGTTCCGGCCTGCGACGTCATCATGAGAGCAAACGCCGTAACGGCCTTGCCAGCACTGTTGGCCGTTGCAAAGGCCACACGTCGCACCGTCTGGGTAAACTTCATCGTATCGATGGTATACAACGCTGTTGGGCTTACACTTGCTGTAATGGGTTTGCTCTCGCCTCTTGTTGTTGCCATACTCATGCCTGTAAGTTCGCTCACCGTAATCGCCATCAGCGTCGTGGGCGCGCGTCGCTCGGTCGGGAGGTATCAATGGGCGTAATTATTCTTCTCATCGTGGCAAGTCTCCTTGTGAGCACGGTCTTCCTTGTGGCATTCCTGTGGGCCACAAGAAATGGTCAGTACGAAGACGTAGACACACCGGCTATTCGCATGGTTCTCGACGAACCGCTTCCAACGCAAGCACATCAATCAGTATTAACGCAATCAACGTTCACCAACTCATCAGAAAGGCATACATGAGTTCTGCATCGACTTCATCGAGCACGGCACCACCACGAGGTCTGGAGTCGTTCTCGTATGATAATACCATCGTCAAGATGTTCGCTATCGCTGCTGCTATGTGGGGCATCGTCGGCTTCTTGGTAGGTCTTATCATCGCCATCCAGCTGTACGTACCAAATTTCTTAGGCGGCATCGAATGGCTGTCGTTTGGTAGGCTACGTCCACTCCACACCAACGCCGTCATTTTTGCCTTTGCAGGCAATGCCATATTCTTTGGCGTGTACTATTCGCTGCAGCGCCTTTGTAAGGCACGGATGTTCAGCGATACGCTTAGTCGAATCCACTTCTGGGGTTGGCAATCGATTATTGTGTTGGCGGCCGTAACACTACCGCTTGGTATTACCACAAGCAAGGAGTATGCAGAGCTTGAATGGCCAATCGACATTCTGATTACGCTCGTTTGGGTAGTGTTTGGTTGGAACATGCTTGGAACCATCGCCAAGCGTCGCGAAAAGCACATGTATGTAGCTCTATGGTTCTACATCGCTACGTTCCTTACTGTAGCATTGCTTCACGTTGTAAACTCATTCGAACTTCCTGTTTCGCTGCTCAAGAGTTATTCGGCATATGCAGGTGTTCAGGATGCCCTTGTACAATGGTGGTATGGACACAATGCCGTTGCATTCTTCCTTACGACGCCGTTCTTGGGAATCATGTATTACTTCATTCCAAAGGCAGCAGATCGGCCTATCTTCTCGTATCGACTGTCGATCGTCCACTTCTGGGCACTTGTATTCCTGTACATCTGGGCTGGTCCGCACCACTTGCTGTATACGGCACTGCCAGACTGGGCTCAGTCGCTTGGAACCGTATTTTCGGTGATGCTCATTGCTCCGTCGTGGGGTGGCATGGTGAACGGACTTCTTACGCTTCGCGGAGCGTGGGACAAGGTTCGTACGGATCCCGTTCTCAAGTTCATGGTCGTGGGTATTACTGCCTACGGCATGTCGACATTCGAAGGACCGATGCTGTCGTTCAAGAACGTGAACGCCATTGCACACTACACCGACTACATTATTGGCCACGTGCACATCGGTGCTCTTGCGTGGAATGGTGGCCTTACGTTCGCCATGTTGTACTTCATCTTCCCACGGATGTGGCGCACGAAGTTGTATTCGTTGAAGCTGGCCAACTGGCACTTCTGGGCCATGACGCTTGGCATACTCTTCTATGCCATTCCGATGTACTTCGGCGGCATTACGCAGTCGCTTATGTGGAAGGAGTTCAACGCCGACGGAACGCTTGCCAACCCCAACTTCTTGGAAACCACGCTACGCATCATCCCGATGTATGTGCTACGTAGCATCGGTGGCACGCTGTATTTGATTGGCGCATGTATCGGCGTGTTTAACCTTTGGAAGACGGCAAAGAGTGGAAGCTTCCTTGCCAACGAAGAAGCACAAGCAGCACCGCTGGTACGCGAGACCAGCGCGCATAAGGAGGGCTGGCATCGCATTCTCGAAGCACGTCCTTTCCGATTCTCGGTGCTAACACTTGTGGCCGTGTTGGTTGGCGGCATCGTTGAATACGTACCTACTGCCTTAGTTCAGTCGAACGTTCCAACGATTGCAACCGTTGCCCCGTATACGCCACTGGAGTTGGAGGGACGTGACCTCTATATCCGTGAAGGATGTGTTGGCTGCCATTCGCAGATGATCCGTCCGTTTAGGTCTGAAACCGAGCGTTACGGCCAGTATTCCCAAGCCGGTGAGTTTGTGTATGATCGTCCGTTCTTGTGGGGTTCGAAACGTACGGGTCCAGACTTGCATCGCGTTGGCAAGAAATACCCTGATGCCTGGCACTACACGCACATGTTAGAGCCAACATCGACTTCACCCAAGTCCATTATGCCACGATATCCGTGGTTGTACGAGCGCAAGCTGGATGTATCGCATACCGAGGGTAAGATCATCACTCTGCGAAAGCTTGGTGTGCCTTACGAGGAAGGTTACGAGCGCAGTGCGGTGCAAGATTTAACGAAGCAGGCCGAGGGTATTGCAGAAGGCCTTCGCAAGAGTGGGTTTAAGGACGTAGATGCAAATAAGGAAATCATTGCGTTGATTGCCTACCTACAACGCCTTGGCACCGACATCAAGAAGCTTCCATCGATTTCGGAGAACGGCCATGATTCGTAATGTGCTTTCCAACATTCCGGGCATCGAATATTATCCAATCGTTGCTCTACTTCTATTCTTCGTGTTTTTCACTGGCTTGCTTGTCTGGTTCCTACGTGCAGATCGCACGAAGTTGGATCGCTTTAGCCAGATTCCCTTTGATGAGACAATGCCCCTTACCAATACCACTATGGAGCAGCAACCATGAGCGACAAAAACAAAGACGTCCTGTTAGATCATGATGCCGACGGGATTCGTGAATTCGACAACGACCTGCCTCGTTGGTGGTTATATGGCTTCTACCTAACCATTGTTATGTCGGTGCTCTATCTTGTTAACTGGCACGTGCTAGAAACACCCATCATTGGTGATAAGGGGCAAGTGGCAGAATACGAGGCAGAAGTGGCTCTGTGGGCCGAACGCGCTGCGGCAGCACCGAAAAAGGAAATGGGTGCACTCACGGTGCTTACCGATGCGGCTTCGTTGGCACGAGGTAAGGAGATCTTTAACGGAACTGATCACTTGTGCGCAACATGCCATCGTGAAGACATGGGCGGCATGGTTGGACCTAACCTTACAGACGATCATTGGCTTCATGGTTGTTCCGTCGAGGAAATCGTAAAGAACATCGTAAGCGGATTCCCCGAAATGGGCATGTTGCCGTACGGATCGAGCACAAAGATGAGCGACGACGACCTTCTAAAGGTTGCCAGTTATATCATCTCGATGCGGGGCACAAACCCGCCCGAGCCAAAGCCAGTTGATCCAGAACGCGATGTACTCTGCGGTGCGAAGGAACCGAGCTAATTTATGAGCATTATCGACACGGTCGAGGACCACGAGCGATTTCGAGCCGAATTGGCAAGTATTGCCAAGGATGGCCGGCGCAAGTGGGTATATGCTCGCCAGCAAAAGGGACGCTACTACACCGCTCGCACGTTGTTAAGCATCGTGCTGGTAGCATTCTTCGTGCTGTCGCCATTCGTGAAGGTTGGGGGGCATCAGTTTATGCTCCTCAACCTTCTCGACCGGTCGTTTGTGCTGTTTGGTATACCCTTCTGGCCACAAGATATGTGGCTGTTAGTTCTCATATTCCTGCTGTGCGTTGTTACCGTGGCATTGTTTACGGCAACACTGGGAAGAATTTGGTGCGGATGGATGTGTCCGCAGACGATCTTCATGGAAATGATGTTCCGCCGGATTGAGTGGCTTATCGACGGCGGCCCAAAGGAACAGGCACGCCGACGCGGTGGACCATGGACGTTTGATAGACTGTGGCGCGCTGTTGTAAAACAAAGCGTCTTTGCAGTACTGTCGTTTGGCATCGCTAATGTCTTCCTTGCGTATTTGATTTCCAGCGATACGCTTCTGCGTTACATCAGCGACGGACCTACGGCGCATGCTGGCGTGCTGATTCCTCTAACGCTGTTTAGCGGTGTGTTTTACGCTGTGTTTGCGCGGTTTCGCGAGCAAGCGTGTGTGATTGTCTGTCCGTACGGTCGCTACATGTCGGCCTTGGTCGACGAAAACACACTTGCCGTTACGTACGACCCCGTTCGGGGCGAGCAACGTGGCAAGGGCAAGGACCGAGAGGGCAAGGGCGATTGTGTTGACTGTTATCAGTGTGTTACGGTGTGTCCAACGGGTATTGATATCCGCAATGGCATTCAGCTGGAATGTGTGAATTGCACCGCCTGTATCGATGCATGCGATGCAGTAATGGACAAGGTGAAGAAGCCCCGCGGCCTGATTCGCTATGCAAGTTTGAACGCAATACGCAGTGGTGCTTCGCACTGGTTTACACCGCGAATTGCCGCCTATGGTAGCGTATGGCTTGTGTTGGTTGCTGTTGTCTCAGTGCTCTTTATGCTGCGGTCCGACATCGAGATAACCTTGCTACGCCAGGAGGGCTCAGTATGGGTAACCACAACCGAAGGCGTTGGTAATTACTATCGCGTGGAGATCATCAACAAGACATCAAACCCACGCAACATTCAGTTTGACGTTATCAGTCCGAAGGGGGCAACGGTCAAGCCACTGGTTGACGCCAAGAGCGTCAAGCCGTGGTCCGAAATCAAGGGACGTCTGCTGGTAATCGTTCCGCCGGAGTCGGTAGTAAATGGTGTGGGCCGCGTCACGATTCAAGTACGAGAAGGCGAGAACGTTGTAAAAACAGAGACGACAAGTTTTCTTACGTCACAATCAGGAAGTCAACAATGAAGCTCAATTGGGGATGGCGCATCGCCATCGTGTACACAGCATTTGCGCTGGCGACGTTGGGGATGGTGGCGTTCACGTTTACGCACTCCATCGACCTCGTTCGGCCAGACTACTACGAGCACTCGTTAGGGCACGATCAACGGGCCATTATTGCTGCTCGAACGGCAGCTCTAAAGCCGCTGGTGCGATTGGAAAAAGAGGCAGGAGTTCTCGTCCTGTTATTGCCTGCATCGCACGCACACGTATCGGCAAGCGTTCGCTTTGAGCGCCCAAACGCTGCCGCCATGGATACAGAATGGGCGGGTGCGATTGGTGCCGATGGTACACTTCGTATTCCTATGGAGGGCCTGCAGGAGGGACGTTGGCGCTTGACGATCTCGTGGAAGCATGCCGGCGTCGACTATGCCTATGAACACGCTTTGTACTGGTAAACAATGGAACTACTAGCTGCATTCGCACTTGGCATTGCTGGGAGTCTTCACTGCTTAGGCATGTGTGGACCTCTCGCACTTGCATTGCCGCAGCCGTCAACGTTGGGCAAACGCTCTCTCGTGCTAGGGCGACTGTCGTACAACGTGGGAAGGGTGGCGATGTATGCCGTGCTTGGTGCACTTATTGGCATCGGCGGAACAGGGCTAGCGATTGCCGGAGCAGGGCAGTACGTCTCGATTGTTGCGGGTAGTCTCATGGTTGTTATGGCCGTCATTCAGTTGGCACTGCACCGATCGGTTGTGCCCGCATGGCTAACG
This sequence comes from Candidatus Kapaibacterium sp., assembly GCA_022842685.1. GTDB lineage: Bacteria > Bacteroidota > Ignavibacteria > Kapaibacteriales > Kapaibacteriaceae > JALHPC01. Next base: position 60,015 of record JALHPC010000010.1, read on the forward strand.
GCTCGCGTTAGCGCCATCGTTCGTTCGGTCGTTGGACGTCAGTTGGCTCGTCCGCATGCCGGTTCGTTATTCGTTATCGGACTCGTCAATGGACTGCTGCCGTGTGGTCTCGTTATCACGGCCCTTGTCGGATCTGTCACAGCGGGTACGCTGTTCGGCAGTATGGCCTTTATGGCAGCGTTTGGCGTCGGCACCATTCCGTCGATGTTGGTTGCAAGTCTTGGAGCCAGCATGGTCTCTCTTTCAATGCGTCAGCGATTACGCCTAGCTGCACCCGTGTTAGCTTTTCTTGTAGGAGGGGCAATCATCGTCCGAGGAATGGATCTTGGCATCCCATTTGTGAGCCCAAAAATTTCCACGGCGAACCATCACCAGGGGGCTTCGTGTTGTTCGCATTCTCAACCATAGTCACATCATCACCACATTTATCGGAGTAGTTCAATGTCGACCATCGCACGTGTGTTATCCATCGGAATCGGGATCACGATTGCTGCGTTCACCATTCAAGCTCAGCCCAAGCCAGTCATGGAAAAGGGGGCAAAGGTATACAACGAGTATTGCAAGACTTGCCATCAGGACAAGGGCCAGGGACTTGGCGCCGTTTATCCACCGCTAGCCAAGAGCGACTGGTTGCAAAAGACCAAGAAGGACGACGTCATCAAGGCCGTCGTCAAGGGTCTTAACGGCAAGATTAAGGTCAATGGCAAGGACTACAACGGCGTGATGGCACCAATGCCGGCAAAGTACACTGCCGAGGAGATAGCAGCGGTTATCACCTATGTCTATAACTCCTTTGGTAACAAGGGGCCCACGATTACGGCTGCCGAAGTCAAGAAGGTTGACGCTAAGCGCAAATAGGGCGAATCAGGTTAGAATCGCCGAAAGCGGTAGCGCATGTATAGAGTCGTCTAGCTGAATTCGGTAACGACCATCATACAGAATGTAACCGGCCTGAAAGTCGTCGCCTGCCACGGTGCGAAGGCGTTTCAGGCCGCGTGCGTCTGTGGAAGAGACGGACTGCGACAGTTTTACCTCGATTCCAACAACGCGTGAACCTTGGCGCAGAACTACATCAACTTCGTATCCATCACGATCCCTGTAGTGCTCACATGTTGTTTCGTTCGCCGCCCACGAGGCGTGTTTGAGCAGTTCTGTTACCACCATAGTTTCGAGCATTTGACCCATGACTTCGCGGTGCTGCCGCAGGGTCGTATCGTCGTAGCTCTCCAAGGCAAGTGCCAAGCCAGTATCGCAAGCGTGATGCCTCGGCGACCGAATGTGGCGCTGATAGGATCTTGGATGATATGCCGGAATCTTGTCAACAAGGAATAGTCTTTCGGAAGCAGCAATGTAGGTCTCGATGGATGTTCGGCTGAAGCCAAGGGCGGACGCTAGTTTTTGGATGTTGAGAAGGTGGGATGTTTCACCGAACATCAAGCGAAGAATATCGTTAAGACGCTCGGAGTCGCCAAGCTGAAGAATGTACCTCACTTCGCGACTCGTTACCGTCTGAAAGTAGTCTCGATACCAGCGTCGCAGCACCCTCGGATTCTGCGCAGCAACAGCGGCCGGATACCCACCTTGAATGAGCATCGGTGCCAGTTCATCGCCAATTAAACGGTATTCACGTTGGATGACGGATTCGTTGAAGAGCCCATCAACCACAGAGGTTTTACCACGGCCGCCTATCTCGGTTTGAGCAAATGGGAATAGGCGCAGTATGCTCATCCGCCCTGCTAGTGCGTCAGAGAGTTTTGGCAGAGCTAGGACGTTTGTCGAGCCAGTCAGCAGGAATCTACCAGGTACTCGTTGCTTATCAACGCTACGCTTGATTGCTAGGAGTAGGTTCGGTGCACGCTGAATCTCATCGATAGCAGAGTTAAATGGAAGCGCATCGACGAATCCTTGAGGATCTGTGGTTGCAAAGAGTCTTGCATCATCATCATCGAGCGACACGTATCTGCCGCCACGATCCTCTATGATGCTCTGCACGAGTGTTGACTTTCCACACTGTCGAGTGCCTTGTAGAAGTACGACAGGCGCTTCACTAAGTGCCTCTAATAGTCTAGGGGTTATGCTTCGATATCGATAGTGCTGCTTCATTACTATGGCAAAGATACAACATCGGCAGAATGCGTTCTCCGGCGTCGGCAGAATGCGTTCTCTGTCATCGGCAGAATGCGTTCTCTCACATCGGCAGAATGCGTTCTCTCGCATCGGCAGAATGCGTTAGAGGGCCGATGTCTCGACTGCGGGAGGCCGTTACGTTCCTTGTTGTTGACCGCCTAGCGGTGTTGCTACGGCCACTTCCGTAGATTTGCGGCTCTTCACATCAATTCTGAATCGAGATGGCCAAAGCCAAGAGACCACAACAGGCGCCGCAGGCGCCTGTTTCATCATCGACTCTTTCGGAGACGGAACGGCGCGAGCTTCTTCGCTATATGGTGATGGCACGCGAGTTCGACGCAGCCATGCTGCGCTTATACCGCCAGGGCAAGGCATTTGGAGGCGTGTATTCGCAGCTTGGTAACGAGGCCGTTTCTGTGGGAACGGCCTATGCTCTTGATACTAAGGCCGACGTGCTGTTTCCGATGCACCGGAACATTGGTTCGCACTTTGTGTTTGGCCAGGATCTGGACACCCTAATGGTGAACCACCTTGCGCGCAAGGGAAGCCAAATGCGAGGCACCGATGGTACTGGCCATTATGCCGACCCGGCTAAGCGCATCTATGGCAACGTCAGTCACCTTGGCGCCATGATTCCCGTCGCCGCCGGCTTTGTGCTTGCCTCGAAAATGCGTGGCGAATCGTGTGTTGCGCTCACCTACATCGGAGACGGTGGCGCTCAGGTAGGCGAGGTACACGAGGCTCTCAATTTTGCCGCAGTGCAGCGGTTGCCCCTTATCCTTGTGATTGAAAATAATCAGTATGCCTACTCGACGCCGAGTTCGTTGGAGTTTGCCTGTGAGCGGTTAAGCGACAGGGCCCTGGGTTATGGTATCGATGGCGTTACGATTGATGGCACTGATGTTGAACTGGTGCTTGCTACCACGCGAAAGGCCGTTGAACGAGCACGCAGGGGTGAAGGACCAACTCTCATCGAAACCGTTACGATGCGAATGAGGGGTCATGCCGAGCATGACGATTTTGCCTACGTGCCCAAGGCCATGCTGGAGGAATGGGCAGCAAAGGATCCTGTAGAGCGCTACGCTGAACGGCTTATTGCCGATGGCGTGATGTCTACGGAGTCCGTCAAGCAACTTCGCGAAGAAACCCTTGCACATATGATTGCTGCCATTGACAGGGCTGTGGAGCTACCATGGCCCGATGCCGAAGAGGCGTTTCGTAACGTGTTTATGGACGAGGTGGCGCAATGATTATGACCTACCTAGAGGCCATTGCCGACGGACTTCGTGTTGCAATGCGCAACGACGAACGTGTGTTTATGATAGGCGAAGACATTGGCACCTATGGCGGTGCGTTCAAGCTTACGAAGGGCTTTCTTGAGGAGTTTGGGCCGCAGCGCATTATGGACGCTCCAATTAGTGAAAGCGCAATTATCGGCGCTGCAATTGGTGCGTCGCTCAACGGAATGCGACCCGTTGCCGAAATGCAGTTTATCGATTTCATTACCAACGGATTCAACCAACTCGTTACTGTTGCCGGCACCACGGCCTATCGGTGGTCGCTACCCGTGCCTATGGTGGTTCGTGGCCCAAGCGGAGGCGGCGTTGGTGGAAATCCGTTCCACTCGCGTAATCCCGAAAACTGGTTCGTTCACGCTACTGGACTCAAGGTTGTATGTCCGGCCTTTCCTGCCGATGCGAAAGGTCTCATGATGAGCGCCATTCGCGACAACGACCCCGTTATATATTTCGAGCACAAGGGGCTTTACCGCAAAATCAAAGAGGACGTGCCAGAGGGTGAATACTACGTGCCTCTGGGCAAGGCACGAATCGTGCGCCCAGGCAAACACGTTTCGGTTATTGCTTATGGAAGTGCCGTTCATATGGCCCTCGAAGCGGCAGCGACGCTTGAGGCCGAAGGGCTTGACGTAGAAGTCATCGACATTCGTTCGCTGGTGCCGTTCGACGAAGCCACGGTGTTAGACAGTGTTCGTCGCACAGGTCGCGCCGTGGTAGCACACGAGGCCGTTCTCACGGGTGGCTTTGGAGGCGAGATTGTTGCTCGCATTTCCGAAAAGGCCTTTACCTTTCTTGATGCGCCCGTTGTTCGTGTAGCTGCCTTCGACAGTCCTACGCCGTTTGCCCCCACGCTCGAGCGGGCCGTACTTCCCAATGCAGGGGGCATCGCCGACGCCGTGCGACGCACGGCGGCGTTCTAGCGATGCGGCATAGCGGTCAAAGGCCGTAGTTTTGCTTCATGCTTTCGCTTCTACATCCCACATCGGTTCACGAGCTTGACCACCTGTGCGAGGCAGACTATGGTATCGCTCCGGTTGTTCTGATGGAGAATGCCGCACGCAGTGCGGTAGACATACTCCAACAGTTTTTGCCTGCGGGAAAACCCAAGGTGCTTATTGCCTGTGGCAATGGCAACAACGGTGGCGACGGCTATGCCATAGCCCGTATGCTTGCGCCTACGTGCCAGGTTACCGTCCTTGGCGACGGCCCCTGTGCCGGTCAGTCCGAGGCGGCAGAGCGCAACGCCGCTACTGCCGTTGGCATCGTTCCAGTAGTGCCGTGGACCGAAGCTCCGCGGCTGTGCGCTATGGCCTGGGATGTTGTCATCGACGCTATTGTTGGTGTGGGCGGGGCGGGCAACCTGCGTCCCGAAGCCGCCATGCTCTGTGCAATGCTCGACAGTGTACAAGCATGTAAGGTGGCGATTGACGTACCTACCGGAATTGATGCGAATACGGGAATTGCCCATGCAGATGCCTTCGTTGCGCAGCATACCATTACCATGGCAGCACCAAAGATTGGCATGTACCTTATCGACGGGCCGGCGCACTGTGGTACAATTCACATCGCATCCATAGGCGCTCCGTCCGGGGCGTTGCGGTCAGTCCGACCTGAGGCTCGAATTCTTCAGCACGAAGACGTATCCCTGCTCCTACCACCACGCAAGGCGTCGGCCACAAAGTTCACCAACGGCCGGGTACTCGTCATAGGCGGCTGCCGCTCTATGCCCGGAGCTCCGTCGCTTGCTGCGCATGCCGCCGTTGTTGCCGGTGCCGGCTTAGTGGAGCTTGTATCAACGATGATTCATCCGGCTACGCCTCGCGAAGTAATGCCAACTGTTGTTGGTGCAACAACCTCTGGTACGATATCGCCAGACGCTTTGCCAATCTTGTTGGAGCGAGCCCAGCGTGCAACGGCCATCGTTGTGGGCCCAGGCCTTGGCCGCAACGAAGCCACGCTTGATGCTCTTGGCCAGTTCCTACGCGACATCGATCCTGCGATACCTGTCGTGTTAGATGCCGACGGTCTAGCAGCATTTCCTATCAATGCCCCTTATCGCTCGAATATGGTGTTAACGCCGCATATAGGTGAGTTTGCAGCCATGACGGGCCGCGACGTTAACGAAATCGAGGCGCGACCCCTTGAAATGGTGCGCGAAGTTGCCCAAGCCACCGGCTGTACCGTCCATCTAAAGCATACGCCATCAGTTACCACAAATGGTCAAGACACGTTTCTGAGTGTACGGGCTGTGCCCGCTATGGCTAGTGGGGGAATGGGCGATGTGTTAAGTGGCGTCATTGCGGCGTTGCTTGCCCAAGGGGTGCATCAGCAGCAGTACGGGCTTACCGGAGCCGCGGCGTTGGCAGCATACCTGCATGCCAAGGCAGGAGAGCAGACATCAACAAGAATTACCGGTCCTGCCATTACGGCTTCGATGGTTATTGACGAGTTACCGCGGGCGTTTTAGCGGTGATAGCTAGCACCACTCTTTGGCGGGGGTCTGCAGCAGTTCCGTTTCTTGCTGCATCTGCCGCCATTTTTATCGCTTCGTCTAGTCCAACGCTACGTCCGCCCGATATCGGCTTCGACTGGCAGGATAAACTCTTTCACGCCATTGCATATTTCGTGTACGCAGCATGTGTGCATGTCTTGGTATTGTTCACGTTTCGACTGCACAAGCCAATATTGGTAGGGGGCGTTGTTATTGCTATCGGCATGCTTTACGCGGCAAGCGACGAGTGGCATCAAACCTTCGTTGAAGGTCGTGTAGGTGACGTAGCCGATTGGCTAGCCGATACGGTAGGCGTGTTGCTGTATGTTGTTACCGTGATTTGGCTGCGTAGCCGTCGTGCCGTGACCGCCTACGGCGGTAGGTAGAATTTCCGGCTAACGTCTGCGTTTACGCTTCGATGTCTTTACCGTTGCCGCTCGTTTACTGCCTCGTTTGGCCTTCCGCAGCTTTTGCGGTTTGCGCTTGACGTTCTTGCGAAGCTTCGGCTTGGTAGTGTTCCGCGACTTCTTCACAACAGAGCGCTTGGTAGGCGCGGTTGCTGCAGCAACGCCCTCGTCCTCTGCATCTGTCGTTTCGTCGACGTCAACAATGGTCGTAGTATCGCCTGTTGTTGCGTCGTATCGGAATTGTGCCAAGGTTACTGCCACGTGGTTCTCCACCGCCTTAAAGGTCCGTACAGCGGGCCCGTTGCTAATCACAGCAAACGCTAAGTCCGTTCCGTCGGCTGCACGCACAAAGCCGCTAAGCGCACTCACGTTGCGCAGCGTGCCCGTTTTGCCCACGCAGTTGTTCTCGGCAGGAGTACCAATCATGCGACCGCGAAGCGAACCGTCACGGCCGGCTACCGACAACGTAGAGCGCCATGCTTGGCCCCATGCCTGCATGTAGGCAGATCGCAAAAGATGGACTTGTGTTACTGCACTAGAGCGGTTGCGTCGCGAGAGGCCGCTACCGTCGTTAAACATAGCCCCATACACCGGAACGCTCAGCGAATCGAGAACTTCGATTATGGCGCGTTTGGCGCGTGCAGCGGTACGGACGTACTCTCCGCAGTGCGCACCCACCATCATAAAGCAGTGTTCGGCAAGGTAGTTATGACTGCGCTTGTTAACCACCGAGGCGATGTCTGTTAAGGGGCGTCGAAACACAGCTAGCGACGTAGCCCCAGCGGGGGCTGCTCGTTCGGCTACGGTGCCATTTACAACAACACCACCACTAGCCAGGCGCGAGGCAAAGATTCCGGCTGCCGTTAGCGCAGGACGTGGCATGGTAAACGAACGGCTTAGCGTACGACCTGCGGGAGGACGTCCAGCAACGACGAACGTCGTGTGTCCTTGAGCGTCAGTTATTGGCCTAATCGACAGTCGGCCTTTGCTACCAAGTACGTTTACCGAGAGCGAAGCGCTGGTAGGCACTGTTTGTGCGCGCACGGTTCCGCCAACGTTCGACACCACGACGGTAACCACACCATCGTTCACGGTTAGCGCTGTTATTGGCGGCAACGGTTGCACAACCTCGCCATCGCCACTGTACTGACTACGTTCTGGCACATCATCAAAGCGAAAGCCATCGCCAAGAACACTACCTGTGATGCGTCGCACGCCGGCTGCCCGAATGCGGTCTGCTATGTACTCCAAGTCGGGCGTGGTAAGCATGGCATCGCCATTGCCCACAAGGTAGACGTTGCCCGTGATGACGCCATCCGACAACGTGCCATCGTAGAGCACTTCGGTGTTGACGGTTGCCCCTTTCCCTTGAAAGTAGAAGGCGGCAGCCGTGCTAAACAGCTTGGTAGTACTGGCGGGGGTCAGGGCCTGCGTGCCGTTGAGGTCGAACAACGCCTCGCCCGTCTTTACGTTGATAACAGCAGCAGAAACGGTAGCACCACGCATAGCAGGGCCACGCAGCAGGGCGTGAAGGCGTTTGCCTAGAAGTTTGACCGATTGTGCAGAATCGTAGGCCGATGGTATGCCGGTACGAAGCTGCGGAATAGTGCGCGTCGTATCTGTGCTATGGGCCATAGCCACACAGCCCAACGTGACGACGATGAGGGCAAGGATGCGATAGGTTAGGGTCATTCTCTTTGCTGCACCGCGAACCTACGGAATGCCAGTAAGGTGATAGGCGTGTAGGCCGCATTGCAGCAAAAAGGCGTCTACATCTGCAACAAGTGTGGGCGACAGCGCATCGAACCACGTGATGCGTTGGTCGCGCTTGAACCATGTCTCCTGCCGTTTCGCATATCGCCGTGTCGACTGTTGGAACTGTGCAAGGGTTTCGGCACGAGACTGCGAGCCAGCTAGGTAAGCAACGCATTCTGCATAGCCGACGGTTTGCATGCACTGGTCGGAGGGGCTGAGTCCTGCGCCAAGAAGGGCTTGGGTTTCTTCGAGCAATCCAGGCAGCATGGCATTGCATCGCTGATTGATGATGCTGTATAGGCGCTCACGCGGCATCGTAAGTCCCACGCGTATAGTCTCGAACGGAACCTCGAGTGGGGCATGCTGCCACGTTTCGGAAATTGGCCTTCCCGTTGTGGCATGATATTCCAATGCGCGCTGGATTCGTCGAGGATTTCGATCGGCATATCGCTCTGCTGCTGCACGGTCTACAGCACATAGTCGCTCCCATGCGGCGTCCTTGCCCTCTAAATCAATAATGCGTTGCACCGCCAGCCGAACACGTGCTGGCGTTGGTTCGAGTTCGGGGCTAAGCCCATCTGTTAGCGCTGTGATATACAATCCAGCACCACCCACAACAACCGGAAGGGTGGTAGGGGGCATTGCTTCAATGACGGATTGTGCGAAGCGGGCAAAGTCTGCTGCCGACCACGACGTTCCAGGTTGCAGCATCGCTACAGCATGATGACGTACGCGTGCGAGCTGTTCCGGCGTTGGAGCAGCAGTGCCCACTTCCATGCCAGCATACACTTGGCGGGCATCGGCACTGATAACCTCCATGCGATATCGCGCGGCAAGGGCAACGGCTAGCGCCGTCTTTCCCGTGGCCGTAGCTCCGCAGAGTACAAGAACGGGACGTTTATCGGACACCGTCCTGCCAGCCTTCGGCGCCGATAAGGGGCACGAACTTGAATGGGCCGAGATCTTGGGCCGACCACGTTTCGTCGCCTGTACGCGTTACACTGTACAGTGTCTGACCAACGCGGTCACCCACGGGGACGATTAGCCGACCGCCAATCGACAGCTGGCGAGCTAGGGCCTCGGGCACATCGGGGGCACCCGCTGTAACGAGGATTCCGTCGAACGGAGCTTGCGCGGCCCAGCCGATGCTGCCATCGGAAACTCGCGTGTGGATATTCTGTAACCCTAAGCGACGGAAGCGTTCGCGTGCTTGGTGCGACAAAAGGGCATGGCGTTCTATCGTGTAGACGATTGCACCCAGAGCGGCAAGTACAGCCGCCTGGTAGCCGCTGCCAGTGCCAATCTCGAGGATTTTGCTGCCTGATCGTACACCCACGGCCGACGTCATGGTTGCCACCGTAAAGGGCTGCGAAATCGTCTGCAACTCGTCGATAGGCAGTGCAGTGTCGTCGTATGCATTCGCGGCTAAGACGTCGGGAACAAAGGCCTCGCGAGGTACGACGCCAATAGCAGCAAGTACCGCTTCGTCGGCGATGCCCCGTTCACGGAGAACTTGAACAAGATGGGAACGGCGCTGAACGAAGAGCGTAGAGGACGGGGTAAAGGGCTGGGGCTGGGATGACACAAACTATGCTTCGAAAATGCGTTTACGCCGCTGCCAGGGCGGCAAGACGTTCGTTTAGAATGGTTTTAACGTTGGCTGGAGCAACGTTGGATTCAAGTACGCCTTGATAGGCGATTGAGAGTTTGCCAGTTTCTTCGGAAACGATGAGCACTACGACGTCTGCCTGTTCGGAAATGCCCAGCCCAGCGCGATGGCGCGTTCCAAGCACGATTCCGTTGGCGCGCTGCTGCGAACTAAGCGGAAGCACGCAACGCGCAGCAACGATCGTCGTGTTATCGATAACAACGGCGCCGTCGTGAAGGGGTGAGCGAGGATTAAATATCGACAGGATAAGCTCGGAGCTTACTGCGGCCTTTAGCTCTACGCCTGTATCCACGGTAACCTTGATGTGTTCGGCACGCGAGAACACGATGAGAGCGCCAATGTGCTTCGAAGCCATTTCGCGGACGGCGTCTACGACGTCGTCGATGGTCTCTTGATTCGATGTTCGCATGAACAAACGGAACAGTCGCGTCTGCGTAACGAGGAGCAACACCCTGCGAAGTTCGGGAGCAAACAGGATAATAAAGGCCACTAAGCCGATATCGGCGATGCGCCTGAGAATCCAGTTTAGGGACTTCAGGTTGGCAGATTCGGTAATAAACGACAGGGCAAGAATGAAGACTAAGGCGATCAAGATCTGGACGGCTACTGTGTCGCGCAACATGCGCCACACGAGGTAGAACACGGCAGCAATGAGGATGATATCGACAAGATCGATCCACGTGATGCCAAGAAAGCCGATGCGAAAGAGCTCGTTCATTCCGCCGATGATGGTGCCGAGGGCTTACGCGGTTCGCCGCCATTGGAGTGGTCGGAGGCATTCTTGCGGGCCGCGTCGCGCTCATAGGCCTCGACGATTTCGGCAACCAGGCGATGTCGAACAACGTCGGTCTTGCCAAACTCAAGAAACTCAATGCCGCGTATGCCACTAAACAGGCGGTGGACGTCCAGCAAGCCACTCTCTACACGGGCTGCAAGGTCTACCTGCGTGATGTCGCCCGTGATGATGGCCTTGGAGTTTTGACCTAATCGCGTGAGAAACATCTTCATTTGCATGCGAGTAGAGTTCTGGGCCTCATCGAGAATAATGAACGAGTTGTTGAGCGTACGACCGCGCATGTAGGCAAGCGGTATAATCTCGACGATGCGCCGTTCGAGCATGCTCTTGAGTTTGTCGGGGCTCACCATGTCGGCCAATGCATCCAAGAGGGGACGCAGGTATGGATCGATTTTTTCGGAGATATCGCCTGGCAAAAAGCCAAGCGATTCACCGGCTTCAACGGCCGGACGGGACAGAATAATACGCGACACCTCGTTAGCACGAAGGGCCGACAACGCCATTGCGACAGCTAGAAAGGTCTTGCCTGTTCCTGCAGGTCCAATGCTAAACACCACGTCGTTGCTGCGCACTTTTTGATAGTACTCCATCTGCTTCGGAGTGCGAGCGCGGATAACTTCCTTCTTACCAAACAGGATAACCGAATCTAGGTCCTCTGTGGTAAGCGGCGGCTGCTGAGCGGCGCGGCCGCCATGAACCAGATCGATGATCATGGATACATCGGTCAGCGACAGGGAGCCGTTTCGCTGAAGAGTGTACATCAATTCGTTGATGATGGACTCGATCTTGCGAACTTCGGCCGACTCGCCGCGCAGGATGACTGTGTCTCCACGAACCGTGATGGCCGTGTCGAACTTGTTCTCGATGAGCTGCAGGTGTGACTCATGCGAGCCAAACAGCTCTACGGGGTTGACGTCCCCGATGCGGATCTTTCGTTCAACAATGTTCATGTACAACGTGAATATCGGTATGTAAACGACAACAGCGAGCCCGGAAGACTCCGAGCTCGCTGTTGCATGATGGTCAAGGATGGTAGACGCAGATTAGTTGCCAGCTTCGCTGGATTGCTTTTGCTTGGCCGGGGCTTCTGGCTGAGGAGTCGTAGCAGCGGCAGCTTCGGCGGCTGCGCGAGCAGCGCGCTTCTTGCGCCAGTACATACGCTCGGCCTTCGTTTCGTCGTCGGTCTTTGGTCCAGCAGGTGGCACTTGCAGTGTCCAACCTGGTTGAATCACATCCGGGTTCTTGATTTGGTCGGTATTCGCTTGCCAAATCTTTGGCCACTGGAATGGGTCGCCGTAAATCTCAGTCCTGCCAGCGATATTCCACAAGCAGTCGCGGTTTTCGGCCCAGGTGCCAACAACATATCCCTTGATCTTCTTCTCGCGATAGAGGCCCTTGATGTCACGGCCAAGAGCAACGATACGGTCGAAGAATTCGGGCATTACGGCAACACGCTCGCGGCGAAGAGCGTTGAGCTGACGCTCAAGATCGCGCACTTCGGCTTGACGGTCGGCAAGTTGGTCGTCGTTAAGTCGTTGCATTTCGCGAACGCGACCTTCTAGCTGTCCCAAACGTTGGCGGAATGCCGCAACATCGGCTTCGCTTGCACCGAGCAGTGCATATAGGTCGTCGTTGCACTTCTTAGCCGCGGCAACTTCGGCAGCAAGGTCATTCTCAAGCTTCGCTACGCCGGCTTTCGCTGCTTCGAGCTTGGCCTTTAAGTCGCTATTAACTCCCTGAAACTGCTGTATGCGGGCATCTGCCTCATCGCACAACAGTTGTTCGTCGGGCTTCGATGCTGGAGGTGGGGCAACCTGTGCAACGGCAATGCCGGCAAAGGTCATGAGTGCCACCACGGTCATCAGAAAGGTCTTCATGTGTTTTCTCCTGTGATTTCGTTTGAGATGAGTGGGTGGTGGTTAACGGCGCTTCTTTGGTGCTGGTGGCGCCGGTTCAACTGGGTCTGGAGCGTTAGGGTCCCAATCGGGCCAAACGTTCGGGAAGCGTTGCAGCTTTTGCTCAACGAACGATTTCTGTTCAACGCAGCGGCGTGTTTCGGCTTGGCGCGATCCCAGTTCGCCTTTAAGCTTTGTGGCATTCTTTTCGGCCATCTCGATGTCGGCCGTTAGTTGCTTTTCATCAGCTCGCAACTGCTTGATCGTAGCAAGTTGTTCTTCCTTGATCTTACACGTGCAAGAACTAAGAACAACGGCTGCACCAAAGGCAAGGGCAATGATACCTCCACTGCCAAATCGTGGTGTGCGCATGGTAAACCTCCGTAGTGAAACAATCATGATCGTACGTTATGTCGTAGCGGAACGCGGCCTTCGACCGCCCTGGCGCGCAAAGGTTCCCCATTGACCGTGCAAATATACGGCGAATGGCTTCTGTATCTGTACCAAGTTTCCACAACATACGGCCCGAAAGCTGATTACTGTGGCCGTATCTTTGTGGTTCTATGAAGACTACCCTAGACAAGACATACAGCGCCACAAATGCCGAACGTTCATGGTACGACACCTGGCTTGAACATCGCGCGTTTTCCTCTGCACCGTCCAACCGGCCAGCCTATTCCATTCTGATGCCTCCGCCAAATGTGACGGGTATCCTGCACTTTGGCCATGTGCTCAACCATACCATCCAAGACGTCTACATCCGCTGGAATCGGTTAAGGGGCAACGAGTCATGCTGGTTCCCCGGGCTAGACCATGCCGGTATCGCCACGCAAACCAAGGTCGAACAACAACTGAAAGCCGAAGGACTGTCGCGCCACGACCTAGGCCGCGAAGCGTTTATCGAGCGTACGTGGGAATGGCGCCGGCAGTATGGCGATATCATCCTAGAGCAATTGCGCCGCCTAGGTGATGCCGCAGACTGGGATCGTACGTTGTTTACGATGGACGAGTCAGCGTCGGACGCAGTCCGCGAAGTTTTCATTCGTTTATACGATGAAGGCCTAATTTACCGCGGCAAGCGCATCATCAATTGGTCGCCTGTGGCCCAAAGCGCTCTGAGCGACGAAGAGGTGATCTTCAAAGAAGTTCGCGAAAAAATCTACACGCTGCGCTATCACCTGCAGGACGGTTCCGGTACGCTTTTGCTGAGCACGGTTCGCCCCGAGACAATTTTTGCCGACGTGGCCGTGGCTGTTAATCCGAACGACGAACGATACCGTCACCTCATAGGCACCAACGTGATTGTGCCCCTAGCAGGTCATGCAATCCCGGTAATCGCCGACGACTATGCCGACCCCGCCTTTGGTACGGGTTGCGTGAAGATTACGCCCGCCCACGACCCCAACGACTTCGAAGTCGGCACCAGGCACAACCTGCCGATGCCGTCGTGTATCAGTGCCGACGCAACGCTGAACGAACTTGCCGGACCCTATGCTGGCATGGACCGCTTCGTTGCCCGGAAAGCCGTGGTGAAGGCGCTTATCGCTGCTGAGTTGCTCGAAAAGGACGAAGACTACACGCATAATGTGGGCTTCTCGGAACGCGGCGACGAGCCCGTTGAGCCCTATCTGAGCGACCAGTGGTTTGTTTCGATGAAGCCTCTTGCCGAGCCCGCACTGCACGCTGTGCTTGATGGTCGCGTACGCTTTCACCCAGAGCATTGGGTAAAAACGTATGAGCACTGGATGACGAACGTGCGCGACTGGTGCATTTCGCGTCAGTTGTGGTGGGGACATCGCATACCTGTGTATTACGCGCCCGATGGGCGCCAAACGGCTGCGCGTAGCGAAGCTCACGCCCGTGAAAAGCTCGGCCTCGATGGTTCGGTGCCCCTTACGCAAGATCCCGACGTGCTGGATACGTGGTTTTCTTCGTGGTTGTGGCCGCTAACCACCATGGGGTGGAAAGGTGAGGAGTTGCCGAATCTTCCTGTTGAAACGAAGCGGCTGATCGACTACTACCTCCCAACAGACTTATTGGTAACTGGTCCCGATATCATCTTCTTTTGGGTAGCGCGGATGATTATGTCCACGCTAAAGTTTGGCGAAACAGTGCCGTTTACCGACGTGTATTTTACGTCGATTATTCGCGATGGTAAGGGCCGCAAGCTCAGTAAGAGTCTGGGCAATTCGCCCGATCCGTTGGACGTCATGGATAAGTACGGCGCCGATGCCGTGCGATTTACCATGACGTACTTATCGCCCTTGGGCCAAGACGTTCGTTTAGAGGTAGACGAAGCCACGCAAGACGTTCCGTCGATGGAGCTGGGCCGCAGTTTTGCCAACAAGGTTTGGAATGCTGGCAGGTTCTTGCAGATGAAGGCGGCCGAGCTTGGCGAAGTTGAGATTACGGCTTCGTTGGATGCGCTAGCTGAAGCCGAGCGCACCGAGGCCGACCGTTGGATATTAAGCCGATGTGCATCAACAATCGAGGCAGTAGACAAGGCGTTGGGTGGCCATCGCATTACGGAGTACGCTCGGGTGTTGTACGACGCGATATGGCGTGACTTCTGCGATTGGTATATCGAAGATGTAAAGATCCGATGCGCCAGCGATGCCGACGCTGCGTCGAAAGCGCGCGTGCTAGGTTTTGCATACGCCATTTACGAACGATTCTTGGCACTCTTACACCCAGTAATGCCATTTATCACCGAGGAGTTGTGGCATGGTTTGACCGGTGCTGATGCAACCTCATTTATTGGTATTGGGAATCGACTCGACGTACCTACGGGCGCCGTCGACAACGAAGTAGAGCATCGCTTTGCCGTTTTGCAAGACGTTGTAGAGTCTATCAGGCGTCAGCGCAACGAGCTGATGATTCCTCCGTCCGAGCGCGTACCCGTTGCCATCGATGCACTGCCTGAATACGTGGCGTT
>JALHPC010000011.1 GCA_022842685.1 Candidatus Kapaibacterium sp.
GGCAGCTCACACGGTTCATTCGCCCATCGTAGGCACGTTCTATAGGGCACCATCGCCCGACGCCGATGCCTTCGTTCAAGTAGGTCAGCGCGTTAATGTTGGCGATACACTTTGTATCGTCGAGGCGATGAAATTGATGAACGAAATCGAAAGCGATGTGGCCGGCACCGTCGTCAAAATCCTCGTCGAAAACAGCCAGCCAGTCGAGTATAACCAGCCCATCTTCATCATCAAGCCGGACTAACCGGCCCCACGCATGATCAAGAAGATCCTGATTGCCAACCGTGGGGAAATCGCACTGCGAATCATACGGGCGGCGAAAGAGCTCGGCATCAAAACGGTTGCCGTTTTCTCCGAGGCCGACCGGACGTCGCTGCACGTTCGATTTGCCGACGAAGCAGTATGCATTGGTCCAGCCCCCGGACGTCTGTCGTATTTGAACGTTCCGTCGATTATCGCAGCCGCCGAGGTTACGAATGCAGATGCTATTCACCCCGGATATGGGTTCTTGGCAGAGAATGCCTCGTTCGCCGAAATCTGCCAAGACCACGGCATCACCTTTGTTGGCCCGTCGCCCGACTCGATTGTGCGTATGGGCAACAAGTCGATCGCTAAGGACACGATGCGAGCGGCTGGCGTGCCCGTTGTTCCGGGCAGCGATGGAATCATAACGTCGGTCGATGAAGCCAAACGAGTTGCCAACGAGGTTGGCTATCCGGTAATGCTCAAAGCCGTTGCCGGCGGTGGTGGCAAGGGCATGCGATTCGTTCCCGAGGCATCCGAGATTGAGCGCGCGTTTATCAATGCCAGCAACGAGGCCGAAGCGGCCTTCGGCAATGGCGATGTCTATATCGAGAAGTTCGTCGAAGAGCCCCGCCACATCGAAATCCAAGTGTTCGCCGATACTCATGGAAACGTCGTCCACCTGAACGAACGCGAGTGCTCGATCCAACGTCGACACCAAAAGCTCATCGAGGAGGCACCAAGTCCAATCATGACGCCCGAACTCCGGGCGGCTATGGGCGAGGCCTCGGTGCGTGGTGCATCGAGTGTTGGCTACGTGGGCGCAGGTACTATCGAGTTTTTGGTCGATAAGTATCGCAACTTCTACTTCATGGAAATGAATACCCGGATTCAAGTAGAACATCCGGTTACCGAACAGTCCATGGGAGTCGATCTTATCAAGGAGCAGCTCCTTGTGGCCTCGGGTGAACGCCTCACGCTTACGCAGCACGCACCAACCATGCACTCGATCGAGTGCCGGATTAATGCCGAAGACCCGTTCCATGACTTCCGTCCGTCGCCTGGCCGAATCGAAGCCTTGAACATGCCAGGTGGTTCTGGCGTACGTGTCGACTCGCACATCTACCAAGGGTACACCATCCCACCACACTATGATTCCATGGTGGCAAAACTGATAACCTTTGCAGCATCGCGCAACGAGGCCATTGCCAAGATGCGTCGCGCCTTGGATGAGTTTATTATTGAAGGCATCCAGACTACCATCCCGTTCCATCGCGCTATGATGGATAACCCCGACTTTATCCGCGGGGAGTTTGATACGAAATACCTAGACACTCACGATTGGAAAGCTCATCTGTCATGAACATCCCTGCCGACCTCAAATACACGGCCGACCACGAATGGATTCGCGTTGAAGGCAACGTTGGCACCATCGGCGTTACCGACCACGCACAAGGCGAACTGGGCGACGTAGTGTACGTTGATATCAGCGACGCCTCGGCAACCCTCGCCAAAGGCGATACCTTTGGTAGCATCGAAGCCGTCAAGACCGTTGCCGATTTATACGCTCCCGTTTCCGGTACCATCACCGAAGTGAACGACGTGAACGCTTCACCCGACGTGGTGAACAAAGACCCTTACGGAAATGGTTGGTTGGTGAAAATCACACTTTCAGATCCATCGGAACTTGATGGGTTGATGGATGCAGACGCCTACCGTGCCCTTGTAGGCGCCTAAGCCAACCACAACGATCCCCGAAACATAACCGCCCTCCCTGCACGGTGCAAGGAGGGCGGTTGTTGTTTGTACGTTATGCTCGTGTAGGGGGCACAGATGGGCGCCCTGCGCTACAAACGTTCGTTACTTGGGCTGTACGGCCTTGGCCGCTTCTTGAAGCGAGGAAGTAATCTCCTTGTGAAGATCGGCTTCTTCGGCCTTTACCTTACCGCGCTGCATCAGCGAAAAGAGGTTGTTGGCTTGGTCTAGGCGCAGGTCGATCGTTACTTCATCCTCATCCTTCTTGCCTGCCTTTACCTGCGCATCGATGCCATCGGTAAGCACCTTGCGCGTGTCCAAAAACGCATCCACTTCGGTGCCGGCAATCTCGACTCCACGGATGAACTGTACCGCGCCGCGCCATAGTGCCAAACGCATCTTGGGCTTAAGAATGACTGGCTTTTGTGCAGGAGCCAGTTGCTGCTCTTGGGCATACGACGGTGCAACGGCAGCCATCGATGCAGTGAAGAGAATGGCCGCAGCCATGATTCGAAGCATACGAAATCCTAGATTGGTGATTGTTGTACGTTGTATGGACGGCAAAAATACGGCAGAATTGCTCTTCGTGGTTCGCACGTTCCTATTCGGCAATCAGGTAACTCTCCGACGAGAGATTATCGTCCTGGTCGAAAGCAAACTCGATCGTTGCTTGTAACGAATCACTCACAGGTCGTCTATCTAGTTTAGAACGCTTCTGAAAAAGTCGATACACATTGATCTGAAATGTGCTATATTTGTGCTGTCGTTCATTACCAACATCGTGCATCGGGTTCTGACTGTGTGATTATCGACATGTTCGTCTCGTAGAAGTCTACAGCAATGCCTAAACGCAAATCCACTCGTGTAACACAACGTATCCTTGCTAAGGATGTGACTGTGGCACGTGCGGTACTTGATTTGGCGGGCTATCAACCTTCGAACAGCGAGTATACAGCCGATAAACTAAGAGCAGCACTCGATGCGTTCGAGAGAGCTTCTGCATCCGAACAGCAGGCGGCCGAAGCCCTTGCCAAGGCCCGCGAAGCCACGATTGATGTTGAGTGGAACTTACACGAACTCGTGCTTGGAGTGAAACGACAGGTGATAGCTCAGTATGGCGATGATTCTGATGAGATTTCGGCCCTAGGCCTAAAGAAGAAGTCAGAACGCCGATACGGAAGGCCCAAAAAGCAAGGGCCATCACAACCATAACTTTGCCCACATCATGCCAGCAGCATGGCATGCAGCATAAAGAGGAACGTCGGGGCCCACGTGGGAGAGGCCACGAAAAACACAAACGGCCACTCATGTACATGAGTGGCCGTTGCTGTTTGTATTGGCTTACTGGCAATGGCACGTGGCCTGCACAGGGCCGATGTTATGCCGTTGCCTCGACTGCTGCGTAAATGGCGTCGTAGTTTGGCTCGATGCCAGGGTTTTCTGTAACGTCTACGAAGCGTACTACACCTTCGGCGTCAATCACAAACGTTGCTCGCTGCGATGCTGTATATCCTGGTAGGCCAGCAAAGTCGGCTAGGGCAACGTCGTACGCCGAGATGGTCGAGCGTGTGTAGTCGCTAAGCACCGGAAACGTAAGACCATTAGCATCGGCAAATGCCTTGTTGGCAAATGGCTGATCTGGTGCGATCGCTAGTACCACTGCGTTCATGTCGTTAAGACGTTGGATGGCGCTCTGGAACGAGCAAAGCTCGGCCTTGCACACGCCCGTAAACGCAGCTGGGAAGAACGCAAGAACTACCTTGCGGCCGCGGAACGATGATAGCTGAACGTGATTCTTGTCGGCGTCGAACAATGTAAAGTCCGGTGCAACACTACCGATTGAGAGAGACATGATACCTCTGTAAAGTGATGGATGATGGTGACGTTAGAACAACAAAAATACCGCGTCCAATCTGCACGAACCGTATACCACTTCGAAACAGTATCTTCGGCACTCCTGCCACAATCAGCATTCCACAGCATGCCCCGTTTGTTTCTCCTTGTGCTGTGCATAGCACAGACCGGCCTGCTGGCCGCTCAAGAACCTACCATCACCCTCGTTACAGAAAACCCATCTACCGACGTACGAAACGGCCGTGTTACCGCCGTCGTGAAAGGGGGCGTCGAGCCATATCGGTTTCATTGGCCGCAACGCGCAACGCCGCAAACGTCGAACGTCACCGAAGGGGTCGACGAAGGTCTACCCGTGACCGTCGTCGTAACCGATGCCGCTGGTACTACCATGACGGCCACTACAACCATCACCCCTGCTAGCATCGAGGAACACCTTCACGCATTCTTTGTGCCCGTCGTTGATGCAATTGCATCAGTGTTGTTCTACGACCCCTTCGCAGCCGTTGGAGTGTATGATCCGGTGCTGCGTAACGAGTTGGGACAGGTTCGCACCCACCCTAACGGAGCACCAGTTACCCAAGACATACCACTTGTTGTTGTTTGGTTGGTTCTTGGCGCAATCTTCTTTACCATTCGCATGAAATTCGTGAATGTTCGAGGATTTCGTCATGCAATCGACCTAGTGCGAGGCAGATACGACGACCCCAACGATGTTGGAGAAGTGTCGCACTTCCAGGCTCTAACCACGGCGCTATCAGGAACCGTTGGCCTTGGCAACATCGCTGGCGTTGCTGTAGCAATTTCGTTAGGTGGTGCCGGTGCCACGTTTTGGATGATATTGGCTGGATTACTTGGCATGACGTCGAAGTTCGTAGAGTGCACGCTTGGAGTAAAGTACCGATTGGTCGACGAACAAGGCAATGTATCTGGGGGCCCTATGTATTATCTAAGCCGTGGCCTCAAGGCTAAGGGGTTTGGGCGTATCGGACGAGTCCTAGGCGTTCTGTTTGCAGTCCTGTGTATTGGTGGGTCACTCGGAGGTGGCAATATGTTTCAGGCCAATCAGGCCTTCGCCCAAGTCGCTAATACCTTCCCCGCCCTGTCCGAGTATGGGGCGCTGTTCGGACTAGCGATGGCATTGCTGGTGGGAGTTGTGATTATTGGTGGAATCAAGAGCATTGCAAACGTCACCGACAAGATCGTACCGTTCATGGTTGGCCTGTACGTTCTTGCTTCGCTCACGATAATTGGCATGAACTTCGGCAACCTTGGCCACGCATTGGCAACGATATTCGCGGGCGCCTTTGCCCCTGATGCGATGAAAGGTGGCATTATAGGTGTGCTCATCGTTGGCTTTCAACGAGCGTCGTTTTCAAACGAAGCCGGCGTTGGCTCGGCCTCGATTGCCCATAGTGCAGCACGTACAAACGAGCCCGTTAGCGAAGGAATTGTCTCGCTACTTGAACCGTTTGTCGACACTGTCGTCGTATGTACGATGACGGCCCTCGTTCTCATCTTCACGGGCTATGCCGAACATCCCAATGGCATGACCGGCTCTGCCCTTACATCGGCAGCGTTCACTCAAGTTTTTGGTTGGTTCGAATGGGTGCTGCTTATTGCCATCCTCCTGTTCGCGTTCTCTACCATGATTTCGTGGTCCTACTACGGCCTAAAAGCATGGCAGTACGTGTTCGGCACGAGCAAGGTGATGGACTATGCTTACAAGGTGATGTTCCTGGGCTTCGTCGTTGTTGGAGCAAGCATAGGCCTAGGTGCCGTGTTGGACTTTTCAGACATGATGATTCTTGGAATGGCCTTCCCAAACATCTTGGGCTTGCTGCTCCTTTCCGGCGAAGTACGCCGCGACCTAAAGAACTACCTCCATCGTGTGCATACGGGCGTTATCAAACGCCACAAGTAAGGGCGTTGCAAACACCGTGCTGCAACTTAGTGTGCAACAACGAGCGGAGTTCCTGTGGTTACTCGCCGCCCAGAAAGTCGAACAGTATAGACGCCCGAGGGTAGGGCAGACGTTGATATCGTATGCGTAAACGTGCCTGCCGATACTCGGCCTAGCTCTAGGCGTTGCATCGCTATACCACGCACATCAATCACGGTTAGCACGAGGTTGTCTTCGTCGTCGCTTGTGATGTCAACATTGACATACTGCTGGGCAGGACTCGGATGAAGCTGGGCGCGCAAGCCGGTTGACGCATCGGCATTCGCTACCGACGTCGTTACGACCGAGACAAGCTTCGGTGTACCAGCTTCGAGTATGCTACCCGAGTGCGTGTATACGGTAGCAAGCGGTACAATGCGGTATTGAACACGACCCTCGAATACGAGCGAGTCTCGATACGCAAGACCTTGGATGGGCTTCGGCGTTAGCAGAATGAAGTTCGGATTGGCACCTCGCTGGCGATACACCTGATATGCCTCGGCAGGCACCGCTCCTGCCTGCCAGGTGACATTTACCTTGTGCGGATACTCGGTCTGCGCCCTGACATTTACCACGATGGGTGGGCTAGAGCGCACAAGGCGTAACGTAGGATCGCCCATTAGGGCAATGTGCACGCCACGGTCGCCGGCGACGGCCATTTGCCAGCCGTTCGACGTGAAATATGCGTGAGGAAAGAACGGGCCTAGTCCTGTTGTCGATGAAACGGCGATGTTGTTCTGCGACAGTAGCGCCGATTCGCCGATAGTTCCACCCATGGCCATACGGTGGATGTACCAGTGAGGACGCCCACTCCAGCCACAACTAAGTACCTGCGGTGCCGACGCAAGAGAGGCGCGCATAAAGTTGTTCTGTGTATCCCAGTCGCCAAAGTAACTGCCAAAGAGGAACGTGAACACGCTGTTCGCCGTGCTGTCGGCAAAGTCCTGCGACGTGCCCACGCCGCCCGCCGAGGTGTTCGTGCCGCCGCCAGTTCCGTAGCTCAAAAGGTAAGGCTGTGGAGTTGCCGAGAGCGTTCCAAAGTAGTCGCCATTGCGCATGCCAGTGTCGGTAACAAACGGCGCAAACATGCGCCAGGCGCTCGACGCAAACGACTCGGGATAACTCTGCGTGCCGAAGTTGTCGTCGATAACCGCGCGCCAGCGCGTTTCAACCTGGCCAATCCGCCAGCGGTGGTTCTTCTGTAGGTATGCGCGGAGTAGCTCCACTTCCGACATCGCAAACTGCGGCATGTCGTAGAAGTCGATGCGACCTACGGGCACGTCGACGTCGGATGCAAACACGGAGTTGTCCCATTTACCATCGCCGGGCACGTTGTTCTGCGCTGGCCGCTGCGTATTGGGGCGGGTAACGCCAGCATCGGTGTAGGTGCCATCGACGTCGCCATAGCAGCCATCGCAGGGCCAAGCACCAAGGTGGTCGGGGCGATGTCCGTCGGGGGCGATATCGCCCGAATAGGGTACAGGCACGCGGCCAATCAGCAGGATCGCCCCAAGTGGGTCGGCACTATGTTCGGTACGGATTAACGTCTGCACCTCGGCTACCTTCTGTCCGTCGAACGTCGTCGCACGTGGAACCGTTTTTAACGTTGGACGCCAGCCCTCGTATCCGAGGTCCGTGAAAAGCGAGTCGAGCTCATCTGCAAGTGGGTCTTGCAGTGTTTCATCAACGAGCACCAGCGCGCGGCCGCGCGCTGGTGTTACGGCACGAACGCCAGCGGCTGCATAGCCAGTAGCCATGTGCACTAGGAACAAATCGCGTTGGTTAACTGTGTCGAATCCCACGCGGCGTTGCGCCTGCTTGATAACGCGGTACTCGTAGTAATCGCCTTCGACAATCGAGGAGTCAACCCATCCAGTCGCTGCCGAGTCAAGCCGTACCAGGGCTTCGTTGGCAAAGCGCGCTTCGCCGAGCCGCTTGCGAAAGACGTCGTACACCTGTGCCCCCTGATCGGAATCCCACTGCAACACCACGTGTGGTTTGGGAAACTCGTAGGCCCTGGCATGGAGCAGGACGGCCATGTTGCGAGCTGTTTGGCTTTGCATGGTTGTACATAGCACAACGGAAAGGACGAGAGTAGCAACTGCACGGGTCATAAAGGTCTGAAGCGGTTGGTGAGCCTGCGAATCTTCAAACATACGCAGTTCCAGAGATGGCGATGTAGCCGGCGTAGCCGAGGCGACCCATTGGTTTCGTAACTTGCCTGTAACCGCTGCACGGTTTCCTGCTTCTTGCTGCTCACACTCTTCAGGATTCTTATGAACGCTTGGCTTCGCGTTCTTCTCTTCTTCACGCTGATCCTTTCGTTTGGTGTTGACTACGCCACAGCTCAGCGAGCTGCCTGCGATTCGCGGCAGGACTGTGTGTTCAACGGAATTCGGTTTACCGTGACCACGCTTCCCAGCGCTCACTTTATCGAGGTTCAGGGCAATCCAACACAGCCGCGGCAGACGGCACTCACCGTTGAACTATGGGCTAAGGTGACGCGCCAGGCCGGAAAGAGGCAGTTTATTGGGGGACTGTGGGGACCAGGCCAGGACGACAACGATCAGTGGTTGCTCTACATCGACGAACAAGACCGCCTTACCTTCGAGCTGAACGCCGAAGGGTCGCGCTTGCAGCAGGTCGACAACACCATTGCCCGTTCGGCCTTTACATCGCATTACGGTGCTTGGACACATATCGCAGCCGTGTTCGACGGCAGCAGCGCCAGTGCCACACTCTACGTTAACGGCCTACAAACCGCAACTGCTACCAATGCTCAGCATCCCGTTCGGCACCTTAAGCCGATGGCCCGCGGCGACCTGTCTACTCGATTTGGATCGTGCAACTCGATTGCCGACGATCAAAACCTGTTTCGCACGCTGCTTGGCGACGTCGACGAGATCCGTATGTGGAGCCGCGTTGTTTCCGACGCAGACCTCCGCTGCAACAAGGATCGATCTCTACAAGGCAACGACGCCGGACTTGTGCTCTACTATCGCTGCAACGAACCTGCCAACAACAACCTGCAAACGTGCGACGCCGCCAACCGCGGTCACACCGGCCTGTTGCGGGCTGGGGCATCGAACCAGCGCAGCGATCGCGTAGCGCCACAGACTGTTATCATCTCGCCGGCATCGGTAACGCAAGAGATTAACTGCGATACCGTTGCATCGTGGACGTTTACGTTTACCGATACTGGCTTCTGCTCTAGCACGGCCAACCTGCGGATGCGCGGCCCTAACGCTGCGCGCTTTACCATTTCGCAAGCCAACCTAACCCTGCAGCCCAATGTGCCCGTCTCGGTAACGCTTACCTATCGCGGTACGAACGTGGGCACGTTTGTCGATACCCTCGAGTTCCGCCCCGGCAATCGCTGTGGACTTCCAAACAAGAACATCATCCTTCGCCTTACGCGTAACACCGAACTGGGCTACTCGCGCGGCAGTATCCTCTTCGATACACTCTATGTAGGGTGCGTGCAGAAGTCCTACATCGACAGCACCTTCGTTATCTGTAATACTTCCGACAAGCTAGGCACACCACGCACTGTACGAATTACCCAGTTCCGCACGCGCGAGCCACAGGGCTTTGCCGTTGTTAGCCCTGCTGCCCCCGTAAGCATCCCGCCAGGCGAATGCATTACCGTTACAGTACGGTCGTTCGTGCGCGATACTACGAACGACTACACCGACAGCGTGACCATTATCAGCGACGATCGCTGCCAAAGTGTCCCCTCGGTTATCCCGCTTCTTGGGCGTACGCAAGAAGTGATCTCCGTTCGCAACTCGGGAGGATCTCGTCGAATCGATACCATGCGATTCAACAATACCTGTCCGGGTCAACTTTCAAGCCCCATCTACTACACTTGGCAGAACCTTACGCTTGCTCCGCTTGTGGTTGACACGATTATCGTTCCACCAGACTTTACCCACTACCGCATTCGATTCCCGTTTACCCTTCAGCCGGCAACGGGCTATCAGCCGATTGCTGTACGTTTCCGCCCTCGTAATCCCGGCAATGTGTTCGACTCCATCATCATTCGCACCCGCATCCAAGGGTGCGACATCGAACGCAAAATCTACGTCCGCGGTCGTGGCTTCGACAACAAAGTCGAATGGTCTTCGAATGGTACCGTCGATTTTGGCGACGTCATCGTTGGCCAAGAACGAACCATCAACGTTAGTGCTACCAACACCTCGGCTATCGACACTCTCAACATCTCACTCTATGTTGAAAGGGGCAACGCCTTCTCCTTGTTGGCCGGAACGGGCCGGCGTCTGCTGCCCGGACAAAGCGTAACCGTGCCGGTGACGTTTCGACCAACCGACTCGCTAACGTATGACGATCGGCTATGCCTGTTCGAAACGCGCTGCTACACGGTAGACTGCATTCCGCTTCGCGGCCGCGGTATCCTAGAACGATTCCGATTCTCACCGCTCGTGATGCGTACCGAAAATGTTGTGGGCTGTCGAGACTCAATCGACACCGTCCGCATCATAAACATGACGTCGCAGGCGCAAACGCTAACCGAAGCACAATTCGTGAACGCGTCGGGACGCTTCGCCGTGGTTTCGCCGCCGCTTCCGTGGACGCAGTTCACTGTTGGCGCGCGCGACTCCCTGACGTTTGTTCTTCGCTACACACCAAACGACGTAACGCAAGATCGAGCCGATCGTGCCTACATTCGATACAAAAATGGCGGCGAAGATTGGCAAGTACAGCTCATCGCTACGTCGGCCACGCCCAAGCTCTTCGTGCCCGCTCTTACATCGTATGGCACGCTTGAAGTTGGAGATCGGCGTACGCTTACCGTTCCCGTCGAGAACACATCTGCGATGCCCGTAACCGTCGACAGCGTTACTGTGCCGGCTGGTTTTACGCTGCTTAGCACGTCGCGCCCATTGCCAACGGTTCTTAACCCACGCGATTCGTTTACCTGCGAAATCGAGTTTGCCCCCACGCAGCGCCGTAACTACAGTGGAACCGTGATAGCGTATTCGAGTGCCCCTTGTCGCATCAATGGCAGTGGTACGGTATCGGGACGGGGTATCATAGTGGAACTTGAACAGGCACTCAGTCTGATCAATTTTGGATTTGTACGCCCGTGCGAATGCACCGAGCGTGTGCTGCCGCTGCTGAATGCGTCGTTGGTATTCGACATGACGGTGGACTCGTTGTGGATGGACGGACAGGGTATTGCACGAGCTACCCCTGAATTCTATTCGTGGCGATCGAAGTACTCACCAACGGGAACGTTGCCGTATACCATTCCGCCAAACTCGCGCGACACCGTAACGATTACGTTCTGCCCAAGATCGCCTGCCGAAGACACGTTGGTTGACTGTCAGGCCGTCGTACACATCAAGGCGCGGGGGTCGGGTTGGAACAAGACCACCGAGACGTTTTTGGCTGGTAAGCGCTCGCTGACGTTCAAGCCCACGCCTGTGCGGCTGCAGTTTGCGCCTGGGCCAGTGGACGTGCTCAGTGCGGCACCTCTGCGTGCAACCGTCAAGATTCCTGGTATTCTCCAGAATCCCTTGCAAGACGAAGTCACCATCGACTCGGTAACGTTTACGCCGAACGAGCGGGTGTTCTTTATGACAAACCCCGCGGCAACGGCATTCCCGATGCTGATACGTCCCGGCGATTCGCTTGTCATCGACGTCCGCCAGCGCCCACGGGCTCCGCGCCTCTACGAGTCGCGGCTAACGCTGCACTTTAGTACGCCCTGCGGTGGCTTCGACACTACCGTGCTCGTTCGCGGCTCGGGCTTCGCCCAGCCGCGTGGATTGCTGTTCTCGTTCGATCCACCGCGTGTGCAACCCGACACCTTCTCGATGATATCGTGTGATACTTTAACGGTGCCTATTTGGTCGTCGATTAGCATCGACGCAAGCGTGGTTGATGTTTCGATGCGACTCGACTTCGATACGCTGCAGTTGCGCCTACTCGACGTGCAATCGCCGCTTATGTCGCGCACGTGTACGTCGGCAACCGGTGGCCTGAGTTTCAACCCGTCGTTGACGATTTCTCCGGCGGCCGTAGGCGGATTCACCGTTCTGTGCAAGAACTTCTGTGGTATCGACTCTACCACGCCGTTTGCGTTTGCGCGCTTCGTTACTGCTGCTAACAACCGCGTGAATAGTCCTCTTACCGTAGACTCCATCAACTTCGACACCGAGGATGTGCTCATCTATCGCCTGATTGCCAATGGTGACGACGCCACGGTGCTTGCACTCAAGAGCGAGATCGTTGCTCAGGTATCTGTGCCATTCGACTCTGTGCGTGTGTTGGATTGCGAGGATCGCACGGTAACGGTTCGCAACACTGGCGATCTGCCAAACACCATCGATAACATCTTGGGCCTAACGCCCGATGTTCAGTTAGTTGTATCAACGCCGCCCCTTGGTAGCACCATTGCACCAGGCGACTCACTTGTGGCAACCTTGCGGTTCTGTCCGTCGCGCGACTATGCGCTCGACACCAGCTTCCGCGTGGTAAGTCGCACGCCGTGCGAAACGCTCGACACCTCGGCCACCACCGGTCAGGGCTTTGCGCCCGTCATCAATGTTGGCATGATGGCTACACGCACGTTCTACGTTGCCGACTCCATTCGTGCTGCCATTGGCGATACCATCGCCATTCCTGTGATGTTGGCAACCGATATTGCTGCCGATTATCAAGGGCGTCGCTACTGGCTCAATGGACTGAGTTTCGACGTCGACGTAGACTTCAACCCACGCGCGCTTAAGTTTATCGGCGCGCGCCAACTTGCAGAGTCTAGCACTACAGTGTCGAGCGTTCCAGGCAACGTGCGTCTAAGCACAGCAACGGCCGATACGCTAGCGCAAGGCGTATTCGCCTTGCTCGACTTTGTCGTTGCCGTCCCAGACGTCGAGACCGGCACCATCGGCGTGCGTCTATCGCCGTTCGTCATCGACTCGTTGCCGTTCCTTACCGTGGTAACGGCAGACACCGCAACTCCTATCGAGATTTCGGGACAGTGCAACATCCGCATTTTGCAGTTTTCGTCGGTGGCCGACCCTATCATCACTGTACGACCCATGCCTGTTGCCGACGTTGCCACCATCACGTTCCGAATGCAGGAAACCGTGCCGGTGCGTCTGGTGGTTACCGACGCGCTAGGGCGCGTTGTACGCACGTTGCTCGACGGAAGTCTGGTGATGGCCGGTGGTGAATACGAGGTGAGCACTCCCGTAGCCGACCTGCCCAGCGGGTTGTATACCATTCGTATCGAGGCCGGAGAGTTTGTAACCACGACGCCGCTCCTGTTGGCGCGGTGACGTACGACGCTGTTGTGATAGGTGCCGGCGCTGCCGGCATGATGTGTGCTGCCCACGCCGCCAAACATGGTGCGCGAGTGCTACTGTTAGAACACAATGCTGTAGCCGGCCGAAAAATCCGCATTAGCGGTGGTGGGCGTTGCAACTTCACCAACATCCACACGACGCATGATGCCATGGTTGGGCGCAACCCACACTTTACGCGCTCGGCGCTAGCTAGGTATACTCCGCAGCATTTTGTTAACCTCGTTAACTCGTATGGCATCGCATGGCATGAGAAAACTCTCGGCCAGTTGTTTTGCGATGGCTCGGCGCAACAGATTATCGACATGTTGCTTAGCGAGTGCAGGCACGCCGGCGTAGAAATTCGATATTCTTGCAAGGTTCAGTCCGTAACGCGAAGCGACGCGTTTACCGTCTCGACGTCGCTCGGTCCTATCGTATCACGCAACGTCGTTGTAGCCACCGGAGGCCTCAGCATTCCCTCGCTGGGCGCTACCGATGTGGGCTATCGTATAGCGAAGCACTTTGGGTTGCACGTCGTTGATCGTGCTCCGGGCCTAGTGCCTCTCGTCTTCGATTCGGCGTTTCAATCGCAATGGGCTTCATGTGCTGGCCTTAGCTTCCCAATCGTAGCATCTACGCCGCAGGTGGCCTTTCAGGAGTCGATGCTCTTTACGCACCGTGGGTTGAGTGGTCCGGCCATTCTTCAGATTTCCACGTTCCTCACACAGAATTGTAATGACGAGAAAGGGGCACTGGCTGCCTTTCGGGTTGATACACTGCCAGGGGCTGACGTCGTGGACGTCTTTGGCACACCCAACCGCGAACCACGTCTGGCGAAAAACGTCGTGGCCGACCACCTGCCTCGCCGCTTCGTGGAACGATGGCCCCTTGACGAAGGCGACAAGCGCGTGGATCAGTTGTCGAAGGCGGCGCTAACGGCCATCGTCGATTCGCTACACCAATGGCACCTTCAACCCGTAAGCACCGAAGGATATGCCAAGGCCGAAGTTACACGTGGAGGAGTTGACGTGCGGCACCTGTCGCAAAAAACGATGGAGTGTACGGAGGTTCCGGGGCTGTACTTCATCGGCGAAGTGGTCGACGTAACGGGCTGGCTGGGCGGCTACAACTTTCAGTGGGCGTGGAGTAGTGGCGTGGCTGCCGGAGAGGCCATTACACGCGCAGTCGCCGAAGGCGGCGCTCTAACATCGCTGTAACGTGCTGGTTGATGCTGGTCCGGAGTGTGTCCATGTCGGACCGATGGTACTCGCGGTCGTACAGCAATGCCCCTTGTCCAGAAACAACTGGGTGGGTAAACACAAGCGTGGTTACAACGCTACGTGCATTGGGATAGGCATGTAGCGCAAGCCACGCATAGGCCTCCTGCTGCGGTGCATAAATGGCGGCCACCTCGTCGAGACTTCCGCTCTCCGGCCGTCGGTTGGTTTTCCAGTCTACTACTTGCACTGCACCATCCTTACGCGTTGCCAATACATCCATAACACCATACAGAACCGTATCACCAAACGCAGCCGTACGAGCAGTTTCGTAGTTGGCGTCGAACCACGCTTGTTGCAGGTAGGCAAACTGAGTCGAGCGCAGCACACCAAGGGTTTCGGCAACGGCCGTACGTCGTACAGCAGGCGTTAACGTTCGACTCATTACAAGTGCCTCCAACATAGCGGCCGTTTCGGGCAGGTGTGGATTGGCTTGAGCTACGAGTGCATGTTGCAGTAGGTAGTGGACGAGTGTTCCGTAGGCAGCACCAGAGGCCTCGGCAATGTCGTCGCCTACGGTGCGCGCACTGGGCTCGTCGGCAAGGGCTCCAGCGTCGAGCAGCTCGGTAACCGAAACCATGTCGGGCATGGCGAGATGCATCAACGATGCTGATAGATCGACGATCGTTGGAGTGCCAGTATCGACGTCGTAGACGGCTGACCGAACGTCTGTAGCAGGGTTGGCAACGTGCACCTGTATCGGCAACCGTAGGGGCTGCTCGGTAACCGCGTCGTTGTTATCACGGCGTACGATAACGTCCACATGCTGGAGTTCCGACGCCTGCGGCGGCTCTGAAAACAACACAGGACGCAAGTACCGTGCTAAGGACCCCGGCTTGTTCATGGCACCACTGCTGATGATGCTGAACGACTGGCTAAGGGCTAGGTGGTCTTGAGCTCGAGTAAGCGCAACATAGATGACCCGACGATCCTCGGCTTCGGCCGCCTGTTTTGCGATGCGAATGTTCACATCGTGGGCTACCGACGCAGACCGGTGTTGCACCGTCATTGGATCGTGCGCCGGTACAATGGCCGTTGGCAAGGCCACGGTAAGGCCTAGGGTGTCGGACCATTGCACTGCCTCTGTCTTTGGGTCGCGGGCGTCAAGACCAATCACAACCACGACAGGGAACTGCAAGCCCTTTGCTGCGTGAATGGTCATAATCTGCACGCTGTGCGGATCGGTCTCGAATGCGGCATCGGCATCGCCACCGTCGTCGGGCGGCGTGAGCGCTTCTACCGCATCGCGATGCGTTGCGCCCTGCCGTAGTTCGTCGCGCAGTAGCGACAAAACCTTCTCGACGTTGGCCACGATTTGGTCGCGCCGCGCACTGGCACCAACAAATTCGTACCACGGCCCCCGTTCTAACATGCGCCGTACTGCCACGGTAAGGGGCATCGTTTGAACGTCGGCAATGGCTTCGCGCAACATGCCTACGGCTATGGCAACATCGGCCGGCGCATCGACCAGCTTGCAGGCCTCGATAAGTCCGTCCCACAGGGTGGCCCCAAACGGACGCATAGCGCCGGCAAGGACGAGCGATTCGTGCGAGCAGCGAATAAGTGGTGAGCGAAGTGTTGCAGCAAGTGCAACGTCGTCGGCCGTATCGGTACAAAACCGCAGCAGACTGCGAATGTCGTCCACCTCGGGCCGGCTAAAGAAGGCACGGCCGCCATGAAGTTGAAACGGAATACCCACGTCACGCAGTGCCGTAGCCATTGCCTCGACGCCTTGCAGCGAGCGCGCCAAGATGGCAACGTCGCCAGCCGAAGCGGGCCGCAACGTCTGGTCGCGGCTACATACCGTAAGGCCACCCGTGGGCTGAAGCCACTCGCAGAGGCGCATCGCTACATGACGGCATTCCATCACAAGTTTGCTGTCGTCGTTGTCTTCCACGTCGTCGTCTTGGTTCCGGCTAACATCGGTGCACAGAACGTGCACACTGCCGTCGAAGGCCGCAGGCGTAATGCGGCCGGCGACAAGTGGGGTGTAGTCAACGTCATATTCGCTGTTCTGCACAAACACCTGCCCGCACCAGCGGTCAACTACCCCCGCAAGGTTTTCATGCATGCGGTACGATGCACTCAGCGTAATGAGGCCGTCGCTAGCGGCATTGCGTCGTAGGTTGGCCCGTCGGATGTCGGCTTGCGCCTGGCGAAACAACCGTACATCGGCTGCGCGAAATCCGTAAATGCTTTGTTTGGGGTCGCCAACGATAAAGACGTTAGGATGCTGACCTTGTAGGTCGTCCGCTCCATCAGGTTTCAACTCTGGTGCTAGCAGTCGAACTACGTCATACTGCACGGGGTTGGTGTCTTGAAACTCATCCACCATCAGGAACGAGATCGACTGACGCACCTCTGCTGCAACGTCGGGATGGCGATGAAGCATGTTCCGAACGCCTACCATCATGTCGTCGAAGTCGATGACGTTCGACGATGTACGAAGGGCGGCATAACGCTCTGCGCAATGCTGAGCAGCTTCGATCATGGCGCCCACGATGCGTAAGCCCAGTCGTTCAACATCGGCGACGGGCAGCGCCCAGAGCGACTGGAGTGTCTTTTTTTGGACTCCGATTGGGTGCAAATCGCGCAGCTCCTCAATCTGGTTTCGCTTTCGCGGCGTCCCTTCGTTTGTATACAGCGTGCCGTACAGATCCAACAGTCGGGGCAAGACATCTACCGCGGGCTGTGGCTGTTCGAGTTCCGTCAGGATATCGTGTGCCTGTTGTACGACGCTGTGCGACGAGTCGACAACGAGCGCTAGGTTGTCGAGAAGTGTGCGGCACACGGTGCGGGCATTCGAATAGATGAAGTCGAGCGAGGCCTGCTCGCGTTGGCGCAGCAGGTCGTCGACTGTAGCGCTATGCCACCAAGCGGAGCGATGTTCAAGCAGCTCGCGCGAGATCATCATTGTTCGAATGGCTTGTTCGACGGTGGCAACGCCAAGTTCATCGAAGGCCGTTAACAGGTCGGTGCGGATTGTGCTGCGTGCAGACAGTGCGTCGTTCATGCCGTCTCGCAGGGCAGCGCCCCTAAGAACGCTCGACTCGCGTGTACTCAGTTCGCGTGCATCCACGGCCACGCCACTCTCGTGTGGATACTGGCGCAAGAGCGTGCCGCAAAAACTGTGGAACGTACTAATGCGGGCTTGCGCTATCCGCGCCAGAGAGCGTCGGGCTGCTTCGCTCGACGAGTTGGCAAGAGCGTCGTGAACGCGGTGTCGCATTTCGGCGGCGGCCTTCTTGGTGAACGTGATGGCCACGACGTTGTCGAGGTCGGCAACGCCATTGCGAATGATGCGGGCGAAGCGTTCCGTTAGGACGCTCGTTTTCCCCGAGCCGGCGTTGGCAACGAGTGCAATGTGGTGAGACAGACTTAGGGCGCGTTCTTGATCGAAAGACCACGACATGTCATTCGTCCTCTGCCGTTCCCGGAATCATTGTGCATCGGCTCCATGCCGATGGGTCGCACAGCATCGACGCCACGCGGTGGACATCGTGGATCGTGACTCCGTCGATGTTGCGTATGGTCTCGAAAGGGTCTTCCGGTGCCCCTTCTTCGAGCCAGGTTTTGCCGAGCATGGACATGCGGGCTGACAGAGATTCGAGCGACATAATTTTGGCGGCGCGCAACTGCTGCTGTGCCCGGTGCAGTTCGGCAGGGCGGATACCGTTGGTACGCAGTGCTTCGAGTTCGCGTTGGATGAGCGTTTCGGCCTTAGCAAGGCGCGAAGCTTCGAGTCCGGCATAGATGGCAAACGAGCCACAATCCGAAAAAAGCTGGAAGGAGGAATATACTGAATAGGCCAGGCCGCGGGCTTCGCGAATACGAACGTTAAGGCGCGAGGCCATGCCATCGCCAAGGATGGTCGACAGCACCTGCAGGGCATATCTGTCGGGCCAATACTGTCCAGGAGTGCGAATCTGCCATAGCAGATGTGCTTGTTGGAGTGAGCGTCGGCAGACGATCTGTGACGGCTTGGCTGGGGCGGGGGCACGTCGGCGCGGGGCACGCCCCTTGGCGAGTGAGCCAAGATTTTGTTCGGCAACACGGAGTACGTGGTTGGGGTCTACGTTGCCAGAGACGGCCACAACAACGTTGTTGGCATTGTATAGGCGTTGATGGAAGGCTTGGACGTCGGCAGCAGTAATGGCCTGCACGCTATCGACGGTACCAACGATAGGTGTGGCCAAACTATGTCCGGCAAACAGCTGTGCTTCACCAATGTCGAACACGTGTTCTTCGGCTTCGTCCTCGTATGATCGAATCTCCTCGGTAATAATCGAGCGTTCGCGTTCGATGTCATCGTCACGAAACACCGGATTCTGCACCACATCGGCAAGGGTTTCGGTAACACGTTCAAACGTCTCGGCCAGAGCACGCACTTCGTAGCACGTTTCTTCCTTCGTGGTGTAGGCGTTAGCGTAGGCACCTACGTGCTCGAAGTCGCGAGCAATGCGCGAGGTTGAGCGGCGAGCGGTTCGACGGAACGATGTATGTTCGACGAAGTGGGCTACGCCGGCCTTTGCCGACGGTTCATCGCGTGTGCCAGCGCGCACCCAGATGCCCACCGAGCAAGAACCAACGGTGGGGACGTTGTCGACGAGGACGGTGATGCCATTGGAAAGGCGTTGAACGGACGGAGAAAACGGGAAGGAGCGCTCGAGGGGCGTTGGCATGGAACGCAAAATACCACCTACTGAGTGGTCGGCAGCGAGTAACTTTGCCCCATTGGGTCCGTACACACGCCCCGCAAAATTTGGTAGAACGGTTCAGGAGTTACTGCATGATGCTTACACCTACCCAATGGTGGCTTATTGCCGCCGTTATCTTGTTCATTCTCGAGGTCATCACGCCGGGCTTTGTGTTGGCCAACCTTGCACTAGGAGCCGCCGGTGCGGCGCTTGTGGCAGCGTTCGACGGGGGAGTGATAGCCCAGATAAGCGCCTTTTGTGGCGTGTGCCTTGTATCGTTCTTTACGGTACGTCCAATCATGCAGCGTGTGGCCTTCAAGAATCAGGCGAAGGTAGCTTCGGGAATCGACGCGTTGAAAGGCGCCACCGGCTATGTTCGCGAAGCGATAGCGATGCCCCTTGGAGGAAGAGTACTCGTGCAGGGCGACGATTGGCATGCAGTATCGGAGGACGGTGTTGACATCGCCGCCGAAGTTCAGGTAGAGATTGTGCGTGTTGACAGCACAACGCTTATCGTGCGCAGAAAGTAGCAGATAGAACCAATTCACAGTTATTTAAGGAGGCAACAATGGAGATTGTTTTCGGTGTTCTCGCACTGTTTGTGATTATCATCCTGATGAAAGGGATTCGGGTGATTCAGCAGGCAGAGACGATGATTATTGAGCGGCTTGGGCGCTACCACCGTACACTTGAAAGTGGGATAAATGTCATTATTCCGATTATCGACAAGCCGCGGAACATTGACTGGCGTTATGTGCGCACCGATCCAGCAGGCAAGAACCTGTATGTTGCAACGAAGACGCCAAAGATTGATTTGCGTGAGACCGTTTATGACTTTCCGCGGCAGGGTGTGATTACACGTGATAACGTTACCATCGAGATTAATGCACTGCTATACTTTCAAGTTGTCGATCCGTTCAAGTCGCTGTACGAAATCTCGAATCTTCCCGATGCTATTCAGAAGCTCACGCAGACGACGTTGCGGAACGTGATAGGTGCATTGGAGTTGGACGAGACGCTTACGTCGCGCGACACAATCAACGGCAAACTGCGTGAAATACTCGACGAAGCGTCGGGCAAGTGGGGCGTCAAGGTTAACCGCGTAGAGCTTCAGGATATTATACCGCCGCGTGATATTCAGGAGGCGATGGAGAAACAAATGCGAGCCGAACGTGAACGGCGTGCGACGATCCTTACGGCAGAGGCAAGTAAGACGGCGGCAGTACTTGAGTCTGAAGGTCTTCGAGAAGCCGAAGTAAATCGTGCCGAGGGCGTCAAGCGATCACAAGTGCTGATAGCCGAGGGCGAAGCCGAGGCGCGCAAGGCAGTCGCATCGGCCGAGGCCGAGGCAATTCGCCTTGTAACACAAACGGTAAAGGAATCTGGTGGCGATCCTGTGCAATATCTTGTAGCAATTCGCTACGTCGAGGCAATGAAGGAGATGGCAGCAAACGGAAACAAGACAGTGTTTATGCCATACGAGGCCAGTGGAGTTATGGGCTCGCTGGGGGCCCTAAAGCACATCTTCGACGCCAAGGGCTAGAACGTACAAATTGACGTACATTTAACGGCCGATGTGCGAGAGCGCATCGGCCGTTGTGCGTTGCGTTCGAGTCATGTGTCGTACGTATATTCGTACGACACGAAACGAGTCGTTGGAGGATACTGTGAAGGGCATTACTGCAAGCAAGGCGCGCGAGAACTTGTACAAGCTTATTGATGAGACGGCCATGGCCAAGGAGCCGGTGCAGATTGTTGGACGCCGCTCGACTGCCGTTCTTATTGGTTTGAAGGAGTGGGAAGCGATGCAGGAAACGCTCTACCTTCTGTCGATAAAGGGCATGCGCCAGAGCTTGCTCAAGGCGAGAAGGGAACGATCAAAAGCCACGAGCGACAAGCTAGGATGGTGACGTGGCAGATCGTCTATTCCAAGCAGGCGCGTCTGGATGCAAAGAAACTGCGGCGGTCTAAACTGCAGTACGCAGCGCAGGAATTATTAGACATTATCGCTCGAAACCCGTTCGAGGAACCACCGCCGGTAAAGGCACTCGTAGGAGACCTCGCAGGAATGTACTCGCGGCGCATCAGCTATCAGCACAGACTTGTGTACGATGTGGACGAAGAATCGCGCACCGTACACGTGCTGCGGATGTGGACGCACTATGAGTGAGGCAGGGAAGGGGGCTATGACACCACCGACCACCCAATGGTTCGTCCGGCCCACATGGGCACTACGTCTTGGGCATAACTCTCAGGGATGGTCATGGCCGTATTGCTGAGCGTAATCGTTCGCTCGGGTGGAGTAACGTTATATATCCGTCGTGCATTGTCGCTTACAAAGGCCTGTAAGTTACTCAGTGCCCCATGTTTGTTAAATAATTCGGCGAGAAGCGGTAGTTGTATGGGGGCTGTAAACACGCCTGCAGCACAACCCGGACATTCCTTTTTGGAGCGCGGATGGGGGGCAGAGTCGCTGCCCAACATGAGTTTGTGATGGGCTTTTAGTGCTGCATCCAGCAGTGCATCGCGATCTTCCGGACGTTTGGCAATGGGCTTGCAAAAGAGGTGCGGATTCATCATGCCACCCACAACATCGTCGAGGGTGATAATTAGGTGATGTGGTGTAACAGTTGCGAAGAGATTCTCAAACTCATCCAACAGTGCCACAGCGTCCTGCGTGGTAATATGCTCCATGGTAATGCGCAGCCGTGGGAATGTGGTTGCCAGGTGCCGGTACACTTCACAAAACTCCCGCTCACGATCCATCACAAAGCCGTGCGTCTCGCCATGAACAAGCAGCGGTATCTGCATTTCCTCCATCATGGCAAACACGTGGTGCATGCTGCGAATTTCCTGAACTCCACCGTCGGAATTTGTTGTTGCCCCAGCAGGATAGAGCTTAATGCCAAGCATGTGTGGCTTTGCCTCTGCCAACTCACGCTCGGTATAGTCCCTAAAAAACATGGTCATGTACGGCTGAAAGGGGGCACCGTTGAGCGCTTCGCGAACCTCCTGTGTGTACCACAAGAGTCGCTCTACGGTGTCGACCGGAGGCAGGAGATTGGGCATAATTACTCCGCCGGCAAAGTGCAGGGCAGAGAGCGGAGCCACACGACGCAACATTTCGTCCTGACGAAAATGAATGTGCATGTCGAGTGGAGACTGGAGGGTGACGGAGTTCATGGCGTTGGATACGTAGGAGCGTCTGTAAGGAATGTCATCACGCCGTCCGTGCCAACCTCGGCAATAAACGCCTCTCGGCCGTTGGTGAGCATGACGAATGGAGTTTTTAAGGTGAGGTTGTACCAGGCCGACTGACGCATGACGTCGGCGTTGATGCGTATATCGGGCGCCTTGCACTCCACAAGCAAAAAGCCCTGGAGATGGGCGTCAACAACAAGGATGTCGTAACGCATACCC
Organism: Candidatus Kapaibacterium sp.; assembly: GCA_022842685.1. GTDB lineage: Bacteria > Bacteroidota > Ignavibacteria > Kapaibacteriales > Kapaibacteriaceae > JALHPC01. The sequence continues at coordinate 22,499 of JALHPC010000011.1, forward strand.
GTGCGGCCTACCGATCGTTCAACCGAAAAGCGTCCAATCGGATAGCGATGCGTGTTCACAAGCCATGATACAACGTGCTGGCGAACCCATTCCTCGGGCGTAAGTACCACGCGAATTCGACGGACGGGGTCGTAGATGGTAAGCCCGCTTTCGGACGGAGTAATCGACGGCGTAATCGCCGGAAAAATAAGGGAGGGTAGTGCAATGAGGTCACTCATTGCTGACTACGAAGCATGATAAACAGGGCATCAATTGCTTGATCGACATTGCTCTGCACCTGACTGATACTACCTTCCATCATGTAGCATGGTGCGGTAATAATTCGGTTTGGATTGTCGATTACGATTTCACGAAGCGTTGCTGCCTTGGGTATTGCACCTGTTGCTTCCACGCCTTGGTTAATGCCGGCAATGTCGTACGGCGAAGCTTCGTGCGTGCTGCCAACCGTTAGTGTTGCCTGCACATTGTGATCCTGAAAGGACTTCGCAATAACCACCGGTGCCATGCAAAGTCCTACAATGGGTTTGCCCGCAGCGTGCATGCTGCGTAGCAGTTTTGCCGTGCCGTCGTGTACCGTACCCGAAGGACCGTCGAAAGCCCACGTTGTTAGGTTCTTTGCCGCGCCAAAACCACCGGGCAGAACAACGGCGTCGAGCTCGTCTGCGCCAACGGTATCCACATCACGGATGGCGCCGCGCGCCACGCGCGCAGCTTCCACTAAGACGTTGCGTTGTTCGGGCATCTCTTCGCCCGTTAGGTGGTTTATCACATGGTGCTGGTCGATGTTTGGCGCCATGCACGTCGCCGTTGCTCCGTGACGATCAATCGCCGCAAGCACAAAGACTGTTTCTTGCAGTTCGGCGCCGTCGAAGACGCCATTACCGGATAAAAGTACTCCTATGTTCATAACCCAAAATTACTGAGTTATTGTCCATTGCTCAGCATGAAAGGGGCACCGAGATATGGTGCTGAAATGCCCGACAACTACCGCAGCTCAAGATTGAGCATCATGCCGTCATCGCTGTGTTCCACAAGGTGGCAATGCAGTAGAAACATGCCGGCATAAGGACCAAACGAGACGAACGCGCGTACGCGTTCGCCCGGCATACAGAGCACGGTGTCCTTAATGCCGCGCTCGGGCGCAGTTAGTATGCCTCGGCCGCCAGTGCGGCTTAGCACACGCATGGTTGCTCCGTGGACGTGCATCGGGTGGATTTCGGCGCCCGCAGTATTGTCGAATTCCCAGATCTCAATTCCTCCAACGGCTGCTTGTACGTCCGATCGAGTCATGGCGTATACGATACCGTTGATGGTATGTCCACCTTCATGTCCGCCGTGCCCGCCGTGACCACCGCCGTGCGTGTTGCTAATGTCGAACGTTCGTGTGCGAGTGGCGGTATTGGGATCGAGTGTTGGCAGCAGAGCCAACGACGTGGGAAGATCGCTCATATCTCCCTTGTTGGTCGTTACATCGAACCGCAGAATGCGTGCCGCATGCTTGCCTTGCGTTGTCACACCATCGAACGTGCGCGTTTCAAGGTAGATCTGCTCGCCGCCAACGGCATTGCGTAAATCCAGCAACACATCGACGCGTTCGCCCGGTGCTAGCAAGATCGACTGCACGTCTTCGGCCATGGCAAGAAGGCCCTGGTCGGTGCCGATGCACGTTAATGGTCTGCCGTCCGACGTCCCAAGGTTATACACGCGCGCTGTCGATGCATTCACGATGCGAAGCCGCTTACGTCCTTGCGACGTCGTCACGATGGGCCCTGCTATACCATTAACGGTCACAACTTCGCCCATGTAGCCATTCATCACCTCCATCATCGAAGGGGCATATCGCTGGTGACCGGACACGTCGAGGCGCTTATCTTGAAGAACCAACACGAATTCGTCGTTCCCCGATGGTAGTCGCAAAGCGTCTTCCTCGGCATCGCGAACGACTACGTTCCCCGCAAGTCCCATCGAGATCTGACGGCCTGTTTCGCCATGGACATGCGAGTGATACCATGCATGGCAAGCCCGCTGGTTCAGTGCATAGGTATAGCGTAGCGACGCGCCGCTGCCTGCAACGTGCATGGGATGTCCGTCCATCTCGGCCGGCACAAGTAGCCCATGCCAATGAATGTTCGTGTCGGCACCGATTTGATTGGTGAGTTGGGCGTCTACGCCTTCGCCGCGGCGAACAACGATGGTTGGACCGTAGATCGAGCCACCGTACGACATCGATGTCGACGATGCCCCTTTTCGAATGTCAAGTGAGGATGCCTGAGCAACGAGTTGAATAGGCCCACCAGCATGAACTGGCAGGACTGGTAACGGCCGCTCGAATGGCGATTCTATGAGTGGTACGGCTGTAGGTGCAGGGCCAAAGGCTTCGTGTCCGCAGGAAGAAAGAAGTGAAGGTAGTCCTCCCATCGCAACGACGCTGCTGCCGCTTGATAGGAGTTGAACGGCTGTTCTACGATTCATGGTAAACCTCGATCCTGATGCTATGTGTATCCTCAAACCCCGCCGGGCCACTCTCCGGCATAGTCCAATGGGAATGGTGACCGTGCCTTCAAGAGTTGATACCGTAGTGAGAGTAATTGCCTGATGTGTAGCACGTCATGGGCTACCCAGTTTACAAGAATTAGGCCAGCCGGTACTGACCCCACGGTTGGATGCTGATAGGCATTTTCCCACGGAGCATCGTTAAGCGTGCGCAGCCATAAAAGTGAAGCCTGACGCTCAATGCGGAACCGTTCGATTTCATCGGAGAAGTCACGGTCAATGTAATGGCGATCCTTGATCCAATTCGCAGGTGATATGCTTGGCATTGGAGCGTCGGGTGTTTCAAGAATATGTCGCAGTCGCGCCCGAAAGTCCTCAGCTTCTTCATCGGCTAGGTGGCACGCTATCTCTAGTGCACACCACTTGTCAGGTGCATAACGCTCAGTGGCGAAGTCCGTCGAAAACAACTGCAGCATTGCAACAATAATCTCACCTTGTTGAGATAGCTGTTGAATAAGTTCGGATCTGGAAGTCATGGAGAGCTCTCGTGCTGTCGTCGAGAACGATCATCAACAATCTTTTTCGTGAGCATGTAAACGATAAAGCAAAACGCCACGGCATTAGCCCAGATTATGCTAATGTCGGCACGAAACAGACCATACGATAACCACAGAATGCAGCCCGTTTGCATCAGAACGAGCATGCCCAGCGAGAGCTGATCGACCTTTTGATATTTCCAGACCTTTACGGCCTGTGGTGCCAGGGCAAACGTCGAGCAGCATCCTGCGGCAAGACCTAATATGTCGAGTGGTTCGATCATCGATTCGTAGAAAAATTCATTATTCGTTCTGGGTAGTTGGTTACCACAGCGTGTACGCCTAGGGCAAGCATGGCGTCTAAATCCGGTTTGGTATTTACCGTATACACTCCGTAGGGTATACCATGGGCGCGAGCGTTGGTTGCCCAGTCTGACGTTAGCTCCTCGACGCTGCAACCCCATGCATTGGCGCCACAAGATGCCACCACGGTAGCGGGCGGTCGCTCGTCACCAGGTACCTGGAGCGCTACCGTTGGAAGCCGCCAGTCCAAGTGTTTAACAAGTGCTAGCGTACGATGGTCAAACGAACTAAACGCTACAGTATGGGCCATGTTGAAGCGATGAACCAGCTCGACGAGTTTGTGAACGTCATCAATTGTCGAGGTGTCCGAATCATCAAACGGTTTGAGTTCGATATTTACATAGACGCGACCGGCGAGAAGCTCTAACGCTTGCACAATGGTTGGTACGCGTTCGCCAGCAAAGGCCTCCGAAAACCACGAGCCGGCATCAAGTTTCATAAGATCGTCGGTGGACGTCTGCCGAATATATCCGCGGCCATTCGTCGTGCGGCCTAGCACGTCGTCGTGGAACACCACCAGGGTGTTGTCGGCCGTGCGTTGCACGTCGAGCTCTACCATTGGTGCGCCACTCGATAGTGCGCGCCGCAGTGCTGCCATGGTGTTTTCGGGCGCATCGCCACTACTGCCACGGTGGGCAATGGCAAAAAATGGTGTCTCGCGCACGAATTCGGCTAGTGACTTCACTGCATTACTCCCTGTCGATTGCCCCGATATCCACGCAGTACATCGCTAATCGCCATAGCACGTTTGTTGGGTAGCTGTATCTCGGTTAGCGCAAGAGCTCCGTCGCTGCATCCCACCAACCACTGTGAATCCGAAATATCTACTTGGCCAACCGATAAAGGGGCATCGGCAAACGCTGCGCGGTAAACTTTTACGACGTCGTTGTGAAAGACCGACCAAGCACACGGTACGGGACTCATTCCGTGGATGAAGTTGCGAACGATGTGACGAGGCGCATTCCAATCTATACGACATTGTTCGCGGAAGATTTTTGGGGCCGGTGTTGCCTGCGTGTCATCTTGTGGATGAGGCACAAGCGTTCCCTCGAAGAGCCCTTGCGCCGTATCAACGGCGCACTGTGCTGCCAGCGGCATCAGCGCTGCATACAGCTCGCCGGTGGTTGTTCCGTCAGGAACGTCGATGCCCCTTTGTAAGAGTATGGTGCCGGTGTCTACGACGTCGTTTAACAGAAAACTAGTAACACCGGTATGTGTGTCGCCACTGATAATGGCGTGGTGGATGGGAGCAGCACCGCGGTGACGTGGCAGCAGCGAGGCATGGACGTTAAACGCGCCTAGGCGAGCGGTGGAGTACACGGATCGTGGCAAAATGCGAAAGGCAATCACGCAGATAATGTCGGGCCGCAAGGCACGTATCTGTTCCTGGAAATCCGCATCACGAAGCGAGGAAGGTTTCAGAATCGTGTCGATGCCAGCATTGGCAGCAGCAGCACCCACAGGCGTAGGCGAAAGAACCTGCCCACGACCACGAGGAGCATCTGGAAGGGTAACAACGGCGTGAACGCCCAGAGAGGTATGCAGAGCTTCGAACGCGGGGACGGCGAAGTCGGCCGTACCCATAAAGACAATGCGGGGGCTCATGCGCGTTTCCGTGTGGATGCTAAGAGACCAAAGCCAAGGCCAAACACGCCGCCAACAATGTGAGCCATTTGCGAGATATTGTCGTTGGTAAAACCTTGCAGTACTTCACGTCCTACAAACAAGGCCGCAACAACCACGGCGGTGATGGGCAATGTGCCTTCGCGAAGGTTGGTAAACGACGATAGCACGATGAGCATAAAGACGATGCCACTGGCACCGAGAAGGCCGGTGCTAAACAACACGGAGTTCACGATAGCGATTCCGATGGTGGTAATGCCGAACATCATGAGCATGTCGGACCGACCGTATTTTTCTTCGAGCAGCGGACCGAGGAGCAGCACGAACAACATGTTGCCAGAGAGATGATCCCACGAGGCGTGGCCGAACGGATAGGTAACACAGGTAAGCAGGTGTAGCGGGTTTAGCCACGAGCCGCCGCTATGTAGGGTAAAGAACATGTTCGTAAACCATGGTCCCACGACGTAGGTTGTTGCAAACACGGACACACAAACGATTGTGAAGGTAAGTGTGATAGGGGCGTTATATGTAAGCCGTAGTCTAGCCATGCATGGTTGGGCTGTTTGGCAGATGTCGGACGATATCGGCTTCGATAGCGCCAAACTCGGCTAGGCGTTGGCGCACTACGGCATCGGGCATGTACTCCCGCGCAATGTCGGTATAAGCGCGGTAGTGTCCGGCTTCGGAAGCCAGCAGCGAAGCGTAGAGCGAGCGCATCGATTCATCGGGGCAGTGCTTGGCAAGCAGCGAAAAGCGCTCGCACGACCGTGCTTCGATAAACGCACCTACGATGAGAAGGTCGAGCAGACGATCGGGTTCGGTAGTACGAACGCAATCTTGGAGGGCTTTGATGTAGGGATTGGGTCTATCGGCGGTTAGCGCAATGCCGCGGTCGTCAAGGATGCCCACCACAAGGGCAAGATGGTCGATCTCTTCCTTTGCCAGCTCGATCATATCCCGCACAAGGCGCATTCTATCGGGATACCTACTAACCATAGCCAAGGCAAAGGCCGCGGCCTTCTTTTCGCAGTGGGCGTGGTCGCTAAGGATGGCGTCGGGATTGTCGATGGCCACCTGTATCCAGGCGGCCTGCGACTCGGATTGCAGGCATAACATCCTGCAAAACTACAACATGGCGGCAGGGGATTACCGAAGTAACTCGATGGCTCGCTGCATAACCCCGGCAAACGTCACCGTATCAACGGCAGCCGAGGGATTCACCCATGCGCCCGATACCGCATACCAGTCGCCAGAGGAGTGACGCAGCAAGAAGACCATACAAACGACACCAGTTTCGCTGCCACCCTTAAAGCCCGCATACGGCCATACTGCTGCGTCAATCGATACGCCTGGATTCTTTGCCAAAATGTCGAGCGCAGGCTTGCCCGCTGTGTCGGCACCCTGCAAACGAAACCAATTCATACAGGCCGCCATGTCCCGCATGGATGCAAACCACTCGACAGAGTCAGCCAACACGACGTTGTCGACAAAGGTGACGTCGTCGTACTGCAACGATGTTAGCTCTTCCTCCAACATGACGCGCCGCTGTGCCGGCTTCATAGAATAATAACGGCGCGCCCGTTCACCTCCGTCGGTAAACTTCAACTGGAACAGTTCACGCGTCGATAGAAAGGGCATGTTCAACCGCGGCTGCGTATGGCCCATCACTCCCTGTATCTGCTCTACATGTTGCCGACCCAACGTAAACAGTAATTCATCGGTTGCTGTGTTGTCGCTTACGCTAATCATTTTTAACGCTAGTGTGTGCAGCGTTACTGGACTACCAAGTGGCCACGTATGAACCTCGCCGCTAGGATACGACCTGTGACTAGAGCGCAATTCGATAACATCCTTCCACGCGCGTTGACCCGCTTTGATACTGCGCACAAGTTCACCCAACACAAATAGCTTGAAACTACTGCCAAGGGGCATCGGCGTGCCAGCGTTGTGCCCTACGATGGTGTCGCCCTTCGTGAGATTAACAGCAAGAAAGGCCGATGCTCCCGGCAGGGCCTTTAGCTCGGTTACTACACTGTCAAGCGTAGTGACGTCGGGTACAGGCGGACGTAAGAAGAGCCCCGAAATACGATGAGGCGGCGTGGACTCGATTGTAAGTTCAACAGGCACGCGGATCTTCTTGCTCATGTGCAAACTACCCGTGCAACTAAACTCCGTCTTTGTAACATCGACGGTTGCTTTCACAAATGTGCCAGTCGAAGCCGTGAGCTGCCGAATAGCAGCCACCAGTTGCTGTGGAGGTACAGCCCTAAGGAAGTCCTTGGTAAATATGTCCTCGTTAACAGCAGCCATAGGCACTGTAAGTGCCCCAACGTCTCGAAGGCGTTCTAGCAACGGGTTGGATGCAACCATTGTAGACATCCCAGTCGCAAGGAGTACAAAAGCAAGAAGAACGTGGGCTGTATGGGGCATGAACGTGCTTTGATGAATTGGTGTAACAGAAACATGTATAACGCATCGCCAAGAGTTCTCGGCGTATTACCGAGCCATAATCGCAAAGGGTAGTGCCTGATAAAAGTCGCGTGTGCGTAGCACCAGTACATAGTCGCCCGGAGCCAGCATCGACAAGTCGACGTCGCGCTCTTGCAGGCCTGCTTCGAGCGTCTTGTCGGCAATGATGCGCGCCTTCATGCCCAGTACATTCCGCACATACAGTTGTATGCTCGATTCACCAGGCACTGTATATCGTAGGGCATACCATCCTTGCTTATCAGATAAAGGGGCAATGGAAAGCTGCGGCCTACGCACATCGCGCAGTTGCGCCGCTTCGCGGCTGGTTTCCGCAAGCGGATAGCCATAGATTGGCACCGTGGCGTCGCCAGCATTACGCTCGCTTGCCGTTAGGTACGAAGTACCGTCAGACGAAAACGCTATGGCCTCGCCCTGTGGCTCGGGCATGTAGGGCATCGTCTGCGGTGTGCGCCGTAGAGCGTCCGCTATCGACTCGCTAGGCCCCCGCCTCCACGCATAGGTGTACATGTAGTTCTTTACCACAACGATGTTGCCATCGGGCGATACGTCGCCAGCCGTGGCCAGCATAAACGGCAACTCCGTCACAAACTGTAATGTGTCGATGCCGTCAGTAGGCATAGGCACGCGATACAGACGATTGCGCCGCTCGCGTTTGGTGACGATGAACAGGTCGCCGGTGCGAGGGTCGCATAGCAGCGTTTCGGCGTCGCGTGGACCATCGGGATACATAAGTGTTTGCCACGTAAAGCGCACACTTGCGGTGTCGGCGTACGGAAGCTCGGCTACGGCATAGATGCGAATCGTGGAACGCTTGGCGTCGTTATCGCCTATGTCGGCAACGTAAACGTAGCGCACCGACGTGTCGCCGCTGCGCGACGGCCCATAGGCAACATCTTCCCAGTCGACATTTGACGCACCATCCAGCCGCCATCGCCGAACTACCGTGCCCACGGTATTCATTCCATACAGCACGGGCCCGTCGCCACTGTCATTGACAGCCCAGAACAACTCCGGAACCGAGTGCGAAGCTGCCATGCCCGAAATTTCGTGGAGCGACGAATCCACATTGCCAACCTGAAAAGGTCCACCGGCAAACATGGAGTCGATAACCGCAGTTGCAAGAAGGGTGGTAAGTATCATGAGTCAATTGTTGACTTCAGCAAGTGCTTTGTTGCAACAACGGCATTACTACGGTACATATTGGCTTCAACGATACTCATTGTGGTTGACGTCGCTCAAGCCAAAACGTATTCAAAACACCCTTGCCTTTAACGAGCGTTAGGCCCCGAGGCGTAAGAACTACCGATGCCAATGGTGCTAACTCGCGCGCTACTGCCTCGGAAACGTGAATCCGACCAGCTTCGCCTGTACTCTCCATTCGCGATGCTACGTTTACAGTGTCACCCCAAACGTCATACTGAAGCCGTTCCGTACCTATAACGCCAGCAGTGGCTGGCCCAACGTGCATCCCAAACCGAACCGATAGTGGCTTGCCATCGGGCCACGCAAAGTGCTCTTGCGACAAGTCGAGCGCAACTTGTGCTAACGTTGTACAAGCCGCAAGCGGGGATGCATCGGTGGCAATGCACATGTAAGCATCGCCAATGGTTTTAATCTTGAGAGCGCCGTGCTGTCGAACAACGGCATCGAACTTCACAAACAGCGATTCAAGCAAGGACACCAGCTCGGCGGGATTCATCATCGACGATGCCGATGTAAAACCCGCTACGTCCGAGAACAAGACGGCAACATGCGGAAGGTTGTCGAACACACGCTCGCCTCGCATAATGCGGCTAGCCACATGGTCGGGAAGGGTAGCCAGTACAACGCTCCGATGTAGATCAACTTGTTCACGTTGTACTTCAAGTTCGCGGCGTTGTTTTTGTTGTTCCAGCGACCGGTGAACCGCTGCGCCGCGAATCTCCTCTTCCGTCTTCCTTTGTAATTCGTTGTACTTTACATAGCCATCAAAGTCGCTAAGGCCTTTGCAAATGTCAATCAACGCGTTGTATGCCTTGGACAGGGGATCCAAGAAGCCATGTTCCTGTGCAAGCACCACGGCTGTTTCGAACGCCATTCGAGCGTCGTCCAGTTTGCTTTCGTTCTGAGCCATCTGTGCATGGAGTACTAAGGCGCCAACTTCGAATAGGGGGAGAAGCGGTCGATGGTCGCTCAATCGATCTAGCGTCGCACGCGCTTCGTCATGACTACCTACAATGTGTTGTACTGAAGCTAGCTCGAATAGGCAGCCCTGGATCAAGAGGGGGTCACCTGTAGTCATTGCACGTTCTGAAGCTTGGCTACAAATGGACAAGCTCTCTTCGTATCTACCCAAATCATTAAGTACTGGCGCCATATTCTGCATACAGCCAATGATGGCGCGCTCGTTCTTTGAGTCTTGCAAGCCCTCGAGAGAGCGTTCAAGATGCTCGAGGGCTTTGGTCGTATCACCGGCTGACGCGTATACCATGCCGATGTTGAGATGGCCAATTGCGGCATTGTAGAATGCCAATGGCCCGTTGTCTTCATCCAGCTGCCGATGCAGATATTCGAGTGCTTTCGGAAAGTCGCCCATGGTTGCATATACAAGGCCAAGGTTGCCGAGTAGGGTCGCCACGTTGCCATCCGGCAGATACATCTTCGCATAACCAAGCCCGCGTTCTAAGGCGGTAACGGCCTGAGGCAATTGGCCTGCGCGCCAGTAGATTACGCCCATAAACGACATTGAGTCGAGGTGGAGCTGATGTAAACCTGTTAACGCAGCTAGCTCCGATGCCTCGTCGGCATACGACAGTGCTTTCTTGAGATCACCGCGGGTTGATTCGGCCCTAGAGCGGCCCAAAAGGGCAGAGGTTTGGCATAACGGGTGGTCGTACTCTTCCAGCTCTTCTACCACGCTTAGCATCATGGCAACGTCGCCGCGCGTTAATGCCTCCTCGATTCGTTTCAAATGCAAGCCATGAATCTCCTCGATGGACAAGTCGGTCAATTGTGAGGTAGACGGCTTTTCCATTGCACTAGACGATAAGGTTCACCAGTTTGCCCTTGACCACAATTGTGCGTCGAATGGGTTTGCCGTCAATCACCTTTTGAATGTTCTCTGAGGCCAACGCTGCAGCCGTTAGTGTCTCGTCGTCTGTATCGGGCGACATCATTGCCTTTGCACGGATCTTGCCATTCACCTGAAAGACAATCTCTGTTGTTGCCTTCACCATCTTCGACGTGTCGGCCTCGGGGAAAACGCTTGTGCTTACGAAGCCCCCTTCACCAAGAATAGACCACAGCTCTTCGGCTATGTGGGGAGCAAACGGGGCTAGGCACTGAACGAACTGGACCATGGCCGTGCGCGGGCGCACTTGGGCAGTTGTAAATTCGTTGACAAAAATCATGAACTGTGCAACGGTGGTGTTAAAGCTCAGGGCTTCAACATCGGCGCGAACCTTCGCGATGGTTGTGTGCAGCACGTAGTCTTGTTCGGGTGTGCAGGGAACGTCTTGCACAGCAGCCGACAACGATCCATCGTCGGCAACAACAAGGCGCCACACCCGTTGCAAGAACCGTGTAATGCCTTCGATACCACGGGGATTCCATGGAGCCGAAGCTTCTAGTGGGCCAAGGAACATTTCGTACAGGCGCAACGCATCAGCACCATGTTGGTCGATGACGTCGTCGGGGTTTACGGTATTCCCCAACGACTTCGACATTTTACGGCCATCTTCACCTAATATTAATCCCTGGTGGAAAAGGCGCTTAAATGGCTCTGGCTGCGAAACATAACCGTAGTCAAACAGCACTTTGTGCCAAAATCGAGCATAGAGCAAATGGAGCACGGCATGTTCACCGCCACCGATATATAAATCCACGCCCGTCGACCCCATCCAGTACTGTTCTTCAGAAGGGGCACAGAACCACGTTGGATTCTTGGGATCGCAGTAACGAAGGTAATACCAGCATGAGCCAGCCCACTGGGGCATCGTGTTGGTTTCGTAGCGGGCGTGCTTGCCAGTAACAGCGTCGGTAAAGCTCACCCAGTCGGGCACGGTTGCAAGGGCAGACTCGCCCGTGCCGGCCGGTTGAAAGTTCTCAACTTCGGGAAGGCGCAATGGTAACTCTTCGAGCGACAGCGCGCGCCGCGAACCATCGTCGAAAAACATAATGGGAATGGGCTCGCCCCAATAGCGTTGGCGCGAAAACAGCCAATCGCGCAACTTGAACTGCACAGTTCCTTGGCCCATACCGGAGCGCTCAAGCCATGCGATGATGGCGGCGGCAGCTTCGGACGTAGGCAGGCCGGTAATGCTAACGGCTTCGGACGAGGAATGTACCGAAACACCGTGAGCAACATACGGGAAGGAGACTTCGTTGCCATCGACTGGCGCAACCACTTGCACAATTGGCAGACCAAACTCGGTGGCAAACTCGTAGTCGCGTTCATCATGGGCAGGCACGGCCATAATGGCGCCTGTGCCGTAGTGAGCCAGAACATAGTCGGCAATCCAAATGGGAATGCGTTCGCCCGTGGCAGGGTGGACGGCCGTAGCGCCAAGGGCTACGCCGGATTTTTCTTTCGAGAGTTCGGTGCGTTCAAGGTCGCTCTTGAGCGCAGCGGCTTCACGATACGAATTCACCGCTTCGCGGGCATCTGCTGACGTAATGCTGTCGACAAGAGGATGCTCGGGAGCCAACACAAGGTAGGTAGCGCCGAATAGCGTGTCGGGCCGTGTGGTAAAGACGGTGATCGAAGCGTCGTGTGCGTCCACTTGAAACGTAATGCGTGCGCCTTCGCTCTTGCCAATCCAGTGGCGCTGCATATCGACGGTGCTTGATGGCCAATCCACCAGATCGAGGTCACGCAGTAATCTGTCGGCATAGGCGGTAATCCGAAGCATCCATTGGCGCATTGGGCGTCGTTCTACGGTATAGCCCTTCTCTTTCCATTCGTCGACCTCTTCGTTGGCGAGTACCGTGCCCAGTTCTTCGCACCAATTCACAGGAGAGTGGGCGATGAAGGCCAGGCGGTGTTCATCGCGATAGGCCTCGATGGCAGCCGCCTCGGTGATACTCTGTGGGATTGGCAATTCGTCGATGTGCCGCGCGCGCTGGGCAACGTTGTCGTACCACGAGTTATAGATGAGCACAAACAGGTGCTGCGTCCACTTCACGTAATCGGGATCAGTCGTGTTTACCGAGCGGTTCCAGTCGTAGTCGAAGCCAATTCTGTCGAGCTGTGTGCGGAACGTCGCTACATTACGTTCTGTAATCAACCGCGGGTGAATATTCTCCTTCATGGCTTGCCGTTCGGTGGGAAGTCCGAAGGCATCGAAGCCCATGGGGTGCAGCACGTTGAAGCCGCACATACGTTTAAAGCGCGACACGATGTCGGTGGCGGTATAGCCTTCGGGGTGTCCTATATGCAAACCTGTTCCCGACGGATAGGGGAACATGTCGAGCACAAAGTACTTGGGCTTCGACGTATCGGTAGCAGATGCATAGATGTTTGCATCGCGCCAGCGTTGCTGCCACTTGGGCTCAATCTCGGAGGGTGTATAGCCAGTCATACCGCAATTTACCACGCATGGAGGCCAGGATAGGCATGGCGGCCGCCCCCTTACGCCATATCCACAACGAGATTGCCGACCTTACGGCCAGAGTCAACGCGTTGGTGGGCCGATGCAATTGACGACAGTGGCACGATGGCGTCGATGACGGTGCGAAGGCGCCCTTCGGCTAGATGCTTCACAAGTTCGGCAACGTCGGACGCACGCTCGGCCGCCGATGCAGAGTAAACCTTAGGAAGAAGTGTAGCCGTGAGCATCTGCGCAAGATCAGCCACGGCAAGCGCAAGACGTCCACCAGGCGCAAGAAGACGGCGTCCGTCGGCTATCGAGAGGTTACCGACAGTGTCGAGCACAACGTCGTAGCGTTCGGGTAAACTGCCTACATCCTGGGCTGTGTAATCAACCACATGGTGCGCTCCGAGTTTACGCACGAGGTTTACGTTTAGCGTGCTGGTAACACCGGTCACATTTGCACCCATGATACGGCCCAGTTGAACTGCGGCTGTGCCTATGGCACCCGAAGCTCCGATAACGAGGAGGCGTTCACCGCGGGCCAGCTTTGCTACGTCGCGCAAGAACACAAGTGCTGTGGTTCCACCAAAGAGTATGCCGGCGGCCTGATGGTGCGTTACAACGTCGGGCACGTGAGCGTAGGCCTTGCCGTGCCGTACCACAACGTATTCGGCATGGCAGCCGAGTGACAAGCCCGTCATGCCACAAAGGCGCGAGCCAATGGCGACGTCGTGAACGCTGTTGCCTATGGCGTGGACCATGCCAGAGAAGCAGCTGCCGAGAATGGGTTGCCGCGGAGCCCGCAGACCAAAGGCCAGCCTTCCAGGGATACCGAAGCCCCTTGGAAAGCGAGCGGCACGAATGCGGGCATCGGCAGAGGATACGCAGGTTGCGTGATTGCGTACCAAAATGCCATCGGCTGGAAGAGCAGGCAGGGGCGTTTGGACGAGGTTGATGAGGGCAGGCGAGCCGTAGGCGTTGCAGGCAGCCGCCTGCATTGTGGAAGGGAGGTCGGGTATCGACGCGTTCATAGAGTAGGCCGTAGGTTGGCAAAGGGGCGCGTGGAACGCATTTCGAATTGTCGAGTTTCAGGCGCAGGGTATCGCCAGCCAGACGTAATTTGTCGGCATGCAAACTCCTCGCAACGTTTCAACGCTTCTTCTGTCCGAGACACGCCACAGAATTGCATGGTACATTCTCATTGTACTGTTAGCAACGGTAACGGAGATGGTCCATTCGCAAACGCCGCCACTATTGTTTGGGCTACCCATCGAGGGCACGATAGGAACGGACGTGTTTATCATCAACCACGTAGATCACGATCAGCGCGACTCTGCTGTTTTAGACGTTATGTGTAGCTGGCAAACGTATGATGGGCATCGGGGAACCGATTTTGCTCTGCGTTCCTTTCGAAGCATGGACTCGGGCGTACACGTCTTAGCTGCAGCCAGAGGCAAGGTAGTGGCCATCGTTGATACCCTGCCAGATCGTAACAAAGCCGTCGATCGCAGCTTGGGGTTTGGCAACTACATCGCCATTGAACATCCCGAGGGCTACGTAACCTACTACGCACACAATAGACGTGGCTCGGCTCTTGTGTCCCTTAATTCCATTGTGAATAAGGGGCAACGAATTGCGCTGGTGGGCTCTAGCGGAACCAGCGAAGACCCACACTTGCATTTTGAAGTGTGGCGTGTTGTGGACCCTTTTGCTGGGAGCTGCTCGCCAGATGCCAATCATTGGGTGACGCCGCCGCAGTATCAAACGGACTATCGTCTGATTGACTGCGACGTAACGACCTGGCCGCCCTCCTTGGATACCCTGCGTGAACGTCCGCCTACGGCAACATCCGTTACCGTTGCCGACACGGTCATTACATTTTGGGCCTTACAGCAGATGGTGCAAACCTCCGACCGTTTAGGCGTTCGATGGCGTACGCCCACAAACGAAACGTGGTTTTCGTTCGAAATGGATGCCGGCAGAACATCAACCTACTACTACTGGTGGTCGTGGATACGAAGGCCGCAAGAAGCGGGAGATTGGACAGTAGAGTACCTGCGCAACGGCGAGGTTGTGGCAAGCAGGGCGTTCAACGTATTGCCGACGTCTGGAGTGGCGAACAAGGGCGACGCGACTGCGATTCGCATGACCGTATTCGGCGACGTATTGCGATGCGAAGTTGACCGTACGTGCCAGATTCGGACGTTTGACACAGCGGGAAACCTACTCAACATACATACGCTAGACGCAGGCATACATGCCGTTATGTTGCCAGCTAACGCAGCGGTAGCCATCGAAGTAGTTGCTGGCAATGTTGTTCTGGCTCGCACCGTGGCTATTACACAAGCCCTAGGAAGATAGAAGCCCCGAGACAAAAATCCACAGCACCATTGCAATCACAATCGTGCTGAGCGTGCAGCCAAGGTAGGCCAGTAAGCGACCGCCTCGAACGTCGCGCCGCACGTTGGGTGCTGCCCCCGCAAGACTTATGCCACGCGCCAGGCGCAGCGCCCAGAGGCCGCAAGCCAAACCGGGTAGCCCCCATACGATGCTAAACGCAATCGAGGCATAGCCCAGCCATACAACCTTGGTGTGGGTGCGCATGACTTATCGATTGGGGTTAAGCGCACGCTCAATCTGCAAGGCCAAGTCCTGCCAGTGCGCTTGCGTGATTACATCGGCTGTCGATGCCCCCTTCAAACGCTTAAGCAGGTTAGAGAGTTGAAGGCGAGACAGAGAGCGGACGTCGGTGTTGTAAACCATCGGCACGCCAAAAAAGCGGGCAAACGACATCGATTCGGCACTCATGTTGGGCTCGGTAGCTTTGGTGATGAGTGTCTCTACCCAGGCACGTTGCAGCGAGCGGCGGTAAAAATCACTGGCTTGGCGTTGCTGGAGTTCGCGGAACAGTGGACCTTCGACGTCGGCATACAATTCCGAGATCGTATAGGCCTCGGCAGGTGTGCGGGCATGGATGTCGAGAAGACGCATGAGCTTGTCGTCGGAAACAACAGATCGCAGCGTCGACGATTGCATGTCGGCCAACCGTTGTGCCGAACCCGAGGGGTATAACACGCCAATGATGCGAGGATCGAGAATCCACGTTGGCGTTGTAAAGACGTTCTCGTGTAAGAAGGAAACGGCTTCGCGCATACGTGTTTTGGGCAACGCAGTGTATTGTGGGCCGGCAACGCCAAACACTTTACGTTCGATTTCGACGCCACCAACAAGCGAGGCCACGTGGCCGATCTCACGACGGAATTGACCAACAGCATAGTCGTAATACACGCCTAACTGACGGAACGACTCGCCATCCTTGGCAACGGCGTCGTAGAGGTACGTCATGAGAAATCGAAGATTCTTAAGGCCAAGCGTTGTCGACGTTATCGCGTCATCACCAAGGTCTTCCATCTGTGCCGTGGGGTCGACCGTCATCCACTGCTGCGCTCCAAAGCGGAGCATCTTATCGGTTTCGGAGGCCTTAGCCCAAGCACGAAGGGTGTCGAGTTCGGCATCGGGCGAGGTAGCGCCGATAATGGGGCGATAGCCCCATCGAATGACGTGTTTGTCATACGGACCTATGCGGGGCAAAAAGCGCGTTACGCCATCGCCGGGCTGCGCCACGTAATTGGCGCGAGCATAATCCATGATGGTGGGTGTCGTGCCGTATTTGTTGGTGAACGACGGTGAGCGTAGAGAGTCGGTAGGGTAGGCGTTCGACGCCTTCATGTTGTGCGGCAATCCGAGTGTATGGCCAACCTCGTGGGCGGCTACATAGGTCACGAACTGGCCGATGATACTATCTGGAAGTGGCAGCTTGCGTGCATTAGGGTCTGCAACGGCCTGTGTAAAGTACCAACCGCTTAGTAGCTTAATGATATTGTGAAACCAACCAATATCGCTTTCGATAATTTCGCCGGTGCGAGGGTCGTGAATATTCGGTCCGTAGGCGTTTTCGGTTGTCGACGGATAATAACGTATAACGCTGTATCGAGCATCTTCGGGCGACCACTCGGGGTCCTCCTCGGCCGTTGGTGGGTCGATACATCGAATTGCATTCTTAAATCCTGCGGCTTCAAAGGCCTCGTTCCACCATTCAACGCCATTTTTTAGCCAAGGACGCCATTGTTCGGGCGTGGCGGGGTCGATATACCACGTGATGGGCTTGATGGGTTCTACAAGTTCGCCACGAAGGAAGGCCGCAGTGTCCTTGGGTTCCAAACGCCAGCGTAGGATGTACTGACGCGTAACGGCCTCGGTTTCGGGACGTCCGAAATCGGTTTGGTAGAGCGAGAAGAAACCCACACGTGGATCGGCAAGACGCGACATCATCGGCGGATTCGGCAGCTCTACCATCGAGTGGTGCATGGTAAAACTTGCCGTACGCGACGATGGATTCTGTGGTGATTGATCGGCATTAAACGTTAGGACATTCTCCACCTCGATATTCGTAGGGTAGCTTCGGATATATTCCACAAACGACCGTTCCTTGTCGAGCATGGTGATTTTGGCTTGCTGGCGAACACCGCGCCCTGGCGACAAAATGCCAACGTCGGAAGTGTATAAATCCGTAACCTCTATAACAACGTTCGACGAGTCCTTGTTAAACGCAGCAATCGGAAAGCTCCGAATAACCTCTTCGAAATTGGCCGCCCGTACGGCACGGCTAATCGCAAAGCTGTCGGCCGCAACGTTCTCGTACGACACCGTTCGAAGGAGTACCTTTTCGCCTTTTCGTTCCCATCGCACAACTTGGACGTCATTCTCTTCGCCGCCATAGCCAATCTGCGGCGTTTTGGCAATACGGCTTACCAGCAGAAACTCCTGCCCCAAACGCTGCTTTGGAATCTCGTAGTAGAACTTATCATCAACGCGGTGCACCGTAAACAACCCCGAATCGGATACGGCCTCCTTCGTGATCACCTCTGCATAGGGCTTGATCTTCTTCGTTGTTGGTTTAGGGGGCGTCGATGAACTAGCGTCCGATGACTGCTTAGCCGACGAGCAACCGATAGTGGCAACAGCAGCAAGAACTGTGAACGTGAAACGAAAGAGGTTGTGAGACATGGACATCGCGAGAGGATGGAAAGTATCGTAAAGGAATGATTGCTAGTGCGGTCGGCTGATGGGGTTCACCACGAGGTCGTGCGCAAACGCTTCGGCCGCTTGTTGTATGGCCGCAGCGGGGTCACTGGCAGCAGTTGCTGCGCGAGCAATGCCACGTGAAACGTTGAAGACGGCGGGAAGGCCGCCGTTGGCTTGGGCAACCTCGGAGGCCGACGCCCCTTGGGCGCCGATGCCGGGAATAAGCAGCGGCACGTCGCCAACGTCAGACCGAATCAACGCCAACTCGGAAGCATGTGTTGCGCCAACAACAAAGCCAAGGTCGGCCCTGCGGGGCCAGCTTTGAACTACGTCCATCACATGGCGCCAAAGCGGCCGGCCGTGGACGTCGAGGCGTTGGAAATCGTTTGAACCGGCATTCGAGGTTAGACCTAGGACATACACCATCCTGCCTGCCACGTCCAAAAAGGGCTCGACGGAATCGCGCCCCATGTAGGGGGCAACGGTAACAGCGTCGGCGCCAAGGTCGCCGAAGGCGGCGTCTGCATAAGCGGCCGACGTCGTGCCAATGTCGCCTCGTTTGGCGTCAAGTATCACGTAGTGCGTTCCGATGTGTTCACGCAGAGCATAGAGCGCATCGATGCCCGGTCGGCCATGTCGCTCGTAGAAGGCACTGTTGAGCTTGTAGCACGTTGCCACATGCCGGGTAGCGTCTATCACGAGACGACCGAAATCGACCAACCCGCTGGTCGTTGCATCGAAGCCCGTTGGAAGGTTGTCGATATCAAGGTCGAGGCCTACGCAGAGCCCCGTAGAAGGAATCATGTGGCAAAACTACGAATTGCCGCTGCGTCACATTACGCCCGTGTAATCCCACAAGGAATACGGTGCCCCTTAATCGACGGCATCGTAGGCATCCAGAAACGGAGGATCACAGTGGAAAACGTGCATGGCGATGGGCATTCGCGCTATGGTAGTAGTGCGGCCGAGGTGAACCGAGCCGATGAGCGGCGTCTGCAGCGGGCGGTGCAGGCCGTGCTGGGCGACCCAGCACGACGATGGCGCTGTACCGATGGCACCGAGGTTCAGATTGTCGCGTCGGGAATGATCAATCCCTTCGAGGGGCCTGACTTTCGTGACATGGCAGTCTTGCACGACGGACTGCTGCATGTGGGAACGGGAGAATTCCATCGACGAGCATCGGAGTGGTACCGCCATGGACATGACGACGACCGACGCTTCGAGAACATCTTGATGCACGTTGTGATGGTAGACGACGGTGCAGTGCCAGCGGCACGGTGGACGCTGGTGCTGTCGCCCGCCGACGTTGCCCGAGGGATGGCCATGCTGCGCCGGAGCGAAACTAACGGCATCGTAGCCGTCGAAGAGCTGCAACATCAGGCGCTATTGCGGCTGCTTCGGCTAACGGCCGAGGCCGACGTTCACGTGCGTCGCACCGGGCGTGTAGAGGCATGCGTAAACATGACGAACGACTGGATTGAGCGCCTTGCGCGAAAACGACATCGTCCAATTGACATGATGATGTGGGACGCCTTTCGGCGTCGATTTCCAGAGTCCATTATGGGTCGGCTGATCGCGGGCATCGACGATGTCGAGGCCGAGCAACTCCTCGAGACGATAGACGCCGCCGAGGGCCAGCGGATCGGCATCGAGGGCATGGCCATGCGGCGCGAGATTTTCGTGAATGCGGTTTTGCCCGTGTTGTGCGCCGTAGCAAGCGATAACCACCGCATCGTGCTGCTGCAGTGGTATTGGACGGCCCGAAGCGTGCATCCCTATGGTGCTCTCTTGCGTCGTTATCCGGCGGTACCGCAGTCCTACGTATGGCAGCAGCAGGGCATTCTTGAGTATCAACGGCACCATGGAACCATCGTGTCGACCTGTGCCGATGTTGTACGGCAATATGGCTTTGACTCCACCCTACGATTTCTGAAAATGGCCAGTGGTTAGCCAAGCCGTAGATTTGCAGTCTTCATCATTACTGCAATCAGGATTCATAGCGTGTCACGTACTGTACTTATCACCGGGGCCAATGGCGAAATGGGCCATGCCCTTATCGACCGCCTAGCGCAAGAGACGTCAACGAACATCATTGCCGTCGACCTACACCCCCTCGACGACCAGTTGGCAGCGAAGGTGGGTACGAATTTGGCGGGTGACGTATCGGATCCGCGGCTGTGGGACGAGCTAGGTACGCACGACATCGACGAGGTTTACCATCTTGCAGCGTTGCTCAGTACGAGCGCCGAGCGCTCGCCGGAACGTGCGCACAACGTCAACGTCAACGGCACGATGGGCCTGCTTAGCATGTCGCGCGCCATTGGCGCCCGCGTTGGGCGTCCGGTGACGTTTCTTTTCCCCAGCACCATTGCCGTGTACGGGCTGTCATCTGTGGAAGCCAAGGAGCGTGCTGGTGCCGTCAAAGAAGACGAGCATTGCCAGCCCATCACCATGTACGGCATCAACAAGCTATACTGCGAGCAGTTGGGGTCGTACATGTCGCGCCGTTATGGTCAGCTTCTCGACCAACAGCAAGACGTCTTGGACTTCCGTGCGCTGCGATTTCCTGGCTTGATTTCGGCGCACACCGTGCCTACCGGTGGTACGAGCGACTATGCGCCCGAGATGATTCACGCCGCAGCTCAGGGAAAGGACTACGCATGCTTTGTGCGCGCCGACGCTCGCATTCCGTTTATGGCCATGCCCGACGGCGTCCAAGCCCTTCTTCAGCTTGCAGCAGCCCCTAGGGCATCGCTTTCGCGTACCGTCTACAACATTGGTGCTTTTGCGCCCACGGCAGCTCAAATCGCCAGCCGGGTAACTGGTCATTGGCCGTCGGTTGCCGTAAGCTATGCACCCCATCCCAAGCGTCAGGCAATTGTAGATTCGTGGTGTGCCGACGTGGACGACTCGGCGGCACGTGCCGACTGGCAGTGGGCACCACAGTACGACGAAGAATCAGCGTTCAATACCTACCTCATTCCTACGATCACCGCCCGCTATGGCGGCTAACGCCACGAACGCTCATCGCAACAGACTGTCAACCGAACAGTCGCCATACCTTCTGCAACACGCCTCTAATCCCGTGGATTGGATGCCGTGGGGGAACGAGGCCTTCGAGCGTGCGCGACAGCTTGACCGCCCAGTCTTCCTTTCCATTGGCTACGCAACGTGCCATTGGTGTCACGTTATGGAGCGCGAGAGCTTTGAACATGCAGCCGTTGCCGACGTTCTTAACAACCACTTTGTAGCCGTCAAGGTTGATCGCGAGGAACGCCCCGACGTCGACGCATTGTACATGGACGTCTGCCAAGCCATGACCGGTCGCGGTGGCTGGCCTCTCACAGTGCTGACTGATGCCCAACGGCGCCCGTTTTTTGCCGGGACCTACTTCCCGCGCGAGGGTCACCATGGTCGCATGGGCTTACTCGACCTGCTTGATCGCGTACTTCACGTGTGGCATAACGACCGCCCGCGTATTGCAGAGCAGTGCGCGTCGATTGCCGAGGCACTGCGCAACCAAGCCGCTGCTAGCGCTGCTGCAGAGGTGCCCCACGACATTCTAGCAACGGCTGTAGAAGCGCATCAACGCCTCTACGATGCCCAATATGGCGGTTTCGGGTCGGCACCTAAGTTCCCTTCGGCGCACCATCTACTCCTGCTTATGCAGTCCTCGACCGTGCTTGAAGGGGGCACCGACATCATGGACATGGTAACGTCGACGCTCGACGCCATGCGTGCCGGAGGGTTGTACGATCATGTGGGTGGGGGATTCCATCGGTATAGCACCGATCGGCAGTGGTTTATGCCGCACTTCGAAAAGATGCTCTACGACCAGGCCATGCTTATGCTGGCGTATAGCGAGGCGTACCGCAAGACGGCAGACCCGCTGTACGATAACGTTGTGGCCGACGTTGCCGCCTATGTACGTTGCGAAATGACGTCACCCCGAGGTGCCTTTTACAGCGCACAAGACGCCGATACCGAAGGAGTCGAGGGCAGCACGTATGTGTGGACGCTCGACGAGTTTAGCCAGGTCGTTGGCCCGACGGCTCCACGCCTTGCGGCTCTCTTTGGCATGACGACAGAAGGTACCATGCACGACGAAGCCACCGGAAATGCTACAGGCACCAACATCCTGGCCTGTGCCCCTGCGGCACTTCGCACGCTGGTGAGCGACGCCGACTGGCTGGCTGTGCGTCCACGTTTGATGGAACGACGGACGCTGCGGCCGCAGCCTCTTACGGACGATAAGGTGCTCTGCGACTGGAATGGCCTCATGATTGGGGCCTTGGCAAGGGCATCGGTTGTATTCGCCAACGGCGAGTATCAACGCATGGCGGTAAACGCTTATCGCGACGTCGAAGCGTCGGCCAAGGTTGATGGCCGCTGGTATCACGGATACCGAACCAACGTGTTGAATGCGTCGGCCATTGTCGACGACCATGCCGCACTGGCGTGGGCAGCTACAGAGTTGGCCTTGGCAACCGGCCAGGAGCAGTGGCTCGACGCTGCGCGAGGGCATCTCGATATCATTGTCGACCAATTTATGGACGACGATGGCGCGATCTATGTAACCGCCCGGCATATAACTGACGTGTTGGCGCGTCAGCGTTCCGACCATGACGGGGCGTATCCATCGGGAGCAAGCGTAGCGGCCATGGCCATGACCACATATGGCAGGGCCTATGCCGATGCCCTGTGGATAGAGCGAGCCCGACGCATCGTGAGCGCCTTAGGGCAGCCCCTTACGGCCTCACCGTACGGTTATGCCATGATGATCCATGCGTGGCATGACATCCAGCAGGCCATTGGCGATCCGTGGTGCCGCGACGGCGTATGCCAGCGCCCCTTGTCCGAGCAGATCATTCCAAGCAATCACGAGCGGATATAGCGAACGATGAAGTGGTATTACATCGCACTCTATCTAGCTTCGATCTTTGGGATCTTCCAGATAGCACAGCTTGGCACCTTTGGCATGGCTCCAGTGGAGGTTCTGTTTGTGGGCTTCTGGCTGTATTTACCGCTGCATCTGTTTATTGCTGGCAAACCTCTCCGGCTGCCAATCAATCTCGAATATGTCGCGTTGTCGAGTTTTGTGGCAGCTACCTTCATATCGTGTTTCTCGGTGGTGTTCGACGGCGAGTATAAGCTACATCAGCAGGTTATCAAGACCATGCTGCACTTTCTGTTTGTGGTTGGGGTAATGTACATGCATGGCCATTTGCGCATTACGCCAGCCATGATTAGCGGTATCCTTCGGTTCTATTTATCGCTCGGCATCGCACTCAGCTTCTACGCCATTTACCAGGTGCCAGCACGAATCATGGATTGGCCGTTTGCGTGGATTGAGATCACGAACGTCTCGTATCAAGAAGATGTCGAGTTTGCTACAGGCATATCGCAACTAGCTCTGCGCTTTGAGAACTTCTATAGGGCAACATCGATCTATTCGGAGCCCTCGGCTTTGGGTTATGCGTCGGTGCTGCAAATCGTTGTTGCATTGGTTCCCATTGTGCGCCGTAGCCGTCATGTTCTGCGAACGAAGTGGGCTGTTGCTTTGTCGCTATCGACGTCGATCGTTGCCTTGTTCCTTGCGTTCTCGATGACGGGGCTACTGGTAATGTCTTCGTGTTTAACGTTAATCGTCATTCGCTACCCCAAGCGTGTACTACCGCGGTTGCTGCCAGTACTCGTCGCAACGGCTATAGGCATCGCAGCAGTCGACGCCATAGTGTCGTCGTACGTCAACGTGTCTGTGCTGGGTATGTTCAGCGCTCGCATCGAGTCGTATCTCACGGGGTCTGCCTTTAAGGACGACATAGGGTCGATAGCGGGTGAGAGTGCAACGCAGCGTTACGATGATGCCATGGTCGCAGTAGAGGTTTGGAAGGAGTATCCCATCTTTGGCTATGGCCCAGGCTGCTTTCGGCACCACCCACTTGGTCGGATGCACAATTCGGACTTTCCTTCGAATTCGTTTGCGACGGTTCTGGTAGATAGTGGGTTAGTAGGACTCCTTTCGTTCCTTGCGATGTTTGGCGGATTTCTTCTTGCTGCGATCTCGTTGGAGCGCCGATGGAGTAGGGCGGGCTTTGCAGAGAAGTATCCGGAAATGGACACCGTTGTGGCAATAGCCCCGGTGCTTATGGTTGGATTTCTTGTTGTAAACTTCAGCGGCAACAACGTAATCAACGCTGTGTACTGGCTTCATTTCGTGACTGTTGTTGCGGCATTACAATTTGCACGTAAAGCACTGGGTGAGTATCGAGAAGTTGCCCTGTTTGGATGGCGTCGGGCAGCGCGAGTCGCGCAAGAACACATAAGTGAAGGAAGAACGGTGTGAGCATGAACATTCTAGACGGCAAGGTAATCGGACGCGAACACAGGCGTCAGTCTGCCATGCGTGCCGAGATTTATCAACAGTCTACAGGACTGCAGGTGCATTTGGCCCTGCTCTTGGTTGGCGATGATGCTGCTTCGCAGGTCTACGTACGCAACAAAGCAAAGGCATGCGAAGAGGCGGGCATTCGTAGTACCATCGTGAGGTTGTCAGCTACTGCGTCCGAAGACGACGTTGTGAACATGGTTGAGCAATGGAATACCGACGCATCGGTTCATGGCATCCTCGTACAGTTGCCGCTTCCACGTCATATCAACGAAGAGCGTGTTATTCTAACGATTGATCCGCGAAAGGACGTCGACGGCTTTCATCCCGTCAATGTCGGTCGTATGATGATTGGAGCATCGTGCTTCATTCCCTGCACCCCGGCAGGCATTCTCGAGCTGCTCCGTGTAGGTAACGTCACCACGTCGGGCGCACATGCCGTCGTGATTGGCCGTAGCAACATCGTAGGTAAGCCCATCGCGGCCCTGTTAGCACAGAAACGGCCGCAGGGGAATGCAACCGTCACGCAATGTCACACCGGAACGCGTAACCTGCACGATTATACGCGTCAGGCCGACATCCTCGTGTGTGCAGTTGGTGTGGCCAACCTCATCACCGCAGACCACGTCAAGGAAGGGGTCGTTGTTATCGACGTAGGTATGAATCGCTTGACGCTCGACGACGGTTCGTCGAAGCTCTGCGGCGACGTCGACTTTGCCTCTGTGTCACCTAAGGCCTCACTCATAACTCCAGTTCCGGGCGGAGTTGGCCCCATGACGATTGCCATGCTTCTGTCGAATACTGTTGATGCGGCCGAAAGGATGATTGCATGAAGCGCCTAGCACTTGATGTTCTGTTTCACGACGATCACATTGTGGTGATCAACAAACCTGCCGGCCTGCTATCTGTACCTGACAGGTTTGACGCATCGCTTCCAGATGCTCGATCCATGGTGAGAGCCCAGTTCGGGGAGGCCTTTGTGGTACATCGTCTCGACCGCGACACAAGTGGCGTGATGATCTTTGCGTTGAACGCCGAGGCCCACCGATCGTTGAGTATGCAGTTCGAACACCACACAGTTACCAAGCTGTACCATGCTATCGTGAGTGGCACAGTCGAGCGCGACAGTTTTTCCATCGACATCCCCCTGATGGCAGATGCAAAACGTAAGGGGCTTGTGCGACCCTCTGCACGTGGCAAGGAAGCTCGCACCGAGATTACCGTGATTGAACGCTTCCGACTGGCCACCTTGGTCGAGGCCAAGCTTATCACTGGACGTCAGCACCAGATTCGTGTCCACTGCGCCGCCGTAGGTCATCCACTGCTTGTTGATGCAGATTATGGTCGTGCCTCGGAGTTCCTACTTTCGTCAATCAAACGCAAGTTCAAACTTGCCAAGAATACCGAAGAACGCCCTATCATAGAACGTCAAACTCTGCACGCACACACCCTAGGAATTCTACATCCTGTAGACAATACAGGTGCGCAATGGACCGCGCCCTATCCCAAGGACTTTGCAGCCACGCTACAGGTACTTCGCAAGTATGCCGCCCCATATGAGTCGACGTTTGACATAGAGTTTTTCTGATTCTTCGCGCACTGGATTCGTATCTTCGCAGGTCGTTCACAACCTCACTATCCTTGTCGTACGTATGGTTATCGTCCTGTTTGGAGCCCCCGGCGTGGGCAAAGGCACTCAAGCCGAGATCCTAGCCCAAAAGTTGAACATCGAACACCTATCAACGGGCGCCGCCTTCAGGAATGCTATCGCCGACCAAACTCCAGTTGGCCTGTTAGCCAAGGAGTACGTTGATAATGGCAAGCTCGTACCCGATGACGTCGTGGCAAAGATTGTCGAAGAAGCGCTCGCCCACGCAGCTTTTACACCGGGCTGTATCCTTGATGGCTTCCCCCGTACGAAGGTACAGGCCGAGGCCCTCACCAATATGCTGCAGCGAATGGGGCGGCGCATTGACTGCGTTGTAAATATCACCGTGCCAGACGTTGTTATTGTGGAACGTCTGCTAGCACGTGGCCGTAATGACGATCGTGAAGATGTAATACGTCATCGACTGGACGTTTACAACCAAGAAACCTCGCCCCTGCTGGATTACTACGGATCAGCAGGTGTCCTGCGCTCCGTCGACGGCCTAGGTACCGTCGATATCGTTAACCAGCGCATCCTAGACGTCCTTCCAGACTAGCTACTGGCACTCCCTTTGCTAGGCATCCGGTTTTCCACGACAGATCGACGTTGTTCACAAACGGTGGATATCCTATGAAGCATAGACGTACTCTCTCTCAGGCGACACTTTTTACATTCCTGTTTTTCAATGCCTTAACGTCTTTTGCTCAGATACGTCCGGGTACGTTTGGACTGGGGATAACCGGTGGGGTATCGAAGTATTACGGCGAGTTTACCGACGATTTGTTTGGCATTACTGGCGAGGGTGTGGTATCCTATACTCCATTTAAGTATATGACATTCGGGCTGGGAATCTCCCTCTCGGACCTGGAGTGGCGTATTACCGCTGAGAAGTTGGCTCGATATCCAGACTACTTTGGTGCTGGCGCACAAATCGGCGACCTCTATCCTGGAACCCTGGCAGCGATAGAGCCCCGAAATTCTACGCGGGCAAGCGCGTACGAGCTTCTCGTGGCCGTTAACCTACTGCCTGATGAGGTGATTGTCCCGTTCGTTGGCGCTGGAGCCGGCCTTCTTTCTTGGTCGCCAACCAATGCCCGCGAGCATACGGCCTTGCCGAATAACTCGGCTGGCCTGTACGAGCGCCTCGTTGGAGTTGTGCCGGTCTTTGCTGGCTTTAACTGGTTCTTAACCGACGATATCTCACTCAACGGACGAGCAACCTATCGCTTTACACTTACCCCATACCTCGACGATTTGAAAGGGGCATCGGGCTCAAACGATCACTTTGCCACCATCACGGGTGGCCTGGCCTTTCACCTAGGTGGCGACCGAGACCCGGACGGCGATGGCTTATCCAACGATGAAGAACGTAGGTTGGGCACTGACCCTTATCAGGTTGATACAGATAGAGATGGACTGTCTGACTTTGTAGAAGCACGCGTCTATCAGTCAAACCCGTTAGTCGTTGATAGTGATGGAGATAACCTAAGTGACTTCGAGGAAGTACAGCACACAAACTCATCGCCAGTAAAGCGTGATACGGACGGCGATGGAGTTACCGACGATGTTGAAGTTGCGCGTGCTAGCAACCCACGGTTGGTGGATTCCGACAGCGATGGCGTGAGCGACTATGATGAGATCTACGTCTACAAATCCGATCCAGCAAAGCGTGACACCGACGACGACGGACTGGCTGACGGCGATGAAGTCCGCACACATGGAACCAATCCCTTGAAGCCAGACACGGACAATGACGCACTGACGGACGGTGAGGAAGTGCATGAGCATGGAACCAATCCGTTGGATGCCGACACCGACAAGGACGGCTTAACTGACGGCGAAGAGGTGCTTACCTACCGGACGAATGCGCGAAACCCTGACACAGATGGTGATAGACTGCCAGACGGCGAGGAAGTGCACAAGTTCAAAACGGATCCACGGTTAGCTGATACCGATCGTGATGGCTTGTCGGACGCCGACGAGTTGAGCTGCCGATACCAAACGAATCCGCTCAATCCCGATACCGATCACGACGGAACCATCGACAGCAAGGATACAACGCCAAGCGAGAAGTGTGCTGGCTGTGGCGGTGGCGGGAACATTCCGCCGTACGAAAACGGCAAGGAGGCCAAGCCGCCTGCCGAACCGCCTGTTCCTCCTGCTTCGACGCCTCCTCCGGCGAACAACAAGAACAAGAAGAAGTTCGCGAAGGACATCCGCTTTCGGCTGAACACCGATGAATTCGACTTCGAGCAGCCCGAGACACGCGAGAACCTCAACGAGTTGCTCACCTATATGCGAGAGTCGTGCGACAACCTGCAGGTTATGCTCGAAGGCCACGCCTCGGGCGAGGGACCTGCCGAGCGCAACCGCGAGCTGAGTGACCTTCGTGCCCGTAGAGTGCAGGCCTGGCTCTTGGAACAGGGAATTGCTCCGTCAAAGATTCGTGGCGCTATTGGATACGGAGCGCAGCAACCCCGCGTGCGTGAACCCAGCGGAGCCGCAGCAAAACGTATGTCACGCGATCAACTCGAAAGCGTGCGTCGGCTCAACCGCCGCATCGAAGTTGCCATCCTTAAAGACTGCGAAGACGAAGCGTAAGGCCTTCTGCTAGAATCGAAGCCCAAACCACGCAACGGTGGGATATAGGCGAACCGCAGGGGCTGGCAAATGATAGGTATGCAACACGTGAAACACGTCACGTAACCACGCCGGTATTCCCGGAAGTCGCTGCAGATTCCAGTCCAGCGAAAGCAAGAATACATGGTTTCCGCCGCCCTTGCCGTCGAGGTTCTCCACGCTGTGGCCTACCGCAAGGTTCAACCACTGCGGATACCACGTCCAATCAGACGGCACCACGTCGGCCATCGTCACACTTACCCAATGTGTCGTGCTCGTATAGTCATCAATGATGGCGTTGTGCGACCCTTGCCGAAACGCCTGCGACGGCCAAAAGCTCACCTGTAATGTGAACGGACGAAGTGCAGGCACATAGTGCTGTGCTACTGGCAAGCCAGCGCCCAAGACGTTGGCGACCATGTCGGAAGGCGAGAATCCGTAGTCTTGCGAGAATCCGTCGCGAACCTCGATATACGATTGATACGCAAGCGCTAGGCCCGAGCTTGCCCACACCGACGCCGTCGTATCCATTCCGCACCACCGAAAGGCCATCCCGTAAGCCCTGCTAGCCATAAAGGGAAACGTTGCGTGGCCCAGCTTATCTGCCCCCAAGGCATAGCGCCAATCTTGGCTCCAGTTAACATGAAACGGTACCCACGTGCCCTTCCACCATAGGTCGTTCTGTAGTGCATGCGCCCAGACGAATCCACCAACCGTGCCACCAGCTACCAACGACAGCCGAAATGGGTCGATGCCCCCTTCAGATGTTTTCCACACTCCTGCGCTATCGCTGTGGATAAGGGGCTTTGAACTGCCTAGTAGGCAACCAGCGCTACACCAGCATAGTATGAGACTTACGGCACAATGTCTTAGGTTCATTCTCGAAGATACTGTGAATATCGTGGGGATAACGTGTAGAAAAGCTGTTGACGACGACTGTCCATGAACGACTTTTCACGAAGCATTCATTGGCTCTAACGCAAAAAGGTCGTTACTTAGCGGCCCTTTTGACGGAAGAGGAGGCCTTCGGGCAGTCGATTCCGCACGAAATCTTGGCGTCAGTGTAGGGTAGCTGACGTACAAGCAACGTTCCTCTCACCATCGTGGAGGTTTACCCTTATGAACAACATAATCTCGATGTCCCTGCGTTTTGCAGTAGGCATCACAGCCTTTCTCACAGTTCTTTCGGTGAGCTTCCTCGTTGAAGCTGCCGACATCCCAGCGGCACGTGTCATCGACGCGTCGACGCCGGTCGACAGTCATCCCGACATGGCCATCGTTGCCTGGCGCGATGCGGTAGACGGTCTTGCATCGTGGTACGGCCCCGGATTTCACAGCCGGCGTACTGCTTCTGGCAGGCGCTATGATATGCACGAAATGACTGCCGCTCACAAGACTCTTCCGTTTGGGACCCTTGTGCGGGTTACTAACGCACGAACGGGGGCCTCGACCATCGTCGAGATTACCGACAGAGGACCGTTCCTACGACACCGCGTCATCGATCTGTCGATGGCGGCCGCAAAAGCTATCGGCGTTTCTGTTACGCCAGTTGAGCTTGACGTTATAACGCCCGCCGATATGTTGTCCACGCTTGGCGCCGAATACGTTCTCCTTTTGGGAACCGATGGTACACTTCGTAGAATGCCACGAAGCGGCGTTACAATCATGCGTACGTACCGGTCGTACGCCGAAGCGTATCAGGCGGTACGTGGTGCAGATGACATTGCCGTTGTGGCATCCGACGAAGGCAAGCCTCAGTATGCCCTTGTCGAGGTTACTACACCGATGCCGGTGCTTACGCCCCAGTTTGCGGCGCTGGATACGATTACGTTCGACGCGCAGTAAGCGCATCGCCAATCAGGGCCGCCTAGCGGGTTGTTGCGATGAGCGCGCTGCTGGAAGGGCACTTGCCCACGACAGTACCTTGTCGATGATACCGATGTCGATTGACTCCGGCAGATACTCCATTTCCTCTAACGTACAGGCATAGCAGCGCTGAAAGCGGTGGTTATGTCCAGGTACGATTTCTACCACGCTGAACGGTCTGTTGTCCAACCACTGCCGCATAGCCGAGGCATTGGGC
Organism: Candidatus Kapaibacterium sp.; assembly: GCA_022842685.1. Lineage (GTDB taxonomy): Bacteria > Bacteroidota > Ignavibacteria > Kapaibacteriales > Kapaibacteriaceae > JALHPC01. The sequence continues at coordinate 53,397 of JALHPC010000011.1, forward strand.
TGCGCTGGCACAACGGGATCGTCGCCAGCGAACATGGCATAGACTGGCGTTGCAGCGCTACGGAAGTATGGTCCTGGCGAGATACCGTGAAACGTCCGCAACCAAGGAATCACGGCATTCTGCACGTAGGCATCGCGTTGTTGGGTAAGGAACGGCTTTATGGCGCCGATGTCGGCCGCTTCGATATGGTTCACCAAGAGTTCGGAGGCAGATTCGACGATAACGTTTGCTACCTGTTCGGGCGCTAGGTCGGCCGCTACGGCGCTATACCATTCGGCCACCGTTTGCTTATAGGCAGCAATTACACGGGGGGACGTACCTCGCGAGCGCTGATCGGCATCGATTTGCTCCTTTAGCAGGGTAATGCCGTCCAGCGAAGGAGCCGACAGTGCAACGATTCCACGAACCAACGGTGATTTCGCGGCGGCAGCCGCTGCTACGATGCCCCCTTCTCCAAGACCCAGAAGAACAATCCGTGAGGTGTCGATATTGGGGTGTTGAGACAACGTGGAAAGTGCTGCTAGGACGTCGCCGGCTAGGTCGTCGATACCAGTATTAGCCATCGAACCAGTCGAGTTGCCCACGCCACGATCGTCCATCCTGAACGATGCCCACCCCTGCCGAGCTAGCGCATTTGCAGCATCGAATAGGGGGCGCTGATCCCACGCTTCGCCGTCTCGATCTTGTGGGCCAGCGTCGTAAAGCAACACGACGAGTGGCCATGTACGGCGTTGATCTGGGACGACTAACTCGCCATCGAGTTCAACGTTGGCAGGTTGATTGCGAATACGAAGGGGGAGTGCTATACCGACCAGTTTTGGCTGCGGAGGCGGTGCAATACCTTGGAGTTTTCGAAGAAGTAGGGGATAGGCCTGACCATTTTGGTTCCATGTGCCGTTAATCGTCATCGAGGCACTGTCTAAGCGGCCGCTAAACGAGATGTCTTCGAACGGTACAGCCAATGCCACTGTTTCATTGGCACATGACGCATAGCTTGCCTGTGCGTTCATCACTCGCTGACTGGGTAGATTCACGATTGCGTCGCAGGTACCACGAATGGTCTTGGTAAGGCGCACCACCACGCGCCGTATCGTGGCGCGCTGTACCGGATCTACAAGTCCCGTCCATACGCCCGAGTACGTAGTGTCGAACACGGCCGATGGGAATGCAGGCGCCGTTGTAGACATTTGTGCCTGTACCGTGGTACTTGAGACGGCAACGTATAGGCAGGCGACAGTGAAGAGAGCACGTGCCGACAGGGGAAGGACTCTAAAGCGGTATGGAGTGTATGTTGTGAACATCGTGCAAATTTGCAACCCCTCCGCCATGAAACATGCCATGCATGCGTGTAAGGGCGAGAAAACGATCACCTTTTCGATGAGAACCATGAGAACACTTTTGCGCTTAGCAGTTGCATTCATGTTGTGTGCAACGGCAACGTCGTATGGAATGACGTTGGAAGAGATTCTAGCGAAGGCCCTTGAAGCACGTGGTGGAAAGGATGCCTGGGCAAACGTGCAGACCATTCGGTTAACGGCAACAACGACGATTCATCAGGCAGGAATAGAGACGGACATGACGGTAACCATGAAGCGTCCAAACCGATATATGTCGGAGACCAACGTTGCTGGCTCGAAGATGCTCCAGGGATACGACGGCCAACGTGCTTGGTTTACGAATCCAATGACAGGTGCTGCCGAGGTGATGCCCGACGCGCAAGCTGCTATGCTACGCGACCAAGCCGATTTGGAAGGTCCACTAGTAAACTGGGCAGCCAAAGGGAATGCCGTAACGCTTGTGGGAACGGTTGATGTCGATGGTGTTAAGGCCTATAAGATCACGGTCAAAGACAAGACTGGTAGTACGAAGACACTCTACATTGATGCCGTGACGTTCTTCGAATTCAAGATGGAAACCGAATCGGATGCCATGGGCAAGTCGGTTTTGGTTGAGATCTATCGATCTGAGTTCAAGAAGGTGAACGGCGTTCTGATTCCCTTTCGGGTCGAGACACGAATGATGGGTATGGCGATGTCGACCACTGAAATCACAGATGCGGCGATAAACGTTCCTGTGGACGACGCCGTCTTTGCGATGCCTAAGTAAGTTCTTCCGTTCATGTCGGCAATCAACAGCAAACATCACGAGGTTCAAGTGCGATTACCACTACTAGCCACACGTCCCTTAATGCGTCGCAACCAGCGAAGTCTTGCGCCACTGTACATTCTTGTCATGGGCGCAATCGTGTTGATGTTGCAAGGGTTTCAGTGCGCCTCACCCGAGCTAACGGCTGCGCGCCGTGCCGCAAAGGAAAAGGATTATGCCAAGGCGAAAACGTCTGCCGAGACCTTGTTAGCGAAGGAGCCCAAGAGCGTTGAGGGACACATGATCTTGGCCATGGCGTCCGTACAGCTTGGCGATGTGCAGACTGCCGGAATGGCCTACCGGCGTATCATGATGATGGACGTAGCAACGCCGCAACAGAAGGCGGAAGCTTCGAAGGGAGCGTATAAGTTGTGGGTCGACGAATACAATGCCGGCGTGACGGCGTTCAACGCATACGTTACAACTGGCGTGAAGGGAGAAGGTGCTGAAGCGCAACGACGTTTGAATGCTGCATCGGAACTCAAACCAGAAATCTCGGAGCCACTTGCACTCCTTGGACGCGTACAGCTTGAGATGGGAGATACCTTGGCTGGGGCTAGTACCTTTTCTCGCTGGTGGCGTAGTGAACAACAGGGTTTCGACATAGCATCGACGAAGGGCATCGTTCTGGGAATTCCTCGAGCCCAGATGTTACGAACCATGGGAACACCTGTTCAGCAGAACACCGACTCACTCACGAATGGTGGGTTGTTACATCGCGACAAATACGACGTGGGTGGACGCGACTTTTATATCTTCTCGACAACGGGACCAGGCGAAGTTGATGGCGTAGTTGACGGTTGGACGTATGCCCCTGCGCCCACGCTTAGCGTCGAAGAACAGCGCAGACATCGTACAACGTCGCTTGACCCTCTAAAGCAACTTGCCATCATCGACTACAACAAGGGGCAATTCGAACCGGCACTTACGTGGTGTACCGTTGTTGCTAAGGCCAAGCCAAGCGATCAGGACCTGTCGCCCCTTAGAACCAAACTCTATCAGGAGCTTGGCCGCACCGACGAAGCGCTTGCCGAGATTCGAGCACTTGTGAACGCCAATCCTAACGACCAAAGTTACCGCAACACCTTGGCGTCAATGCTTCAGACGCTTGGCCGTACTAACGAAGCACAGAAGGAATTCGAAACCGTTCTTTCAAAGGAGCCCGAAAACGATATCGCCTTGTTTAACATGGGTGCACTTTGGAAGAACGTTGCGGCTGAGAAGCAAAAAGCCGAGCGCGACCGTGCCGCCGCCGATAAGAAGTATCGCATCAATGAGAAGTCCTATCACGACGATCTCATGACGTCGGCATCGTACTACGAACGTCTGTATCGACTGCCAAAGTATCGCGATGATTTGCTCGTGCTCGAGCAACTGTACAACATCTATGAGGTCGTTCGGAACGACGCGAAGCGCAATTCCGTCATTTCAACATTTGAGGGCCTTGATTCCGTCATGGGCACCGATCTCAATTACTTAACCATAATGGAGCGTATCTATGCACGTTCCAACATGGAATCGAAGGCTCGAGCAATCGAGGCTCGCATCAAGAAACTCCGATAACTCATCCACTTCACACCCATTCACACAACGCTATCATGGCCAACGCACCCAAGCCAGAACAACAACAACAGCAGATGACGATCGAGCTCGGCGAGAAGGAAGCCGAAGGAATCTATTCCAACCTTGCCATCATTTCGCATTCGCCTGCTGAATTCGTCATCGACTACACACGCATTTTGCCGGGTGTACCCAAGGCGCGAGTGCATGCACGCATCGTTATGACGCCTCAGCATGCCAAGCTCCTTCTCCATGCCTTGGCCGATAATATCAACAAGTTCGAACAGCAGTACGGCGAGATCGTCGTCGACGGCCAGCAGCAACCGTTCCCGTCGGGAATGGAAATCAACTAACGTCATTGCGCAAGGTTTCGTATCTTTGCGGTTCTGTTTTCAACGTCATTCAATCGGGTAACCAATGAAGCGCACCTATCAACCAAGTAAGCGGAAGCGTGTAAAGGCACACGGATTCCGTGCTCGCATGGCCACAAAGAATGGTCGCAAGGTATTGGCACGTCGTCGTGCCAAGGGCCGTGTTCGCCTTGCGGTCACCGCATCGCGCTAAGCGATCGGCTACTGACGTATGAATGTTCGCCCGCTTAAGGGTGTACGCGCGGTCCGGGATGCATTTGCCGGACCGCTTCGCGTTCGTAGTGGTCCCGTCGCTGCCGTAGGCAGCCCGGGCCCTGCGTCGCCGACAGTGTCCTACGTCGTAGTCGTTCCCAAGCATCGTATGCCTCGTGCCGTAGACCGCAATCGCGTAAAGCGACTGCTTCGCGAGTCGCTGCGCATTGCTGCCCTTGCGCATCACGATCTGCAGCCTACATCGAATCTTGCTACCATCGTTGTACGGTGGCAACGTGAACATGCGCGTGACCTTCGACTTCATTCCGTAGCGAGTCACGTTCAGGTTGTTGTCGACCGTCTGTTGGCGGTCACCACGCCATCTGATGCGTTAGGAAACGTCGAATGATAGCCCGGGTGCTAGTGCTTATGATCGAGGGATATCGTCGATGTATCTCGCCGCTCTTCCCTTCGTCGTGCCGCTTTCACCCTACATGCTCGCAGTACGCTCAGCAGGCCATTGCAACGCATGGTGCAGCACGCGGAACGGTATTAGCCGTGCGCCGCATTCTAAAATGCCACCCCTTTCACCCAGGTGGCCTCGACCCTGTTCCCGGTCATCACTGTTCCGATCATCGCAAATCCCCATCCCATGGATCGTAACTCTATCATTGGCATCGTTCTCATCGCTCTCGTCGTAGGTGTATGGGTCTTTCTACAAAGCTCCAACGTGCGCCGCGATGTAACGCCACAGGCCACCGAGCAGAAACGCGAAGCCGCCGACTCTGCAGCAGCTGCAGTAGTCAAAGCCCCAACGTCGCAACTGCAATCCACTGCGTCAGTTTCTGGCGAACGTGTCATTACAGTCCGTACCGACCTCATTCGCCTCCGCCTCTCGAGTAAGGGGGCAACGGTTCGCTCGTGGAAGCTCCTTGGATACCAGCCATGGTACAAGGCCGCCGACTCGGCGGCCATCGTCGACCTTGTTCAGCCCAATGCTCGCGAACTTGGTTTTACGTTCCGTACCATTAATGGCTCGAAGGTGTCGGCCACCGACCTCAACTTCGAATGGCAGATTGACGGTGATAGCGTTGTGGTTAAGGGTAACGAAGTTCGCACCATAAAGGCCGTTGCTCGGTTAGATGGTGGTGGCGTGATCGAACGACACTTTACGTTACACGGAAGCCGCTACGGTCTGACGACATCGCTTGTGATGGACGGACTCGACAACGTGATTCCGCAGACGAACCGCTATGTCACGCTTGAATGGCGTAATGGACTACGCTTCCAAGAAAAGAACTCGATCGACGAAAGCGGTACGGCAGCCGCACTGTGTAAGTTTGGCGGCTCGCTCGACGAGCTTGATGCGCAAGACTACGCTGCCTGGAATGAGTCCTCACAGACGGGTAACATCGAATTCCTCGCTACTCGCACCAAGTACTTCGCATTGGCTTTCATTCCACCAGCCGGCTTTAACGGCACTGTGGCCTACTCCGGCCGCAAGGTTGGAGCGCCAAACGAAGGACTTACCGAGCAGTATCGCATGGCAATTCAGGTGCCGTATAAGGGCGGTCGTACCCAGCACGACCTAACGATCTTTGGTGGCCCGATGCACTACGATACGTTGGCTACGTACGGCCTAACCGACGTCATGAACCTGGGCTTCAAGTGGATTGTCAAGCCCATTGGCGAATACTTCATGCTACCGCTCCTGCGACTTGTTCACTCAGGCATCGCCAATTGGGGCATTGCCATCATCGTGTTCTCAATCATTATGAAGCTGCTGCTGTACCCACTAAGTGTACCGCAGATGAAGTCGGCCCAGAAGATGCGTCTGCTTGCGCCACTGATGAACGACATACGCGAGAAGTACAAGGACGACATGCAGAGCCAGCAGCAGGAGATGATGAAACTCTACTCCACCTATGGCATCAATCCCATGGGGGGCTGCCTTCCGCTCCTGCTTCAGATGCCGTTCCTGTACGCACTGTACAGCGTGCTGAACTCTAACGTTGAAATGCGCCAGGCAGAGTTCTTGTCTGTATGGATTACCGATCTGAGCGTTCCTGACGTCATCCTTGACCTTGGCTTCAAGCTTCCGCTCTTTGGCATCGACAAGTTTAGCGGGCTTGCGTTACTCATGGGCGCCACCTTGTTCTTCCAGCAAAAGCAGGCCATTACCGACCCTCGCCAGAAGGCCATGGTCTACATGATGCCCGTCATGTTTACGCTCATGTTTTCGTCGTTGCCGGCCGGCCTCAACCTCTACTACTTCATGTTTAACCTCATGGGTATTGGCCAGCAGATCTACATGAACAACTTCAGCCGCAACCGCCTTACGCTCGAACAGCTTGCTGCCATGCCCAAGAAGGAGGGGTGGCTACAGCGAAAGATGCGCGAAGCCCAAGAGATTGCTGCCGCCCAGGGCCGGTCGATACCGGGACAGCCGCCCCCTTCAACAAAACGCACCAACGGCCCCGTTCAGAATAAGCGCAGCAAAAAGCGCTAATGGTAAGGGGCGTCGGACAACGAGCGGTGTGTAACATTGGTGTGTTGATAGTGTCTGACACCACTCGATAGTAGTCTGGCCAATCTGGCACGTTTGGAATGTTCGTACGAACGTGTATTTTTGGCGGTTCTGCAGACGTTGAGTCTGCATTGCGAATCAGCAACACAACTTTTTTCACACCTTCTACTCCTAACCAAGGAGCACATTAGATGAAGAGTCACTTACTCGCCATCGTGGTACTTGTGGCTATAGCCGCTGGTATCATGTCTCCCACTGCTCAAGCGCAGTATCCGAAAAACGTGCTCATCGAGCAGTTTACCTCGGCCACTTGTGGTCCGTGTGTTCCCGCATCTCCTGTTATGCAACGCGTCATGGACGTGGGCAAGGGCACGTTCGTCGTGAAGTATCACTTGAACTTCCCGGCTCCCAACGACCCAATGTACCTGAATGCACCGCAGGCAAACGCGGCTCGCCAAACAGCGTATCAGGTTGGCGGTATCCCGACGGCCCGTATTATGGGTTCGACCACCATCGATCCACGTAACGAAGCCGCGGTAAACTCGGCAGTAACGAATGCGAAGGCACAGATGTCTTCAATTTCGTTGAAAGTCGTTGACGACAAGAATGCCAAGAAGGCACGGGTTCGCGTGTTCTCGCCAAGTGGTGTTTCTGGTCAGCGACTTTTCGTTGCTATCGTTAATCGTCATGTTGTTCTGCCAAACCTTCCGCAGACGCTACCAGGCAGCAACGGCATGACGGATTTCTACGATGCATTTCTTGGTTTCCTTACCGACAACGGTGGTCAGCAAATCACTGTACCAGCGAATACCTCTCAGGAGTTTGAGTTTTCGTACAACCTTGGCTCGTCAGATGTATGGACAGGTGAGAAGTACCTGATGGCCTGGATTCAGTCTGGCCAAAACGGCGCTGTGCTCCAAGCCAATGTTTCGCGCGATCAAGATGACTCGACGAAGATTCAGTTCCTGAACCAATCGTCGATTGCATGGTCGATGGATGAACCACTGTATGATCGCATTGCCCGCGGTGGAAGCAAGACGCGTAAGCTTACGCTTCGCAATCGTGGCACTGCAAACGTTTCGGCAACCTTTGAACTTTTGAATGAGGCCATTGCAACACAAAACGGGTTCACGGTTACACTTCCTCAGTCTGTTTCGATTCCTCCTGGTGATGCCGTTACTGTAGATGTTACGGTGCAGGCACCTGCAAATCGGTCGGTCTACCAAAACGTCGCCATTCGCGTCGTTGGATCCGACGGCGAAGTAAGTGGCAATCCTTCGTTCAACATGCTTGTCGACGGCGCTAAGATTGCCATTTACACCGGTACATCCGAGTCATCTAACCCAATCGCCAGCTTCGTTCGCTCGGTTTCTGGTCTTGGTGACCGCGTTGCCGATATGGTCATCCTGCCTTACGCTACTCAGCCAAATGCGGCGTATCCAGCAACTGAGTTCGACGGTGTTGTCTTTATGATTGACTTTTGGAACGGTGCAGCCGCTCTTGGTCAATTCGGTAACGCTGGAGTTGTAGGCATTGTCAAGAATCTTCTTGCTGCTGGCAAGAGCGCTTGGGTGATTGGCGAAGGTGAAATGACAGCCAACTTCAACCAGCAGAGCGGTGTGATTAACCAAGAGGCAGCCAGTTTCTTGGGCTCGACGTTAGGACTAAACTATCTTGGCGGATACCTGCAATTCGTAAGTGGCAATCAGCTGCAACCCTTTGCCCTAGCAGGTGTTGCTGGCGATCCGATTGGCAATGGTCTTACAATTCAAGGTCACACTCGTCTAAACGCCCAGTGGCCAACGTATCAGCTCCGTATGGACCTCTATACGTTGAATAACGGCTCGCCTTGTCAGTCCGTCCTCACAACAAACGTTAATACCCAGTCGGGCCAAACGGTCACTGCTACCGTTATGTCTCGTTACGAAAGCCCACAAAAGGGACGCCTTGTATTCAGCACAGTTAGCACGTCGGGCTTGTCGGACGACGCCCAGCGCAATACGTTGGTTCAACGCGTGTTCGACTGGCTGTTCCCACAGGTTGCTCCACAGATTACGCTTTCGACCAGCCAAGTCGACTTTGGTACCATCTTCGTTAACACAACCCGTGAGCGCGAAATCGTTGTAACGAACAGCGGTCTAGCACCACTTGAAATTACTGGAGTAACGATTAGCGGCGGACAGTCCAATGCGTTTGCTGTTGTCGAAGGTGGCGTATCTAGTACGCCAGTCACGGTGCAGCCAAATGCTACTCATCGTATCAAGATCAACTTCCAGCCAACGTCAGCCGGCGACAAGCAGTCATCGCTTATGATCACGAGCAACGTTGGCTCGACCGCTACGCAAGTCGATCTGCGCGGACGCGCCGACCTGCAGAGCAGCGTTGCCACCGATGTTACCAGCGAAACCGGCGCCATTGGCCTCCGCCTTGTAGGAGCGAATCCAGTTACATCGCAGTCGGGCATTGAACTGAACGTTCGCGGCAGCGAAGCCGTAACTGTATCGGTTGTCGACGCAAATGGCCGCACCGTACGCACGTTGTTCGACGGTGCTTCCGCCGAGCGCACGCTGCTCACTGTCGACGCAGCAGATCTCAACAATGGTCTGTACACGATCGTTGCCACTAACGGCAGCGAGCGTGCCGTTCTTACAGTTGTGGTTGCTCGCTAATAGCGGCAACACTCACTTCGTACATAGCAAACGGGCTTCTCTCGAAAGGGAGAAGCCCGTTTGTGCTTTGCGGGACATTTACATGGGACGCTGTGCGGGACATTGCATGGGACGCTGCGCGGGACATTTGCATGGGACGCTGCGCGGGGCGTCGTACGGCTAGCGTCGGTAGGTAAACCGAGCTCCGGCAGGTAGAGGGGTGCGAAGGCGGAAGTCGCCAAAGCCCGTGTTGTCGTCGAACGTGACTACAAATCCGTTGGGATAGGTCCACACGATACGCACCGACATACCATTTTGCATCTGGAATCGGTCTGCATTGGTGGGCTGGCCATAAATGATGTAGACCATGCCCATGTCGGTAAGCCATCCCTCGGCATACGACTTGTACTTGGCGTTGGCGTGTTGTACACGATTGTAGTATTCGTCGAACGCCTCGTTGCGAGCTGTATTCGGCGTTGGGTCGAGCTTTCGCCAAAACTCCTCGAAGCGGGCTAGGCGCTCGGCCTGCGAAGCACCAGATTCAATGTTGCTAATCTCATCTTGCGTGGCAACGTATCGCAGTTGTTTGACTGCCTTGTTGAGGTCCGACAGCGCATCGCCCATCGAGCTGCGCGGAACGGTCATCGTCCGTGTACCGCTTCCTAGCGTTTGCGTTGTATCCACGACGCCCCCTACAACAGGATGTACCCTAACAGCTAGAGTGTAGGTGCCTGGCACGAGGCGTTCGGGCGTGCGTACAGGCATAAAGTGCTGCTTGGTGCGACCTGTGGCTTCGACAGAGCTTCCTGAGGCGCTGGCTACACGTTCACCTGCGGCGTTGCTTAGCGTCCACGAAAAGCCAAGGGTAATTGGTGCTACATCTACGTAGGCCTCGAAGAACACAAAGAGCGGTGATTCGGGCTCCTGCACCACGTCGCCAACGATAGGCGAAATTCGATAGCGGTCACCACGCTGCTCGATTTCACGAACCAACAGAATGCCTGCGACGGAAGGATAGTCCTTCGTATAGTCTACTACCGTGAAGCTGCGCGAAGCTGTGTATTCACGCTTTGCAAAGTCGTCGTTGATGATGACGTCCAACCGATAGGTTCCAGGCGAGAGACGGGTGGTGCGCGCAACGTTGTCGACCTTGCCAGTAGAACCGCGGGTGACGGAGAAATCTGCTTCGACAACACGGCGGGTAACTACGGTGTCGTAAACCTTGCGCGAGGCAGCGTCGCGGATTGTCAGGGTGGCACGGTATTTGGCGGCGTACCGCCCTTCGACATTTTGGAAGGCCAGGAGTTCATAGGGTACGGCTACGTAGACGTCGGCCCGAGCGCGCGAATCGAGCTCGCTGGTGCGTGTAACGACGACGTCGTGCAGCACACCTAGCTGCGACTGCGCCGTAGGTGCCTGCTGCTGCCTCGAGGCCGCCGTGGGCGTTGTTTGTGCGAGCGTACCGTTCGGCATCGACGCCATCAGACATGCCATGAGAGCGGCGATGTTTGTGGTCTTCATAGTGCCAACCTCAGCATGTCGTGCGCCTGTCGTTCGAGTGCTTCTCGGTCGTCGGGATGAGCAATGGCAATCAGTTCCTTGGCGCGTTGCCGCAGCGACTTGCCGTGCAGGAAGGCCACGCCGTGTTCAGTTACCACGTAGTGGGCATGGGCGCGTGTAGTTACCACGCCAGCGCCCGGCTTAAGCGTGGGCACAATGCGCGGCTCGCCGCGCTTGGTGCGCGACGGCAGCGCAATGATGGGCTTGCCGCCAGCCGACAGGGCCGCACCCGTCATAAAGTCGATTTGTCCGCCAACACCCGAATATGGCTTCGTACCTATTGAGTCGGCGCACACTTGTCCGGTAATGTCCACTTCAATAGCCGAATTGATAGCCGTCACCTTGGGGTTGCGAGCAATGATGCGCGGCTTGTTCACATAGCCCACATCCAGCATTGCCACCATGGGATTGTCGTGGATGAAGTCGTAAACGCGTCGTGTGCCCATCACAAACGTAGACACAATCTTGCGCGGGTGGGTTTTTTTGTCTTCGCCCGTCACCACACCAGTTTCCACCAGTGGTATCAGCCCATCCGAGAACATCTCGGTGTGCACGCCTAAGCGTTTGTGTCCAGTAAGCTCGTGTAGCACGGCATCGGGAATAGCACCTATACCCATTTGCAACGTAGCGCCGTCTTCCACCAGCTCGGCCACACGTTTGCCGATGCCCCTTTCAACATCGGTAAGGGGCGCCGGTGCACATTCTGGAATGGGCACGTCGACACTGACGGCGTGGTGGATGCGCGACATATGGATGAGGGCATCGCCATGCGTGCGGGGCATCTGCGGATTTACCTGCGCAACCACAATCTCGGCCGAATGTAGGGCTGCATGGGCAGCTTCGACGGTAACGCCAAGCGAGCAGTAGCCGTGGCGGTCGGGTGGCGACACGTGAATGAAGGCCACATTGATGTCGAGAGCATCGGTGTAGAATAGCGCCGGAATCTGGCTTAGGAAGACAGGTGTGTAATCGGCGCGACCCTCCTGCACGGCCTGGCGCGTGTTGGCGCCGATAAACAGGCAGTTCACCCGGAAAATGCCCTCGAAGCGAGGGTGGGTGTAGTGGGCTGGACCTTCGGTGTGGAGCTGGACGATTTCGACGTTGCGAAGCTCGCTAGCGCGATCCACCAAGGCGTCGAGCAGAATGTGCGGCGCTGCGGCAACGCCGTGGACGAAGACGCGGTCGCCACTGCGAACGACCGAAGCGGCCTCTGCGGCCGTCGTTGTGTGCAACATGTGTGCAAGTTACGGCCTATGCGGTCTTTGTCACGGCTTGCAATGCCTATTTTTGCCGTATGACAATACACTCGATTGCCTTCATCGTCCTGTTGCTGGCTGCAGCCGGCCTGTTTTCCGTAAGCGCTCGACGCCTGCTGGCGTGGCTGGGCGTAGCCAAGCCCGAGGTGCGTTGGGACAGACTTCCCGAGCGCCTGATGAACACCCTTGTTGTGGGCTTTGGACAGTCGAAGATCTTGCGCGACAAGGTGGCAGGCCCAATCCATGCCGGCATCTTTTGGGGCTTCTTGGTGCTGCTCTTTTCGGCCCTCGAGATGATTCTCGAAGGTATTCACGAGGGCTGGTCGTTTAACTTCTTGGGGCCAGTCTATTCGGTTATCACGGTGTTAACCGACCTCTTCTGTCTGCTCATCATCGTGGGCACCATGATGTCGCTCTGGCGCCGCTACGTAAGCAAGATCAAGCGTCTGCAGGTTGAAGGCGAAAAGGTCGAAGCCGGACTGATCTTGCTAACGATTTTGACCATCGTTACTTCACTGCTTATCCAGAATGCCTTGCGCGAGTCCACCTTTGGCGAGGATTTTTCGTGGGCTGTTCGTCCGGTGGCATGGCCTCTCGGTGCGCTGCTTTCAGGTGCATTGGGTGCTGCTACCGAGACGGTCTTCCACGTTGCCTGGTGGCTGCATGCCGTGCTTATTCTGGGCTTCATGAATTACCTGCCGTTCTCGAAGCACCTGCACGTGTTAACATCAATACCAAACGTGTTTTTCTCGAACTTGGGGCCAACCAACAAGCTGGAGCCCATCGACTTCGAAGCGCCGGATGTAGAGAAGTTTGGTGTTACAGACATTGAAGACTTTTCGTGGAAGACACTGTTCGACGGCTACACATGTACGCACTGCGGTAGGTGTACCAGTGTTTGCCCAGCCAATCAAACCGGCAAGGTTCTTGACCCTCGCGGAATTATTGTCGCCATTCACGACCGAACGGTCGACAAAGCCCCCTTGATTATTAAACAGCAAGCAGGGGAGACGCTTACCGAAGCCGAGCAGGCCGTCTGGGATAAGAAGTTGATAGGTGACTACATCGACCCCGACGCGCTGTGGGCCTGTACGACCTGTGGGGCATGTATGCAGGAATGTCCGGTAAACATCGAACACGTTCCGGCCATCGTTGGTATGCGCCGCAGCATGGTGCTCATGGAGTCGAGCTTTAACGAAGAAGCGGCCTTACTGCCCGACATCTACGGCAACATGGAAACCAATTCGGTACCGTGGGGTGGCTTTGCGCAGGCCGACCGTGCCAACTGGGCAGAGGGCATGGGTATTAAAACGGCTGCCGAAGATGCAAGTATGGAAGTACTGTTCTGGGTAGGTTGTGCCGGATCGTACGACGAACGTGCCAAGACCATTACCAAGGCCTTTGCCGAGCTGATGCAGATAGCCAACGTGGACTTTAGAATTCTGGGCACCGAAGAACACTGCACCGGTGATGTTGCGCGGCGTACAGGAAATGAATACTTGGCCGACATGCTCACCAAGACCAATATCGAGACCTTTGAGCGTTATGGTGTAAAGACCATTGTGGCTACATGTCCGCACTGCTTCAACACTCTCAAAAACGAATATCCGCAGTATGGTGGTCACTACGAAGTCATCCACCACACGCAGTACATTAAAAACCTCATCGAAACTGGTCGGCTCAAGATCGACCGAGACAAGGTAGCCACATCTACCATCACCTATCACGACTCGTGTTATTTAGGTCGTTACAATAACGAGTTCGAGGCACCACGCGCAACCATTACCAATATTCCGGGGCTCGACATTATCGAGCCGGCCCGTTCAGGTGATAAGGGGCTTTGTTGTGGCGCCGGTGGCGGCCGCATGTTCATGGAAGAGGTTGTGGGCGACAGGGTAAACATTGTGCGCACCAACGAGCTGTTAGACACAGGTGCGCAGACCATCGCAGTGAATTGTCCGTTCTGCACTACCATGATTACCGATGGCGTAAAAGCGGCCGACAAGGCGGACAGCGTACGCGTGATGGACGTTGCAGAGATTGTGCGTGAGCATGTTCAATCCTAGACTATATACGATTAGCCATGTCATTACAACGTTCTAAAGACCTGCGGAGGGAGGTAGACAATTGGGAGAGCGAAGGACTTATCTCCAACAGCGTTGCCAATGCTCTGCGATCACGGTATCTGCTTGACCAGCCGGACAAGTGGTATCGCCAGGGCTCTCTCCTCTTGCGCATTGTTGCCTCGTTGCTACTGTTCTTCGGTGTTGTTCTTTTAATCAGCGAGAACTGGCATTACCTGGGCATTCCACTTCGAATGGCTACAGGCATAGTGCCATGGATCTTCGCTGCAGTAATGGGCGTTCGGTCGTATTCGTTGGGAGCTACAGGTCGAGGTGATGCATGGATTTTCGGTGCCACGTTGTTGTTTGGCGCCAATATCTTTCTGCAAGGCCAGATCTTTCATCTTTCTGGATACTGGCCATCTGCCATAATGGCATGGACCATTGGTGCAGGAATCACGGCTGCGGCAACGCGTTGTTCCGCGCATGTCGTACTATCCAATGTACTTGCTACGATGTGGTATGCAAGTGAAATGGAGTTTGACTACTTCCGTTATGCCGTTCCAGTGACGTCAATACTGTTAAGCTTGTTAGCGTTGCGTGTACCGGGAAGGATGGTACTGGTATCGCTTACTGTTATGGTTGGTATGGCATTGGGGCACATGGTGACTGGCCTGACTGATACATACCCGGCGTTTGCGATATCGTTGCATGTAGCGTTCTTAATGGCCATCGCTATCGTTGATCGCTTCCCTGATATAACGCAGGAATTCCGTCGAAAGGTGACGCACACCTATCGTGCGCTTTATGTGTGGCCTCTGTTAGTGTTTCCAGCCGCTTCCCACCATGAACACCCTGACCTGTGGATTGGCCTGTCGTTAGTTGCCGTGGTGGCTGCTTGTGCCGTTGCGTTGTATCGGCGTGCACTTGATGTCTATCATGCAGCATTAGTACTCTCGGTATTGTGGTGCATTGTATGCCTCTTCCCCCCTATGTATCCAGGTGAGGAAGGTGTGCAGATAGTACTGGAAGTTGTTTGGTTTAGTGCCGCCATAATTGGTATTTGGCGAGCCCTCAAAGCGGGCGAGAAGCCGGATTTTATGACGGGAGTCGTCATTGTAGTTGTTCTTGCAGTTTCGAGATTTTCTAACCATTACGGTGATTACCTGTTAACGGCCGCTGTGTTTGTCGGTGCTGGACTTCTCGTTCTCCTAACCAATGAATATTGGAATCGCCGCCATGCTGTTGCCTCTTAAATATCTGATTGCAGCGTTGTTCGTTCAGGTCTGCATTGTGGGCTGGATGGTCGTTTCAGCCCTTATGCCGCTTGTCAATGGTACTCCACTTGTAATGAATGCCATCCCCGTAGACCCACGTGACTTGATGCGCGGCGACTACGTCCGACTTGCGTACGACATGCAGACCATTGAAATCGACTCATCCATTGCAACGGATTTCCAGAAAGAACAGCGTCTTCGTTACGGAGAGGTTGTGTATGTAACGTATCAGGACAATGGTGATACCGTCATTGCCACTGGAGTTTATACGTCTATGCCAACAGGAAAAGCTTTTCTTAGAGCACGATCACAGCGTGGCGTGACGATTCGAAGGAGTAGTAAGTCCGAGTGGGATCGAACCGTGCGTTTGGATTATGGAATCGAGGAGTATTATACCGACTCGGAGACGGCGAAGCAAATCGAAAAGACTATTCGCGATGGCAAGACCATCCAGGTGCACTGCATGGTTGCCGAGGATGGCTTAATGCGAATACGAGCACTTTCTACCGATGCGCACTAGCGATGTAGATGCGACTGTACGGCATGAAGAGCCGATAATCGCTAGGCAATGGAACATTGCCTGGTGGCTTGCCCTTGGGACCATTATCTACAACATCATTGAAGGGGCCGTTAGTATTTGGTACGGTCTTAACGATGAGGCGCTTACGCTGTTCGGATTTGGTGCTGACAGTTTTATTGAGGTTTTCAGTGCTGTTGCCATAGCGCACATGATATGGCGGCTGCGTCGCAACGGCAGCGAGCAGCGCGATGCGTTTGAACGAACGGCATTACGCCTTACAGGTGGTGGCCTTGTTGCTCTGTCTGTTGTCCTTGTATCCACTGCTGTACTTGCGATATTCTCTAACCACTCGCCAGAAAGCACTCTGCCGGGTGTAATCATCTCGAGTGTTTCCATAGGCGCAATGTGGTGGCTTATCCGCGTTAAGGTCCGCGTAGGCACGCAGTTGGGCAGTGCGCCCATTTTGGCCGATGCTGCTTGTTCGCGAGCGTGCCTGCACATGTCGGTGGTGCTGTTGATATCCAGTGCAGCCAACCATCTGTTTGGCATTGCCTACATCGATGCTATTGGCGCTGCTGTTCTTGCGTGGTATGCCTACCGCGAGGGCATGGAGCAGTTCGCCAAGGCGCGCGGCATTGCCTGCAGCGACGGATGCCACTGACGGCCTTCGGCCGGGTACGTTCTACGCACTGCGACGGCCACTCCCACGGACCCGGCGTCTCGCCGGGATCGCCCCCACAGACCCGGCGTCTCGCCGGGACCGCCTCCGGCGGTAGATAATCATTCGGCGCGCCGCCCCTATTTCCCGTGGTTGAAACCACGGGCTAAAGCGGCCATGGGGATTGGGCTAAGGCCCCGAACGCTTTGCATTACGCTTTGCATTACGCTTTGCATTACGCTGCTCACGCCGCCGCTGCGCGGCCCTACGCAACGCAGTATAGCAATGCAGCAACACAACACCCGATGCGTTAGGGAGAGGCGCGCTGCGCGCGCCCAGCGTGGGGTGGAATGGGATGGTTGCGCACACGTTCCCCCGGGGTGCCACCCCGGGCTATAAACGTTGCGCCGCGCTGCGGCGCTATGCATAGCCGCCGTGAACGACGGGCGTGACGTTGTTCAATCATCGCGCTTCAATGCCCATTGGTCAATCTACCATGTCGTGCTACGCATAGCTGAGTCGAATTCACCAACAAATGACGAATAACGAATACGAACTGGCACCCCCCTCTCAACCTTGAGAGGGGGGCCGGGGGGGTGAGCAGTGCGCAATAGCAGCGCTACGGACTTACCAACATGGCCTGCGATAGCACCTTGGCTAGGTCGTGCGCCAACAAGCTGCGGTCGTATTGCTCAACAACACCTGGTGATGGGCGCGGTAGCGTGCCCGCCTTCCACCGCTCGTAGTACTGCGCTATGCCGTCGGCAATGGCTGCTACGTCGGTAGGGTCGGTAACGATCGAAGCGCCGTAGCGTTCGGCGTCATGACGCAGTGCCCCCTGCGGTAAACTTGCAAGTATGGGTTTGCGTGCGCCAAAATATTCGTACAACTTGGCCGAAGAAATCGTGTGAGCATTCTTGGTGTTGCCCACCATCATCCATAGCACGCTGCTGCGCTCTAACAACGCCACCGACTCTCGATGGGGTAGATAGCCGTGGTCGATGATGTACTTGTCCAATCCCATCTTCTTGGCCCGCTTACCATTGGCCTCGCGCAATATGCCAGCAAAGTGCAGTTCTAAAGGGGCGTCGGGATGCTGCTTGAGAAAGCGGCGCACGGCCTTGAAGAAATACTTGGGCGTGATGACGTCGTAAAATATACCAGTGTACGTTAAACGGAAGGCCCGCCGGTCGTCCGACGCATAACCGTAGTCGTCAGGATCGAACCCCTGCGGAATGATCACCACATCGTCGAACGCTAGCTGCGGATAGTCGGCAATGAGCGTTTCCTTCATGCGCCGATTCGTAACGGTGATACGACCGGCATGCGTGAGCACACTGTGCTCTAAGCGCTTGTTACGATGACCATGCCATGGCGTTGGATACGATGTAAACTGGTTGCCATACCAGAGATCTCGGTAGTCGACTACAAAGGGCAAGCCCGTTTCGTGCGCTAACTGTTCGGCAGCAAGGAAGGTGGAAAAGGGCGGTCCAGACACAAACATGACGTCGATGGGATGGTCTGTAATAACCTGCCGCGCAAGTTCTATCGCAGGTTTGACCCAGCCCTTCTTGTTATCAGGTACGTAAAAGAAGTTACTCACCTTGCCAGCAAGCTTGCGCAGAAATTCCTTCGGCATTTTTATAAGCGATTTACCCTTGGCTGCTAGCCGCGAATTCGGATCTGTACCTACTGTTCGATGTACGGTAATCGAACGCCCCTCGAAGTCCTCCAGCAAGGTGGGGTCGAACGCATAATAGGCCGTTGGACCGGTGGTGACGACGTGGACGTTCCAGCCGGCATCGGCTAAATACTTTACGAACTTCGTGACACGCTGCACGCCGCTCAGGCCCATCGGTGGAAAGTAATAGGCGAGAACGAGAACATGTTGTTGACGCATGCTGCTTATACCACTACCAATTCACGTGGAGCTGTGGTAAGGATCGACGCTGCACCAGTGGTGACAACAACGTCGTCCTCGATACGCATGCCAAATTCACCCGGCAGATAAATTCCGGGCTCGATGGTAATGACGCAGTTGGCCGGTATCGTCTCGGTTTTGTTGGCGTAGGAAATCCGCGGCCACTCATGCACTTCGTAGCCAAGGCCATGGCCCAGAGAATGACGGAAGTAGTCGCCATATCCGGCCTTCGTGATAACGTCCCGCGCGGCTGCATCCAACTGCGCAGCACCTATGCCGGCCGTGGCTGCGTCGAGTGCCGCAAGATGGGCCTCGTACAACACCGAGAATACTTCAAAAATCTTCTTCGAGGGCTTGCCAATACAGAACGTACGCGTCATGTCGGAATGCAACCCATCAACACAGGCCCCAAAGTCAACCGTTACAACGTCGCCCTTCTTAAGCTTAGCCGTGCTTGCTCTGCCATGGGGCATCGCGCTACGTTGGCCACCTACAACGATGATGTCGAAGGCATCTTTCTGGCTGCCTAGCTCTCGCGTGACAGTGGCCAGATAATTGGCAACGTCCACCTCGCGGTCGCCTGGGCGCACAGCACTAAGCAAGATCGGAAGAGC
>JALHPC010000012.1 GCA_022842685.1 Candidatus Kapaibacterium sp.
GTGTTCGTGTTTACCTATGCGTAGCATGTCACTGTTGGCGAAGCCAACGTCGCTATGCCGAAGGCATGTGACTGTGCGAAGCACGTAACTGGCACTGCTCACCCCCCCCGGCCCCCCTCTCAAGTTTGAGAGGGGGGTGCCGGTTTGTGCTCTCTTCTAGGTGTGTTTGTTTGTATGTGTAAGGAAGCGTACGGTTTTACCTAAGCGAGTTATGGCTTGTGCGTGTTTCCGAGTCATTGGTCCTCCTGAACTCTTCGATTCGCTGATACACTACATCGAGAATCCGAATGCAGACCTCATCTATGTTTGTTAACACCTCTGCATTGCGTATTCGTAGTGTTCTATAGCCACGTGCTTGCAGCTCGACATCTCGATTGTTGTCTCGTTCTGCAGCCGCTGTCGACTCATGACATTCGCCGTCAATCTCAATTACGAGCATTGCATCGCGATTGTAGAAGTCTGCAATGTAGCCGTGGAGTGGACGCTGACGATAGAACTTACATCCACCTAGCTGACGATTGCGCAACCGAGACCACAGAATTCTCTCAGCTGAGGTTGCATTCTGGCGCATGATTCGTGCACGAATGACTATGAGGGAGCCTGCCATGCTAGCGTGATTACTTCATAAAACTCGCCACGTTGTCCTTGTGCATTTTCGTGTTTACACTGTGACATTCCAGTGCAGAAAACCGGCACCCCCCTCTCAAACTTGAGAGGGGGGCCGGGGGGGTGAGCAGTGCCAGTTACGTGCTGCGCACAGTTACGGGCCTGCGGCCTAGCTACATGCTGCGCATAGTTACGGGCCTGCGGCCCAGCTACATGCTTCGCATAGCTACATGCTTCGCATAGCTACATGCTTCGCATAGCTACATGCTTCGCATAGCTACATGCTTCGCATAGGTAAACACGAACACGAAAAACTAAATAAATACAAACCGGCCCCCCTCTCAAACTTGAGAGGGGGGCCGGGGGATGACTAGTGCACGTCCGAGCAGGCGCCCTACGTTATCGTCGTTTAAAACTCAAATTCCGGGCCGCGGTCTTCGCGTGGTCGTTCGCGGTTGCCGTCGCTGTCGCGTGGGCCGCGGTCGTCGCGTGGGCCGCGGTCGTCGCGGCGTGGGCCGCGGTCGTCGCGGCGTGGGCCACGGTCGTCGCGGCGGTCGCCACCACGTCCACCACGGTCGCCACGGTCACGGTCGCCGTAGCCACCACGTGGGCCGCGGTCGTCGCGACGTGGACGATCTTCCTGCACTTCCATGCCTTCGGGCACTGGGAGGAGGGCCTTGCGGCTTAGACGAATTTTTCCGTCAGGTTGGATCTCGATGAGCTTGACGTCCAAAACGTCGCCAACCGAAAGCACTTCGGCAACAGTAGCAACACGGCGGTGATCGAGCTGCGAAATGTGCAGGAGCCCTTGCTTCTTCGGCATAATCTCGACAAAGGCACCCAGTCCCTCGCGGATTTCCTTTACCTTGCCCTGATACACTGCACCAAGCTCGACGGGACGTGTAATCTCTTGAATACGCTTGATGGCCGCATCGGCACTGGACTGATTCACCGCAGCGATGGTTACCGTGCCGTCATCGTCGATGTTAATCTCGGCTCCAGTTTCCTTCACGATGCTGCGAATCATCTCGCCGCCAGGCCCGATAACCGCACCAATCGACTCCACTGGAATCATAATGGTAGTAAGCTTGGGGGCGTAGGGCGACAGCTCTTCGCTTGGCTTCGCCATGCACTCGTTCATGATTCCCAAGATGTGCAAACGCCCATCACGAGCTTGTGCTAGGGCCGAACGCATGATGTCGACCGATAGGCCGCCAATCTTGATGTCCATCTGACACGCCGTAATGCCATCGGCAGTGCCCGTAACCTTAAAGTCCATATCGCCAAGGAAATCCTCGTCGCCAAGGATGTCGCTCAGCACGGCCACGCGGTCGCCTTCCTTGATAAGCCCCATGGCAATGCCGCTTACTGCCTTCTGGGCAGGTACACCAGCATGGAACAGCGCCAGCGAGCCGGCGCAGACGGTTGCCATCGACGATGAGCCGTTAGACTCCAGAATGTCACTTACAATGCGAATGGTATATGGGAATTCGTCCTCACCAGGAATCGAGAGTTCAAGCGCACGCTCGGCTAAGTCGCCGTGGCCAATCTCACGTCGGCTCGTAAACCCAAACCGCCCTGCCTCGCCCGTCGAAAACGGCGGGAAGTTGTAGTGCAGCATGTAACGCCGCTCGTAGGTTGGAAGCAACCCATCCACAATCTGCTGATCGGTTTTTGTGCCAAGGGTCACCGTAGTAAGCGACTGCGTTTCGCCACGAGTGAACAAGGCCGAACCGTGCGGGCGTGGTAAGACGCCTACTTCGCATGTGATAGGACGAATCTGTGTGGTTGAGCGGCCGTCCAAACGGCGCCCCTCCGAGAGAATCATCTCGCGCATCTCGCGCGCTTCGATGCTCTTAACGGCACTCTTAACGATGCGCTGAACGTCGACGTCGGCATAGGCCTCGTTAGCGTCAACCACAGCTTGGGCCGCCGCAATAGCGGCTTCCTTGACCATGGAGCGCAACTCGCCACGCTCTTCCTTGGAGCTGTCCTTACGGATGGCCGGCTGAATAAGCGGAACGATGGCCGCATCGATGGCGGCGATGATGTCGGCCGGCGGTTCAACGTTTACTACTTCGCGCTTGGGCGCGCCCACCAAGGCGGCTAGCTCGCGCTGCATGGCATTCATCTCGCGAATCCACGTGTGCGCAAACTCGATGGCGTTCACGAAGTCGTCTTCGGAGATCTCTTTCGATGCCCCCTCAACCATCATGATAGAGTCGTCGGAGCCGGCAACAAGGATCTCGAGGTCCGAGGCGGCTATCTGTTCGAGCGTGGGGTTGACGATAAACTCGCCGTCAACACGGCCTACACGCACTTCCGAGATGGGACCCTCGAAGGGGATATTGGAAATCGTGAGAGCCGCCGATGAACCAAGTGCGGCCAACACGTCGGCCTCGTTCTCCATGTCGAATGAATAGACCGTGGCGATAACCTGGGTTTCGTGACGCCAGTTCTTGGGGAAGAGAGGGCGCAACGGACGATCGATAAGGCGCGAAGCGAGTGTTTCTTTGGTTGTAGGACGTGCTTCGCGACGGAAGAAGCTGCCTGGAATCTTACCGCTGGAAGCATGCTTCTCGCGGTATTCGCAGGTGAGCGGAAGGAAGTCGAGGTCCTTGGGCTCCTGCGACGCCACGGCCGTTACAAGAACCATGGTGTCGGCATACCGCACCATCACGGCAGCGTCGGCCAGCTTTGCAAAGCGACCAACTTCAAAGGATAACTCCTTGCCGTTGATGATACGTGAAACGGTGTGTTTAGACATAGTGATAGTGAATATGAGAATGGTACGCCATATCCGCATCGCCAAATGTCGTGTGCTTCGGTGTCACCCTGAGCAGGCACTGAAGGCAGTGGTTGCTCAGAGTGACACGACAGTGGCGTAAAATGAATGCGATGCGGTAGAATGATGGGCGAACGGCGGCGGCGGGAAACATCCGACACCGCCGAACGACCTTACTTGCGCAATCCTAGGGATGCCAAGATTTCGCGGTAGCGCTGAATGTCGGTCTTGGCCAAATAACCAAGAAGGTTCTTGCGCTTGCCAACAAGTTGGATAAGGCCACGACGGCTGTGGTGGTCCTTCTTATGCTGCTCGCAGTGTTGACTGAGAAGCTTGATGTGTTCTGTAAGAATTGCGATTTGCACTTCCGGCTTTCCGGTGTTGGCGTCGCTGCCACCAAACTGCTTGGTAATCTCCTGCTTGCGTTCCTTCGTAAGCATGGTACTCCTGAAAAAAAATGGTTGATTAATGTGGTTTAGGTTCGTTGTTGTTGCTCGGCAAATTCTGCAGCCACCATGCGGTCCTCGCGCAACTGCGAAAGGAACATGTCGGCGTGCTCAAATCGCTGCTCCTTGCGGATAAAGCGGTGAAAGTCCACACTCAGGGTGCGGTCATACAGCATGCTGTCGTAGTCAAGAAAGTGAACTTCGAGCGTCGACTCGGTGTCGTTCGTAAATGTTGGCCGCAAGCCAATGTTGGCCATGCCGTATACGGTGCGCCCATCGATAACCGACGATACAACGTAGACGCCGTGCGCTGGTAAAAGGGTGTGCACGCTATCGGGCGCAATGTTGGCCGTGGGGATGCCAAGCTTGCGACCACGCTGGTCGCCACGTACAACAATGCCACGTACTTGGTACGGACGGGCAAGCAGCACGGCAGCGTCTTCTACGTGTCCGTCGTGCAGGGCACGCCGTATGCGTGTGCTGGACACGATGGCATCGTCGACATGCACGGGACCAATCTTGGTAACATCAAAACCGTGAGAGGTGCCCAGTTCGATAAGCGTCGACAAATCACCGCCTCGGTCCTTGCCAAACATGTGGTCGTGTCCAACAAAGAAATGCCGCACACCGATCGAACCAACGATGACATCGCGAACGAAGTCCTGCGGCGAGGTTGCAGCGAAGTCTGTTGTAAACGGAATGATAACGGTGGCGTCGACGCCGCACTCCTCAAGAATTTCGAGTTTTTGGTCGAGCGTTGTAAGCGTGCGCACTGGGGCTTTGTCGGCCTTGGCTAGCACAATTTGCGGATGCGGGTCGAAGGTTACAACAACGGTACGTTCGCCATGTTGTTGGGCAGTGGCTTTCATCGCATCGATGATGTGGCGGTGTCCAACGTGAACACCGTCATACGTACCCACCGTTAGTGTTGTAGCCTCGTCATGAGCAATGGCATCGCCAAGTTTAAACACGTTCATGCGGCCACCTTTGCGGAAAGGGCTAGGCGCAGCGCGTCGATCGACGCAGACGCGTCCACATGAAACTCGCCTATGCGTGTGCGCCGCAGGCTATGTGCGTAGCCCCCTGTCCCTAACACAGCACCCAAATCCCGAGCTATGCTGCGGATATAGGTGCCCTTCGAGCAGTGGATGGTAAGGGTAACGTAGGGCAAGGCGATGTCGACGACGTTGATACTATGCACGGTAACCGTGCGAGGGCGTGGTTCGAAGTGTTTGCCTTCGCGGGCTAGGTCGTACTGGCGTTTGCCGCCATGACGGATAGCACTAAACGAAGGTGGAAGCTGCTCGATAGTTCCGGTGAATTGCGAAAGTGCTGCTGTGATTGTCGAGGCATTCACCGAATCGGGAATAGGAACAACGACTTCATCGGCGCCGCGATCGTCGGTAGCTGTTGTGGCACCAAGCTTAATGGTGGTAACGTATTCCTTGGGAGCGTCCTGAAAACGCTCTACGTGCTTCGTGGCTTTACCAAAACACACAACGAGCAGTCCGGTAGCAAGTGGGTCGAGCGTGCCTGCATGTCCAACACGACGTACACCACTTCTATTGCGCAGCACAGCCACACAATCGAACGACGTCCATCCCTCGGCCTTGTCAATCAGCGCTACAGCACCCGTATCTCGAGCTGCCTCTAGCCAAGGGGCAACGGTATCGAGCGTGGCGGCACCAAGAATGGGAAACTCAGGCGTCAACGTCGCCATCCTCCTTGGCAGGGTCTGGACGCACACTATCGAGAATCGCATTGATGCGCATGGCATGTTCAAGTGAGTCGTCGATATAGAAGTGCAACTGCGGCACATAGCGCAGCTTTACGTTGCGTCCAAGGTAGTGACGAATGCGGCCGGCCTCTTCGGCTTCGATGTAGGTAAGCACTTCCGTGGGCGACTTCGAGCCGCCGAAGACGCTAAGATAGACGCGAGCTGTTTGCAAGTCGGGCGACATGCGCACCTCGGTAACGCTAATGATACCGGCGGAAATTTCCGACGCAATGCGAGCCAAGGGCACCGATAGTGCCTTTTGGACTTCGCCAGCTACTCGTTCTGTTCGTATCGACACGTGAATGCTCCTGTACTGTCTGCCGTGGCTCTCGTCTTAGTTCGATTGCAGCGTACGCTTGATTTCAATCGTGCGGTACGACTCGATGATGTCGCCCTCTTCGATGTCGTTAAATCCTTGGATGCCAATACCACATTCGTAGCCGGTATCAACTTCTCGCACATCGTCCTTAACGCGCTTGAGCGACGTAAGCGTGCCCTTGTAGATTTCGAATCCGTCGCGCAACACCCGCACCTTGTCGTTACGAGTAATCTTGCCAGACTGGACGTAGCAGCCCGCGATGGTACCAAGGCGGCTAATCTTGAAGATGGCCCGAACTTCAACAACGGCAGTAATCTCCTCTTTGAGGTCGGGCGTAAGCAGACCTTCCAAGGCAAGCTGCACTTCGTTGATACAGTCGTAGATGATGGAGTACAGGCGCACTTCGACGTCTTCGTTTTCGGCCAGCTTGCGTGCTGCCGGCGAGATGTTTACCTGGAAGCCCACGATAATGGCATCCGACGCAGCCGCTAGCATGATGTCGCTTTCGCTAATAGCACCCACGGCCTTATACAAGATGCGAACTTGGACTTCGCCGGTGGAGAGCTTTTGGAGCGAATCGGAGAGCGCTTCTACCGAGCCGCTTACGTCGCCCTTGACAACCAAGCGTAGTTCCTTGACGCCACCCACGGAGATTTGTGCCGAGATGTCGTCGAGCGTCATGTGGCGCATACCGCGGAACTGCTGTTCGCGGCGAAGCTGCTGGCGCCGCGACGCAACGTCGCGAGCTTCGGCGTCGGTGGCCATTTCCACCAAGATATCGCCGGCATTCGGTAGGCCGTCAAAGCCCGTCACCTGAACTGGAATCGATGGTCCGGCCGAGTCGATGCGATGGCCCCGCTCGTCGGTCATAGCACGTACACGCCCTGCGAACTGACCGCAGACGAAGATGTCGCCTACGTCGAGTGTTCCCTTTTGAACGATGAGCGTTACCACGTTACCGCGGCCCTTATCGACGTGAGCTTCGATAACGGTAGCACGTGCAAGGCGATCTGGGTTGGCCTTGAGGTCCATCAGGTCGGCTTCGATGAGAATTTTCTCGAGAAGTTGGTCGACGTTTAGACCTTGCTTGGCCGAGATTTCGGCGCATTGATACTTTCCGCCCCATTCTTCGACGAGGACGCCGTGGTCGGACAGTTGCTGTTTGATTTTATCTGGATTGGCTTCTGGCCTATCAATCTTGTTGATGGCCACAACGATGGGCACATTTGCCGCTTGAGCGTGCGAAATGGCCTCGATGGTTTGAGGCATCACAGAGTCGTCGGCTGCCACCACAAGAATCACGATATCGGTTACCTGCGCACCGCGGGCACGCATGGCCGTGAAGGCCTCGTGACCAGGCGTGTCGAGGAACGTGATGCTGCGCCCGCTGCCAACCTCAACGCGATAGGCGCCGATGTGCTGCGTGATGCCGCCGGCTTCGCCGGCAACAACGTTGGCGTTGCGGATGTAATCCAAGAGCGACGTCTTACCGTGGTCGACGTGACCCATGATGGTAACAATGGGCGACCGTGGCTTGAGCGTTTCGGGTGCGTCTTCGTCGTCCTCGATTTCTTGCGACGATTGGTCGTCAAGGAATTCAACTTGGAACTTATAGTCGTCGGCAATCAGGATGATCGTCTCGCGGTCGAGTCGCTGATTAATCGACACCATCAGGCCGAGACTCATACACTTCATGATGATTTCGGCTGCCGACACACGCATCATGTTGGCCAAGTCGGCCGTGGTTACGAACTCCGACAAACGCAGCGTCGAAGACTCGCGCGCCATGTCCTCCTGACGCTGCATCTCGCGCATTTCGCGCTCGCGCTTACGGTTAAGGCGGCCCTTGGCACGTCCCGTGCCTCCGGCGTCTTCCATTCCTGAAAGTGTCTGGCGAATTGCGCGATCGACGTCTTTATCCGACACTTGGTCCTTCACGCCCTTGGCGCCTGGCACCTTGCGTTTTTTCTTATCGTCGCGCTTGATGGGCCCCTTCTTTGCGTCGGCGCCAAAGTATGGTCCTGTGCTTGCGCGCGGCGTCGATGGTCCCGACGTACCGGCAGCGCCGGTGCGTGGTCCGCGATCGGTCATCGAATCGCCAAGCGTTGGACGTCCCGAGTTCGGGCGTTCCGTGCCGCGCGATTCGCCTGGCCGTGCTGGGCGCGAGCGCTGCGGGCCGCGAGCGGCCGACACGTCAATGCGGCCAACAACGGTAAGGCCTTTGAGTTTGGCGTTAGGATTATGCGTCACCTCGACTTCGGCAACACGCTTTCGCTTTTTCTTCTCCTTGGGCTCGTCGGCATCGGCCGGCGTTTCTGCTGGAGTTTCAGCCGCTGGTGGCGCTGGCGGTGGCTCGGGTTCGACCGGCGGAGGGCCAACCTTCGAAAGGTCGATGACGGCTCCTACGGCTGGGCCAGACTTCTTGGGGGCCGCTGGGGCAGCGGGTGCCGCAGTTGCGGCTGGAGCAGCCGCGGCTTCGGCAGTCGCAGGTGCGGCCGGCGGGGCCTCGGCCACTGGCTCGGCTGCCGGTGGCGGGGGAGGTGGGACAACGTCGACCGGCGGTGCGGGTGGCACGTCGACGACAACTGGCGCTACAACCGGTTCGGCTGGCGGCTCGGGATCTGCAGCCACAGGGGCTGCGGCAATTGGCGGAGCAGCCGGAGCTGGCTCGGGCG
This sequence comes from Candidatus Kapaibacterium sp., assembly GCA_022842685.1. Lineage (GTDB taxonomy): Bacteria > Bacteroidota > Ignavibacteria > Kapaibacteriales > Kapaibacteriaceae > JALHPC01. Next base: position 8,609 of record JALHPC010000012.1, read on the forward strand.
ATGGCTCTGGAGATACTTCGACGGCCACTGCCGGCACGTCGGCCGGCGATTGCATCGACGGCGGTATCTCGCCTGCCTCCATGCGCGTTTCAACTTCGGCTTCGCGCTCCTGGCGCTCGGCAATCGAATCTATCGAAACACTGTCGCCTTGCTCCTGCAACGTCTTGCGCACCTGGCGCTGACGCTCAACTTTTTCGCGCTGCTTCTCGGCAACCTTGAGTTCCTTGTTGAACTTCTCGTTGACGAGGTCGACCATTTCGTCGGTGAGCGCCGTCGTTGCCTTGTTCTCAATGGCAAAGCCCTTCGAGGCAAGGTACTCGACAATCGCGTCACGACCAATGTTGATCTGACTTGCGATTTTGAAAAGTTTTGTTCCTGATCCAGCCATACTTCCTTTCGACTTCGGCCTGCGACATTCGGCGTTGGTGCGGTGCCGGCGGACTTTCCGCCTTCACACGCTGCGTGCCGTCCTGCCGCCGTGCCGATTGTCAAAAACGGCGGCTGGACGGATGATTACTCCTGCGGGGTGTCATCGTCTGAAGGTGCTGACTCGTCGCCTTCGGCTACCGCCGCGGGCTCCTCGTCTTCGTCGACAGCGAACACTTCTGGCGTATCCTCTGCATACGACTCGGCAAGCTCATCGGATGCCTCGTCGCCAGCGGCTTCATCGGCCTCGGGCAAGGTTCCATTAGCTACCTGTTCCAACACAGCAAGGTATGCCTGGTCTTCACGCTCTTCGAACTCGTCGAGCATGATGGTACGTACTTCAACAATCTTCGCGTGATCCAACCCAGGAATGCTTAACAACATCGCCGGGTTCGCCTCAAGGAACTCACGGCATGTGTCGATACCCTGCTGGATGAGCGCTTCGTACAGATCTCGTCCCAGCTCGTCGCGGAACTCAATCAGCTCGATGTCTTCGGCGCCTTCCTTCACGAGCGACAGCGAGTAGCCCGTGAGCTTCGATGCCAAGCGTACGTTCTGTCCGTTCTTGCCAATGGCAAGCGATACTTGATCGTCGGGCACGATAACCGTCGCATGACGCCCCTCGGCGTCGATCTGGACGTCGCGCACCTTTGCTGGCGACAACGCACGAGCGATAAACAGGCGCTGATCGTCGGTGTATTCGATGATGTCGATGTTCTCGTTGTTCAGCTCGCGCACAATGGCGTGGATACGAATGCCCTTCATACCAACGCAGGCGCCTACGGGGTCTACGCGCTCGTCGAACGACGTTACCGCAACCTTTGCACGCTCTCCGGGCTCGCGCGCCGAGGCGCGCAACTCGATGATGCCGTCGTAGATTTCAGGGATTTCTTGCTCGAACAAACGACGCATAAACGAGTCGTCGGATCGCGACAGAATGATGTCGGGCAAGCCCGTAGCACCGCCACTGCGTCGCACTTCCTTGATGATGGCCTTTACCTGCTGATTCTTCTTGAGTCGCTCGTTCGGAATCTGCTCTTCGCGCGGCAAACGCATCTCTACCTTGTCCAACATCACAAGGATGTTGTTCGGGCGCACCTGATAGATTTCGCCTACGATTACTTCGCCTACCCGCTTCGAAAACTCGTCGAAAATGTTGTCCTTCTCAACGTCACGAATGCGCTGGTTTAGCGTCTGAATCGCCTGTGCTATCAAACGGCGTCCAAAGCTATCGGCAATGTTCTCAAGCGTGATTTCTTCGATATGTTCATCGCCAATTTCGGGCTCCTCACCTGTCTTCTCCTGCACTTCGGCAGCAGAGATCTGAAGCTCGGGATTTTCGACTTCTTCGACAATCTCCCGCATCAGGTAGATTTCGATGTCGCCCTTCTCCATGTTCACAATGATGTCGAAGTTCGAGTCTTGCCCGTACTTCTTCTTCACCATCAACGACAGTGTTTCTTCGACGATGCCTTGCAAGAGGTCGCGATCAATGCTCTTCTCGCGAGCCATCTCGCTGAAGGCCTCAATGATGAGCTTCTTGTTATCGACCTTGACGGTCTTTTTCGCACGTGCCATAATGTCTCAAACTGTATCCGGCGATGTGGTCCATCACCATTGTAGTACAACCTTTGCTTCGTGAATCGACGTCGATGGAACGTCAACAGCCGTCACCACCGCCTTTCGCCCAGTGCCCGTTGTTACGTTTAGTACCACGCCATCATCGGTTACCTCTGCCAAAGGGGCTTCGATAACGTCACCGGTAGTCGTGGTTACGCGCACCGTACGGCCAACATGTTTGGCAAGCTGCCACGTGTGACGCACAGGCGTGTCGGCCCCGGGCGACGAAACGTCGAGCGACCGTACCTTCGACCAAAACGGGTCCTCTTCGAGGCGCTCGTCTAGGCCACGGCTTACGGCCGCACATTCCTCATGACTTACGCCCGCGCGCGAGTCGATGTCGATTTCAAGCTTTAGCTGCGAAAGCTGCCCACGCAGGCGAACATCCACCGCCGTTACCCCAGTCTCCTCACATACCTGGTCGATGACTTCACGGATATGATCTGGCAAAAACTGATTCACAACGAGAACAACCAACGTGATGCAACAAAAAATGGGCACTCGCCCATTCGTCCACAGCGCGCCAAAGATACGAGATTTTTCCACACTAACTTATGCGTGCTGTGCACGGGACGCTTCGCGGGACGCTGCGCGGGACGCTTGCACGGCCGTAGGCAAAATCGTCGCTAGAGGTCGTAATCGCCTAGGTCGGGTTAGATTTCGATGTGCGACCCCACTTCCAGTACCTTCTTAACGGGAATACCGAAGAAGTTCACCGGTGTGCGCGAGTTGCGATGCAGGAACTTGAACACGTGCTTGCGCCAACGCGCCATCCCCTTGCCGTCGCGCACGCTGAGCGTTTCGTTGCCCAGAATGAAGGTGGCGTCGGTGATGTCAACCGGAATGTCGTACTCGGGCAGATAACTCAAATCATCCATCAGATTGAGCTGATCCATGAAGCCGTAGCGCAGGATAACCTGGTAGAAGTTCTTGGGCATAGCCATGACTTCGAAACGCTGCTCGTGCGGAACGTGCGACTCGGCCGTGACTTGCACCGTGAGTAAGATGATGGTTTCGTGACGACACTTGTTGTACTTGACGTTCGACACAAGTGCCGGCGGTGCCGAACCAGCATAGCCGCTCATATACAAGGCCGTGCCCTCGACGATTGGATAGGTGTCGATCTGATGCGATATGATGTCGCCCAACGACAGATTTCGCCTGCGGATGGCATCGCCGAGTATCTGACGTCCCTTACGCCACGTGATCATCGTCACAAAAATGAACACTCCCATTGCCAGAGGGAACCACCCTCCATCAGGTATCTTGATGATGTTAGCAGTAAAGAACGCCAAGTCGATGGTTAAGAACACGATTGTTGTCGCAAGCGCAACAGGCCAAGCCCAGTGAATGACTCGGCGCATGGCAAGAAAGGCGAAGTAGCTGGTAATAACCATTGTGGTAGTAACCGCTATTCCATAAGCAGCTGCAAGGGCGCTCGACGACTTAAATGTCAAAACCAGATAGGCAGTAGCGCCAAACAACAGCCAGTTCATGAACGGTATGTAGATCTGCCCTCGCTCTGTCTGGCTTGTGTGAGCAACCTTAAGCCGCGGGAAATAACCGAGTTGCAGGGCCTGCCATGTAAGTGAGAACGCTCCCGAAATGACGGCCTGCGAGGCAATGATCGTTGACAAGGTTGCAACGACGACCAACGGTATGACGGCCCAATCAGGAACAAGGTGAAAGAAAGGATTGGCGACGACGGCGTCGCTATGTCCCTCACGCATTAGCAGTGCCCCCTGTCCAAAATAGTTTAGGGTTAGGGCGGGATAGGCAAGGAAGAACCATCCGCGCGTGATAGCCGTGCGCCCAAAATGCCCCATATCGGCATAGACGGTTTCACCACCAGTAACAACGAGAAACACCGAACCTAGCACGATGAAACCCGTCCAACCATGGTGCATAAAGTAGTCCCATGCATAGACCGGATTAACAGCGGCAAGCACTTCCGGAGTTTTAAGTATCGATAGGACTCCAAGCACTCCAAGAAGAGCAAACCAGAATGTCATGAAGGGTCCAAAGACCTTCCCCACACCACCAGTACCAAATCGCTGAATAGCAAAGAGAGCAACAAGGATAGAGAGTGTAATTGGGATGACGAGACTTTGTAGCTGAGGCGCAGTTACGCTGATACCTTCAACCGCCGATAAGACCGAGATCGCAGGTGTGATGATACCGTCGCCATAGAGTAGCGTAGCACCGAATAACCCTAGGGCTAGCGTGGGCGTGACGGCTGCTGCTGCCTTCTTGCTGTACACGAGCTCCATGAGCGCGAGGATGCCGCCTTCGCCTTTGTTATCGAACCGCAGTATCAAGCCAAGATACTTGATACAGATGATGATGGTTAATGACCAGAAGATCAGCGATAAGATTCCAAAAACCTCCGTCATCCCTGCTTGGAGGCCGTAATGATAGGAAAAGCACTCCTTAATGGCATAGAGAGGACTCGTCCCGATGTCTCCATACACAACACCAATCGCCCCTAGAGTCAACACTGCCAATCGTGATGATTGGGGTGACGCATCGTTCGCAGGACTAGCCGTCATTACAGTTCCAACAGTGTTAAAACAACAATGCCCCCAGATAGGGGGCACTGCAAAACTAGACAAAACTTTGATGGACGTTCGGCCTACCTGTGACTGGTAATCTTGTCGTATGTGGTGGCCAATGCATTGCGCATTTTGTCGGACGCTCCACGCACTGCCTGCGACACCGATCCGGCATGATGCGTAACAGCCATGGGCTGGCGTCCGGCAGGACGTACCTCGAGCACACACTTGATATCGTCGCCCCCGGCCTTCTGGCCGTTCTCGTCGCTAAGATGTGCCTCGATGCGCGTTAGATGTTGCTCGAAACGTCCCAAGACGCTTGTAACGGTGGCGGCAACGTCGTTCGTAAGCTCTTCTGTGCCGTGAATGGTGTGGTCGGTGCGCACGTGAATCTGCATGGCGTAACTCCTGTTAGGACGGTGAAAACAACATGTTCAAGGGCCGTTGCAGACGCATCAACGTGCGGTTAGATTTTACCCCTATCCGGCAAATGCAGCTAGGCCTGTGATGTCCTGTCCAAGAATTAGCGTGTGCATCTCGTGCGTGCCTTCGTAGGTCTTCACCGATTCAAGATTGGCGGCGTGGCGCATCACAGGATACTCGTCTAGGATACCATTGGCACCGTGGATTTCGCGAGCCATGCGTGCAATGGTGAGAGCAATTTCGCAGTTGTTGCGCTTAGCCATCGACACGTGCTGTGGGCGCAATGTACCTGCGTCCTTGATCTTACCAACACGCCACGCCATAAGCTGGGCCTTGGTAATCTCGTTAATCATGTACACGAGCTTGTCCTGTATCAACTGAAACCCAGCTATGGGCCTGTCGAATTGCACCCGGCTCTTAGCATAGTTCAACGACGAGTCGTAGCACGCCATTGCCGCCCCAATCACTCCCCACGAAATGCCATATCGTGCCTGCGTTAAGCATGATAAGGGGCCTCGAAGACCTTCTACGCCGGGAAGAATGTTGGCTTCGGGAAGTTCGACATCTTGAAAGACGAGTTCCGACGTAACCGAGGCGCGCAACGAGTGCTTGCCCTTCATTTCGGGCGCCGTAAAGCCCTTCATGCCTTTTTCTACCAAGAAGCCACGTACCACGCCGTCCAGCTTTGCCCATACCACGGCCACGTCGGCCAACGTGCCATTGGTAATCCACATCTTGGCGCCGTTCAGCAGAAAGCCGCCGTCGATGCGCTTGGCATTCGTTACCATCGCAGATGGGTTCGATCCGGCGTCGGGCTCGGTCAACCCAAAGCATCCAATCGCCTGCCCCTTGGCAAGCCGTGGAAGCCAACGCTGCTTTTGCTCTTCCGATCCGAAGGAGTAGATGGGATACATGACGAGCGAACTTTGCACCGAGGCAAATGATCGAACGCCAGAGTCGCCACGCTCAAGCTCCTGCATAGCCAAACCGTAACAGATGTTGTTCAACCCGGCACAGCCGTATTCGTTCGGCAAGGTGATGCCAAACAGGCCTAGGTCGCCGATTTTCTCGACAAGATCCATCGGGAAGGTGCCCGCACGAGCGTGGTGCTCGATGATGGGGAGTACTTCGTTGTCCACGAAGTCGGCCACGGTCTGCCGGACAAGCTTCTCTTCGTCGGTGAGTAAGTCGTCAAGACGCAAGAAGTCGGGATGCTGGAAAGCCATGATGATGTGATGGTGCTAAGTGGTACGTGCCGCTGTGCTTGGTTACAGCGCTAGAGAAACGGCAAAACTAACACGTGGGGTTCCAACCACGTGTGCAGAGCACGCTAGAACATCAGGCCGGCCGCGAAGCGCAATCCCCGGCCAGGAAGCCAGGTATAGACGTTGGCGTCGTCGCCCGACGCGTTGCGTGCAACGTAGGCCAACTCGAGCGTCATAAGACTGCCCCCAAGGTCGAACATGGCCATGGCCGACACGACACCGCCAAAGCCAATTGCCGACGAAAACTCATCGGTATATCGCCGTGGCGCCCCAGTTGGACGGTTGGGCACGTTGCCCCAGTCTTGCTCGTCGCTAAACGAAAACACATAGTCGGCCAAGAGGCCAGCACCAACGTAGAAGCCCTGCGGTGAGTTTGCGTCTGACCCAAAGCCAGCAGCGCGCACGTGCAGCGTGGGCGACAGCTCGAGAGCGGTAGCGCTAACGAACGACGTGATGATGCGACTTTCGGGCGAGGCAGGCGGTACGACCACCTGGGTGGACGTAGGCGGAATCTTTGGGTCCCACGGTGCCCGCTCGAACTGTTCGGGCGCCCAGGCGAACTCGGCCTGTTCGATCCGAAGTCCTGCGTTGACCCTTACAAAGAAGGTGGGACCAAGGCGGCGTAGGTAGCTGGCGCCAAACCCTAGGCGCGTTGGCGTGCCAACGTCGAGGAAGTTATCTGGTGTAGAGAGGGCCGCCGTAAAACTTACGTGCGGCCCAATGTAGGTTTGAGCAGAGAGCGTGCCGGACGCGGCAACAAGAACTGCAAGGCAGCTAAGGCCTACAGCAATGCTAACGGCAATGCGAGAGTGCAGCACTTACGACTGCTCCTCGGGCATTTCGACGGTGATGGCTTGGCGGCCGTCCTTGGTTTTGATAACGAACAGAACACCGTCGCCAACCTTCTTGCTGTCGATGATACGCTTGAGATCCGACGGCGTGCGAACGTCGCGGCCGTCCACCTTAAGGATGACGGCACCCTGGCGCATGCCACGGCGGGCCACGGCGCCGCGAGGTTCAACTTTCGACACCAGCACGCCGGCGTCGGTCTCGACTTCCTTGCGCACTTCGTCGGTTAGACCAGCAGCGGTAAAGCCAAGGTCTTTGAACTGCACGGGACTTCCGTCGTCCTTGCTTTCGCCTGCCTTCCCATTTCTGGATGGTGCTGCGCTAGCAAAGGAGTCGCCATCGAGCGCTTTGAGCGTTACGGTCTTGGTGATTTGCTTGCCGTTACGGTGGATACGTAGGTTGACCTTGTCGCCAGCGCGGCGCAGGACGATTTGGTTTTGGAGGTCGTTGGAGGACTTAACCGGCGTGCCATCGACGTCGAGGATGATGTCGCCCTCTTCGATACCGGCGGCTTCGGCAGCTCCATCTTTGATGACGGTGTTCACAAAGACACCTGTGATATTGTCCAAGCCAGCACTCTTCGCTGTGGTTTCATCCACCGTTGTAATCTGCACGCCGATGTATCCGCGATCCACAACACCGTCTTCGATGATGTCCAAGGCAATGCTGCGAACCATGTCGATAGGAATGGCAAAGCCATACCCCTGATAGCGGCCATTGGTGGATGCAATCGCGGTATTTATGCCAACGAGCGATCCGGCAAGGTTAAAGAGTCCACCACCAGAATTGCCAGGGTTAATGGCTGCATCGGTCTGGATGAAGTTTTCGATGGCATAGCGCGAGCCGCCCCGCTGCGCGGGCAGTCCTTCGATAACGCCAATCCCACGTCCAATGGCCGATACGATGCCGGCTGTCACCGTCGACTGCAAGCCCAGGGGGTTGCCCACAGCAATCACCCAGTCGCCAACTCGCACATCTTGTTTCTTTCCAAGGTGTACGGCTGGAAAGGGGCCACCGTCAACTTTCAGAACAGCAAGGTCGGTGGTAGGGTCGCGGCCCACAAGCTTGGCCTTCAGCTCGCGACCATCGGTGAACAGCACCTTAATGCCGCCCTCCTTGGCGTCTTCAACAACGTGGTTGTTGGTAACGATGTAGCCGTCCGTCGAAATAACAACGCCGCTACCCGAGGCACCACGCTCTTGCGGTTCGCTGGGGCCTTCCTCAAGCTGCTCGTCTTCGAAAAACCGGAAGAAGTCAGGCAAGTTGCGCCGCATACCCTGGCGGGGCTTGCTTTCGACAGTAACAGAGATTGCAACGACCGACTTCGTAACGGCGTCGGCAACACCAACGAACTGGTCGTTCATGGCCTTCACCGACGGCGGAACTGTGAGTGGGGCCGTGGCGCTACCAAGATCCGAAACGCCTTGGGCAAAAAGCTCTTCGATAGCATTACTGCTGAACGACGTCATAAGAATGACGCCAAAGATGATGCCAGTGCCGATAAGGCCCATGGCGGTAAAGACTGATCGCTTCGTCATGAATGATGATACCTATTGGTTCGACAATGCGCAGTGGCGCCCAACATGAGCGCCAACAAGCACGCGTAAACGAACAAGCCCCGCCGTGAATTGTGAACAACCCGACGTTGCTGTCACCCCGTCACCTTGACATTCTGAGCGGCCGTCACCCCGTCACCATTGACAACCTGACGATTCCAATACCCGCCCTGAAGGGCGGGCCTAGGCGCAGAGCCATATTCCAGCCCGCCGTAAACGACGGGCGTAACCTGGCTCTATCATCTAATGCAAACGACTTCATCGTGTTCCGGACACTCCCCGTCACCTTGACGAACTGACGATCACGTCCTATCCGTTACCGCCACCAGCCGCACCTTGCGCTCGAGTCGAGATTCCAATAGGTCCTTGCGGCGCTCTGCCCCCCATAGCTCTATGTCTGGCACGCCGCTAGGACACATGAGCTGAATTTCGATATCGTTGGCCGTATGTCGAGCACGGAGTGATAGAACGTTCTGCTGTTGCCGACGGTCGAGGCCTTCGCATATCCGCAGAATGCCCGCCAATGCTTGTACCACGGTTTGCTCGGCGAGCGTAAGCCGGGCGAAGCCCTCGTGTTTTTTCTTTGGCAAACTCTTGCGATGATAGCGGGCAATGCTGGCGATGATCTCGGCTTCGTCGTTGGTAAAGCCGGGCATTGCGCTGTTGCGAATGATGTAGTCGCTGTGCTTATGGTGCTGTTCGGCCGAGATATGATAGCCCACATCATGCAGCAGTGCTGCGGCTTCGAGAAGCTCTCGCTCCACATCGCCCATGCGGTGAAGACCTTGCAGGTCGTCGAACAAACGTAAGCAGAGGTTCTTGACGTGCTCGGCATGACTGCGGCGCACGCGGTAAAGCTCGCACAAGTGGTCGACCGTTTGATATCGCAAGTGCGACAGGTGGTGATAGGCGTCGATGTCGCGCTGCTTCTGCACAGTGTCAAACACAATGCCCTCGCGGAGCGCATAGCCCGAGATAGTGAGGTCTTGAATATTGAGCCCCAAGATGGCTTGCTCTAAGATGAGCGCCCCACCCACGATAACGTCGGCCCGACGAGGGTCGATGCCCTCAAGCGATTGGCGTTCGGCCATTGTTGGCCTACGCAGGATGTCGTCGATGGCATCGAGAATGTCGCGTCTGCTTACAACAACACCGTTGAACGACTCAGGCACTCTACGTCCGGCACGGGCCATGGCATAGGCCGCCACAGCCATGATGGTGCCACTAGAGCCGACGGCAACTTCGAAGCCGTAGGCGATGAGCGACTGAAACACGGGGGCCCAGTCGCCTCGAATAGCAAGTCGAGCAGCTTCGAGCCGATCTGCCGTTATCACACCATCGGGAAAGAACCGCGTGGTAATGCGAATGTGTCCCAACTTGGCTGAGTGCACGTAGGCAACGTCTCCGTGTGTACCTATGACGGTTTCGGTACTTCCACCGCCAATATCGAACACAAGGGTGCGCTTGCTTAGGATAGGCAGGGCGTGGATGCATCCCACGTAGATGAGGCGTCCTTCCTCGTTGCCACTTACGACTTCTACATCGATGCCCGTTTCGGCGCGCACGCGTTGAACGAAGTCCTCGCGATTGATGGCCTCGCGCACGGCGCTGGTAGCTACGGCGCGCACGTGGGCGCCAGTATTCTTGGCCTCGGTTACAAAACGCTTGAGCGTGGCAACGCCACGCTTGATGGCCTCGGGTTCCAGATGCTTCATGTCGCCAGCGGCCTGCCCAAGGCGCACCATGTCCTTGTTCCGCGAATGCACCCGCAGCACGCCCCGCGTGCTAACGCTAGCAATCACCATGTGAAACGAATTTGTTCCTACGTCGATAGCCGCTATGAGATCGGCTTTCGCCGACGATGGTTCTGCCATGGCGGCGAAAATACATCGTAGATTCGTCCATGCAACGATTTCTTCTCATTATCATGGCCGTAGTGGTTCTTAGCATCCTAGTTGCCCCCGTGATTAAGGGGGCACTGCGACGTCTGAGCGGCCGTTCTCGCCGATAGCTATGTCTAAGCAGCGCCTTGCGTTTCTCGACTATGTGCGCGGCATCGCCGTGCTGTGGATGATTCAGGTTCACATCACGAATCAGATCCTCGACCCTGCCTTGCGCACAGGCTGGTTCTTCACGATTCTCAACGTCAGCAATGGCTTTGTGGCCCCAGCGTTTCTATTCGGGGCCGGCATGGGTCTGTGGATTGCCCTGTCGCGCAAGGCCGACGACTACATGCGATTGGGCACGGCCCTGCAGCGCTACCTGCGCCGGCTGGCCTACATCCTAGCATGGGCCTTCTTGTTGCACGTACCAATCAAGGCGCTAGTACAACGCCCTATCGGAGATCTGTCGTCATGGCTACAAATCGATGTACTGCAAACGATCGTAGCCGGCTCGTTGCTTTGCCTTGCCATTGCCATTGTTCTTCGTTCCGTGTCGCGTGCAACGGTTGCCTATGCGGTGCTGGCGTCAGCCACGATTATCGCAGCCCCCTATCTTATGGGCATTCAGGTTGATGAGTCACAGCCGATGCTGCTGCGAGTGTTGATCGATCGGTCGGTGTCGCCCTTTCCCATGGTTCCGTGGGCCTTGTATGTGGTGGCCGGTGCCGCCATGGCCGGATGGGTGGTGCCTAGGGCACATCAGGCTTCGACGGCATGGTGGCTTGTGGGCGTGGGAATGTCTGCCGCAACGATTGTCATGCTGCGGTACTGCTTTGGGCCAACAATGCCGTGGGACGAGGCCTGGTGGCAGGGATCACCAGAGCTCATGGTATTCCGCTTGGGAGGGATTTTATGCGTGATGGGCGCTATGATGCTGGTAGCAAACTATGAGCGCCCTACGAAGGTGCTGCCCTTTCTACAAACAATGGGCTCCGAGTCGTTGTTCATGTACATCTCGCACCTGATGATCGTGTATGGGGCAACGGGAGCATGGCTGATTACAACCTTAGGCCTAAGCCATTCGAACTATGGAATGGTGGCCATTGCTTGGATTGTGGTTACGGCACCGTTAGCAGCGCTCGCATACGGCTGGCGTTGGATTCGCAAGCATCACCCGCATTGGGCATTTCGAATAACGGCGGCACATATGGCCAGCATGGTGCTATGGCTGCTGTGGCTTATGGTTGGCTAAAAAACAACGAGGGCGACATGTTGCCATGCCGCCCCCGCCGTTGTTCCCGTTCAGGGTTTAGCGCGTTACGGTAACCGGAATGGTTGCCGTGCCACGCTGACCGCTGATTGTCACGAAATAGACACCAGGTGCAAGATCACGCGTGATAAGCGTGAATTCGTAGATGCTTGCATGCTGGCGCTCGTTGCTGAAGAAGGTTGAAACGAGTGAGCCCACAGCGTCGGACACACGTACCGTAACTACGTCATCGGTGCCAAGTTCGTAGCGAACAGTGGCTGCGTCGGTCGTTGGATTTGGGAATACCGTTACAGCAATACCTGCACGGCGGTGATCCTCCTCGCGAACGCTTGTGGTGTCGGGTGGACGCTGGGCTTGATAGTTGGCGTTGATTGGGTTGTATTCGGTCCAACCAAGATCCCAACGCTCAAGACCTACCGCACCACGGAATGCAACGCGATCGAAGAATTCGTTCGATGCTGCGCCGGTAAAGACGGCGCCAGTTGCAAGTGGCGAGCCCATACGAATTGCAGGGTTGAACTGAACGCCTGTTGCAAATGGGTTGTCAAGCTGGGCGTTGTTTGGCGTCGAACGGTCAAGCGTGTTGTTGTACTCTGTCTTCGCAATCCAGTCGGCCGTAAAGCCCGCAGGAGCGGTTTGGCCCGAGCCAAGACCAGCAAGGTTCATCCATGTGCCCTTGATGCCGTACCACGAGTTGTTCCGGATTTCAAGCGTATCGCCCTGTGCTGCAACCATGGTTGGTAGCTGCGCGATTTCGATACCACGTGGCCAGCCAAGGAAGACCGAGTTGTAGAGGTTTGGACGTGCATTGCGGCGGAACTGAGCGCCAGCGCCAAAGCGCGAGCTGAACTGGTTGTTGCCATTGCCAACGGTCCACGATGTGTCTTGGATAGGACCAATGGCCGTCATGTTCGAGAACGTTGGGCTTGTGAGTGGACGGTTACCCGAACCGGCAACATCGTTGTCGATCTCGAACGATTGCGAGGTCGACACGTCGGCGAAGTTGCTAAGACGACGAGAGATGCCGTACTGAACACGGCCAGTGAAGCCGTTGTCGCAGTCGAAATCGTCGTCGAGCGTGGCAAGTGCGATCAGGTATTTACCGTCGACGTTGCCGCCGAACCACTCGAAGGCGTCGTCGTTGTTGTACGAGCACTGAACGTAGCGGATAACGGTACGACGTCCAACACCACCCATGGTAAGCGAGTTGAGCTCGTTGTTTGGAGCAACGGCGATGCCGGCGAATTCGATGCGAACGTATTCGAGGACGCCCGACGAGTCATCGTCGTCGGTACCACCAAACCACCCCTTACCAGGCTGCTGGTCGGCGATGCCCCCTTCAACAGGAGCTTGGCCTGCTGGGTGATTAGTACGGGCCTTACCACAGATGACGATGCCACCCCAGTCACCTGCTGCACGCTGGCCAGCAGCTGCGCGCGATGTGAAGATGATTGGTAATTGACGTGTACCCTTGGCGATGATCTTGCCACCGCGATTGATACATAGAACAGAGTTCTGTCCTACTGTATCGCCAACAATAATCGTACCTGGTTCGATGTGAAGCTCGGCACCATCTTCGACATACACATAGCCATCAATACCGTAGATCTTTGTGTTCGACAAATGCACGCGGCCTGTGATGTTGCCTTGCAGGGTACTGTCGACGGCTGTAGGAGCCGGAGCGATAACGCGGATTGGCTGGTCGTTAACGTCGGTGCGCGTAGTATCGCTAAGCAACGTCATGCGGAAGTAGCCCGTCTCGGTTTGATCTTCGGGACGAAGCACCACGCCACCAAGGACGCGGCCACGTGTTGCGCCTGAGTCGAGGACGTTTCCACGGCCTTGAACAACACGCCATGGACCATTGGGGCTCTTACCAAACTCGAAGCGGAAGCGCTCGCGGAAGGTGTTGGTCGTATCCCATACAAGGTCGACCGAGGTACCTACGCGGATAGTACGGTTTGAACCGCCTGGTTCGATAAGACGAACTGCTGGACGTGGCAGATCGACGATGGCAAATGGGAAGTCGGAAACGTCGAACGATGATGCTACCGTCGACGACTCCATGCGAACGAATACGGCAGGAACGAGATCGTTAGGAAGGGTCCACTCGTAGCGGCCACGCGTTGCGCCAGCGTCGACGACGTTCGTGGCGATTGGAGTCCATGGACCAGTAATGGCTGGGCCATAGGAGAAGTTGAACGACTTACCCTGTGTGCCGTTCGTGTCCCACGTTACGTTCACCTTTGTGCCACGCACATACGTTTCGCCAGCACGAACACCAGGGGTGAGAATCTGAACGTTAACCGATGCTTGATAGTCGGTAAAGATTGGGTCGTAATTGGCCCAGCCTTCGTCCCAGCGCTCGGCTGCACTCGACGAAAAGGCACCGCGATAGCTAACACGTGTGAAGAACGGATCGGCAATGGCTGCGTGCGGGTTGGCAGCGAACGAGGCCGTGTTAAGGTAGGTAGCGCTGTTGAATGGCGTTGGGTCGAACGTGTTGTCTTGCGACCAAGCGTTACGCAACTGCGCAAGTCCCGGCGACTGCGCTGCGAGTTCGTTGTTGTAGTCGCCCTTGGCAACCCACTGGTTGGTGAAGCCGGCTGGTGCCGATTGTCCGGAACCAAGTCCGGCAAGGTTCATCCATGAGCCCTTAACGCCAAACCATGAGTTGTTGCGGACGTTCACGGTATCGCCCTGTGCGGCAATCATCGTGGGAAGCTGAGCGATTTCTAGACCGCGAGGCCAGCCAAGGAAAACCGAGTTGTAGATTGCTGCGCGTGAGTTCCGGCGCAACTGTGCCGAAGCACCAAAACGTGAACTATATTGGCCAGGGCCATTTCCTGTTGTCCACGACGTGTCTTGTAGGGGTCCAACGATGGTGACGTTGGAGAAGATCGGCGACGTAAATGGCTGGTTATACGATGCTGCTGCGTCATTGTCGATTTCGAACGCTTGCGACGTAGAAACGTCGGCAAAATTCCGGAAACGCTTAATGAGTGCAAACTGCACCTTACCGCTAAAGCCATTATCGCAGTCAAGATCGTCGTCGAGTGTTCCGTAAGCAACGAGGTACTTGGCGTTGACGGTTCCACCGAACCACTCAAAGGCGTCGTCGTTGTTATACGAACACTGGATATACTCAAGAACTGTGCGGCGTCCAACGCCACCCATTGTTAGCGAGTTGAGCTCGTTGTTTGGAGCAACGGCGATACCGGCAAACTCGATGCGTACATATCGAAGTACTCCTGATGAGTCGTTATCGTCGGTTCCGCCAAACCAACCCTTACCAGGGGCCTGATCGGCGATACCGCCTTCGACAGGCGCTTGTCCTGCAGGGTGATTGGTTCGGGCGCGACCACAGATAACAAGTCCACCCCAGTCGCCAGCTGCACGTTGACCAACGGCGGCACGCGACGTAAACACGATGGGCGCATCCTTGCGGCCGTTAGCGATAAGCTTACCGCCACGGTTAACGCACAGCACCGAGTTTTGTCCTACGGTGTCGCCAACGATGATGGTACCGGCTTCGACTTCGAGTACAGCGCCATCGTTAACGTAAACGTAGCCATCAAGGCCGTAGATCTTGGTACGCGACAGGCGCACACGGCCTGTGATTTCGCCACGGAGCGTCGAGTCTACCTGCACAACGGCTGGTGAGATGACTGTAAAGGGGTTGTTGCTGATGTCGAAATTCGTTTCGTCGTTGATATCAACCATGCGAACATAGCCGCTTGATGTGCCAATAGCTGGCACGCGGAAACCACCGGCAAAACGACCGCGCGTTGCAGCGCTGTCTTTGATGTTGGTAGCACCGATGAGGTCGGTCCACGGACCTGTTGGAGACGTGCCAAATTGGAATTTCCAGCGGCGACTCATTGGTACGCCAGTTGTATCCCATGTAAGGTCTTGTGAAGAGCCAGGTCGGAACGTCTCACCACCGTTCGGATAGGTGAGTCGGGCCTGCTGGGCATGGGCTCCTAATGAAAGAAGGATAAACGCGGTTATCGCTATGCTAACAATGCGCATGTCGATTCCTTTCGTAAAAATTGATGTAACAAGAATTAACTGACGTGATATTAATTGAAGCGATATCCAACGCTGAGGCCGAAGGATCTACCTCGGATATTCGTTGCAACAACGCGACCTAGCTGCTCCCACACAAGCGCCTGATTCAGCAGGTCGCGTGCCGAGAACCGCAGTTCGAGCATGCCAATGTTCTGAGCAATCGACAGGTCGACGACGTCCCGCGGATTTTCAAACACGTGTGGACCGTCGGCCTCGCGGCCAGCAGGAACCTGATAGACTCCCACTTGAGCCACCTGTACAATTCGACGACCAGCAACGTTGTACGCAAGGTTCACACTGGTGCCCCAGTCGGGATGCTGGAAGAACAAGCCGGCGTTGATGCTATAGGGCGACTGTCCCCACATCTGGCGGTTGTCCTGCACGGTTCCGCCTTGCGTAACGGTGATGTTGCTGTTAATCAGCGACACATTCAGCGTTGCCATGAAGTACTGTAGCGCGTCGGCTATATCTCCCAGACCCTTCCGCACTTCGAATTCTACACCTTGGTTGCTTGCGACGCCCCTTGCATTCTGAAACGTCCGGATGAGTTCTGATGTGGAGGGGTCAATGGTCTCTTCGATGGCGTTGAGGAAGTTCTTATAAAACAGCGATACCGAGATGACTTCGCCTGGGTTAGTGAACCACTCGAATCGTGCGTCATAGTTCTGAACAAGAGCGCGGGTAAGATCCGGATTGCCACGCACGGTTGATTGCGTTTGGAAGTCGAAGAATGCGAACGGCGCAAACTCGCGCAACGACGGGCGGGTAAGTGTTTGCGAAGCGGCCAGACGGAAATTGACGTTCTTCCAAGGTGTAACAACCAGATTGAACGATGGGAGAATGTCTGTAAGCGGAAGCTCAACATTAACCGGTCGGTCTTGGTCGTTAAAGGAGCTCAGCGATTGAATGTTGTTCTCGACGCGAGCACCGGTAATAATCCGAACGGGGATGTCGCTGAACGTGAATGGAACGTCGACCATGGCATAGCCAGCAACGAGTTGCTCGAAGGCAGTGTACGTGTCTCGTAGGCGAGAGTCTTCCGACAATCCTAGTTTCGAGAAGCCGAAGTTTGCTTGGTCGAATAGAGCTGATGGGTCGGGAATAACCGATGGATCGTCTGACACAAGGAGCACATCGGTTTCAAGCTCGGTGGCAATTGGCTGAACGTAGGTAAACGAGCGCGCGCGGAACGAGCGATTACGGAACTCGTGAAGAGCGCCGGCCTTAATCTTGAGTTCAGAGAGAGAAAGCGTACCATTAACGGCTGCGCTACGACCAAACTCGTTAAGCGTCGAGAAGAACCGACCAGCGTTAGGGCCTGAGCCCTGCGAGGTAACCGAGCCATACGCAACGGCCGTTTCTAGCGGCGTACCACTGTCGGCAAACAAGTCGCGCTGGAAGCGCAAACGGCGCAGATCTGGTTCGTCACGGCTCGACTCGGAATAGCCAAGCTTCCAGTCGATCAACAGGTTGCTTCCAACATCGATGTTGTGTTCGCCACCAAGTTGGCTTGAGAAGAGCTGCTTTTCGACGAACTGGAACGACAGGTTCTTTCGGCTTTGCGATTGCGCAAACTCTGAGCCGTACTGATAGACAGTTTCGTCGTCGGACTGCAGCGAGAATGTATTCTTGAGTGTGATGGTGCTCTGCGAACCGGGCTTGAAGGCAAGGTTAACGAGCGACCCAAGATTGGTGTTACGAGCCGCAATTGTACCGGTGTAGTCGAAGATGAGACTCTGACCGTCGCTCAAAATGCCAGCACGCGTCATCCGGTTAATAGAATAGCCATTGTTGTAGTTGACAGAGGCCACCAAGCCAAACTGCGATTCTTCGCCCACGTCGAACGTGTTGGTGTGACTAATGCTGAATTTGCCTGCGAACGGTGCCGTTGCCAATTCGCGACGGAAGCCCGACGGATTAAAATCATTCATGAGTCCCAACCACTGGTTGGTTGCCGCCTCGTCGCGGGCGTTTACTTGCGCACGCAGATCACGGAAGCCTTCGGGCCCGGGCATGTTTGCTGGCATTGCCCGCGTACCGTCATCAAGGCCTAGCCAATCGGTGCCACCACCTGGCGACGTGATAAACTGGCCTGCGTGATTCGTAACGTAGTCGTTGCTGGAAAGGCCCGTCGATACCTTAATCGAAAAGCCCTGCGGAAAGTCGACAGTATTCAACTGTACAAGGCCACCAACAAAGTTGCCAGGAAGGTCGGGCGTAAAGGACTTGGCAATGTTCACGTTCTCCAGGAGTTCTGCCGGAAACATGTCAAACGCAAACGACTTCTTGTCGGGCTCTGTTGTTGTGAGCGAAGTGCCGTTCAACGTTGTGTTGCTATATCGATCCGACACTCCACGAACAAAAACGTATTTGCCTTCGACGAGCGTAACACCGGTAACACGCTTAAGCGACTGACCAGCGTCGGAATCGGGCAGCTTGGAGATTTCCTCTTTCGCTACACCATCGCTCACCGTCGAAGACTTCTGGCGCTGTGCAAGCACGGCCGCTTGATTGTCCTTAAGGCGCTCAGCCGTAACAACCACTTCCTT
This sequence comes from Candidatus Kapaibacterium sp., assembly GCA_022842685.1. GTDB lineage: Bacteria > Bacteroidota > Ignavibacteria > Kapaibacteriales > Kapaibacteriaceae > JALHPC01. The sequence continues at coordinate 27,073 of JALHPC010000012.1, forward strand.
GCCCGATGTGGTTGCCGAGGTCATAACGGCGTTAATCGTCACCGTCTGACCATCCTTTACCTCGATATTTTCAACTTGCTTGGCCGAATAACCCACATATGTCATTCGTATCGTATGGCGCCCAGCAGGCACGCCCTTGATACGATACACACCCTTGGTGTCGGAATAGGCACCCTTCTTTGTGCCTATCACGGTAACAGTTACACCACGCAACGGGTCGCCGGTCTCACCATCGGTAACCTTACCGGTGATAACGCCACCCTGAGAAAACGCCACCATGACGGTGGCAAACAACGCAACAAGCGTTGCTGCTAAACAACGAACTACAACCACGGGAACTACCTCGAAACAGTTGGGGGAACAACGGATACCTTTTTGCGGCCACAACATCAGTCTCTGATCGCTGAAGGCGTCGCAAACCTACCGTCGGCCTTTAAGGTCAGTGTTACCCTCGTGTTACGATGCCATTACATAGCACGTCTTCCCCTCTGCCTGCACCCCGTGAACCCTCTTACGGATTGCAGATGTTTTGTCGTAGTCGTACGTCTAACCACGTTACACCTCATAACTTTGTGCTATGCGATTCTATCTACTTCCCCTCGTTGTTGTCCTTGCCACCTTCGCACGGCAACTTCCCGCCCAAGAACGTCTGCCCGTTATGATGGCCGACATGCGCCGCGACACAACCGACACGTTGTTTTCGGCTGCCAAGGTCGAAGCCGGCCTAGCCCTAGCCCTCGAACTGTCTGGCCGTTTTCGCTTCATCCCGTCGGCCGTGCGCGACTCGATTGCCCGCACAGTGCTTACCGAACGCGGACAGCAGCTTACTCTCAAAGACATCACAACACTCAGCGGCGGCAAGGCCGCCCTGTTTGCGTCCTGCTTCCGCATGGGCAACCTGCTTCGCACCGAAGTCAACATGGTTGTTGGCGACGAGTTAAACGAGCAACGTTATGGCATCGGCTACGATATCATCCGCTTGCGCACCGACGCCGGAAAGCCCCTTCCCGACCCCGCCATTCTGCGTGCCATGCAGCGCGCCCTGTGCAAAGGGTGGAGCAATGACACCCTCTTTGCCAATGCGCCAGACGGCTTCCGCACTCGCCCCACCGAACTTGTTGCTGTTGGTGGCATCACCTTCGTCGACTCAACATCACTGCCGCCCTGGAATCTGTTCAAAGACAAAATCACCGTGTCCTACGACATGGTGCAAACCATCGTTCACGAGTGCATTAACGACTCGATGCGCACCGTCGTCGACATCGAATCGCGCGACGCCATGTATGCCGCCGGCGGTATGTACATGACAGAGAACTACAACCCCATCACCGATACCGAACTTGCTACGTTGGCCAAGTACGAGGTTGGTTTCTACATCACCGGCTCTCTGGTTCGCAACGAAAAAGGGGCACTGCTCAATTTGCAGTATAGCCAGTTAGGTCCCAACATGATCATGGTTCCGCTCTTGAAGAGTTCAGTGCCGGTAACGACCGACTCGAAGACGGCAATTCGTGATGCCGTGCGCGTTGCAGTACGCCAGCTGTTTCGGTAAGGTAGGCCTACTAACGTACAACCAGCACTCGCGCCGTGGCTACACGCCCGCTGCGGCCGCTACACCGTACTACGTAGGCGCCGCTTCCAACATCAGCAGCATCCACGGAAACAACGGTGGTGCCGGCATCTACATGTACGTCCGTTCGTGTTGCTACAACACGTCCTTGACTATCTACGAGGTCGAGTAATACAACATCGGCGTCGTGCGCCGTCACCTCGACTTCCACGCCAGTTCGCGCGGGCACGGGGTCGACTTGCCGTATGCCCGCAAGCCCTCCAAGGGCTATGCCAAACTGCTTTGCGCAGCGCTCCACGTCGATGCTACCATTTTGGGTTTGCGGCGTGACGTTTTTCGTTGAACGCAATAAGACTCGCGGCATCGTAAGTGCCGTCGAACTGGGCATGGCAGCACGGGCTTCGCCACGCAGAATGGCTACATCGCCCGGAGTGTCGAACGTTCCACCATCTGTACGCACAGCTTGAATGGTAACTCGCCCTGGCTGAATCTGTGCTGTAACTGTAACGCCGGCCAGATTGCCGGGAAGAACCTCGGTAACATGATACACAAGTGGGCTGAACACCGTTATCACCTCCATGCTGTCGACGGCGGCTTCGGACACGTTTGCCGTAAGGCGCAAAGGAACGTCCAACATGGTTGACGGCTGGGCCGTATGGTCGTCGTAGGCCAGCGGTACGCTCAGGAGCACTGGTCCTTCGACGTTAGTAGAGCCAGTGACTGGAACTCGGTGTACAACGTCGCACGTGCCAACGTCGTCGAGTACAACGGTTGCAGTGTGCCGCACGGTAGCGTTGGCTTGCCATGCAACAACAACAGTGTCAACATCGGCGGGCTCCATCACACGGTTGGCTGGTGGTATACGCACAAGACTCCACACGCCGCCGTCATTCTGCAGTGTTACGCTGCGAAGTGTACGCGATGCCGTCGACCGGTTTTCGACGAGAATCACGGCACGCTGCTCGGTATTCGCGACAACGTTGCCCACGTCGACCGCTTCGGGTGATACCGATAGCACTCCGCCTGTGGTGAGCGTGGCAAGGTCGACGTCGTACGTGCGGGTACAGGTAGCATCGGTAATTCGAAGGGTTGTTTGCGCCAGCCCTTCTGGCAGCGAAGCCGGCAGCGCTACCACGCGAACAGTGCCCGTTTGACCAGGCAGCAGGCGCTGCGGAGCATCGTCGACCGCCATGCCGGCAACAGACGGCGACAACGTGGCAGATACATCGGCTGCAATGGTACCATCGTTGCGAAGGCCGACGAGCCACTCGATAGGAGCTTGGCAGCGGTCGACTTCAACGAGCGAAGCCGTTGCCAAATCAACCTCGAGCTTCGTGTCGAGGTCGACAGCTCGCACCACGACCGTCACGTTGGTCGTGCGATTATCAACGCGTGCTACAAGACGAATGGTATCGACCGCCGGAGGCCGTCTCGTGGACGTAGCCGGAACAGATGCGGTGCCCCCTGCCGCAATACGAATAGGGTTGATGGTGGCACGGTCGAGCGTGATGCTAGAATCGACCTGCCACTGTTCGACCCAGACGTCTTCGGCGCCGCGGTTGGCAACAACAATGCTAAACGACGCTACGGAGTCGCCACAGCGAAACTCAGCATTCACATCGGGAGCATCGATTACGATAGCATTTTGCGGCACTTGGCGGATGCGCAACATGATGGTATCGGTTGGCGAACAGGGAGCGTTGCTCTCGGCGATTAGCAGGCCTTGGTACGAATCGGCATCGGTTCCACCTCGCCATTCCAAGCCAACCGTCTGTGTGCTGTCTAGGACAAAGGGCGTACCTGGCTGGGTAATACGCAACAGTGGTGTGGGCGGGTCGAGTCGTACACTACGAACGGTGAACGGACCGCCATTCACGGCGGAAATGCTGGCAAGGAAGTCGGCAACAGACACACCGGCGGGAAGGACGGTATCGATGGAGCGGGGGGTAAATGCAATGCTGCCTTGGAGCACCACGGCGCGCACGGGAATGACGTATACGCTATCGCAGGGCAGCACCTGAACGACGATGCTATCATCGATAATGCCGGCCTGCGATGGGCGAATCGCCAGCGTCCAACGACGTGTAAGCTGCGGCGCCACATCGACGGTTGAGGTGGGCAGTCCAGTAATTCCAGGTGGCTGATGAAGAATGCGCACCGAGGCCTGGGTAGAGCCGATGTTAGCGGCACTCAGGATCCGTTCGGCGGTGCTACCAACGCACACGGTATCGAAGGAGAGCGGCGTTGGTGAAAAGCGAACTCGCGGGATCGAGCTTGTGGCTTGCAGTTCAATCGTCCACGGATTACGGCTTCCAAAGGCCGCACTCCAGTCGTCGTGTTCGAACGTCAGCGTAGCGCGTTCATCGCCTTGGAAGGGCCGCACGCGTACCACAAGGGTATCGCTGCGTTTAGCCGGTATCGTGCCTGGAAGGGCCTCGCCGCTCGTCCAAAACAACGGAGTGAAAGCCGATGCCCCTTGACCGCCAATCAAGATGCGCCCAAACCTAAGGACGTCGTTGCCGGTATTCGAGACTGGGATGCGAATGGTATCGGTGGCGATACAATCAAGGGCAGCGCTGGCAGTGCTGATGGTTTTGATGATGGGTGTGATGGCGCGGACGCGAACCACAATGATGGTATCGCGGAGGCACGGGCCTAGGCGCACGCGGAAGGTTGCCTCGTAGGTGCCGGTGTCGCGAATGGTAGCTTCGGCGATAAGGGTAAGGGGTCCGGGACCGATTTGGTTGGGCAGGGGTGTACGCGGAACAAGGATGATTTCGCCGTTGCCGGTAAGCTGATCGATGGTGAGGACCGACTCGTAGGGGGTACCTGTTGGGACAAACTCGACGGCGCGGGCATCGCGGGCGCCGGAGCGGACGGTGAAGGTAATGGTGTCGGAAGTTAGCCGTGCCGTTCTATCGCGTGTTTCGCCGCTCAACGATACAACGACGGTGGTATCGGGGTTTTGCAGTGAAAGCGTTAAGCTAGCGATGTGTGGACCTTGGCGTGTTGGGGTATAGGCAACCACCACCGGAACCGTTGTGCAGGTTGGTATTGTAGGCGGAATGTCTTGAACGATACGGAACTGATTGGCATCGCGGCCACTGATTGCAGCAGAAGCCGTAGCTGTTGTAAAGTTGACGTTGGTAACGAGGATCGTGTCGAGGTATTCACGTCCTAGGCACCTATCGATATGCATGATATCGCGTTTGTTCACCGTGGCTGACGGGGGGCCTAGGTAATACAGTCCGGCGCGGCCACCGGCAACCCAGCCGCGGTTAGCATCAATCATCCAGATGTCATCGAGGTCGGTACCGGCGGGAATACCGCAGGCCCGCCGTTGCCAGTTCTGGCCTGCATCTTGTGTGTACCAGACGTTCCAGTTGAAGCCGGCACCCCAGCCCGTGTTGGCGTCAAGCAGGAACGACCCAAACATCGCTCCATTCGTGTTGAACTGCCGAATGGTAGCACCGTCGTCGGGCGAAAAGCGCATGCCATTTGTCGAGGCAGCATCGCATTGTGTTTCGCTGCTAGGAATAAGCCACGACGAGCCGAACCGGGCAAGTTCTTCGTGCCACGGCCGCGTTGGGCCTGTAGCCAGGAGGGGTGCCCATGTAAATCCGTCGTCGACACTGCGCCACATCATGCCGCCGGCAATGGCATACACATGATTGGGTGGCATATCGGGCTGCCAAAGCGGATCCGAGGGTGCACCTTGTCCTCCAACAGTACTTTCAAACCGATTGAACGTCGCGCCGCCGTCGTCGGTGCGCAGAAAGACCTTGGTACCGCAGCCACCGCCAACAAACCAGCCGGTATTAGCATCGCGGAACCATCCGCCCCAAATAGCTGGACGATCGGGATTCGTGGGGCGCAGGTCGGCCGACCATGATGCGCCACCGTCAGTGGATTTATAGATGCCGCACGGGCCGGAGCAATAGCCTGTTTGCGTGTCGAGGAACTGGATGTATTCGAGGTGACATCCCGCGCCTTGGATTTGCGTGCCGCGCCATGTTCGGCCTCCATCGGTAGTACGAACGACGTATCCGAAGTTGTTATCGCAGGCCCAGCCATAGCTGGGATTAGAGGGCAAGAAGTAGACGTCGAGGTAGAAGCCGGCGTTATATGGCGCAGGAATCGTAGCGGGATACCACCGCTGAGCCGTGGCCGCCATAGCGGCACAGGCAAGGAGTACGATCGTCAGAAATGCCTTGGGCATGACAATACGAGCCGGGAAGGCGGAAACATAGGGAAAAGTTCCTAACTACGCTTCGCATAACACGTTGTACGACGGTTCGCATAACACTGGGTATCACGCTTTACATGCCGCCTTCGCACTAGGGTTAATACCTTCTGCCTGGCAACGTTATGTAAATTGCTTCGAATAACACGGTGCCTCCACACGTGGTACAGTTCGAACAACATAGAACAGGTGAGTGTTCCAATATCTGTACAAAAGTAAGCGTCCGTATGCCCCGTTTCACTAATACGGTTTTGGGATGCACTACCTTCTAGTACTTGTGACCTTTCTCTCATGTATGTTTATGTGCAGGGGCCAGCAGCGATACCTGTTCGTATATGACAACATCTCTCGGACTGAAGATACGATTCGTATCACTGAGGCTACGTCTTGGCTCGAAAATCATACGCCTTGGTATGGGGGCTCGCTCCCGGGCCGCACTGACCCACCAAACCAATTGCCTCCCCCGGAAGATCTCATTGCGGGTTCTTCGAGCGAACGACTGCCTGCCCGAGACTTTGTACGAGTTGCCCACTACCCTGCAAGAACTGTGTGCAGACTGAGTATTGCCATTGACTCAAGCATCAGACCATTGTGCACCGCTACCTTGGTCGGTCCGAGATGGGTGCTCACGGCAGCGCATTGCATCTGGACTGTAAGGGACTCTGTACGGCCAAGCAACCTCGATTTTCTGGTTCTCCCTGCCTGGGATGATTCAGTGTTTCAAACGTCTGTAAGCTCAGCGAGGGTTCTCAAGTCATATCGACTAGGTACACTAGGCACCAGTGGATTCTTCGACAATGACTGCGCCCTACTCGAGTTAGACCGACCTATTGGATCAGAGCTTGGCTGGGTTGGCCTCACGACGACCCCCAACACGGCGCTCACGGACTCAGCAGTCGGACACAGGTTTACGTATCCTTCATCGCGCGACTATTTCAACGATACGAGCCGCTACTTCGATGGTGATACTCTCTGGTACAGACGAGGTCGCATCGGACGCGTTGGAGAACGCCATTATGTATCTGAGGGAGCTTTTGGTGTTGAAGGCGAGAGTGGGTCAAGTCTAATAATCGCACATGAAGGGGGCTTCACAACACTAGGCGTGGCCTCGTTTGCCGCCCACATCCGCTCCCTCCGTATAGACTCCACAGCGTTCAACGAATTCGACAAGCTGATTGCTCCATCAGTCAGTGTAATAGAAACGAATCGAAACATCGATTCATCAGCGAATCCTGTCGACTTTGTAGATCTTTTTAGCCTTCAGGGCGAGTTTGTACAGAGATTCGAAGGTGGGACTATAGACATGTCCAGTCTGCCGTCAGGATGCTATTTACGCGTGGAAGTGCGTGGAGCGCGTAGGTTAGGCAGACCCATGTATATTCTGAAGTAGACCAGTATGGGTAGCGTGCATTAGGTAGACGACAATCATCGCGTAGCGTCATGACTAACAGGAATCGCCTCTATCGACCTTCGCGACGACTCGTGTTAACAATCCATGCCACTAACTCCTTCTCGTCAACAATAGTCCACGAGTGTGGTTTACGTTTACCCATGCCGTCAAAGCCCTTGCCCATCGTTGTGATGACCTCTACAGATTTGCCGCCAAGAGCACGTATCTGTGCGGCGCAGCCAACTATGTCAATACTATTGATGTCGTAGTAGTCCGCACTGCGCTCACTGAGCCACCAGTCGATGTCAGGTTCATGATAGAAGCGAATAGGAATGGTAGTCAGCCACCTAGCATTACCACCGTCTTCGTCCGAATGAGAGTAAACAGAGGATGTAACGTACGCCGAAGGTGAAACATCCGGTGAAGCACCAACCATCTGTGGTAGCACACGGAGCATAGTGCGCGCTTCATCAAGCATGCTTGTCGCGATGTTACGCTCCACGATCCGCTTGGCAGACCGATAGAACCGTTCTAGGTCCAGAGGCGGGTCAACGGCAAAAACCGCCACCACTCGATGTCCGAAGGGGCTTCTACCTTGCGCACACCATTGTGCGTAACGCAGGGCACGCGTTCCACTTGCTGATAGGCCGCCAACGACAATTTTCGAAGGATCTATTCGATTGGCATATACTACCTCATGAATAATCGAGTCCAAAAGAGCAGGTCCGTATTCATTGTAGTATAGGTCGGGATAGACCGTCGAGGTAGCCGTGTAAAGCACGGCCCACCCGCTATCTAACAGGTACTCGGCTAAGCGATACGGACTAGGGGCATCGGTGTTAGGAAGCCGTGTATAATCACGAACTACGAGCCCCTTGATGCTGTCGATGCCATTCCGTTCTGGCTTGATGAACAAATAGCAATTACTTGTGCTATCAGCCTTATTGCGATAGACATAGGCGGCCGTCTGCGAAGAAGAAATGCTGCATACGCCGTGATAGGCCATGAGTAGACAGATTGCGCGAACGGCAATTTCCATATTCAGAAGATAGAAGGACTCGAACAGTTTGCAATGTTACGGCTGCCACGAGCCGAAAGGTCCGTGAGGTACAATAGACGAAACTACATAAATCACTTCGACAGTCAATGGTCGTTCCATCACCACGTCACAAGATATCGCACCTCGTGCCCATTGTTGAGCAGCATTGTGGCCGATGCCCCTTGTAGAATACGTTGCGCCTCGGATTGACTATACACAACATGTTCCAGAACGAGTCTTCCAAGGACGTCAAAGCCGCGAAGGGCAGAAGGGTACCGTAGTTGTTCTAAGCAACTTGCGCCCTCTTGCGCAACGTTACTCTTGCCTGATACGGACGTTTGTATGCCGTAACGAAACGCCCCAAGTAGCTCGTCGTCGCCACACAGTACTACCTGATGGTCGTCGAACAACGCAGATATGGAATAGCCCCCAAATCCAGGTGTTGAGGACATCCGCGATGCCCGACCGAGCGTGTGGGGGGAAATGTACGTCTCGTCGTTAAGATGAAGCACATGAACAGTATCGACGGCACTGGTTACAAACTGATACAGCTCTGTACTTTGTAAGGGTTGTGTACCTACCGATTGGCTTTCAACCGTCACGGGCATTGACTCCCAATCAGTTTCGTTAACAAGCCGAAGGGAATAGAGCAGAAAGCGCCTTCCAGACCCAGTGCCCGTTTGGCTCCACGCATACACAACTGGCCTTCCGCGAAACGTCACGGGGCCAGAAGCATAGGTCAAGTCTGATGGCAAATCGGGCGAGACGAAGAGTTGCAAACCCACCACCTAGCGAGTTAATTACAAGCGAGACTGTTGCGGGGCTAGTTTAATTTATGTCGTTGTGTGGTCGAAGCGGGTGTGTTCGACGTCGATTCAGTAATCGACTGAGCGAATTGCCCCAGCATATACTCCGCAATGGGTCGGCACCGAAAGGAATGCTCCTTGTGTGTAGATAGTACACTGATGCAACAAGACGCACAGTCTACGCACAGCATTACGTACTTCAGTGCGATGTACTTATGGGGCCACAACTTTCGATGCCTGTTTAGCAACTCAACTCTCGTAATTTGTGAAGATGATACACGAACTCGGTAGCGACTCGAAGAAGCGTTCTTTCTCATTCATCGACCTCTTTGCAGGCATTGGTGGATTCAGACTTGCGTTAGAGAAACTGGGGGGGCAATGTGTCTTTACATCTGAATGGGATCAACATTCGCAACGGACCTACGAATCATGGTATGGGGAACGTCCACACGGGGACATCACGATGATTGATCCGTCAGACATTCCCAAACACGATGTGCTTGCTGCTGGCTTCCCTTGTCAGCCTTTCTCTATTGCAGGAGTCTCCAAAAAGAATTCTCTTGGTCGCGATCATGGATTCCTTGACCAGACTCAAGGGACACTTTTCTTTTCGATAGCGAAGATTCTTGAGGTCAAAAGGCCACCAATTGCCATACTCGAGAATGTTAAGAATCTTCGAAGCCATGACAAAGGTCGCACGTTCGACGTCATTCGCCACACTCTCGATGGGATTGGATACACTATGTTTGATTCTGTAGTTGACGGAAGCCACTGGGTACCTCAGAAACGGCAGCGCATACTAATGGTTTGCTTCGATCGACGTGCTTTTGGTCCCAATCCTGACTTTCGTTTCCCACCATATCCGAAGAGCGACAAGCCAACTCTCTCAAGAATTCTCGAATCTAGTGTTGACCCAAAATATACAATTAGCGATCATCTTTGGGGATATCTCCAGTCTTATGCAGAGAAACATCGATCAAAGGGGAATGGGTTCGGATACGGTCTTGTTGGATCCTCTGACGTAGCTAGGACAATTAGTGCTAGATACCATAAAGATGGCTCCGAGATACTAATAGATCAGGGCAACCGAAATCCAAGGCGTTTGACCCCCACAGAGGCTCTCCGGCTAATGGGATTCGATGAGATCTTCGACATAAGAAAGAAGAAGATTGTAGTTTCTGATACACAAGCATACCGTCAAGCTGGCAATGCTGTGATTCCTGCTGTCGTTGAGTTCGCGGCCGGCCCTGCTGTTCGCCTGCTGCATGAACTCAGGCATCAGTTAACTCAACAGTCTAAAGGAACTCGAGTAGCGGAAGGCAAGCAGACAAATCGAAAGAGCACAGCTTCACTTTGAGCGCTCGACATCGAGATGCCATACTTACGTTTGATCATATACACATCAACATGGTGGGCTCGCAGCAGCGACAACTTTTGATTCAACTCCACATCGCCTAATGGCACTCGAATCGCTGGTCTTTAACAGGTTTGTTTCTGATTATTAAGCCCGCCAGAGTCTCTCGACGCACTCTTTACTCGAAACTACTGAACAACACCTCACTTTACGAACTCTGCCACGAGCTACCACTACAATAGCAATTGATGCTTGACGAACAAATTTTCAACAATCAGATCAGACACGCATGCCACGAAGAGATCTAAACAATGACGAGGAGTTGCTCAAGAGTCGAATTCTTGAAGACTTTCGGCGGTCTATGAAATCACCACAAGCGATTGTTGAGCACGGGATGGCCATGGCTTCAACTGTTTACGGCGATTCTTGGCGGAAGAACCGTAAGAAGGTAAGTGAGATCATCGAATTCGTTATCGACGCCTCTTATAGTCACTATGTTGAAGTAGAGAGGCAATCCCTTGGTAGTGCATTATATAGTGCTTACGGAATGTACTCCAAGGGCACGGCGGGCGACGGCGTTCGTGAGGCTTTGCGCGACTATTCGGGAGCCTTGGATGCTGCTCTGCTATCTATCAGTCAAGGTCGGAAGGCTCGGGCTGGATCGGCATTCGAGAATGTACTCGGTGCTTTTTTTCAAGCACTTGGTTACCCGTTTACACCTCAGCCGCGAATTGACGGCAACCCTGATTTCGTTTTTCCAAGCGTGGATTACTACAAGCAGGCAGCCATGGACTGTATCGTCTTTACGGCTAAAACGACTCTCCGTGAACGTTGGCGCCAGATTACGTCTGAGGGTGCAAGAGGAGGGGCAATGTACTTGGCAACGCTCGATGACTCGGTCAAATCGTCTGACATCCAAGAAATGAGCAAGCAGCGAATTTACTTGGTAGTACCACAGAGACTTAAGTTTGCTACATATTCCGAATATCCTAACGTGATCTCCTTTGAGGAGTTCTTCTCGCTTCATCTTGATCCCGCACTTCGACGCTGGAGAGTGTAGGCAAGGTTGATCACTATCTCCGATTCAAGATTTCGGCTTGCATTGCCGAAGCAATCGATGCTAACGTTAGACAATACACCATGCCGCCTTCGGCGGCGTTACTCCCTAGCGCGCAAACGTGTCATCGCGAGCTGGCGACGTGCTAATCCACTGCACAGGTACACCTGCAAGTGTTTCGATGGACTGCACGTAGTGCTGCGCCGCTTGCGGTAACTCGCTAAAACTGCGCGCACCGCTAATGTCGCTCTTCCACCCCGGGAACGACTGATACACGCACTCTACCCTATCTAACGTGGCAACGTCGGCCGGAAAATACTTCACATCGCGGCCATCAACCGTATATCCAGTGCAAATCCGGATTTCGTCCAATACACCCAATACGTCGAGCTTGGTAAGCGCAATGTGGTTGACGCCGTTTACTGCCAACGAATATCGCAGCGCAGGAATATCAAGCCATCCACACCGACGTGAACGCCCAGTGGTTGCGCCAAATTCGTGACCCTCCGACCGCAGCAACTCGCCTAGCTCGTCGTCGAGCTCCGTAGGAAACGGCCCATTGCCCACACGCGTGCTATAGGCCTTTACTACTCCCAGCACATGCTCGATACTTTGCGGCGGTATGCCCAAGCCCGTACATGCCCCGCCCGACGTGGGATTCGAACTCGTAACGAACGGATACGTGCCGTGATCGAGATCCAACAACGCCCCCTGTGCGCCCTCGGCTAAAATGCGCTTGCCGTCTCGCAGTGCCCCATGCAGCAACATCGTCGTGTCGGTTATGTACGGGTCTATGCGATGATCAAAATCCAAATACTCTTCAACAAGCCGCTCTACGTCAAGGGGCTCCGCATCATAAAGGGCTTCCAGAATGGCCGACTTCTCGGCAAGGTTGATGCGCAACTTGTCGGCAAGAATGCCACGATCTAAGAGGTCGACAATGCGAATACCTATGCGTTGGGCTTTGTCGATATACGATGGCCCAATGCCGCGGCCCGTAGTGCCAATGTTGGCGGCCGTGCCGGCCAAGCGCTCGCGCGCCTGGTCGAGCATTTTGTGATACGGCATTATCAGGTGGGCCTTGTGCGAGATGTGCAAACGCCCAGTAAGATCTACGCCCATCGACTCGAGCATGCGGATTTCGTCCATCAGCGCGGCAGGGTCGATAACCACACCGTTGCCAATTACGCAGTGGACATTCGGGTGCAGGATTCCAGAAGGAATCAGGTGCAGTACGTACTTCGTGGTGCCGTGGACGATGGTGTGGCCAGCATTGGCACCGCCCTGGTAGCGGGCAACCACGTCGGCTTGCTCGCTTAACAGGTCGACAATCTTGCCCTTACCTTCATCGCCCCATTGAGCGCCAACAATGACGCGGACGCTCATACTGCCGAAACGGCTGATTCTACCGTGGGATGAATCTCGAAAACCATCGTAAGGTGCGTCATGGTAAGCAAGGCCATAACGCGGTCGGGCACGGCGGCCAGACGCAGAGTTGTATTCGTCGTTTTAAGCGTCGTAAGCGAACGCACCAACATTCCAAGGCCCGAGCTGTTCATTACGTCCACAAGCGATAAGTCGAACACAACACAGGTAATCGACGCATCAAACGAACGCAGGATCTGCGCCAGCTCGATAGCGTCGTTGCCACCTAGCACCTGCGGTGCGAAGGTTACAACCTGAACACCTGCCTTGGGGTTATCGATCGTGAATGCCGACATACAGATTAGGCCTTGCCTGTGGCCGTGTGAACATCGCCAACGTTTTTGTGGCGTACGCGCTGGTTGAACCAGATAACGAACGACGATGCGATGTAGATTGATGAATACGTACCAATGACGATTCCGATGAACATGGTAAAGGCAAAGCCCTCTAGAACGTCGCCACCAAATAGAACAAGCACCAACAACGCTGCAAGTACCGACACACCGGTGATAAGTGTACGGCTTAGTGTTTCGTTCAGCGAGATGTTAATCACATCGCTAAGGGTGTAACCCTTGTGAATCGCCAAGTTTTCGCGAACCCGGTCAAACACAACCACCTTGTCGTTGATCGAGTAGCCAAGAATCGTCAAATACGCGGCAATCGAATTGATACTTGTTTCGAGGTTCAACAGTCCGGTCTTGTTAAACAACACCGAGATGGCAAACGCCATCAACACGTCGTGCAATAGCGCTACGATGGCACCAAGGCCAAACACAAACTCGAAGCGGAAGGCAACGTAGATCAGCATGATGGCGAAGGCCACGACGAGAGCAAGGAGCGACTCATAGATTAACTCTGATGAGATCTTCGCTTCGACTGCTTCGGATTGCAGCAACATCACTTCGTCGTTGGCAAACGTTGTGCGTAACGCTTGCACAACGTTGTTCGACGTTGTGGTGCCGCCGGCCTGATCGATGTCGGTGACGCGAATCAGATACTGTCCGGGACGACCGAACGACTTGATTTCGGCGCCGCCGTAGCCCGCCTTGCTGATGGCTTCGCGAACGCCGTCGGGTGTGGCCGAATTCTGCTTGAATTCGACGGTCACCTGCGTGCCTCCCAAGAAGTCGATACCGTAATCGATTCCCAAGATGGCTACCAAGGCAATGCCGACAACGGTGAGCACAATCGACGTCACGAAGAACGTATTGCGCTTGCTAACGAAGTCGATGTTGGTTTTACGTATCAGGTCCATAATTCAGATGCTCCGTTGGTTCAGGCGGTCGCGCTCTTGCGCTGGCCGATGTTGATAGATTGGACGCCGCTCGACACAAGGATGCCGAACATAGCGCGCGACACCACGACGGCCGTAAAGAGCGTCACAAACACACCGATGATAAGCGTGACGGCAAAACCCTTGATTGGGCCCGAGCCGAGGTAGTACAGAACAACGCCCGAAAGAACGTTGGTGATGTTCGAGTCAATAATAGCCGACATAGCTTTGCTGTAGCCAAGCTCGACAGCTTTCTTTAGTGGTTTGCCTGCGGCCAACTCTTCGCGCATACGCTCGAACACAAGGATGTTCGCGTCGACAGCCATAGCCACCGACAGGATAACACCGGCGATACCAGGAAGAGTAAGCGTTCCACCCATACCGGCCAGCACGGCTACCACGAGCAGAACGTTCATGAGAAGGGCCATGTCGGCGATACCACCGCCAACGGCGTAGTACAACAGCATGAACAGAATGATGAAGGCAAACGAGATGGCCGTCGAGGTAAGGCCGCGCTGAATCGAGTCTTCGCCCAGCGACGGACCAACGATACGCTCTTCGATGATGCGTACCGGCGCCTTGAGGGCTCCGGCCTTAAGAACGACCGAAAGAAGCTTGGCCTCTTCGACGCCACCCATACCGCTGATAACAGAGCTACCGTTAGGAATCCGGTTTTGTACGACGGGCGCCGAGTATACGCGGCCGTCAAGAATGATGGCAATCTGCTTACCAACGTTTGCACCCGTAAGTTGTGACCAACGTTCGGCACCTTGGCCGTTCATCTGCATGTTCACTATCGGCTGGTTGTTCGTTGGGTCGAACGATGGGAAGGCCTCTACGATGACGTCACCAGTAAGGTCGGCTTCGCGAATCAAGCCGTACACTTCGTAGATTTCAACACCTTGCTCGGCAATCGTTGTGCGGCTCTTGGCGCCGATAGCAATATCAAGGTCGACCGGAATTGCCTTACGAACATCGTTCCGCTCAAGGAAGCCCATCACCTTTGCAACATCGCGGCCATCGATAAGCAGCGCATACTTCAGCTCGTCGGGCACCTTGGCAATATCGAGCTGACCTACCGACATCAGCTGCGACTGTCCCTCAATCTGAATCGTAATGCGGTGCGAAAGCGGATGATCCTTCTTAAACCGCTTGGCTGCTTCTTCCTCACTGAGTCCTGCGTAAGGGTCATTGCTCTTGCCTGTGTCGGCCTTGGTTGTATCCTTCTTCGCAGTTGTGTCGGCCTTGGCCGTCGTGTCGGCTTTCGCCGTGCTGTCGGCAACAGCCGTGCTATCGGCGGCCGGCGTGGCCTCGGCTTCAACATCTGGAACGCCAGCCAGTACCTTGTCGATACGCAACAGCGTAGCCAGCAGGTCCTTGCCCATGCTCAGGCGCTTGAACTCCAAGCGGGCCGTGGTTTGCAATAGCGACCGAATTTCCTTTTCGTCCTTCACGTCGGGTAGCTCAAGCAGAATTCGGCGGGTGCCGCGCTTGGTAATTGCTGCTTCACTTACGTCGAACTTATTGATCCGCTGCTTGATTACTTCAAGGGCTTGGTCGACGGCATCTTCGGTTGCACGACGAAGCTTTTCAACGACGGCCTCTTCGGTTACTTCGACGGTAGAAACGGGGAAGTAGGCCAGCAATGACTTACCAGTGGCCTTGAAGTTGGCCAAGAACGTCTCCAGAACGTCCTTGTCGTTATTCGTCGTTTCCGTCGCCGTCTTCTTCAGCACGTCCTCGAAGGTATCGTCGATGCTCTCGCGATCTGCTGACTCTTCGATCAACTTCAGCACGTCGACTTCAAGCGTGACGTACATACCGCCGCGCAAGTCGAGGCCTAGTTTGAGGCGCTTGGCACGAGCCGAACGATAGGCATCGGCATTGTCGATGTCCCACTGCTCTAGGGCCGCCGAGTCGCCCATAAGGGCATTGCGGTCTTGATCGAGCTGATACGACGTGTACGTCGGCCACAGCAGAATTGTGGCGAACACCAGCGGCAACGCGATGATGAGCCATTTTCCAAGGTTCTGATTCAAGGATTCCTCCGTTGATACGGTCGGACGTCTCGCCCGACACACCATATTCACGTTAATAGTCTTGCTAACACCATGTTACAGTAGCACTTGGCCACGAGCCAACACCACATAACGCGGCGAGCCACCCCGAAGGGTGGCCACAAGGGTTGCGAAGATACGACATTTTGGTATTTGCGGGGAAGTGGTTGTGTGCAGCATGGCGTTCGTTGCTGTTCTAACTTTGCACCATGGTCGACCACCGCAAGTATCCGATACCTCGGGTACGCCATCACGTTAGCCCCCAGCTGTACGCTCCTGCGTCGGCCCAACACGTTCTACCGTCGTGGTATCCACCCGTTGTAACCGACGCCCCTTGGCATGAGTGGTTTGGTAACGCTAAGCCAGCTACGGTGCTGGACTTAGGGTGTGGGCGTGGTGGGTTTTTGCTTGGACATGCCCTAGCGTTTCCCGAAGAAAACGTGCTTGGACTTGAGGTGCGACAAACGCTAGTAACGTGGATAAACGGCGTTGTCGACGGCGAGGCACTTCCCAATGCCCGCGCCCTGTGGTACTCGCTTGTCAATGGCTTGGATTGGATTGCTCCGGCGTCGATTCACACTGCCTTTTACTTGTTTCCCGACCCTTGGCCCAAAAAACGCCATTACAAGCGCCGGGCCTTCAATGCAGATTTTGTGCAGATGATTGCTCGAATCCTCGTGCCTGGTGGCCGCCTTTATCTTGCCACCGATCGTCCCGAAGTCGACGACTATCAGACATCCGTCATCGAGGCCACGGGTGGCCTTACGCTAAGCCCCTTGTACGAGGGCTCGACGTGGCCATTCGAACATCGTACCGATCAACAGCGTTTTTGTGACCGAAAGGACATACCCTATGCGTGGCGATTCGCGCAGCGCTGAGACCAATTTCCTGATGCCAGAGGTAATGCTATTGGCCTATCGCCATGGCTTCTTTCCTATGGCCGATGAATACAGCGGCCGTGTCGAGTGGCACCGTCCAGACCCACGTGCCATCATTCCTATCCACGGCATACGCATCTCGCAGTCTACCCAAAAGCTGGTGCGCCGTGGCGCCTTTCGTATCTCCATCGACACGTGCTTTCGTACCGTGATGGAACACTGTGCTAATCGTCCGGACCGCTGGATATCGGACGAACTGATAGACGCATACACGTTGCTTCATGAGCAGGGCTGGGCTCACAGCGTCGAGGCCTGGCAGGACGACCGCCTTGTTGGTGGCCTGTACGGCGTGCATATTGGTGCTGCCTTTATGGGCGAGTCTATGTTTAGTCTTGTATCTAACGCCTCGAAGGTGGCCTTTGCTCATCTTGCTTCGATCCTTGTTTCGAACGACTTTCGCCTTCTCGATACGCAGTACATCAACCACCATACAGCCAGTCTAGGCGCCGTCGAGGTGCCCGATGCGGTGTATGCTGCTATGCTTGCCGACGCTACCGAGGCGTGGAGCGCCTTTGCACCACCGCGTGGCGAGGTGTTCCCATGATGTTCTACCGTTCATACGCTCTTGTTGCTATGGCGGCCTTCGTCTACGCCTGCATGCCCACCGTTCAGCGCACCGCTGCTGTGTGCCCACCACCGCCACCACCACCGCCGTGCGCACAGAGCGCAGCACAACCCACGCCGCTCTACCCTGCGCCCTGGCGCATCGAGGCCGTTCCCACCCTTAGCAATACAGCCCTCCAAGAGTTTCCTGCCTTGAAGGGGGCACGGGTTGGCGCGGCCTTCGGCCTTGTGAACGATGCGCGCGGCCTAGTGCTGATTACCGTGACAAACGCTGCAACGGTTCAGGGTGACGCCGACGTTGCCGAGGTACGAGGCGCCGACACCGTGGTGTTGCCCTTTTCGCTGCCCGTCGTGTGGGATGGCCATGCCATTCGCGTTGACGATGCCATCATCTATGCCAGCGAACGCGACAGCTCCATAGGTGGAACCGATCTTTGGTATGTGCTTGAACGAGGTGGCACCTATACGGCTCCGCGCCCGTTGGAAGGCGCCAACACGCCTTGCGACGAGCTTTCGCCCTTTTACACGGCAAACGATGGAATGCTGTATTGGAGCACAACTGGCGGCGCTTCGATGGGCGGCTACGATGTTGTGCGTGCTCGCCTAACGCGTAGCGGCACCACGCTACGTGTTGCCGACGTCGTTAACGTTGGCCCGCCCGTAAACTCGCCCTTCGACGACCTGTTCCCCGTGATAACCAAGACGCTGTACGTGGCGTCGAACCGCCGCAATGGCACCGACTTCGACGTGTACCGCCTTGTGCGCGACGGTATGCGATTTGAGGACGACTCCACCGAGGCTACGCCCACCGTTACCGACAGTGCAACCGTGCAAGGCACGGTAATCAACCAAGAAACGCAGCAGCCCGTTGCCGACGCCGAAGTTACGGCCCGCGCTAAGGCGTCGAAAACCGTCATAGGCAGCACTCGCACCGACAGTTCCGGGGCCTGGCGCCTGCGCCTTCCTGTTGCTACAACCGTCGAAGTTGACGCTCAGCGCGAAGACCTCTTCTTCGACAGCAAGACCATCACCGTTCCAACGCAGCAGGCCAACACCACCATCGTGCTTTCCGAGCCACTATCGCTTCCAATCACCTACTTCCTGCGCGTGAACTTTCCCACGGCAATTTTCGATGCCCCTTATCCAATGACGTTGGACAGCAACGGCATAGAAACCGAGAAGGCGTGGCAGCAGGCGCTTGACGAGCTGGCTGCCAATGTGCGACAAAGCGGTACCAAGTTGAAGCGCCTTGTGTTGATAGGACATACCGACGACGTTGGCACCGACGCGTCGAACATGACCTTGGGAAGGCAACGTGTGGAGTTTGTGATGGCACGCCTGCGCGAGCGCGGCTTGGAGGGAGCGACCATGGAAGGACGTTCGGCTGGCGAATCACTGCTACCCAAGCGGCGGCAGGGCGAGAGCATCGACCTATGGCGTAAGCGCTGTCGCCGCGTAGAACTCGTAAAGGTTCTCGAACGATGAACCTCACCACCGTCACCTCGATTGGTAAATGGACCCTGATAGGGGTTGGTGTTGTTGTGCTTGCCATTGCGGTGTTTGTTGCCGTCGTGGTTACCGACAGTTCCATGCCCACCCTTGAGATGCTCGAGAATCCACCGCAGGAGTTGGCCACGCAGGTGCTGAGTGCCGATGGCGTATTGCTCGACCACTTTGCCACCACGCGCCGCACCTATGCACCGTTCGATTCGATTCCCAAGAGCTTCGTGAATGCGCTTGTAGCCACCGAAGACAGGGCCTTCTACAGCCACTGGGGCGTACACAGTATGCGCATTATCAAGGCCGCCATTAAGAACGTGGCTTCGATGCGAGCGCGTGAAGGGGCCAGCACCATTACGCAGCAGCTTGCTCGCAACCTCTACTTTACCAACGAGCAGACCTTTACCCGTAAGATTCGCGAGGCGTGGACGGCCTTCCAGATTGAACGCACGTACACCAAGAACGAAATCTTGGAAATGTATTCCAACACGGTGTACTATGGTCGTGGCGCCTATGGCTTACGCGTTGCCGCCGACGTCTATTTCAACAAACAGCCAATGGACCTGACCACGGCCGAAAGCGCCTACCTTGTGGGCTTGTTCAAAGCACCCGAACGCTACGGCACCGATGATTCGCTGGGCATACAACGCCGCAACCTGATTCTCGCCCTGATGCACGACGAAGGCTACCTTACTGCCGAAGAGTATGCCACAGCATCGCTCGAACCCCTTACTCGCCCTGCACGGGCCTCGGTGTCAAGGGGCATCGCTCCACACTTCGTGGAAATGATACGACAGCAGCTATCGCGCACCTCGGATGACGACGAAAGCGAATTGAAAGGCTTCAACCTGTATCGCGACGGACTCGTCATTCACACCACGCTCGACTCGCGCATTCAGCGCTACGCCAACGAAGCCGTCGAAGCTCACATGGCCGAAGTGCAGGCAATGTTCGACCGCACGTGGAGCTGGAAGAAACACGACAAGCTGTTAAGCGCCCTGGTAGACCGTGCTGCGTTGCGGCATCCAAGCGTAACAAAAGCAAAGCGCTCGAACCGCGACGCGGCCATGCGTAAGCTGCGCGCACGCGCCTCGTTCGTCGATAGCGTAAAACGTATGGTAACCACCGTGCAGATGGGTCTCGTTGTGCTTGACCACCGCACAGGCGCTATTCTGGCCATGGTGGGGGCGTCGCCGCAGGCAATGAAGTTCGACGCTGCCGGCAGATATTCGCTCAACCACGTTACGCAGATACGACGCCAACCGGGCTCGTCGTTTAAACCATTCGTTTACGCCTCGGCTATCAACGATGGCCTACATCACGATGCCGAGATAGAGTCGGGCCCCTTTGCATGGCGCGACCCCTCCACGGGGCAGGTGTGGTCGCCCGCAGGTGCCAGCAAGGACGGTGGACCTATGTCGTTACGCACGGCGCTGAAGTTCTCGACGAATACCGTGGCGGCACGACTGATAACGGAACATACCACGCCGTCGAAGGTTGCCGAGTTGTGCCGTCGTGCCGGCATTACCACGCCGCTGGCCGCCGTCCCCTCGATAGCATTAGGCGCCACCGAAGTGTCGCCCCTTGAGCTTACGTCGGCCTACGGCATTTTTGCCAGCGACGGCGTTCACGTGCCCCCAACGGCTATCACGCGCATCGAGGATCGAATGGGCAACGTCCTACTGCAATCACGGTTGCCGCGTATGGTCAACGATGCGCTATCGCCCACCGTTGCTCGCACGGTGTTGTCGCTCATGCGTGGCGTCGTTGATGGCGGAACTGGTTCGCGCGTGCGGCGCTACTTTAGGTACGACGCTGCCGGCAAGACGGGCACCACCAACGATAATGCCGACGCATGGTTTGTTGGCATGACGCCTCAGCTTACGTGTGGCGTTTGGGTGGGCTTCGACGATAGGCGCGTGCAGTTTGTAAACGACGACGGCCAAGGCGGCCGTGCCGCCGCCCCGCTGTGGGGCCGTGTGATGCAAAAAGTCTATGCCGATGCATCGTTGCCCTATCGGCAACGCACGTTTGACGTGGCCAAGGACTCTGCCGACGTGGCCGATGCCGACGCCATGCGCAACCCTCCTTCGGAACGCATGACCGACTCCCCTCCCGACAGTCTATCGCAGAACGAGCAACGATGACACCTACGACGATGATACACTTCTCAACTCTCCTGCGGCTTGTGGCGACATGTACCGTGGTGGCAGCCGTCGTTGGCTGTGGCACGATTACACGCACCGAGCGCGACGTCTACACCGTGACACGTATCGACACAACGACCACCGACTATGTGCGCAACCCGCCTGGTTTGCGCGACAACGGCATCGTCCACCCGTCGGCACGAGTTATCGAACAAAGCCGTACCGCAGTACAGATTGACAGTGTTGTTACACGAGAATATCCCGACTTCATTCGCCTTGGCCTCTTCGAAGGCATTGGTCTTATTGGCTCGGGCCAAGGCGGACCAGGAATGAACACTGGGTTGTTTGGCTTGTTCTACGACGTGGACCGCCTGCTGAACGATCGTTTGCGCGGCGAACCGGCAACCGACGGCTTGTTTCGCGGTGCCATCTATCGCTTTGGCATTGGCGAGTGGCGCTTGCGGGTGTTCGACGACGCACCTGGGTGGAGCTGGGGAGCCACGGCATTCGAGGCCATCTATGCCGACGACAGTGCAACCAGCAAGCTGCATGGCATTGGAGTACTCACGCTTAGCAAGCGATGGTACTTGCGGCCAGACATTCCGTATGTATCGCTGCGAGCCAATGCAAGCTTTGCTGCCTTTCCTAGCCAGTACGTTAACCTAAGCGGAAGTCTCGACGTTGGTAGCATTGGCGGCTTAAACCTGCGGGCCTATGCTGGCTTCGCCTTTGGCAGTCCTGGCTTCGTTTCACCCGGTGAGTTTGTCAGTGCCCCTTACATCGGACTCGGCATAAGTGCGTTGGACTTCCTGAATCGCGAGGAAGAGTTGCAACGTGAGTGGAAGGACATGGCACATTCGGCGTGGCAAGTTGGCGTTGCCGAGGTAGCATTCTTGGGTGCGCCTGTAGACCGGTCGATGTTTGCACCGGGAGAACTCTTGCAAGGCACAGCTGCCATAACGGGCATGATGGTACGGGTAGCACCAGCAACGCTGTCGCTGCCATTTATCGACAAGCGCTTTGCCGTGGGCACGTCGCTCGTAAGTTTTTTCGCCATGGGAGCGCGAGAGTTTAGCATCGGCGTGCTACCGATACGCGTATCGTATGTAGCGCATCCGTTTACCACCACCCTAGCCATCGAGCCCTTCCTTGAGTGGATGTATGCTCCGTCGAGCATGGCCAACATTGGCGTCCGAGCAGCGCTGCCCATAGCGAAGCAAATGAGTCTAACGGCAACCTTGGGGTTTGTTTCTGGCGATACAGGTTCTCTGTTAGGCCTCGACATCGCCGGTGTGCGCCAGATACTCGGGCGGAGTCCAACGGCGTTTAGTGGCATCTACTTTGCCATTGGTGCGGCGCTGTTCGACAGGATGTTTACGTCATCGGAGTTGCGCTATGCCGATAGGTAGTTTGGTTCTGCTCGTTGCTGCTGTTGTTAGTGGGTGCACAATATCCAATCTTGAACTTACGCGGTTGCAGCAGTCGCCACCGTTTTGGGTAGACGTCCATGCACTTTCCAGTTGGCGACATGTAGATAGAACGGCGCGCAACGCCGTTCGCCTGCAACCCGGTGCTACGGTTGGTATTCGCGTTGAAGAACGCACCGACGGTACTGCCAGTGCCGAATTTGTTGTTCCAACGGCAGACGGGCTCCTGCTGCACCTTGGTACTACGCCATACGACCTGCGCACCAAGGCCGACTCGGGGCACGTGTTACGCATAGGCGCATCGACGTCGACGCTAACCATGGCCAATGGCACCACCTACCGCATTCAAGCCGGTGTTCCCGCAGCAGTACCCACGATTGTATCCGTGGTGAACGACGGACGCACCATGCGTGTTCAGGTGGGCTGTGCAGAGCCGCTAGAACTGACAACACAGCGGCCTACCACCGAGTGGATTATCGTTCACGCTCCTGCCGGCTGCGACATCAACGATCCCGAACTGAACGTGATGTATCCCACGTTGCTAAACGGAGAACAACAGAGCATCAAATGAAGACCCAATCGATTACCATTGCCGGCGCCGGACTCGTTGGCTGCCTCTTGGCTGTAATGCTGCGTAAGCGCGGCTATACTGTAACGCTTGTTGAGCGTCGCGCCGACATACGCACGACTACGGCCTATGCCGGCCGGTCGATCAACTTGGCGCTGAGCGATCGTGGGCTGAAGGCACTCGACGTTGCCGGTATCAAGGACGCAATCTTGCAGGTTGCCATTCCCATGCGCGGCCGCATGATGCACAGCGTAGATGGCAACACCACGTATCAGCCCTACGGCGTTGGTAACCAAGCCATCAACAGTGTTAGCCGCGGCGAGCTTAACCGCGTGCTGCTAGACCAGGCGGCAGCTCACGGCGTGGAATGTCTGTTTGAACATCGCTGCGTTGACATAGACCCAGCCACAGGCGCAGCTACGTTCGAGCCCGCCAATGGCGGCCCGCAACGGGTTATCGAGGCCGACGTGACCTTTGGTGCCGACGGCGCCTTTAGCGCCGTGCGCGATGCCGTGATGAAACGCACCGATCGCTTCGATTACTCGCAAACGTACCTCGAACATGGCTACAAGGAACTGCACATTCCCGCAGGACCCAACGGCGAATTTTTGCTGGATAAGCACTCCCTGCATATCTGGCCCCGCCATAGCTATATGATGATTGCCCTGCCCAACCTTGATGGGTCGTTTACCTGCACCTTGTTCTTTGCCCACGAGGGTAACCCCTCGTTTAGAACGCTCGACAGCCGTTCTGCTGTGGAGGCGTTTTTTAACGAGCACTTCGCCGATGCTGTACCATTGATGCCAACATTGTTGGACGACTTCGATCACAACCCCGAGTCGAGCTTGGTTACCGTGCGTTGCAACCCTTGGGTTTCTGCTAGCCGCCGCGTTGCGTTGATTGGCGACGCAGCTCATGCTATTTGCCCCTTCTACGGACAAGGCATGAACGCTGGCTTCGAAGACTGTAGGGTGCTGATTGAGTGCCTCGACGAATTCAACGACGATTGGCCCCGCGCCCTTGAGCGCTACCAAGAACTCCGCAAACCCGCCGGCGATGCGATTGCACAGCTAGCCCTCGATAACTTCATCGAGATGCGCGACAAGGTGGCCGACGAGCGCTTTTTGCTACGTAAGCGCATTGAGTCGTTTATTCATGCCAACTATCCCGACCGCTTTACGCCGCTCTATACTCTCGTTACGTTCTCGCCAAATGTGCCCTACAATGCGGCCTACTCAATGGGTAAGGCACAGGATGTTCTAATGGAACACCTTATGCAACGCTTGCCGAACGACGGACATGGCTGGGATACTGCCGAGGGCCACGCGATAATTAACAGTGTGATGGAGTCGTGGAGCGCCACCTAGCGCTCAACAACAACGGGCTTAATCATCGTATGCACGGGCGTTCGCAGTCGCACAAGGTATACGCCCGACGGTAACGAACCCACGTCGAATTGTACATCGGCCTCGCCATTCCCCTCGTGGCTAACGCGGAACGTCTGATTGCGAACTGCTCGCCCTGTGACGTCGAGAATGCCAACCTCGTACTCGCCAGGCAGTCCCACCTCGGCACGTATCGTTACATCATGGTGGGCCGGATTCGGATGCACCCACATTGCCATAGGTCGAAACGTCCGTATTGGCCGCCCATCAGGATGGCATGGCGGCTCTACCTTCAACGACCCATCTTCCCACGTTGTAATGGGCTCCTGCACCGCCTGTACCCACAATATCGTGTCGATGGTAAGGGGCGTCGAATACTGTACCGACGATAAGACGATTCCAGCAACCGACGTGATAGTCTGCGTGCGCCCACCGATAAGGTCTACACCGTCTACCCGAATG
The DNA here is from genome assembly GCA_022842685.1 of Candidatus Kapaibacterium sp. GTDB lineage: Bacteria > Bacteroidota > Ignavibacteria > Kapaibacteriales > Kapaibacteriaceae > JALHPC01. Next base: position 52,278 of record JALHPC010000012.1, read on the forward strand.
GTGATCGATCGGCGCCGAGCCAAAACGTCAACAATGTCGCGAATCACCGTGCCACGCGTCACGCCATGCGGGGCGAACACGCGGTTGTCCATCGACATTACAACGTCGACGGTTGCGCCGCTGGCTCTTACCGTATCGGGAAGCACACTCATGCGAATCGGAACAAGGAAGTTCTCGTCGCCCACAACGGCCACCGTATCGGGCACGGTAAACGCCACGTACAGGGGTTTTACCGTGGCACGTAGGCGCACAAAGGCAGAGTCGGCACAGGGTGCTAGAATGTCGAGGCGCGAGGTGCCGCCATAGGGCTTGTCTTCGGAGGCGCGAAACGCCACCACGACGTCGAGACTCGTCCCTGCTGGCAGGGTCCACGGAAGGGCCGGGCGCACAAGGGTAAACCCTTCGGGCAGCGACATTTGTTGAATGTCGATGGCCTCGTCGTCGCGGTTTGTAATGCGGAACGACCGCTCGTAGGTGCGCAGAATGTCGCACGGTCCAAAGTCGAGCTCGGCGTCGACCACATATTCTGGCATGTTGTATCGTATTCGAAACGGCCCCATCGTATGCTCGCATCCAGCTGAATCAATGGCCGTTACGAAGTAGTCGCCGGGCGTGGTGGCCACGGTAGTACGCGTTGAGGCGCCATTGCTCCAGCGGTAGCGCACAAAGCCCTCGGCGGCTTCGAGTGCGGCCTGTTGGCCGGGGCAAAACGTTGCTTGCGCCTGCGCCGTAAACACGTACCGCTTTGGCGTCTTGTAGGTAATGTTGGCAACCACGGCACCGGCTTCGCCATTGGTGGCACCCCATGTTGAGTTGTAGCCCGAGTTACGGGGCGACGGAATGATACCGGAACTGCCGCCGTCAACCACAGGGTTGGCGCCTTGCGGCATAGCACCTACCGAGGCAACGATGCCACCGCTGCCGCCGCCGCCAGGGCCTTGCGCTTCGTATAGGGCCATGACGTTGCCGCCATTGCCTCCACGCACGTCGCAGGGAAATACTCCGGTTGTTACGCCTACGTCGAGTAAGATGGTGCCACCAGCGCCGCCACCGCCGGCACCATCGCCGGGCTGGTGGAAGGTCCTATCGGACCTAACGTCTGTGGCGCGAGCGCTTAGCGCCCCTCCGGGTTGCACCAAGATGTGCCTGGCCTTAACGTAGACGATGCCGCCGCCGTTCGTGCCCGGCGTACCTTGGAATTCTGGTCGATTTTCGTGGGCTCCACCGCCTCCGCCACCCATGAACAGGCGTTGGTCGTGCACCGAGGCGGCTACCGAATAACCACCAATGCCGCCCACTTCTTGGTCGTATTCACACTTCGTCGAAGTATTGCCACCACGGCCGCCGCGGCCACCGTTGCCGCCTCCGCCAGCCCCGGCGTTGTGTCCGTTGCCGCCTCCGCCACCCAGCAGCATCGGACCCCGATGCGACGGCAGGTACGGCCACGTTACGGGTCCTTCGCCTTTACCACCGGCACGGTTGGTAACTCGGTCGCCCACCCAGGCCGTGTCGTAGCAGCCAAACAACATACCAGTAGTACGCCCGCCGCGAAAGCCGGCACTATCGGCACTTATTGGTGCTGCTAGGGTTAGCAAGCCACGGACTTCGAGAGCAACTATACCACCGGTTTCACCATCCCATGGCTTGGCTACAACAGATTGCTCAACGATGGCTTCGTCGTATACCGGCACTCGCACAAGCTGCACCGAGTGGTCGGGGTCGTAAGCATGAACAAAGCCCGTGGTGAAGGTAATCGTCTGGCCGTTCACAGACAGAATTGTGAGGAACTCATAGTGGCCAGCACTGTGTAAGTCGATAACGCTGCCAAAGGCAGCGTCGTTACCTTCATGAATCTGTGCCCCCTTCATTTGAATGAGTAGGGTGCGATCTCCAGTTGCAAAGCCCGACGCATCGGCAACGGTAATGGCCGAATCGCAACCAATCTGCCGCGTAACCACGGTGTATTGGTTGATGACGCCCGACAAGCGGGTTTGCGCCGTTCCTGCTACCGTGGCACAGAGTGCCAACAGCAGGGCAAGATGATATGGTGTCCACGGAGTCATAACCGGGGGCGGGAGCCCTCCCAAGAATCGTGCCAAAATAGAACGGGCGTCGGTAGTTTTGCACATGATAAAGCCCCTACCTCTTCGCCCAGGAGGCACGATTGCCATTGTATCGCCCTCGTCGCCCCAGCGCGATCCGGCCCGCTTAGATGCCGGCATTGCCTATCTGCGTGAAAGGGGCTATGTGGTTGTGGAGGCGGCACATACGCGTTCCCAGTGGGGGGGATACCTGGCCGGGACCGACGCCGAGCGGGCGGCAGATTTTATGTGGGCCATGACGTCGCCCGGCATCGATGCCGTGTTCTGCGCGCGGGGTGGGTATGGTAGCAGTAGGGTGTTGGACATGCTGGACTGGCAGGCGATTGCAGGGCAACGCAGACTGTTGGTGGCGTTTAGTGATGGTACTGCACTGCAGAATGCGCTGCTGGCAACAACAGGTATGGTTAGCATAGCGGGACTCCTGCCGAGCGTTGATATGGTTGAACCGCTGGACCCTACCGCCGAGGAGCTATTTTGGCGGATGGTGTCGAGCACCGAACCTATTGGCAGGATTCCACGCACGGCGAACGCAGCCATGCACGGCCGCGGCTCGGCCAACGGAACACTTTTGGGTGGCAACCTGTCGGTGTTTACGTCGCTCGTAGGAACGCCGTTTTTACCGCCGCCAGACGGCGGCGTGCTGCTTGCCGAAGACGTTGCCGAAGCCCCCTATCGGGTGGACAGAATGCTTCAGCAGCTTCGACAGAGCGGTTACGTAACAAAGCTGTCGGGTGCCGTGTTTGGAACATTTACCGAGGCGGCCGAGCGGCCCGCAAGCGTACCAAGTCGGACGATTGATGAGGTACTGGACGAGTTCGCAGGGTACATTCCCGGTCCGGTATTGATGGGCATACCACATGGTCACGGCAGGGGCAGGATGGCCCTACCGATTGGTTTGCCGTGCACCGTTAGCACCAGCGATGGCGGATGGATAGAATTTGCCGAGGCGGCGGTTGCCCACTAGCGGAGCGCTGCGTAGGCGCAGCTAACAACGTCGGCAAGCGTGTGAATGGCTGCCGGGTCGACGCCGGCGAATTCGAAGGTGCGGGTGGCAAGGGCTTCGTCGCCAAACAGCGAGCCGTACACAACGGTGTGAGGATTGTGAGTACCTGCCGCGGTGCGGGCAGTGCGTAGTACCAGGGCCAACTCTTGCGCTGCACGCTCGCGAATCGACAATGCCACTGCATCGCCTTCGGCGGCATACGTGCACACGGCTTGCGCTAGGCGCGCCACGTTGGTAATCGACGTCGTACGAAGAGCATTCTGCAGCGTCCACGGCTCGTCGGGGTCGCACCGAAGAAAGGCCGCCACCGGCCGAATCAAGTTCGTGCTTGGTCCGCGGCCATCCAGCGAAAGTGCCACAGCACGTAGCGCCTCGCGCCCTATCCAAAAGCCGCCACCGGCGTCGTCGATACGCGGCCCCCAACCGCCAACGCGGATGCGCTGGCCCGCTGGAGTAACTCCCACAGCCATCACGCCCGTGCCGGCAATCATCACTACGCCGGCCTTGGCGCCCAAGGCCGCCAGTTGTACGAGCTCTACGTCGCTCATCACAGCCACGCGCGGTACGTCGGCACCTATGTAGTGCTCCCAAGCAGCTGTGACGTCGTCGGTATACCATCGTTTTTCACGGTCGGCCCAAATGCCCGACATGCCAAGTACGACGAGAGCCACGTCTGTGGGTACAATGGCCGAAGCCGCCAACCAACTGCCAAGGGCACGGCATAGGTCGTCGGTCTTCGACGCCTCAGGGTCGGGCTTAAACGATGGCCACTCTGCGCGCGCTACCTCGGTGCCAGAACGAAAGGCGGCGGCCGTCGTGGACGTGCCGCCGCCGTCGATAACAAGGATGATCGACATGCCCTAGCTTGAACGTGGTGGTTGCCACGAGCCCCGCTTCCACGTCTGCAGCTCGAGCGTTACACTACCAACGTACACTTTCATGTAGGCACGGATGGGTATCCGCGCCTCATCGTCCGAGAACCACCCCTCGAACCGCCCCGTTAGGCCATAGATGCCGGTCCAGTTGGCTTCGCCGTTGAAGTACAGGCACTGAACGGGATAGCTTGAAGCGTCGATCTTGATTGCCTCAGGACGTGCCAAGAAGTTACATACGGTCGAAACGGTGTCGTCCATGATAAGCGACGGAATGCGATATGTCTTCTTCGACGTTACCAACCGGCGGGCCGTAAACAGGATAGAGCTTCCGTCGTTGAATCGTTTTGTTGACTTAAACTCCTGCGACTTAATCTTCTGCCGATTACGGTACTTATCGGTGGTAATCACGCCTGCTTCGTAGTCGAATAGATATTGGTCGAAGTCCCACGTGTTGTCGTCAACCTTAGTATTCGCATTGAACTTGTACGAGAACGTAGCATTCTCGTCCATCCACGATTCGTACACCGAGTGCAGCGATACAAATGGAATGTTCGGATGTGAGTCGATGAAGACTTTCACCTTTGCGGACTTCTTACCGTTGAAGGTGGTCCACGGCTCTACGAGCGTCTTGATGGTTCCCAGCGTGATTCCCATGTACGACACACGATAGGTGAGCTCCTCGCCGGGATAGATGACGCCCTGCGCAGTAGCAGACATCGAGAAAAGGCATAGAAATGCCAGCAGCAATACGCTGTGTTTCATGGTTTGTAGTCGAGTCATAGTGGTTGCCCGCATGCCTTACAGTTTGGCAATGCGCTTTGCTTCGGGGAACAGGGTTAAGGCCTTTTGTGCCTGCTTGTCGATGGACATCATGGCTGCGGTAAATCCGCTGTTGTTAAACAGCATTCTACCTACATAGGCCTTGATTACCGTTCGAAGGTACTGTTCGTCTTGCGCAAACTCGTTGTCCTTCCATTCGATCTCTTTGTCCTTAGCAGCTGCCTTAAGGTCGTCGATTACCGTGTTGTCGATGGTAAACTCACGCAGGAACTTCGACATGTTGCCTTCATACGTCGCCCGAATGTCCTTGCCGCGGCGCTTCATAAGCCCATCGGCCGTACTCCAGAACAAGTTCTTGGCACGAAGTTTCCGCGCTAGGAAGCCAATGGTATCGCCCTTCACTACATAGTCTGGCGTAATACCTCCACCGCCATAGACTGTTCGACCGCCAACCGTCTTGTATACGGGGCGCTTGTCCGAAGCCTCATCGGCGGCGTCCTTGTCGTGCTCCAAGTTTTCGCCCTCTTCGAGCTCTTCGCGGCCTTCGCCGCGGTAGTACTTGTCCTTGTCCTTGTACGGCCGCTGAATAAGCCGGCCACTGGGCGTGTAGTACTTCGAAATGGTAAGGCGGAAGGCCGATCCGTCGCCGAGTGGGTATTGGCGCTGGACAAGGCCCTTGCCGAACGACGTCTCGCCAACGACAATGCCGCGATCGAGATCTTGGACGGCACCAGAGACGATTTCGGAGGCCGAGGCCGACCCACGATTGATGAGGACCACAAGGGGGATGTCTTCAAGAGCACCACCACCCGAGGCCATCAAGTCTTCGTTAAACTGCGGGAGGCGTCCCTGCGTGTACACGATCTTAGCTCCCTTGGGGATGAACTCGTCGGCAATCTTATGCGCCTGATCGAGGTAGCCGCCGGGGTTACCGCGGAAGTCCAACAGCATCTTCTTCATGCCCTGCTTCTTCAGCGAGGCAACGGCCGCCATAAACTCAGAGTGCGTGGTAGCGCTAAACCGATTGGTCGTGATGTAGCCAACATCGGTGCCTTCGATCATAAACGAGGCGTCGACGCTGTTAATCGGAATCTTGTCTCGAGTGATGTCAAACACGAGTAAGTCCGACTCGCCTGCCCGTCTGATGTGGACGCGTACGACTGTACCCTTAGGACCCCGTAGCTTCTTGGGCACGTCTTCGCGTGTTAGCTTGACGGCTGTGGTATCGTTAATGCGGACGATCTTATCGCCGGCCTGAATACCGAGCGCTTCGCTTGGTCCGCCAGCAATTGGCGAGACAATCGTGATGGTGTCGGACACAATGTCGAACTCAACGCCAACACCTTCGAAGCTTCCGCGGAAGTCTTCCTCGATCTTCTGCATTTCCTTAGCAGGAATGTAGGCGCTATGTGGGTCGAGCTCGTCGAGCATGGCCTTGATTGCGGCCTCGGTGAGCTTCTGCGAATCGACGTCGTCGACGTAATTGCGCACGGCCATGTTTAGAACATCGTTGAACTTTCTGGTTTGTTCGTAGACGTTATCGCTCGTCTTAGCCGTTTCCATAAACGTGCCCAGCAAAACGCCAACGCCTAGGACGATGGCGGCCAAGATGCCGGCACGAAGTGGGGTAAGTTGCATCGAAATGTAGAGTGGAGTGGTGATCTTCAGTTGTGCAAAGGTCGTGAATGACGATGATTGCGACGTCGGAGTGTTACGCGGCTAGTGTTGTACAACAAACGTAACACGCTGCACACCGGCATCATCGTGCAGAACGGCAACGTAGGTTCCGTCGGCCAACGACGATACGTCTATCAGCAATGCTGTTCCTTGCGGCGTAGGTTCGAAAGGCCATGAAGCTACCGTGCCGCCAGTTACCGAAACAACGTCCAGGCGCCCCGCGCCTACGGCGCGTGGTGCTACAAGGGTTAGACGATTTGCCGCCGGTAGTGGCACGGCGGCAAGACCCGATAGCGACCAAACATCGAGTTCAACCGGTACCTCGCAACGTGAAATGCCGCTGTATTGCATGGCTGATGCGGTGCCTTCAACAAGTATGCGGCGGTCTGAACATGGGCCGCCAACAACGATGGTGTCATGCTGCATTTCGTCGCCCTCGGTGCGGATCACCGGTGCGTAACATACAACGAAGCCCTTCCGCTCTCCGGGGTCTATAACGAGTGGTAGCTGGGCCAATGGCACGCTAAACCGTACGTTGCCAACGAGAAAGAGACCGTCGATAGCCAGCGGATAGAGCCCGTAATTCTCGGCTATGACGGTGTCGCATCGTACACTTCCAACGGGTACATCGCGGAACGTGACGGTGTTCGCGCTGGCACCAGCGCTCGCTATCGCCAATGTAAAGCCGGGGATGGTGTCGCCCACAATCGTCAGATTTCCTGCCGAGTCGATGGCTTCTACAAACCAGATCACGTCTCGATACGGGTCAATTCGGCGCAAACGCAACTGGGCCCGCACGTCGTTCACGGCTGCTTCAACCACTTCGACGTTCTGCGATAGCGAATCCGCAAGGCGCACATTCATAATGCCGAAGTCGAAGTCGGAATCCTCCACAACGTCAACAACGGCTACGACGTCGCACGCATCTCCTGGGATGGAAGCCATCCGTGGTGCTTCGCGATCCCACAGGGCGTTTACGTTCCACACGATACTTGTACGTCCCACACAGGAATCTTCGATAAATAGCGTATCGGAAGTGAGCCCCTCCTGACCAACAGCAACACAGTAGTCGAAGTTGATACTCTGCCCCGGCTGTAGGACAAGGGGCACTGCGAACCCTACGGGACGGCCACTGCTGAGTCGCGCAGCCGTAATCGTCTGTGGATACCTGCCATAATTTACCAGCGTGGTAGGCGAACACCGTTGCTTGCGCACCGGCAACGTAAGCGATACGAGTAAGGGGTTAGACTGCGAGCCAATATTCGGGGGCGCCACAGTAAACCCAGGAATGTCGAGTCGTGTGGTTTCGTCCTGATTCTCGGCATCGATGCCCACGGCATTCACCCATCCGTCGGCATAGGGGTTGTCGAGCACCACAGCAATTGTAGCCACAGGCACAAACGACTCGATGGTATCCCTGCGTATCACTACCACGTTTTCCTGGCCGGAAATCGATATGCTGCGAAGCCCCTTATCACCACGTACATTGTCGGTAAACACAACAGAGACGCTATCGCATGCACGCTGGATGGTCATGGTAGGTGGGTATACGTCGAGCGGACGGTAGGCGGTACCACCGATGTAGCCATACGACACGGCTTGGCCGTAACCATAGACGAAGATGCCAAGCAGCGTATCGGCCGAAATCGTGTGAGCTCCGCTCGAGAGTGGCACAGTAGCATAGCGCCATCCCGACGCCTGGATGGGAGTAAAGGTCGGCGTAACGGGTAGACCATCGACTCTGAGATTGTACGTGGGATGTTTGCCGGGCTCTGCGTTGGGAAGCACCACATTTACGTACTGCTCGACGTATACGTCCTCTTGAACAAAGTCAACAACTCGCTGCGTTTGAATGCTCACAAACGTGTAGCCCGTCATGTACTGTTCTTCGGGTGGCACAAGCACCATCAGTGGGTCGCCGTCGAACGACTGTCCGGCACTCGAAGTCGTACTCGATGTTTTCTTATATGCCGCCACCATTATTGGCCGCGAAGCCCGCACATCGATGGGTCCGGTAAGGGGCGCCTCATAAAACTCACCCGCGTTGATGTTCGCAACCACTGCACCGTTGGCACGCACCTCGGTCCTGTCGAATCGTGCTACAACACGGTACTGGTCTTCGCCCACAGGTTCCTCGTTGCTCGAAGGTTGGAAGGGGGCAATGAAGGCACGTTTGCCCCACGTTTCCACGGGATTCATTTGTTCCACAAGGCAGTCGCGAGACTGTAGCGCCGTAACGTTAAACGGAAGACTCGTGCGCTGGTGGCCGGCAAAAACAGCCACGGGCTTGTCGGCAAACACAACGCTGCCTGTGACATCGCCGTTGGGATTTTGACGCATGTCTGCTTGCACAAGGTAGCTTTCACCACGGTTGAGTACCACGGTGTCGACGTCGCGAGTCACGTTACGAACAATCGGAACGCGAGGGCGAATTGCCACAACGGTGTTGTCCTCGGTTGCCACAACGGCAAACTGCGATGGAGTGTTGTTTGCTCCAGGACCGCCGGGGCTCGACGACGGATAGGCCATGATAACGTAGTCCTTACCTAGGGCGTCGGTAGGCAACACCATGAAGGCATCGCTGGTAAATGGTGCCTGGTTGAGTGCATAGACGCTTACATCGTCGTCGGCCACAACCTGTACACTTTGTAGTGCCACACGATTGCATTGCGAAGCATCGTATGCGTAAAAGCCACGACCGCGGTTGAAGCCATAGAGTTCGTACGGCCCATAAAACGTCTGATACGAAAACGTACCCTGAGGTCTGGTAATCGTAAACGGAATCACCGTTACGCGCCCAGCGGAGTCGCGCATGCGGATTTCGCCCGACGTTGGGCGCTCGGCGGCTATTTCGATGCGAACGTGATGTTCGGGCTGTAATGAAGGGTCTAGATCGACTTGACTGGCTTGGTTGTGAAAGTTGGGCAAGAACGTAAACCAGAAGTCGGTACCGCGACTATCGGGAACGGGCTGCGCAGCCAGCGACGAGGCGGCAAGCAGGGCCAGCACGATAGCAACGGCATAGTTCATTCGCCAGCTCCAACCATACCGGCCCACAACATGGTTCCGTCGGCATCGTGAATATGAACCTCCATCTCGGAGCGGGCAACGCAGATCGTGGCAAAACCACCGTTCGTATGCGCCACCTGCGTGTGCTTGCCCCATACGGTGGGTCGTGCCCCACCGCCAGCGCCGCTTACCACGCACATAAAGGGGTCGTCGGGGTGCTGTACCACCTGCATGTCGTGGTCGTGGCCGCACAAGTACAGATAGGCCCCACCACTCATCATGGAAGGGGCAATGGCATCGTAGAGCCAGTCTTGGTCGCCGTAATGTCCGTACGAACGCAATGGATGATGTCCTACAACAATCTTGTGTCGAGCCCTGCTACTGCGTACGGTTTGATCGAACCACCGCACTTGCTCCTTCCATCCGTCCAACTTCTGAAGGATGGCTTGGGTATCAAGAGTAAAAATGGCCAGTTTTGTTTCACCGGTAACGGTTATATCATGCTTACCCCACAGAGTAGGCATCTTCCATTGTGGATTGCGCTTGCCGTAGTCCACCTGTGCTTGCACGTTCAGTCGGTAGTCGTGGTTACCCACCACAGGATACCACGGCACGTCGAGCCCTGGCAGATTATAGATATCCTCGAATTTCGACTTCCACTGTGGGTCGTCGGCGCTGCTTACTCCGTCGGGATAAAAATTGTCACCGGTAGAGATGATTCCCGTGATGGCAATGTTTTGCGCTACCGCACTCATGCCCTTTGCCACCGTACGCTGCAGCTTGCCACCGGTGCCCCAGTCGCCCACCACTAAAAAATTCAAGCAGGGGGCACTGCCAGGCAACGTAGGCTGGGGCTTGGGCAGCGGCTTACGTCCGCGCACGTCGAACGACTGCGCAACAAGATGTGAAGGGCGCAGCCCGAGGGCTGCCGAAAGCAGGGTAAGGACGGTGCGACGGTTCATGGCACTGCCAACCTACGAAGCATCGCGATATTCGCAGCGTGACAATCCGAAGAAAACTCAGCCATGGCGAACTGGAGGACCAACGCCAGCGTGGGTTGGCCGAGCGCCACAGCGCCCGCCACGCCCTTACCGCCGTTGTTCATAACGTACGCAGCGCGTACAATGTAGGCAGCATGTTTCGCACGGCCGACGCCATGTGGCTTCGCCAGATCGTGCTTACCGGCTTTACACCCTGTCCACCACGTCCCGACGTATGCAAGACCGCTCTGGGAGCAACCGAGACGGTACCCTGGCAGTACCGGGCCGACGCATGCGAAGCCATTGCAGCGCTGCGTGCCGAGGGCATTACCGTGGTGGCATTGGAGCTTACCACCGATGCCGTGCCCTTAGACGAGCTCGTGGTGACGGGTCCGATCGCCATTGTTGTTGGCAACGAAATCAGCGGCATCGACGCCGCCGTTCTTGCCGCCTGCGACGGCGCCGTGCAGATTCCCATGTATGGCGTCAAGCACTCGCTCAACGTAGCCGTAGCCGCCGGCATTGCCTTTCACCATATTGTGCAGCGACTGCGCTGCGTAGATTCGCAGCTATGACCATCGCTATTCCAACCACCAGTTTAGCAGAGCCCCTTATCGAACACCTTGAAGTATTGGCTGTGACTGCCAATCACCGAGTGATTCGAACGACGGAAATGGAATGTATGCGCCTGTTGTTAGCCAACAGCGCCGACCTTGCCCTTGTTACGCCGATGGGTTATGGCATGGGCGTAGGCCGTGCCGACTACCGCATCGTTCCACATGGTGCTGTGATGCTGCACGACTATACGAATGCTGCTGCCATCTCGTTTGGCGAGCATGGCCGCGCATTAGCCACGTGTACATCGAATGCTCCCGAGGATTTCCTGCCAACCGTTGGCGTGGTGCTTATGGCCGAGAAGTTCGACTTAGACCTTGCCGTGCGCAAGGGCGAAGGTGGCGACTGCCACGTGGACTATCCCGCAGCCGACCGCTTAAGTGTGATGGACGTAAGCGAAGAGTATTCCGATATGCTCGAAGCCCCACTGCCAGTCTATGTGTGGGCGTGCAGAGCCGAGGCCGACGAGGACGCAATGGTAGCTCTTGTGCAAGCCCTTGGCAGCGTTGCACAGCGCGACGTCGACGTGGTGGAACAAGTGCCACCCGATGGCGACCACTTTCCGCGTGAAGGACGCATCACCTATGGATGGACCGACGAGAGCGAAGAGGCCTTGGCCACTGTGATGGAACTGTTGTTCTATCATCAGCTCCTTCCCGAGATACCGGCCGTGAAGATCCTAGGCAGAGACTAGGAGAACTGCTGTGCGCCCATGGGTTATCTTTGCGGCCACTTTTATTGGCCACATTACCCATGTTTGAACCACAGAAACAACAGATCGAAGAACTCCGCGAACGCGTGGAACAACTACGGAGGTATCTTTGACATCGATCATAAGCACGACGAGATAGCAGAACGCGAGATGCTGCAAGCGTCGCCCGATTTTTGGGACGACCAAACGCGCGCTCAAAAGATTACCCGCGAGTTGGCCTCGCTAAAGGAATGGGTTGACTCCTGGCAAACAGCCAAGGCACGTGTTGCCGACGTCGAGGCCATGATTGAACTGGCCGAAGAAGCCGACGAAGCATCGATGGAAGACGACATCGTGGCAGAGCTACAGGCCTGCGTGAAAGCCGTCGACGACATCGAACTCAAGAAGATTCTTGCAGGCCCCGACGACAATCGCAACGCCATCCTTACCATTAACGCCGGAGCAGGGGGCACCGAAGCACAGGACTGGGCCGAAATGCTTTTGCGCATGTACACGCGCTGGGCTGAACAACACGGTTACACCGTAACGCTTGCCGACGAACAAGAGGGCGACACTGCCGGCATTAAAAGCGCCACGCTCGAGATTGAAGGTCCCTACGCCTATGGCTATCTGAAAGCCGAAAACGGTGTGCACCGCCTAGTGCGCATCTCGCCGTTCGACTCGAACGCACGCCGCCATACGTCGTTTTGCAGCGTGTTCGTCTATCCCGAAGTCGATGAAGACGTAGCCATCACCGTTAACCCCGCCGACTGCGAATGGGACACCTTTCGTTCGGGCGGCAAGGGTGGACAGAATGTGAACAAGGTGGAAACGGCAGTGCGTTTGCGCCACATCCCTTCGGGTATCGTTGTGGCCTGTCAAAAGGAACGCTCGCAGCTGCTAAACCGCGAAATGGCCATTAAGATGCTTATCAGCCAGCTGTATCAGCGCAGGCGCGAAGAGGAAGAAGCCGCCAAGGCCGCCATCGAAGGCACAAAAAAGCGGATCGAGTGGGGCTCGCAGATTCGCAGCTATGTGTTCCAGCCGTACACCATGGTGAACGACCATCGCACAGAACTGAAGATTACCGACGTCCACCGCGTTATGGATGGCGACCTAGACGAACTCATCAAGGCGTTTTTGCTGCTGGAAGATCAGATCAAGAATCAATGACGGACGTTCTCGACATCGTACGCGATCTAGTGGCCCAGGCATCGTCGATAGCTGTGCTAACCGGTGCTGGCGTAAGCGCCGAGTCGGGCGTGGCTACGTTCCGAGATCCAGACGGCCTATGGGCTCGGTTTTCGCCGCGAGAGTTAGCCAGCATGGATGGCTTTCTGGCAAATCCTGAACGGGTGCGCGAGTGGTATGATTATCGACGGCAGATCATTGCCAGCGTCGAGCCCAACGATGGCCATCGCGCCCTTGCCGCGCTTGAGCGTCGGCGTGGTAGTAGCGTTACGATTGTTACACAGAATGTGGACCGACTCCATCAACGCGCCGGCAGTGTAAACGTGCTTGAAGTGCACGGCAATATCATTGAAAACCGATGCAATGATTGTGGACGCATTTGTTTGACGGACGACATTACGTGCACACATTGCGGCGGTATGATGCGTCCAAACGTCGTATGGTTTGGCGAAGAGCTACCGCGAGACGTTTTTGCCCGAGCCGAGCAGGCCTGCCGCGAGTGCGACGTGATGCTTGTAGTTGGCACGAGTGCCGAAGTGTACCCTGCTGCTGGCCTTCCCGCTACTGCGGCCAACTACGGGGCTGTCGTTGTCGAAATTAATCCAAACCCTACGGCGCTTTCGCATCAGGCACATCACATTGTGCGAGCACCAAGTGCTGTTGCACTGCCGCAGATCTTGAAGGAGACTACATGATTACCGGCATTGGAACTGATATTGTTGACGTGGACCGTATTGAGAACTCGGCTAACGAATATGGCGAGCGCTTTTTGCGGCGCGTGTTTACGCCGTTAGAAATTGAATATTGCGAGCGGTTTGGAGCCACGAAGTACTTGCACTATGCAGCACGCTTTGCGGCGAAGGAGGCATTTTCGAAGGCCATTGGCACGGGTATGCGGGACGGCATGGCCTTCAACCTTGTGGGAGTACGCAACGAAGTTTCGGGCAAGCCCGTGCTCGACCTGCACGGTGTAATGGCTGAACGCTGGGGCAACCACGTGATACACCTTACGCTAAGCCACACGGCCACCGTTGCAGTAGCCGTGGTGGTAATGGAAGCACCGGCGGGAAATCCAGGATCAGTCTGACCTCTTATCTTTTCCGACAATATTCACGCTATACAACGAGTGTAGACAACGTTGCCCGCATCGGCTCAACATATGTGCAGCGGTTCATCAATTATGCATCCGAAGTCGCACTTGCAATCACATGTGAAGTACAGATCTCAGATGGTTGGAGAGATTCGATGTCCATTTGCCTCGCGGTTAGCGGCTTGAAAATTGCTGGGAGTATTCGAGCGTTCGTTTTTGTCAGCCGCGATCGAGTCCATGCCCGGATTGAGTCGAGGCGTATCATAATCACGTCTTCGTCGCGGTACACTGAGGTAACGGGCGACGCAGCAAACTGACACGGCTATCGTCTCTTTTGTTGTGAAGTTCGAAGATATTCCTGCTTGAGTGAGCAGATACTGCTCAAGTCCTCAGTGTGTTAAACAGTGAATACACTGTGCGCCTAGCGTTCCATTCTGTGCGCTTCGTCCGTCCGGCAATGACACAACGTGCGTGCAATTATGCCCGGATGAGTCCTGTGCCATAGAAATGTGCTCAAGAATACGTGTCTTGCACATGTTACGAATATTTTCGTAGTTTCCACTTGTCCATGTTGTGAGCCCGCTCAAAAGATCATGAAACTTGTGCCGTTGATGGCGCCACGACATGACTGACGACGTAAAGAATCAAGATATCACGACGATGTAAAAAACAGCCGATACATCCAACTTACTTTCTGAAAGGCCCCGTGATGAATACTCAATCACGACCACACGCGACCAAGGCAAGGCGAAGTGTCCTTGTTACGGT